>JBKQIY010000075.1:0-22474 GCA_052148155.1 Acidimicrobiia bacterium | reverse complement strand
ATGGTTTGGCACCTCGATGTCGGCTCGTCGCATCCTGGGGCTGGAGCAGGTCCCAAGGGTTGGGCTGTTCGCCCATTAAAGCGGTACGCGAGCTGGGTTTAGAACGTCGTGAGACAGTTCGGTCCCTATCCGGTGCAGCCGTAGGAAATCTGAGGAAGGCTGTCCCTAGTACGAGAGGACCGGGACGGACGCAGCTCTCGTGTGCCAGTTGTTCCGCCAGGAGCATGGCTGGTTTGCGACCTGCGGAAGAGATAAGCGCTGAAAGCATCTAAGCGCGAAACTCACTTCGAGATGAGGTTTCCCACCGGGTTAACCGGGTAAGGCCCCTGGTAGACGACCAGGTTGATAGGCCGGAGGTGTACGCACGGTGACGTGTTCAGCCGACCGGTACTAATCGGCCGAGGGCTTGATCGCACATACAACGTGTGAACAGTACGTTCGTGCTCGCTATGGAGTACTCGGAGACCAGCCGAGACTGACAGATGATCCGGTGGCCATGGCGGCGGGGACACACCCGTTCCCATTCCGAACACGGCAGTTAAGCCCGCCCGCGCCGATGGTACTTGGGGGTAGACCCCCTGGGAGAGTAGGACGCCGCCGGTTCTTTCGAAGATGACGCCCGCCCAGCAAGGCGGGCGTCATCGCGTTCTCCGCCGCCGCGATTTCGGACACTTCGAATTTCAGTCGCCACAACTGCCTCGTCCCTCGCGGCACGTTGTGGCAACCGCGGAGAGCCGCCGATTGTTCTTGTTTCGGCTCGGGGCGGGATCGGGGACTTGTACTAACGTTGAATCGGTGCAGCTCCCAGATCGCTTCGTCGAGTTATTGCGCGGGGCGAACCCGTGCTTCATCACGACGTTGATGCCTGACGGCTCGCCGCAGATGACAGAGACCTGGGTCGACACCGACGGCGACCACGTGATCATCAACACGGTCCAGACGCACCAAAAGATGCGGAACATCCAGCGGGACGCCCGCGTTTCCGTCGCCGTCTGCGACGCCGCCAACCCTTCGTTCTATTTCGCCATCCGAGGACGTGTCACAAACATCACCACCGAAGGTGGGGCAGCACACATCGAAGCTGTCTCGCAGCGGTATACAGGCGGTCCGTACGCGTGGTACGGCGGGCGCGATCAGGTCCGCGTGATCCTGACGATCACTGCCGACACGATCCACCCCGACGGCCGTTAGTCCAGTCAGGGGTTGACCCCCTTCCATGACCGCTGCGGACGCACCGCATAGGTGGGTCCGTTTTCCCGACAGGTTGCTCTGGCAGGCACGCACCGCGCTCAGATCGCGCTGAGATTCGAACGGCCCGGTTTCGTCCACCCGCCAGGTAGCGTGACGCCCTCCAACGACAGGACCAGCAGTGGAAGACCCGCCGCGCAAGCGTCGCCACGATGAAGCTCGCGACAAGCCCTCGCCACCCTCGGCGAGGCCCACGCGACGCGGTACTGGCGCGGCCAGACGGCCCTCGAACGGGCGAGGTGAGCCCGAACCTCGCTCCGGTGGACGACGCACTAGTGGGCGACCGGACTTGCGAGGAACTGCCGGTCGGGGGCGCCCCGAGTCGCGAGGTGCGAGCGCAAGTGGCCGCCCGGCCCGGCCGGCTGCAGGCCGCCCCAGCGCGGGCCGCGGCCGTTCCGAACCGCGATCGGGCGGCGACGGACGAGGCGCCGGGGAACGGACAGGCGCAGGCCGCTCGACCGGACGTTCGAACGCGGGGCGTTCCGGCGGTCGTCCCGACTCGCGCGGGACCGGCGGTCGCGGCCGCCCCCAGTCGCGGGCCGGTCGGTCGACACCCCGACCGGAGACCCTTGCTGGAGCCGGAACTCGAAGCACCGGCGGCCGCGGTCGTCCCGACGGGCGTTCGGGAGGCGGTCGTGGTCGGCCGCCCGCGGGTGCGAATAAGCGCACGTCCCGCAATACCGATGAACGCAACCCGACCCGCAGCGGAATCCAGTACCCGAGCCCGCGTTTTCGTCGACGCGGCGAGCCCGACACTTCAGTGCCCGAAGCTGCGGCGCGGCCGTCGCTGCGAACGGTGCGGCGAGCTGCCGGCAGCGCCGCGCCGGTCGAAAAGACACGTCGGGCGCGCAAGACGCCGACGCCGCGACGACGGCCGCTACGTTCGACGGAGGCGACTGAGGAGCTCCGTCAGCTCGCAGGTCGGGGCGCCGGACGAGCCGTGCAGGAACTTGCCCGAGCGGCGGAAGCTGTCAACGTCGGACACGAACGCGACGCGGCGCGCCTGCTCCGTCCGCTGCGCGACGCATACCCCGACGCCGCGGCGGTGCGTGAGCTGCTCGGCTTATGTCACTACCGACTCGGTCAGTACCCGGCCGCGGCTCGGGAGCTGGGCACGTTCGCTGACCTGACCGGTTCGGTAGAACAACACCCCGTGTTGATGGACTGCGCGCGGGCGCAAAAGAAGTGGGCGCGGGTGGCGTCGCTGTGGGAAGAGCTCGCCGCGTCGTCTCCGTCGGCGGCGCTGGTGTCGGAAGGACGCATCGTGATGGCGGGGTCGCTGGCCGACCGCGGCCGCCTGCGCGACGCGGTCGCGATGCTCGAGCGTCGAGGAGGGAACGTGCAACGACCGGCCGAGCATCACCTACGAGTTTGGTATGCGCTCGCCGATCTGTGTGAACGTACCGGCGACCTGCCACGTGCGCGCGAGCTTTTCGATCGCGTCCGACGCCGTGACGCAGCCTTCGCCGACGTCGCCGAACGGCTTCTCGCCCTCGGATAGTTCCCGCTGACACGCGCGCAGCCGGACTCGAACCTGCGGCGACTGGCGCCGCCGCAGGACACGCCATCCGCTCGACCAGCGAACCGCGCGGCCGCGCTCGGCGCTACGTTGAGGCTTCCCAATCTCGATGTCGGCGTCGGCTTGAGTCCGACCGCGCAGGTCGAACCGCTCGAGTGCCGCGACGAACGTCTCGTCGGTCAGTTTTTGCCGGCAGCTCCTCCGGGCCGGCGACGCGACTGCGTCGCGCGTGGGACTCGAAGAGGATGTTGTGGCGTGTGTGGGCGGGCCGTCGGACGTGCGATGCCGCGCTCGAGTCGCTCGACCCCGACTCGGCCGGGCGCAGACTCAAATCAGCGGGCCGGCGGGACACGATGCGTTGTACGGCGATCGAGGGCCGAAAGACCGAATGGAGTGTCGAGCCACCCGGAGGGCGGAGGTGACCGGCCCCCAACACCCGATTTCGCGGGTCGTGGCAGTACAGTGGACTGCAACCAGGCCGATTGGGGGTCAGACGCGCCGGCGCAACGAAGCGCAAAGCTGGCAGTCGAGGACGAATCGGCCCACGTAGGTGTACAGCCCAAGAAAGCTGAGGTCAACGGTGACCCTAGAGGCGAGCCCGATCCGTCGGGCCGAAACACTTGACCGCGTCGTGATCCGCTTCGCCGGCGACTCGGGCGACGGGATGCAGCTCGTCGGCGACCGCTTCACCGAACTGTCGGCCGTGTTCGGCAACGACCTGGCCACACTTCCCAACTTCCCGGCCGAGATCCGCGCACCGGCGGGGACGATCGCCGGAGTGTCGTCGTTCCAGGTACATATCTCCGATCACGAGATCTCAACGCCCGGAGACACGCCCAACGTGCTCGTCGCGATGAACCCGGCGGCACTGAAGGCGAATCTGCGCGACATGACGTCCGGCTCGACGTTGCTCATCAATGTCGACGCGTTCGACACGCGCAACCTCGACAAGGCGGGATACGAATCGAACCCGTTACGGGACGGTTCCCTCACCGCATTCCGGGTCTACGAGGTTCCGATGACCTCGATCACTGTCGAAGCCACGAGACCCCTGGGGGTGAAGCCCCGTGACGCCGAACGTTCGAAGAACTTCTTCGCGCTTGGGCTCATCTCATGGATGTACGACCGTCCGACCGTCCCGTTGATCGAATGGATCAAGACCCGGTTCTCGAATCGGACCGAGGTTCTCGAGGCGAACACGGCCGCGTTCCGGGCCGGGTTCAACTTCGGTGAAACCGCCGAGCTGTTCGACCACCCCTACGAGATCAAGCCTGCGCACCTGCCGGCGGGGACCTACCGCAATATCACCGGCAACGTCGCGCTCTCGTACGGGCTCGTCGCCGCCGCGCAGCAGGCGAAACTTCCGATCTTCTACGCGTCGTATCCGATCACTCCTGCGTCCGACATCCTGCACGAACTGTCGAAGCTCAAGAACTTCGGAGTGAAAACCCTCCAGGCCGAGGACGAGATCGCAGCCGCCGGTGCCGCGGTAGGTGCCGCCTTCGCAGGCAGTCTGGGGATCACCGCGACGAGCGGACCCGGAGTCGACCTCAAGTCCGAAACCATCGGACTCGCGATCAGTCTCGAGCTTCCGATGGTGCTGATCGACGTGCAGCGCGGCGGGCCTTCCACCGGTCTGCCCACCAAAACAGAACAGGCCGACCTACTGCTCGCGATGTACGGCCGTCACGGAGAGGCGCCGCTGCCGATCGTCGCCGCCCAGTCACCAGCCGACTGTTTCGACGCTGCCTTCGAAGCGGTACGTCTCGCCTTGAAGTACCGGACGCCCGTCATCTTGCTCACCGACGGCTATCTCGCCAATGCGGCCGAGCCGTGGAACCTGCCCGATCTCGATGCGCTCCCCGACATCTCGGTGCCGTTCGCGACTGAACTCAATCATGGCGACGAGTTCTGGCCGTACCTGCGCGACCCCGAGACCCTCGCGCGTCCGTGGGCGGTTCCCGGCACGCCGAAGTTGATGCACCGCGTCGGCGGCCTCGAAAAGGAAGACGGAACCGGAAACGTCAGCTACGACGCCGAGAATCACGACGCGATGGTCCGCATCCGCGCCGCGAAGATCGCCGGTATCGCGCGCGACATACCGCACGTCGACCTCGACGACGAGGACGGCGCCGAGATCCTCGTTCTCAGTTGGGGCGGAACCTGGGGTGCGGCGAAAGCAGCCGTCGCCCGAGTGCGGGGGCGTGGCCACAAGATCGCACACGCGCACTTGCGACACATGAATCCGTTTCCCGCCGACCTCGGCGACATCGTGCATCGCTATCCGAAGATCTTCGTGCCCGAGATCAACCTTGGGCAGCTCTCGCGACTGATTCGTGCCGAGTACCTCGTCGACGCGCGCAGCTACGGGAAAATGTTCGGCGTTCCGTTCCACGCCGCCGACCTCGAAGAGCAAATTTTGGAGATGATGAATGAGTGAAACAAACGGTGCGCCGGTCAAGCTCGCGCGCAAGGACTTCCAATCGGATCAAGAAGTTCGCTGGTGTCCCGGCTGTGGCGACTACGGCATCCTCACCGCCATACAACTGATGTTGCCCGACACTGGCATCAAGCCCGAAGACCTGGTGTTCGTCTCCGGTATCGGATGCGCGGCCCGCTTGCCGTACTACATGAACACGTACGGCATTCACTCGATCCACGGTCGCGCGCCTGCCGTGGCGACCGGGGTCGCACTGGCCCGACCCGACCTTCACGTATGGGTCATCGGCGGCGACGGTGACATGCTCTCGATCGGCGGCAACCACCTCATCCACGCGTTGCGTCGCAACGTGAACATGAAGATCCTCATGTTCAACAACCAGATCTACGGGCTCACCAAAGGCCAGTACTCGCCGACCAGCGAGATGGGTAAGGTCACGAAGTCGACACCATTCGGCTCACTCGACCACCCGTTCAACCCGATCTCAGTCGCGCTCGGTGCCGAAGCGACGTTCGTCGCCCGCACCCACGACATGGATCGCAAACACATGACCGAAGTGTTCACACGGGCCAACGAGCATCGCGGCGCCGCCTTCGTGGAGGTATACCAGAACTGCAACGTGTTCAACGACGGCGCGTTCGACACCATCCTCAACAAGGACGCCCGTCCCGACATGTTGATCAGCTTGCGTCACGGCGAGCCGATCCGCTTCGGTGCCGATCAGGAGATGGGCGTGGTCATCAACGACCACGGCGAAGCGCAGATCGTTCGCGTCGAAGACGTCGGCGCGTCGCGCATCGTCGTCCACGACGAACACCGCCACGACCCCTCTTTGGCGTTTGCCCTGTCGCGTCTCGCCGAACATCCAGAGACCCCGACTCCAGTCGGCGTGTTCCGAGCCGTTGATCGGCCGTCGTACGAGGTCGAGATGCAACGCCAGCTTGTGGCCGCCGCCGAGCGCAGCGGACCCGGCGACCTCGCCAAACTGCTGCGGTCCGCCCCGACGTGGACCGTGAACTAACGACGGCCGACGCAACTCGTCGCAACATTCAGAATGTTCGAAACACCATGCCGGACAGCGGCTTCGGTGTGAAGAACGTCGTCTTCTGAGGCATCCGGGCCCGGTCGGTGGCCGCTGACCGTGTCTGCGCGACCGAGACGGGACTGCAAAGAATCGCCGCGCTCGCGGCGCCCTTATCGACCTGGCCGGCAACCGCGCCGGCGTCGTGCCAGTAGCGCCACTTCGCCTGCGGGAGGCGGGGCGCAACTAGCGCTTCGACGACGGCAGCATCGGTCGCGGCCACCGCCGGATGCTCGCCCGCCAGCGCGTGTGCCCGAACGTCGGGCCGGGGGACCGCGACCGCCAAGCCGACGCGGTCGACGATACCGAGCCCGTGCAGCTCGGCCATCCGGGTCTGAAGCCCGTCGATCGCCTCGGCCGAGTAGCCGCCACAGTCGACGACGTCGAACGCGTCGCCGAGCGCGGCCCGAAGATCGAGGCCAGCGGGCAGATCGACGAGCCGGTGGATGGGCTCGATGTCGAGCTCGTCGGCGACGAGCTCGACCACCAGCATCATGATCGCGTCCGCGCCCGGGACCACCTGACCGGCCGCGCGCAGCTCGTCGCGGTAGGTGCAGGCGGTCTCGAAACGGTGGTGGCCGTCGGCGAGCACGACCGGTGTCGCGCCGATGCGCGAGCAGATGTCCTCGATGCGTGCCGGGTTGTCGATCGCGCCGAGCTCGTGGATCACCGCGTCGGCGTCGACGCAGGTGGCGAGCAACAGATCGGGCTCGATCAGGTCAGTGATACCCGGCGCGAGGCTGAGACCCCAGATCGGGTCGAGGTTGGCTCGCGTCGCGCGCAGCAGCGCGAGACGATCGGACTTTGCCTTCGCTGCCGTACGTTCGTGCGGCAGCACACTCGCGTCGCCAAGTTCGGGGAGCGCGAGCGCACCGATGACACCCCGGGTATGACGCGCCCCGCCGTGCGGAGCGCGGAACTGCATCCGGTAGGAGTACAAACGAGGATTCGGGTCGGCGACGAGCACGCCGGACCGTTGCCACGCAGTGAGCGTGCGGCCCGCCTGCTCATAACGGTCGCCGTCGCGCTGTGCGTCCTGGGGGAGGAGCAGGCGCACCGCGTTGTGGACGTCGGCCGCCTCGAGCGCAGCGCGCCGTTCTTCGTCGATCACGTCGTAGGGTGGGGCGGCGAGCATCTCGAGGTCCGTGCCGGCCGCGTCGCAGTCGTAGCGCAAACCGGCAAAGGCGAAGAAATCGGGCACGAGGCGCTCCGGGCTCGGGAATGCCGACCGGTTGTAGCACAGCACCCGTCCGACATTCGGGCCGAAACCCAACTCATCGAGGAGGTGACGACGCGTGGACGACGACAGCGACGCCTACATCGCCTTTCAAGACGGCACCCAGCTTCTCGCCGGCGGCAACGTCCACGCCGCGGTGGTCGCGCTCGAACGCGCACGACGACTCGAGCCGGAGAAGGGATCGGTGCGCGAAACGCTCGCGCGTGCTTACTACCGCTCGGGTCGATTCGGGAACGCAGAACGCGAGTTCCGCGCCGCGCTCGATCTCGAACCCGTCAACGACTACGCCCATTACGGTCTGGGCCTGTGCCTGCTCCGCGCCGGCGATCGCGGCGGCGCCCGCGCACATCTGCGGCTCGCAATAGTGATGCGTCCCGACAATGCCGACTACCAGCGCGCGCTCGAAGAAGCCAGTGACTGACCTTCGAGCCGGCGCCGGTCCGGGCGCAGCCGGCCACCTCGTGTGCTGCGATCTCGACGGTGTCGTCTGGCGCGGCGAGACGCCCATTCAGGGCTCGGCCGGCGCCATCGAGCAGCTGCGCGTCGCGGGCTGGCGCGTCGTGTTCACCACGAACAACTCGAGCTTGCGTATCGTCGATTACGTACAACGACTCGCGCGCGTCGGCGTCCCGGCCGATCCGGACGACGTCTGCACCAGCGCGCAGGCCGCGGCCGCGGTGGTCTGCACCGGCTTGACGCCGGGCGCGGCGGTGCTCGCGTACGCGGGGCCCGGCGTAGTCGAGGCCCTCGAAGCGCGCGGCCTGCGCGTCGTTTCGCGCGGGCCGGTCGACGCGGTCGTCGTCGGGTTTCATCGCGACTTCGACTTCGACGGCCTGACCCGTGCCGCCGACGCGGCCCGAGGGGGCGCCCGGTTTGTTGCCACCAACCTCGATCCGACCTACCCGATCGACGGCGGTGTCATACCCGGGGCCGGCGCGCTCGTGGCCGCGGTCTCGACCGCGGCCGGCCGTCAACCCGAGGTCGCAGGCAAACCCGCGATGGCGATGGCCGAGCTCGTACGCTCGCGATACGGCAACGCCGGAATCGTGGTGGGTGACCGGCCGACGACAGACGGCGCCTTCGCCGCGGCGCTCGGATGGCCGTTCGCGCTCGTTTTATCCGGTGTCGCCGGGAGCGCGGGCGGCGAACCGGTCCCGGATCCACCGCCGCCGTTCGTTGCGGCCGACCTTGCGCGGCTCGTGCCACTGGTGCTCGCCGCCGGCTGACGGTCCGGAAGTACGCGCAGGGTGGCCCCTAGGCTACGTGCCGGTGTTCCAACGTTGATGATGGGTGGTAGTTGTGTCTGTCCCCCCTCGGCGGCCAGCCGCGCCGCGATCGAAAGAGGTAGCGATGCCCCAGCCTCCGGATTGGAAGCGTGTGCTCGAGACCGGCATGCAATTCACGGAGCTCCGCCGATCGCAGGCCCACCGGCTTGCCATCGACCTGGTCGCACAGGGTCAACTCGCGCGCGATCAGATCGGCGCCGCAGTCGACGAGCTCATCGAGATCAGTCGACGGCGCAGCGAGGAGCTTCGCACCATCGTCAGCACCGAGGTGCAACGTCAGCTCGGAGCGCTCGGGCTCGCAACCAAGCGCGACCTCGAAGCGCTGGAACGTCGCCTCCACGCAACGGCCAGGGCGGCGGCCAAACCGACCAGAGCAGGCACGGCACCGGCCAAGAAGAAAGCGGCCGCGAAACGGCCCGCACGCAAGGTGCCGGCGAAAAAGAACACGGCCGCGAACACGTCGGCACGCAAAGTGCCGGCGAAAAAGAAAGCCGTTACCACCAAGACCGCTGCCAGAAAGACGGCCGCGAAGCGGACAACGGCCAAGAGATCGGCGCGCAAGACCGCAGGGCGGCGAGTGGCCCCGAACGCCGCGAGGAAGCCGGCGACCAAGCGAACCCGCTGAGTGGTGCGGCGGCGCCTCGACGTCGAGCTCGTGCGGCGCGGGCTCGCGCCCAGCCGGGCGCGAGCAGTTGAAGCGATCGCTGCCGGTCGGGTGTCAGTGAGCGGCACCCCGACCACGACCGCCGCCCGCCAAGTCGCCGCCGCCGAGCCCATCGTTGTCACGGCCGCGTCGAGCGTCGACGCGTTCGTGTCGCGCGGCGGCACCAAACTCGCGGGAGCGCTCGACGCGTTCGCCGTCGCAGTTGACGGCGTTCAAGCGATCGATGTTGGCGCCTCCACCGGCGGATTCACCGACTGTCTGTTGCGTCGAGGCGCCGCACATGTCATCGCGATCGATGTCGGCCGCGGGCAACTCGCGTGGACACTCCGCAACGATCCGCGCGTCACCGTGATGGAACGCACCAACGTGCGCGCACTCGACGCCAGCGCGATCGATCCGCCCGCCAATTTCTGTGTTGCCGACCTGTCGTTCATCTCGTTGCGAACCGTCGCGCCGAACCTCCTCGCGCTCACAAGCACCGACGCCACGTTCGTGTTGCTAGTCAAGCCCCAGTTCGAGGCTGGGCGCAGACGCGTCGGCAAAGGTGGAATCGTGCGCGAGCCAGTCGTGCACGGCGCCGTCCTGCGCGAGGTCGTCGGCGCGTTCGACTCGCTCGGTCTCGGCGTGCGCGCGCTGGTCGCCTCGCCCCTGCGCGGCGCCGACGGAAACATCGAGTTCTTCGCGCACGCAAGTCGGGGACCGGCACACGTCGACGCCAACGACATCGAGCGTGTCGTGGGCGATGCACACCAAGCAGCGGCATGACCATCGATGCGCGCAGGCCCGCAAGTACACGCCAACTTCGCCGACAGGTCGCGGCGACGTCGCCGCATGATCGGCGCCGGAGGTCGCAGCCCGCGTGAGTAGGCCGCAGAACATCCGCACGGTCGGACTCGTGCCTCACCGCGACCGTGGACTCGCGCACGAGCTTGCACGCTCGGCGGCCGGCTGGTTTCGCGATCGCGGCGTCGAAGTTCGCGTCCCGGCCGAGGAGGCCAAATTCGTCGATCTCGCCGCGTTGGGCGTCGCGATGCAGGACTTCGCATCCGATCTCGATCTTGTCGTCTCGCTCGGCGGCGACGGCACCATGTTGCATGCCGTCGATCTCGTATACCCAGCGCCGGTGCCGATCCTTGGAGTCAATGTCGGCCAGCTCGGCTACCTCACCGACGTCGAACCCGACGAGCTCGAAGCGTCGATGCCACGGCTGGTCGCCGGTGACTTCGCCGTGTCGGAGCGGATGGTGCTCGAGGTGCGCGTCACGTCGCGCGGCGCGGGTGCGGGCACATGGTTCGCGCTCAACGAAGCCGCGCTCGAAAAGCAGCGCAGCGGGCACCTCATTCGACTCGACGTGTCGATCAACGGGAGCGCCTTCACGACGTACGCGGCGGACGGTGTGATCGTCGCGACCCCCACCGGTACGACTGCCTACTCGTTCTCCGTCCGGGGCCCGATCGCGTCTCCGGCGCTGCGCTGCCTGGTCTTGACTCCGGTGTCGCCCCACATGCTCTTCGACCGGTCCCTCGTGCTCGCCGACGGCGAAGAACTCGGCTTCGATGTGTGCGACGATCGCGGTGTGGTGCTCACAATCGACGGTCGAGAGCTCGGCGAACTCGCGGCCGGAGATCGCGTGACGTGTGCCGCGGCCGCCGAACCGTTGCGGCTCGCGAGCCTACGCGCCCGGGACTTCCATCAAGTACTCAAAGCCAAGTTCGACCTTCCCGATAGGTAAGTGACGATGCTGGTCGAGTTGCGGGTCGAGAATCTCGGAATCATCGCCGACCTCCTGTTACCACTCTCCGGCGGCATGACCGTCATCACCGGTGAGACCGGTGCAGGGAAGACGCTCATCGTCGACGCGCTCGACCTGTTATGCGGAGGACGCGCCGATCCGTCGCTGGTGCGCGACGGCGCCGCCGAAGCACGTGTCGAGGGACGATTCGTCGACGACGAAGACGAGGTCGTGCTTGCGCGCGTCGTCCCGGTGAGCGGCCGGTCGCGTGGATATATCGACGGGCACCTGGCGACCGTCGCCGAGCTCGCCGCCCGTGGCCGAGCGCTCGTCGACCTGCACGGCCAGCATGCCCACCAGTCTCTCCTGGTTCCGGCCGAGCAACGGTTGCTGCTCGACCGCTACGCGGGACCGCCGGCGATGACGGCTCGCGCCCAGCTGGTGGCCGCACGTGCTGCTCGTCGTCGCGTCGAACAAGACCAGCACGAAATCGGAGGCGACGATCGATCGCGCGTGCGACAACTCGACCTCCTCAGGTACGAGCTCGCCGAGATCGACGCGGCCGGAATCGATGACCCGGATGAGGAAACGGCACTCGCAACGCAAGAAGAGATCCTGGCTGACGCCGAGGCGCACCGAGCGGCACTCGAAGAGGTGCATGCACGCCTCGATGGTCCGACCCAAGATGCGCTCGGCGCCGCGATCGCGGCCCTTTCGTCACGCGAACCGTTCGCGCCGATCGCCGATCGTCTGCGGAGCCTCCAGATCGAGGCCGCTGAAGTCGGCCACGATGTACGAGTCGCGGCCGAGCAGATCGTTGCCGACCCGGAACTGCTGGCAGCCCTGCAACAGCGGCGGGCCCGTCTGCGCGAGCTCGTACGTAAGTACGGGCCGACACTCGCCCACGTGCAGACCTACGCGCTCGAAGCACGCGATCGCATGGCCGAGCTCGAAGGCCAAGAGGAGCGCGCCGCGGCTCTGGCCGCCGCCGCGGCCGACTGTGATCGCGAGGTCGCCCAGGCCGCCCGCACCCTGTCGGCGGCGCGGCTGACGGCCGCCGGCCCGCTCGCAACGGCCGTCGAAGCCCATCTCCGAGAGCTCGCGATGCCCGCGGCGAGCTTCGAAGTGGCGATCGAATCCGCCGATTTCGACACAGCCGGCGACGACGGCGCCGACGAGGTCACCTTCGTTCTCGCCCCCAATCCCGGCGAACCCGCACGGCCCCTCGCACGCGCCGCTTCCGGCGGAGAGCTCGCGCGCGCGATGCTGGCTCTGCGGGTGGTGCTCTCCGTGGCGCCACCTACCCTCGTGTTCGATGAAGTCGACGCGGGTATCGGCGGAGAAGCCGGCACGGCAGTCGGACAAGCACTCGCAACGTTGGGAGGACAACACCAAGTGTTGTGCGTGACGCATCTTCCGCAAGTCGCAGCGTTCGCCGACGCGCAGGTAGCGGTTTCGAAGTCCGAGGCCGGCCCCCGCACTGTGGCGAGCGCAGCGCTCGTGCTCGACGATGCGCGCATCGGTGAAGTTTCCCGCATGCTCGCCGGAGTCGGTGAATCGTCCCACGCTCGTCGTCACGCGCAGGAACTGTTAGCCCGCGCACGCGAGGCGCGTACCGCAAGCCGGGCGAAGTCGACGCAGTCACGAGACGGCGATGACGAGACAGCGATGACCAGGCGGCGATGAGGACACGATGATGAGGGTGCGAAGGCGACGATCGTCGCGGCCGGTCGATATCGCCGGGACCGCGCGCGTCGATCGACGCACCAAGGATCTCATCCGGCGCATCAGTCCTGGTGACATCGCGATCATCGACCATCGTGACATCGACCGCGTCGCAGCCGACGCGTTGGTATCGGCCGGGGTCGCCGCGGTGGTCAACGCGAGTCCGTCGATCTCGGGCCGCTACCCGAATGGCGGACCGATCAGAATCGTCTCCGCAGGTATTCCGCTGCTCGATGCGGTCGGGTCCGAGATCATGGATCAGATACGTGAAGGCGAAGTGTTGGAGCTCCGCGAAGGCGCGCTCTGGCGCGACGACGAAAAGCTGGCCGTCGGCGAAGTGTTAGTCGCCGAGGAAATCGAAGCCCGCATGGAAGAAGCGCGGCTCACGATCGGCGCCGAGTTGCAGACGTTCGCGCGCAACACGCTCGCGTACATCGAAACCGAGGCGGAGATCACCTTCGAACCGTTGCAGCTCCCACCACTGCGGGCGCGCATACAGGGTCGCCACGCGCTGGTCGTCGTGCGCGGCCACGACTACGAACACGACCTCAAGACCCTGCGCGCGTATATCCGGGAATACAAGCCGGTACTCATCGCGGTGGATGGCGGCGCCGATGCCTTGCTGGCCATGAGACTGAAACCCGACATCATCATCGGCGACTTCGACTCGCTTTCGAATACCGCAATGAATTGCGGAGCGCAGCTCATACACCACCGGCATCCTGACGGTCGCGCACCGGGTCATGCCGAGCTCCTCGCGGCCGGGGTCAGCTACGACGAGTTCATCGCGGAAGGGATGAGTGAGGACGCCGCGTTGCTCTTGGCATACGAAGCGGGCGCGGCACTCATCGTGGCGGTCGGCACGCACGCGACGATGGTGGAATTCCTCGACAAAGGCCGACGCGGGATGGCGTCGACCTTCCTCACCCGACTGCGTCTCGGGCCGGTGTTGGTCGACGCGAAAGGTGTGAGCCGCTTGTACGAGGGTCGCGTCCGCCGTCGTGACATGGTGTTCCTCATCGCTTCGGCAGTCGCGGCAATGGTCGCGATGACGTACGTGTCGCACTCGCTCCAGGTGTTCCTCGATGGTTTCCGCTTGATGTTTTCCGACACCTGGGCGCGGGTCGTGAACTGGTTCTGACAACGCTCGGTCGGCGCGGCCCGAGTCTTCTAGGCTCCTGCTGCCCATCATGATCAACTTTCGGTTTCACCTCGTCTCGCTGATCGCCGTGTTCCTCGCTCTCGGACTCGGAATCCTCGTGGGATCCACAGTGATCGACCAGGGAATTGTCAACCGGCTTGATAGCGAAATCAACGGCGTGCGCAAGGAAAACAGCGCGCGCGAAACCGCGAGCAAGCAGCTCGGGAAGCAGAACTCGCAGCTCCAGCAGTTCGTCAACCTGGTCGCACCGTTCGCAGGCGACGCGCGACTCGACGGACAATCGATCGCGCTGGTCGCGGAACAAGGAATCAACAGTGATGCAGTCAGGCAAACCGAGCAGACGCTGCAACAAGCCGGCGCCGACGTGCCGGCGGTCCTGTGGCTCGACGATCCGTGGCGCCTCGATTCGAAGTCGCGCGTCCAGGCACTCGAGTCGGCACTCGACGTGCGAGGAACCGCAACGCATGTGCGCAACGTCGCGCTCAACCTGCTCGTCCGGCGGCTCGCCAAAGCGCCAACTTCGACGCATACCTCGGCTTCCGCGACACGGCGCGCCACGAAGTCGCCGACGACATTGCCCCGACGAACCACGACGACGACGCCGTCGTCGACGCCGTCGTCACGGATCGATGTGCTCACGGCGCTCGAGAAGGCCGGATTCATTAGTGTGACCGATGGCGACGCGTCCGCGTTCGCCGGTTTTCCGGCACACCCCGTCGACGTACTCGAAGTCACCGGAGACGACAGCGACTTCGACGGAACTGGGCTGACTGCCGCCTTCGCACGCGCCGCGGTCAACGTCAGTCTGCCCACCGCCGTCGCGGCCGTCTACGACGCTGGAGACAATCAAGCTGACGCGCCGGCCCGCGGCGCGTCGCTGTCTTCGATTCTCGACGACAATGTGCTGTCGCATGCGGTGTCGACGGTCGACGACCTCGACGAGATCCAGGGACAGATCGCGGCGGTGCTGACCCTCGAGACCATCGGCGGCGGAAATGTCGGCCACTACGGCTACGGGACCGGCGCGTCGGCACCGTTGCCGCCGCACGGCTCATGACGACGCGCTCGATCACGGCCAGGGCTCACGGCGTATCCCGCGCCGCCCCTGGATCGGGAGACCATGACCGGAGTCTCGCGGCTCACGGGATATATACCCATGTTCGTACCGGGCGAGATCAGGCGTCCTTGCGACCTTGCCGCCACGGTCCCGCCGCGAACTTGGCCTCGTATGCGTGTTCGGACCGCTCGCGTCCAATGCGGGCTCGGCCGTGGCCGGGGCGCCGTCCGGCGCGCTCGTCGACCCGGCCACCATGTCGAAGACGGTCGTGTCGGCCAGTCGCCGGCGAGCTGCACGCTCGCGGTCAAGCAACCGATAACCGTGCCGCGCATCGCGGGTGCGTCCATGTTGTCGACACTGCCTGCGGGCTGCGTCTCGACTGCGCACACGCGAGCCTTGCGCCGTCACCGCGCGACCGCCCGACCCTCGATCACGACACCGCAGGTCATCTTCGACGTGTTCGGCGCAAGAGTGACCGCGCCCGTGTCAGGGAAGCGAAGGCGTGTCCTCGGCGCAGGCTTGAACAAGCCGCGGTGACCAACGCCAAGGAAGCGAACACCGTCGCGCCGGAGGTGGCGACCATCCGCGGCCGCCGAGTCCGTCCCCGCCGGACCATCTCATCGACCGCGCCGACCGCGCCGGCCACGCCGACCGCGCCGACCGCGCCGACCTCGGCGGTCGAACCGGCCGATCGGTGCGCCGGAGGACCTAGGGCCACATGATCGTGTTCGTCGGGCTCGTCGTCGGGTTGCTCACCGTGCGGCTCCTGGTGATGTGGGGTCGTGACCTCCTCGACGCGCCGGCGCTCCAGCGCCGCAACTTTCGCGATCGTCCGTTACCGACGGCCGCGGGTCTGCTCGTCGTGGTCGCGGTGCTGGGTGTCGAGGCAGGACGCGCAACCTTGGGGGCGTTCGGCCTGGGCGACGAAGCTGGCCGCAACATCGCGCGTCCGCTGGTGTTGTTCGCGTGTTTGGGCTTCGGCCTGCTCGGACTGATCGACGACCTCTTGGGCACCGAGGGCGATCGCGGTTTTCGCGGCCACCTCCACGCGCTCGCCGAAGGTCGGGTGACCACCGGCGTGATCAAGATCTTCGGAGGTGCAGCTGTCGCGCTCGTGCTGGTCGCGAATGTTCCGTTCGGCTCGGGCCGGCAGCTGCTCGCCGATGCCGCGCTCATCGCACTCGCAGCGAACGCCGCGAATCTGTTCGATCGCGCGCCTGGGCGTGCCATCAAGGTCGGAATCGTTGCCTGGTTGCCGATCGCGATCGTCGCTCGAGGCGACGCGGTCGGCATCGCGATCGCGCCGGTGATCGGCGCGTTCTGCGGTCTGCTGGGAGACGATCTGCACGAGCATCTGATGCTGGGAGATACCGGAGCGAACGTGCTCGGCGCGGTGCTCGGTTTGGCGGTTGTGCTCGACCTCGGTCACGGTCCCCGCAACTTCGTGCTGGTCGGGCTCGTCGCGTTGACCGTCGCGGCGGAGATCGTCTCGTTCGGCGCGGTCATCGACCGGGTACCGATCCTGCGCCGATTCGACATGGTCGGCAGAGACCGCGGTTCGTGAACGGCGCGGGTCGTGATCTCGTGCCCGGAGCCCCCTGCGTGTCGGACGGCGGGCTACCAGGAGCTCGCCGCCGCGAGACATCTGCCAAAGGTCGGACGTCTGAGCGACCACGAGTCCGACGTTCACCCCAGCGCTCGGCGGATGGTCCGGCGAGGCGGCCTCCGTCGCTCACGGTGTGACCCTCGCCGCGATATCGGAGAACAATCGGCGTGACGCTCGGTCTGTCGATCGCGTCGCCGACTTATCAGGGCGCCCACGTACCCGTGACGACAATTGCAGCGGGCCCGTACGCCACCAACAGGTCGCGGGACCGCATGCTCGCTCGCAAGTCACGGACGCGTCGGGCGTGTCGTCGTCGACACGCGACGACCACACCAAAACGATGACGCGGCCCGACACGATCACCGCCGTACGAGCCTGCGTGGCCTCCAGCCGGACCGCGCTACGGCCGGACCAGCTGCGTCGCCGGCCGCTCAGCGCGTCCGCGCCGGCGCGTCGCGTACGGGGGGCTCCGCTGCGCGGGCGGTGTCCGACCTCGACGAAACGCCCACAGCGGGATCACCAGGGGTGTCCGACACCGGTGCTACCGTCGGCGAACGAGCCCGGTCCGGGCAACGGGCGCGTCCCTGAGCAGTTCGGCCCGACATCAACGCGGAGGTTCGGGGGTTGGCCAAGCACGTCTTCGTGACGGGGGGAGTGGCGTCGAGCCTGGGTAAGGGGCTCACGGCGTCGTCCCTCGGACGTCTGCTCAAAAGTCGCGGCCTGCGCGTCACGATGCAAAAGCTCGACCCGTACATCAACGTCGATCCCGGAACGATGAACCCCTTCCAGCACGGTGAGGTGTTCGTCACCGACGACAAAGGCGAAACCGACCTCGACCTCGGCCACTACGAACGCTTCGTCGACGTCGCGTTGACGCGGCGTTCGAACGCCACCACCGGTTCGATCTACCAGTCGGTGCTCGCCAAGGAACGAAAAGGCGCGTACCTCGGCGAGACGGTCCAGGTCATCCCGCACATCACCGACGAGATCAAGGAGCGCATCCTCGCGCTCGCCACGAGCGAGGTCGACGTCGTGATCACCGAGATCGGCGGCACTGTCGGCGACATCGAGATCCTGCCGTTCCTCGAGGCGATCCGACAGTTCCGTAAAGATGTGGGCCGCGACAACGTGTTCTACGTGCACGTCACGCTTGTCCCGTTCATCGGACCTTCGGCCGAGCAGAAGACCAAGCCGACCCAGCACTCCGTCACCGAGTTGCGCAGCCGCGGTATCCAGCCCGACGCGATCGTGTGCCGTAGCGACCGGCCGATCGCCAAACGGCTCAAGGAGAAGATCTCCGCACTGTGTGACGTCCCCGAGGAAGGCATCGTGTCGGCGGTCGACGCCGAGATCCTCTATGAGATCCCCCTCGTCCTCCACGACGAGGGTCTCGACGACTACGTATGCCGCGTCCTGCACCTCACCGAGCGTGAGCCCGATCTCTCCGAATGGCGCGCGCTCGTCCACCGAGTTCAGCTGGCCTCCGAGACCGTGCATGTCGGTCTGGTCGGCAAGTACATCAATTTGCCCGACGCGTATCTGTCGGTCGTTGAAGCACTGAAGCACGGCGGTTACGCGTGCGGCGCCAAAGTCGAGATCGACTGGATCTCCGCCGACGACACCGAAGGTTTACTCGCCGAAGGGCGATTGCACGGCCTCGACGGTCTCGTCGTACCCGGCGGGTTCGGAATCCGTGGCATCGAAGGCAAAATCGCGGCGGCGGCGTACGCACGCGAACAAGGTGTGCCGTACCTTGGGCTTTGCCTGGGCCTGCATTGCGCAGTGATCGAGTTCGCACGAGACGAATGTGGGCTCGCCGGTGCCAACTCGTCAGAGTTCGACCCGCACAGTCCGCACCCCGTCATCGATCTGATGGACGAGCAGAAATCGATCGTCGACATGGGCGGCACGATGCGCCTCGGTGCGTACCCCGCCCGACTCGCGGCCGGCACACGCGTCCGCGAAATCTACGGCGAAGAAGTCGTGTACGAACGTCACCGCCACCGTTACGAGTTCAACAACCAGTACCGGCAGCGACTCGAGGAGCACGGGATGGTGTGCTCCGGGAGTTCGCCCGACGGTTTGCTCGTCGAGTTCATCGAACTTCCGCCGCACATGCATCCGTTCTTCGTCGCGACCCAGGCGCACCCGGAGTTCAAGAGCCGCCCCAATCGACCCCATCCCCTGTTCGCGGCGTTTGTCGAGGCTGCCCGTCAACGCGCCGAAGGACGCTCGCCGCGCCTGCCGATCGAGACCGAGGTGGCGGCGCTCCCGCGGTGAGGGCCGCATCCGTCGGCCGATCCGCGGACGAGCTGGATCGGTTGCTCGCCGAACACGAAGCTTGGCTCGCGGTCGAGCGCGGACTGGCAAAGAACTCGCGGGCGGCCTACCGCCGCGACCTTTGTCGCTACGCGGCGTTCCTGCGCGAACGGGGCGAGCTCGACCCAGCAGCGATCGGCGAGCCGACCGTGCAGGCATACGTGCGCTATCTCGGAACGCTCACCGACGATGACGGACACCGGCTCCTGGTCGCCGCCTCGATCGCGCGTGCGCTCGTCGCGGTCCGGTCGTTCCACGGCTTCTGCGCAACCGAAGGGTTGCTTCCGACTGATCCCAGCGAGGACGTCGACGCCCCCCGGGTGCCGCAAGGGATCCCCAAGGCCCTCGACGAGGCACAGGTCGAGCAGCTGCTCGGCGCGGTGACCGGCGATGGGCCGCTGCCGCAACGCGACCGCGCGCTACTCGAGACGTTGTACGCCACCGGCATCCGCATCAGCGAGGCCGTCGGCCTCGAGTTGGGCGATCTCGACCTCACCGACGGTGTGGTACGCGTGCTCGGCAAAGGCGACAAGGAACGAATCGTGCCCATCGGCCGCAGCGCACGCCGCGTGGTGGGCAGCTACCTAGGCGACGGCCGCCTCACCTTACGCAGTGCCCGCTCTCGTCGTGTTGCCGACAGCGACGCAGTGTTCTTGAACGCCCGTGGTGGCCGCATCAGCCGTCAGGCGTGTTGGTCGATCGTCCGGAACGCCGGGTCGCGGGTCGGGCTCGACAGCCACCTCTCTCCGCACATCTTGCGGCACTCGTGCGCGACGCACATGCTCGACAATGGCGCCGACTTGCGCGTCGTGCAGGAGCTGCTCGGTCACGCAAGTATCTCGACCACCCAGGTGTACACAAAGGTCTCGCCGGAGCGGCTGCGGGCGGTCTACGACGCGGCGCATCCGAGGGCGCAGGCATCGATCCGAAGCTGACCAGTCCCGGTTCGGCCCCATCGAGTCGTGCCCTTCGAGGGTACCATCGCGCCATGTCAGATGCGACCGCCGCCGGGCAACGCGCGGTGCTCACGGCCGAGCGCGAGCGTGTCACCAACGAGCTCGCAGCAATGGGCGTCGACCGCGGAACCTACGACGAAGGGTTCGCTGACTCCGGCCAGGTCACCGCGGAACGGGGCGAGGTCGACGCGCTCGTCGGCTCGTTGCGCGACACCCTCAGCGATATCGACGAAGCGCTCACCAAACTCGATAGCGGCACCTACGGCGTCTGCGAGAACTGCAGCCGCCAGATCGGCGAACCGCGACTCGAAGCGATGCCCGCCGCCCGGCTATGCATCGCGTGCGCATCGGCCCGCCGCTAACCGTCGTACCGACGGACGCTCGCCGTGCACCTCGACCAGCTCACGGTCATCTACTTCGTCGCGCTCGTGGCCGCGATCATCCTGCACGAAATCTCACACGGCGTCGTCGCGCTCTGGTTGGGTGACGACACCGCGCGACGTGCGGGACGCCTGACGCTGAACCCGATCCCCCACATCGACCCGTTCGGGTCGATCATCCTTCCCGCATTGGGCGCATTGGCCGGGATCCCGGTCGTCGGGTGGGCCAAACCGGTGCCGATCAATCCGAGCCGCCTCCGAAACGGGCGCCGCGACATGGTGCTCGTCTCCTTGGCCGGACCGGCGACGAACCTCCTCCTCATGCTCGGCTCGGCCTTCGTCGCTCGCGCCCTTTACCATCCGACGTTCGGGACGTTCACCATCGCGCAGCTTCCCCTCGCGGTGCAGATCGCACTTGCATTTGCGATCGTCAACCTCTTCCTCGGCCTGTTCAACCTCGTGCCCATTCCGCCGCTCGACGGTGCGGCGCTCCTCGAGCGGGTCCTGCCCCGTGAATGGCTGCCCGGATGGCAGCGATTCCGTCCCTACGGGATGCTCGTGATCTTCGCCCTCGTGTTTTGGGGTGGAAGCGGACTGATCGGTCACCTGTTCGATCCGTTCTTGCGACGTCTCGAGTCGTACGCGTTGAGATGAGCGCGCGAGCGCAGGGACAGCGGGTCGCCCATCTGGTGAGGAGGTATGTCGAGTCGTTGCGCGCCCGTCCGCTCGATCACCAAACGCGCCGGTGGGCCGCCGACGCGCTCGAACCCGAAGAACTCGCAGTGTGGGAAAACATGGGGCTGGTCGATCAAGTCGAAGGGATCGCCGTCGCGCGGCGCTTGAACGTCGCGCTCGCCGGCACGTCCGAAGCCTCGGACCCGCGATGGCGGGCAGCTGCGTTGCTCCACGACGCCGGCAAGCAAGCGTCGGGGTACGGCACAGTCGGCCGAACGGCCGTGACGATGGCCGCCACCCTGATGGGCACTTCCCGGCTGCGCGGCTGGGTCGATGCACCGGGCCCGATCCAGGCCCGGATGGGACGCTACGTCGCTCACGACGAGCTCGGCGCCGCGCTGCTCCGCGAGGCCGGCGCCCGCCCCGAGGTCGCAGCCTGGGCCGGTGCGCACCATCGTCCGGCGCGCTGGAACGCCACCGCCATCCCCTTGCCCGTGTGCCGTGCGCTGGCCGCCGCAGACGGAGAGCCCCCGGCCCCCGCCCGGGCGGGAACGCCCGGACGGGCGCCCGATTGAACCGAACGGTCCAGCCTGCCGATACAAGGCGGTGGCTTACCGACCGGAGACGCCCTATTTCGTCCGTCTCGACGAACCTCCCCCCGCGTCGCGTTATACGCCGCTGTCCCGTGAGCGCCATTGGAACGATCCGACGGAGTCCACCCCCGGACCGCCGCCTCGCCGGCGCCGTCGGCGACTGCGGATCCGTCCGGTCGGCCTCGTCCTGGTCGCGTTGGTCGGCTGGCTCGGCTGGGCGTATACGACTCCCGGAGGGCCCGAAGCACGTATCGGCAACTGGATCGACCGAACCCGCGGCGCGGTCGACAACGTCAGCGTCGGTCCCGGTCTCGGCCAGACCGCGACCTACTTCGACCAGTTGTATGCCACGCAGGGCAGCTATCCCGACATGTCGGAGACCGCGATCGAGGAGGACCCGAACGCCGGCTTCGGGATCGGGATGAGCTTCATCTGGTGCGACGCGCAAGCAGTGGTGCTCCAAGCACCGAGCGCCGACGGAACCGTCAGCCGGTTGTTGCTCGGCGGCAAAGACCTGGGCGAGCTCGACTTCGCGCAGGGATGCCCATCGAACCTGGCGCATCCGACGCCCTGGAAACTCCCGCCGAAAGGCACCTAAGGGCCCGCCCGGAAATTATTTGAGCGGTGATGGGTGCAGGGTGTAGTTCCAGTCGCCGTGCCAGTCGTGTGTCGCTTGCCAGTGACATGGGACCAGTCCGCTGCTGGTTTTGCCAGTGGCATGGGACCACCTCTGTTGCCAGTTATGGGACCACCTGAGGGTCCACCTACGTCGGCCGAAGTGTCACTCGGCTGGG
>JBKQIY010000074.1:0-3146 GCA_052148155.1 Acidimicrobiia bacterium | reverse complement strand
GATATTTCCCGGCTGGCAACTCGAGCTGCCACCCTCAATGACAGAACCACACATCGCGGTCCTTACGGCACCGTCGCAACCCACGCCGACCACCCATCCGCGGCCGATCGTGGTGCCGTCTTCCGTCGCGCCGACCCCGACCACCACCCCGACGACCAAGCTCTCGGCGCCCCCGACCGGCGCCCAGCCGGCGCCGCATGAGCGCACAGCCGCAGCGTCGCGTTCCCGCACGCATCAGGAACGACGAACCGACGACGCTCTCCTCCTCGGCGTCGCCGGTCTCACCACCGCGGTTGGCCTGACCGCAGCGTTGGATCTTCTTCGTCGCCGACAACGCAAGCGTCGCCGACCCGGGCGCGCGGTTCCGCCGCCGGCACCCGAGCTCGCGGCGACGGAACTCGCGGTACGCGCGCTCGCCGACAACGCGTCCGGTTCCTGGCTCGATGTCGCGCTGCGCAGTCTCAGTGGACATCTCCGCGTCCGACGCGGCGACCGGGCTCCGCACCCGGTCGCAGTACAACTTCGCGAGCACAACCTCGTCGTCATGCTCGACGAACCAAGTCCAGACGCGCCAAAGCCGTGGACGACAACCCCACCTGGCTGGTTGTGGAAACTTCCTCGCTCGATCCCGCACTCCCAACTCGAAAGTGCCGCGCGAGACGGCTGCGCGCCGATGCCGGCCCTCGCCACGATCGGTCGCGGTCCTGATGGGCCGGTCATGGTCGACTTGGAAGCGTGTGGCCTCGCGTGCATCGCAGGAACGCCAGCCCAAGCGCGAGCGCTGGCCCGCAGTGTCGCACTCGAGCTCGCCGTCAGCCCGATCGCCGACAGTCTCGAAGTCATAGTGGTCAGCGAACAGGAACTGCTGTCGACATCCGATGCGGTGCCTCGGCTGCGGGTTCTTGACACCCTCGACGCCGCGCTCGACACGCTCGATCAACAGGTCCGCGCGATCGACCGCGCGCTCGATGATCGAACGCTCGCGACGACGTTCGAGGCGCGGGTAGCCAGCCGCGGCGGCGACCCGTGGGCGCCGGTCGTCCTGATACTCGACAGACTGCCCACCGACCCAAGACAGCGCGAACGCATCGAGCAACTCACGAACCCAGCCAGCCGCGGCGTCGGCGTGCTTGCGGTCGGGGACTGGGCGGAAGCACCTTGGGTCCTGAACGTCAACGACGGCCGCGTCGATGTCGCACGTCTGGGGGTTGCCGGGTTGGTAGCAGCACTCGACCTGCAAACTGTCGTGGCTGACGTCGCCGACGCGGTCGTGCAGCTGCTCGACCAAACTCTCGATGAAACCGACGAGCCGCTACTTCCCGCGGCCGAGCCGACCGACGGCAACGCCGATACGGAACCTGACGATCAGGTGCGTGCTCCAGCGCGGAACGTCGAGGTCGAGGTGCGCGTCCTGGGTGATGTCGAGGTCATCGGTGGGACCCGGTCCTTGACTGAACGTGAAACCGAGCTCGTCGTGTTCCTCGCGACGCGTGACCAGGCAGTCGATGCCGATACGGTCCAAACTGCGCTCTGGACACAACGCATCGTCTCGACCCAACGGTGGTGGAACCGTCTCGCCGACACGCGCCGCGCTCTCGGTGCGGCCACCGATGGCGAGTTCCACTTCCCGCCCGTCGTGAAGGGGGAACGCCTTGGTTTCCGTCCAACGGTCGGCACTGATCTCGACGATCTGCAGACCCAACTAGCTGCTGCAACGAATGAGGCGCCGAGCGCGGCGATCGTCCGTCTCACTGCGGCGCTCAACGTTGTGCGCGGTCGGCCGTTCAGCGCAGCGCACGGTTACGCGTGGGCGAACGCGTATGGGCTCGTCGCGCATGCCGAAGCCGTCGTCGTCGACGCCGCGCATCTGCTTGCGTCGTTGCGCCTCGACGCAGGAGACCCGGCAGGCGCGCTCGACGCCACGGCCGTGGGCCTACGTGGTGCGCCTGCGAACGAGATTCTCTACCGCGATCGAATGCGTGCTCATCATCAGGGCGGCAACGTCAGCGGCATCGACGGAGACATTCGTGACCTCTGTGTCGCACTCGACGTCGAAGACCCCTGCGACGAGTTACACCCCGAGACACTCGAGCTTTACGAGCAGCTCACGCACCGTGCGCCGAGTCAAGTGCGCACCGATCGCGTTCGGACCGGATAAGCGAGCCAACGGGATGCTGTGGTATGTCGCGGCGAGGAGCGGCTGGGGGCACCTGTTCCTCCTGGCGGCACTCGCGGCGCATGACTGCGTCGACGGGCGTGCCTTGCGTACAGGAATGTCGGCCGCCGGGTAGTCGTGGTGCGGGTTCGTCAAGTAGTCGGGTGCTGCCGAAGGTTGATCGGTCGACTGGAAGTGTGTAGGCACCGGCGACGATCGGCCCACCGGCCGGTCCGGTGGTGGCAACGGCCCCGTACTCCGCCGCTTTGGCAAGAACCTCGGTGACGTAGCTGGTTGATGGGTCATAGCGGAGGATCGCCGTGTCGAGGTTGTCGATGCGGCCGGCGTTTCCGCAGAGGTAGCGGGCGGCGGTGTAGATCGAGTCGTAGGCGTTGTTGTAGTCCGGTGTCGTGCCCGCGGGCCGGCCGGGCGCGACGACACCCCAACGTGCCCACGTGGACTTGAGGAACTGCATGTTTCCGTGTGCGTGTGCCCAGCCGTCGGGCTCGGTCGGATCGGGGATGCGGGCGTTGCCGTCCGTGCCGTCGAGTGCCGGGCCGACGATCGGGGGAAGAACCTCGCCGGTTGCGGGATCGACGCGACCGTCGCCGTTGCGTGACTCGATGAACCCGATTGCCGCCAAGACCTCCCACGGGAGTCCGGGACATGTGCGGGCCGCGCGGACATAGGCGTTCAGTAGATACGGCGGAATCTCGGCGGTGGCTTGCGCCGATGGCTGGTTGGTGGTTCCCGCGAGCGCGGCCGCAACCACGATCACGAACGTGAACAGGCAGGCGACCGCGGCCGTGACGAGCGCAGCAAGCTTTCTCATCGGGCCGTCGCGACGTGGGGGCCTGCGGGTGTGTCAGCGGCGTCGACGACGCGGACTGCTGACGTCGCCGGCGCGCGACGTCGACGGGTCGCCCTGAGTCGGGCCGCGCGGCGGGCATCGGTCCCATCCGCGTTGGCGGTGAGAAGCGTCCCGAGGTAG
>JBKQIY010000073.1:0-33051 GCA_052148155.1 Acidimicrobiia bacterium | reverse complement strand
CCGGGAGTGAGGCGCCGAAGAACAGATGGGAGTAATGCGCCGCCGCGTAGTCGAACGTCGGGTCGTATGGGATCGTGATGGCGTGGTCGGTTCCGAATGTGCTGTTGAACTCGACCACGACGATGCGAGGCGACACGACCTCGATTGCTTTCCACATCCAGTAGTCGATGCCGTCGACGTCGATTGAGAGCAGCCCAATATCGCCGACAAACCCGGCCTCGCGAAAGATGTCGTCAATTGTCTCTGGGGTGATGAACGCGCGGCGGGCGTCGATCGGATACCGCCATCCCAGGGTGCTCTCCTCGTAGACGAACTTTTGATGCGATTCGCCTTCGTCAACGATCAGGCCCCGCCATCCGTTGTTGACGAGCAGGAATCGGGTGTTGGCTTCGCGGTAGTCCTCGACGCCGAACTCGATGAATCTCGGATTTTCGATCGGGACGTGGCGGATGAGGTGCTGAATGATGCCGTCCTCGTTCCATTGCGAGAAGGCCTTGAACTCTGCCGAGAGCAGGTCGCCCGGCAATGCGTTCGCGCGGAGTAACGCCTCGACGCGACCAGTTGCCGTCCGCAAGTCGTCGAAATCCTCACGCTGATTCCAATCCGCCATCGCCCGACGATACGGCCGCCTGACCATCAGGCATGGTGCGAGTGCCCCGGTTGACGGATACGAACAGATGTTCGTATCATGCCGCTCATGACGGAGCACCAGTACGAAGCCCGATGCGAGTGCGGCAACCACTGGCGCGTCTTCCGAACGGAGGTCGACGAGGACGACGATCCGATGGCGACATGTATCAACTGCGGAGCCGACACATACGACCTCGTCGATATTGGCGAAGTGAGATCGGCCGGTCGGGACATGCCGACATGAGAACGCGCGTCAGGGACGCGGCGCTATCGGGTTGCGTGGTCGCCTTCGTGCACCGGTCGCCAGTCGTGGCGGGCACACCGGAAGCAAGCAACCGTTCCGATGCCCAACGCGATCATCCAGCCAAAGGTGAGGACGTGGTCGAGGGCCGAAGCGCCGTCACGCCAGAACGGGTGGAATACGAGAAACTGGGCGAACCCGAGGCCCTGCCAGATTCCCCCGAGCACGAACAGCAAGGACCGCCCAGCGTCGCGCGTTCCACGATCTCTCGAAATCATCCTTCGATGATGGCACTCGCGACATCAATGCAACGTCAAGATCAGACACGGCCCACAGACCTCTCGATTATCGGGTAAGTCGTCCGACGTGGAGCCGAATGTGTCCGTCTTAGGAGAACGACAGCGGTCTTGTTGCGAGTGGCTCTTGAGAGAGAGCTTCATGGCTCCGCGATGCCGAAGATCGTCGGCAAGGTGGTGGGTAGGAGGAGTCTCTTCGTTGTTGGAACGAGTTGATCCGACGGTCGCGTCTCGGTCGGTTCAAACTCGCTTCAGGCCAGCGCCGGCACTAGTTGATCCCAAACGGCGTCGAGGATGTCAGTGGTGGGTCCCTGGTAGTGCGCCGTCACACTGATGCAGGCGTGGCTTTCCGGCAGCATGATCCCGAACTGTCCGTAGAGGCCATCCATACGCCACGCTTGGTCGCGACTGCACAACCACACGTGGAGCCCGTAGGTCCGATTGTCCGGCTCGGGCCGCCCGGTCTGGGTTGTCTGCGTGATCATCCGAGAGATGTAGTCGGCTGACACGAGACGGGCACCGTGGTGAAGGCCGCCGTGCAGAAGCAGGTGCGCGATACGGGTGATCTCCGAAGTTCGCAGCTGCAGGCCTATCGCACCGAGCGGGAAGCCAAGCGGACACCGCAACCATTGCGGATTGTGGATCTCCAGCGGGCCGAACAACCGAGGCAGTAGGAAATCCCGTAGATCCAGTCCGGAGGCCGAGTGAACGATCCGGCCGAGGACGTAAGAGTTTGCGCCCGCGTAGTGGTACACCGCGCCCGGCTTCGCGACCAGCGACGTCGCGAGGAAGTCGCGAGCGGGATCGCCGGGGTGATCGGCATCCGGATCCACCCAGCGGTATCCATTGCCCGCGGTCATGCACAGCAGGTGCCGTACCGTCATTGCCTCAGCGCCAGGCGCCATCGTGTCGGCAAGCTCGGGCAAGTGACTCAGGACAGAGTCGTCCAGACTGACCAAGCCGTCGCCCTCGAGCATTCCAATCGCGAGCGATGTCACAGTCTTCGACACCGAGAACACATCTCGACGGATGTCGTCGATCCAGCGGCGCTCGGCGGAACGGCCTTCGTCGAGCAGCACGTGCACACCTTCGATGCCCAACCGACGGTCGTCTGCGAGTTCGCAGAACCGGTCAAGGGCGGCGTCTACCCTCACCAGCCGATGATAGATCGGTGTGCTGTGCTGTTGATCTGCGGATCTTCTAACGGAGTCGCCGTCCTTGCCGTTGATCCATACAGTCGACGATCCTCATGTGGATCGACGTTCCGGCCACTGGGGGTGCCCCCAAATACCGGCGCCATGACTTCAGAGGTGCCTCACTCGTGTTGTTCTACGGCGCCGCGCGAAGAGAGAACGCGACCGGACGATCACGGTATCGAGGCGCACAACGCGGGTAATCCCGTGAGACAGCGCTACGCGGTTCGCCTGTCGCTCGCGGGGGCGTAGTCGCCTCGTATCCGGTGAAAGTGGTTAGCGGCGTGTTAGCAGAGGGCTGTATTCGATTTTAGTGGTTGTAATACACCGTGATGGTGGCCGAGCTGTTCGATCTCGATCTGCTCGACGACAACGATCCGTCGAGATCGATGACCAAGCGGCACTCGTTCACGCAGTGCCACTTGGCATCGACGACCTCTGTGAGATGTGGGAATCTGATCCGTTGTTCTACCCGGCGATCCCGCCGGCGCACTGGTTGATGGTCGCCGAGGTCGCTGGGCACGTGCTCGTCGTGCCGCTCGCTCCACCGCGGCGATCCGTCGAAGAGTCGACCGATTGGCCGCTACGACGTAGCTGTGCATCTCGCTGATCGGCACCGGAGAGACCGATGACAACTCCCAAGAAGATGACCCGCAAGCAGGAGTACGACCACTACGCCAAGGCCGAGCACCAGACACCCAAGGGCCCGGCACGTCGGCGGAAGCAGAACCTCACCGAGCTGGTGCCAGTGCGCTTTGAAGCCGACGTGCTCGACGAAGTGCGTCGCCGCGCTGACGCTGACGTCCGCTCCGTGTCCGCCCGGATCCGTCCGGCGGTCGAGCAAGCCCTACCGCCGCACTGCTAGCTGAGGTCACGTACGCTGCTCGAGACGGTCAAAAGATGAAGCGACGCTCGCCCAAGTCACTGGGAACCGCGCGGCGCGAAGCTGTACCGCTCGTCTGACCCACGGCGCGTCTTAGCCGAGTTGTTCGATAACGATCGCTGCGTTGACGTTGGTTTGGGTACCGCCCGCGAGTGTTTGCAGGGTGACGGCTGAGGCGGAGGTGTTGTTGACGAGCGTCACGGTGTCGGCTGCGTTGAGACTCAAGATGACTTCGCCGTTGTTCTGTTGGGTGCCGGCGCCCGAGCCGTAGATCGAACCCGGGACGATGACACCGTTTACGAAGAGAGCGAACTCGTTGGGCTGGACCCCAGAGACCGAGAAACTCACGCGGTAGGTGCCTGTGACGAGCGCTTCGATGGCGGGCGAACCGGGAGCGTGAACGAACCCGAACAGCGTGCCGTTGGTGTCGAAGTCGACCGCCGTATTCAACGGGACGGTCTGCGCGCCGGCGTTGTAGATGTACCCGTAGTTCGTACCGCTCGCCGGTCCTTGCGGCCCGGTCCCGCCTGTGAGTCCCGTACCCCCGATGCCACCGTTCGATCCGTTGTTCCCAGTCGCTCCCGTACCGCCGGTCGTGCCGTTGATACCCGCCGATCCTTGCGATCCTGCCGGGCCCTTGTCGCCAATGGCGCCAGTGAGGCCACGCGGACCGTTCTTCCCTGCATGTCCTACCGGACCCATTACTCCTTGCGGGCCTCGCGCGCCTGCGGCTGCCGATCCGGGGCCACTGTTCGACGCCATACCAACGATTGATGCGGCGGCGAACTTGCTGCCCAATGACCCGGCGAAGGTTGCGTCGCCGAAACTGAAGACGCCGCCGTCCTTCGCGACTAACCAGTAGCCGTGGCCGTCTTTGGTCGCGACGATGCCGATGATCGGTGCGGTGAGGTGTTGGCCGGCCATCGAACCGTACAGACGTGCGGTCCCGAACGCGGTAACGGTGCCGTCCGAGGAGACGAGCCAGTACCCGCCGTTCGCCTGCGCGACGTGCGTGGCCGACATCAGACGAACCGACAATGCAGGACCGGCCGGCAACTGACCCGGCACTACCAGAACTCCGACGACCAACGCCGCGACAGACAGTGCGACGACTTTGCTGTGCCGTCCGACCTTGTGCGCGAGCGCGACGAACAGACTGACTGAGCGCATGAGGTTTCGTCCTAGCGGCCCCAGGGGCATCGAGCTAGAGCGAAGCGGTTCCGCGCTCTCGTTCGGTCCTTCGACACCTCAGCGCGAACCTGAAGCGTTCATATTCTTGAGGCGCACGTCCGCGCGTGACCGTTGGGGGGGCAGGTCACCGCTGGCCGCACGTTTCGGATGTCCGCGCGTTCAGTTGCTCGGAACGCTCGACCGTCCTGCCGCGTTTGTTGTCGTGCGCGTCGCGCGAAAGTCAATGGTCGCTGCAATCTTGTGGACCATGGTGGTGATACGACTCCCTGAAGCCGGGAAGTCTTCGACCAGCGACGTTGTTACCTTAGGTACGGTGCGTTTCTGTTGCCGAGTGCGGGCTACCAGTCCCACACCTTCCCCCGGTCGCTCGGCGGCAGGGCTGCCGCAAGGAGGCCGGATCCGTCGCCGGAGATCCGCGATGACGAACGACAAGCCGCAAGAGCGTCTCCGCCGCACCTCCAAGGTGTTCTGGGCCGCTTTGGGCCGGCGTCGGGTGGCCGGCTCTTATACCTCGCCGACTGCGATTGCGGGGCAGTCTCGTTTCTCGTTCGCGTCGCCGGCGTGACTACGTGGCTCGGCTCGCGGGTGGGTCGCGCGCGCGTTGAACTCTTGCGGCAGCCTCGGATGTGAGGACCGGAAACACCTCGGCCGTCCCAAGATCGGCCCAGCGCTCCAGCCACACATCGAAGAGCGAACGGTCGTCGGTCGGCATCGACTGAAAGCAGCGATTCAAGTTGCCATCATCGACCACCCAGCTATCGATGTAGTTCAGGCCGTCGGGGAGCATCCTCCCGCTGGCGGCTACTCGCTCATAGACGGGCAGGGGACCGATGGGTAGTGCTCGATGAGCATGAACAGCATGGAATAACCCTGCCACCGTCGCCCAGGGTCCGGTTGCGTCTGTGTTCGCACCGGCGAGCCTCGGTCCGCGCGACCTCGACGGCCCTACCGCCGACGTGAATGCGCGCGTTACGCGGGACTCTGCGGTATCGGACTCTCTGGGTCGCGTCCTCGCGATTGCAGGCTGTGGCGAGTCGTGGCGCGCGGATCTCAAGCGAGCGATCTTCCCAGCGCGCACAGTTCGACAGTGCGTGCGACGCGATCCTTCACGGCCAATCGAGCCGGGACTTCGGTCACAGTCTGGGTAGCTCACTCCAGGTTGTCGTTTCGGCTTGTCGATATACCGGACACCAAAGACTGTGGACCGAAACGGGACGGCCAGGATGGATGCAATCGGCGCAGCCGCCTCTGGGCTGGCCTTCGCTGGGACCTGGCTGGATACGACCGCCGCGAACATCGCGAACGCGTTCACGTCGGGTACGGCCCGCAACTACTACCGGGCGGAAGTTCCGCTCGCCTCGGCAAACGCGGCGGGCGGTGTCTCGGTCTCCGGGATTGCCAGAAGTGCGGCCCCGCCGAGCGACGCGTTCGAGCCCGGAAGCCCGTCGGCCGACAGTCGCGGACTGGTGACCTACTCGAATGTTGACCTGTCGGTCGAGATGCCGAACCTCATGATGGCAAGCGACGCCTACCAGGCCAATCTCGCCGTCCTTGCGCAAGCCCAGACCGCATACCAAGCGGCGATCGACCTCGGACAACCTCAGCCCTGACCGGTCGTCGGGCGAACCCGAGGCGTCCCGCGCAGCTCGAGCGACGTTCTCACGCGCAAGAGTGGTCGTGGTGAACGGCGCCTTCTGCTGCCGAGCGCGGACTTCCGACCCCCCACCTCCCTGTTCCGTCGGTGGGAGGGGCCGCCGCTGGTCGTCGATCTTGAGCCCAGTTGGGGCGGTCGGCTCGATGGTGTTCGGCGCCTTGTTGATGTTCGGATTCTGTTGGCGCCCGACGAACGTGCCGAAACGGGAAGTTGGTGCCGGTCGCCTTCGGGACTCGCGCGGGAACCGGATGGGCTCGGCGTGCGTCATAAGGGTCGGGCCGTTATGGAGAACATGTGCATCGATCACTTTTGTTCAGGATCTCGTCGGTGGCGATCTGCGTGATGCTGGTCGGCGCCTGTGGGTCGTCCGCAAGATCGGGACACGGATCGACGCCGCCAACGACCGTCCCGACTGCCCGGCTCGACCTGTCGTCAGCGGCCGGCGCTGCGATTCCGTCCGCGGCGGTCGGCGGCGCGGCGATCTATCCAGTGCGTCCGACGAATTATGTCCTCGATGAGCGGCTTTCGAGCCTTGGTGCGCGCGGTCTTGTGTGGCGGATGAACGCCCACGCGGTGAACGTCAGGGACGTGCAACAGTTCGCGAAGGTTCTCGGTCTTGCAGGTTCACCGACGCGTACGTCATCGGGGTGGGTACTGCAGGACACGAATGCGATCTTGAACTTGTTCGTGAGTGACGGCACTGTCGAGGTGTCTTACGCCTTCGGTGTTCCGAACGCGGCTGGTGGGTCCGTCGGCTCGTCCAGGCCGGGCGTAGTTGTGACTTCCGGCAGCGCGGCAACGAATCCAGCGTCAAGAGTCGAACCGCCTCTCCCGCCGCCACTTCCGGTCACCCCGACAAATGTGAGGCCTGCCGTCACTGCGGTACGACCGATCCCGGTCCCCGTCGCGCCGCGAGTCCTCCCGCCGGTCGATGTGCCGAACGCCGCTCAGGCGCAGTCGATCGCCAGTGGTCTGCTCGACCGTCTCGGGGTGCTCGCCGGACAGCAGTGGTCAACCGATGTCAGCGATAGCGGCGGTATCGCAGTGGCGTGCGTATCGGGGATGGCCTGCGCGACCGTCCTGCCCGAGGTGTTCGCACAAACCGTGACGTTCTCGTTGATGCTCGACGGAGCGAGTGTCGACGGAGTCACATGGTCGGTCACGATCGGCGAACACGGTCGCATCGAATCCCTCAACGGCGAATGGGCAACGCCCGCCCAACTCGGCTCCTACCCGTTACGCGCAACCACGGCAGCGTTCACGGATCTCCAGCACGGCGACGCGAGGTATCCGGGTCCGCAACCGATGACCGCCATCGAGGGCGGCGCGGTCGAAGCCCCAGCGATTGCGACGCCACCGACGGAAGCGATGAGCGCGGTACATATCGCCGGTGTCACGCTCGGCATCGCCCGCTGGGACGCGTACCTCCACGGCACAAAAGTCGTCGATCTCGTCCCGACCTATCGGTTCCACGCGAGTGTCACCGGCGGCTCGTCCTACGACATCGAAGTGCTCGCACTCGCACCGAACACCATCACGTTCACCAACCCGATCCCAACACCCGAACCGTTCCCGGCACAGCCACCGCCACTGCCTGTCGCGGTACCCGGCTCCCCGCCTCTGCCATCACAAACCCGGTCGCCTGTTGACGAACACGAACAGCGGCTCATTCCTGTCTCATGAGCGAGCACCGCTACGAACGCCGATGTGAGTGCCGAAACACTGGCGCGTCTACGGGACCGATGTCGGAGAGGACGACGCCTCCGTGTTGGACGTCGGGCACTCCGGGACGGCGGGTGTCGATTCAGCGCTCATGTATGGCCATGGTGCGTAGGTAGTCGCGTAAGCGGGGGTTTTCGTTGCCGGTCAGGAGTTCGACGAGTTGTTGGAGGGCGGTGAATGCGTCGGGGCCGAGTTGGTCGCGTACCTGTCGTTCGATTTTACGGACGGCTTTGCGTTGCGCCGCGAGGTATTCGCGCGCACGTGGTGTCATGGTCAGGACCTTTTCGCGTCCGCTGGTGGGCGATGGGGTGACGGTGACGTATCCGCGATCGCGAAGTCCGGCGACGATCTTGCTCGCTCGTTGCCGTGTGACGCCCAGGTCTCGGCCGATCTGGGAGATCGTGATCTGGTCTGATCGTGTGCACATGCGGAGGACGCGTCCGTCGGGGAATGCTCGATCGTCGAATCCGGCTGCGGCCATCGCTTCGTCCACGAGGCGTTGGTAGCCGATCCATGCGCGGCGGAGTCCGGGACCGAGCCCGACTGGGTGCTGGGTTCGTGGCATTCGCGCATTTGTGCTGCGCCCGGTCGTGGCCGCTTGGCGCGTCATTGGTTCCTCCCTTCGCGACTCAGATTGTCATCCCAGGTTGACAGTCTAGCGGTCCGTTTCGCATACTGCAGAAGTGCGAAACGCGGCAACGAGTCACCGGCGTGTCGGCCTGGCCGGTGCGGTCGTGATCGCAGTGTTGGCCGCGGCAAGTTGTTCGGGGCAGTCGTCCGCGCGGTCGGCTTCGACGAGTTCGCCGACCCCGCCGGCGTCGAATCCGAGCACGTCGTTGGCGGAGTCGTCGAGCGTGTACCCAGTCACGGCGGTCCGTGATCCGCTGACGACCGACTCCGCGTCGACCGTGGTGCACGACAACGAGGTGATGGCCCTCACCCCCCATGCGGGTCGCCTCTTCGCGGCGACGGATCAGTGGGAGTATCCGGGACCCGCCGCGTACGGCCAGGTGTTGGTCAAGAACTCGGCCACCGGGCCGTGGACGGTCTTCGAACAGACCCAGTCCACTCGAGTGCAGGCGTTGGACTCGTTCCCGATCCCGGCGGATCAGGGGATGGGGTCGGGGAATTCGCTGCTCATCACCCAGGCGATTGTGTATGGCCATTCAGAGATCCAGTGGTTGGTCGACGGAGCGAGTTCGTTCGCGCCCGCCGATTCGTTCGCGCTGGCTTCAGGCGCTGACGTCCGATCGTTTGGCGCACACGAGTCCGGCGGGGTTTGGGCGGTATACGCCGGCGTCGCTCCCACTGGGATTTTGCGGGGCGTCTGGTCGTCGACGCGGCACACGTTGGTGTTCGATCCGACTCCCGAGCTGACAGCAGCAGCGCCGGGATCGCCCGGATTGAAGACGCAGAAGGTCACCGGTTTCGCTGACTGCGGCGGGGCGTTGTACGTCTCGATCAATACGAAGCTGTTCCGCCGAAATGACGGCAGCCTCCCCACGGGCGCCGCGCGCTGGGTGCTCGTCTACCAAGCGCCGCCGGTCGGCCCACGCAACAGTGGACTACGCGGCTTGACGTGCATCACCCACGACGGTGCGCCGGCACTCCTCGTATCGACCGAAGGAAACGGGCACGTCTTCCGACTCGACCATCTCCCGACCGGACAACTCGACGCCCCGACGGCGAGCTCGGGTCGCCTGGCCGGTGGGATCGTTCTGACGCTGGAGTTCTCACCCATCGGCGCGATCCGGCACATGCTGGCTGCCGAGGGCACCGCGGTCCCGTCCGCGGGCCCCGGATCGATCGTCTATGTGATCGCGGCCTACAACGACGGCGACTTCCAAACCATCAACGCCGCAGCCGTCAATCGACAGGTCTTCGGCTTCGAGTGGGGCTACACGGCAGAGTGCCCGACCACGCGCAAGTGCGGCCCGACCGCACCGGGCGGAGCGCACTTTGATGCCGCGGCGTGCTTCGGCATCCGAACCGATCACGGGCCGGCACCGGCCTATGCGCTGCGCTGCCTTGCCGGCCCAACCCTCACACCGTCCGCCCATGTGGACGACCCGATCCGCTCCGGGCAGGCGTTCGTCTCGATCCGCACCATCGTGCCATCACCGTTCGGTGACGACGCGCTCTATTACGCGGGTTACGACTGCAACTTCTATCCCGCAGACGGGACCGCGTGGATCGCAACCTCCACGATCGGCGCTCTGCATTCGACCAGCGGCCCAAACGCAGTGCCGACATGACGACGCTGCGTCGATCGTTGACCTTGGCCATCGCGCTCGCCCTGGGCGTTGGTGCGCTCGCGGCATGCGGTGGGAGCGCCAAGTCGACCACAACGAACACGACATCGCCCGTCACGTCGTCGGTCAAGGTCGAGCGCGTGACCGGTGGCCCGACCGGTACCTATCTCGTGCCGTCCGGCATTCACAAGATCAAACACGTGATCGTGATCATGCAGGAGAACCGCTCGTTCGATTCATACTTCGGGACGTTTCCCGGAGCCGACGGCATTCCGATGAAAGACGGGAAGCCGTCGGTCTGCGTCAACGACCCGCAGACCAAACACTGCGTCGCGCCGTACATCGATCACGCCGACGTGAACGGTGGTGGACCCCACAACTACACGAACGAGACGAGCGACGTCGACGGCGGCAAGATGGATGGCTTTATCGGACAAGCGGAGTCCGCCAAGAAAGGCTGCGCAGATCCGACTGACCCGGCCTGCTCCAACTCAGCGACGCCGGACATCATGGGGTATCACACGCAAAGTGACATCCCGAACTATTGGACGTACGCGAAGAACTTCGTCCTGCAGGACCACATGTTCGAGCCGAACGCATCGTGGAGCCTGCCTGCGCACCTATTCCTGGTGTCGGAGTGGGCCGCCTACTGCACCGAGGAAGACGTCCCGTCCAGCTGCGTGAGCGGAACGCAGGCCAACCCTCCTGCGAAACCGCAAGCCGCTCCCGCGGTCTATGGCGGCGAGGTCGGGCCCAAGAAACTCAAGCGGAATGCGCGCAATCCGGGACACCAGCCCATCTACGCCTGGACCGACCTGACATACCTGCTCAACAAGTCCCACGTGAGCTGGGGGTACTACGTCGTGAGCGGCACCGAGCCCGACTGCGAGAACGCCGCGGCGCTCACATGTGCACCAGTGGCGCAAAACTCCAACACACCAGGCATCTGGAACCCGCTGCCGTGGTTCGACACCGTGAAAGACGACCATCAACTCGGCAACATCCAAGACGTCAAGCGCTTCTACGCCGCCGCCAAGAACGGCACGCTGCCGGCGGTGTCGTGGGTGGTCCCATCGGCAGCGGTCAGCGAACATCCTCCCTTCCCAGTGAGCGACGGGCAGAGCTACGTCACCAGTCTGATCAACGCGTCGATGAACAGCCCAGACTGGAACTCGACCGCGATCTTCTTGGCCTGGGACGACTGGGGCGGCTTCTACGACCACGTCAAACCACCCACCGTCGATCAACTCGGCTACGGCCTACGCGTGCCCGCAATGGTCATCAGCCCCTACGCAAAGAAGGGCTACGTCGACCATCAAACCCTGAGCTTCGACGCCTACGACAAATTCATCGAAGACGACTTCCTCCACGGACAACGCCTCGACCCCAACACCGACGGCCGACCAGACCCGCGCCCCACCGTGCGCGAAAACGTCGCCATCCTCGGCAACCTCACCAACGACTTCGATTTCAACCAACCACCACGATCGCCAATTCTTTTACCCGTGCACCCTCACACCACCCTCACCGGAACACCCTGAACAGAATCTTGGTACTCCGGCTCACCATCCAACGAAACACAACGCGACACAGGGGTCACTGCCGAGAACAACCAATGTGTGAGGACCTCTGGAAATCCCCTCGTCTCGTGGAGGCACCGAGGTCTGGCTTCGAAGGCGCACCGAAGGTCGTGTCCTGGGCCGCTCGGAGCGATACCGCCGCGACCCGGCCCTGTCCGATCAGAAGCGCAATATCAGCGCGAGATTCGCGACGGCCGTCGACGAACAGCCGAGGTTCGGCACGCTCGCGACCTGTTTGAGCAGAGCCAGGTCGGATGTCGACAGGTGCTTGGTCCCGGGCTGCTCGGACGTCGTCAGCGGCGCTTCCTCGATGCGACTCGCCGCGAGCGTGCCTGCCTGGGTGGGGGTACCCAAGGCGACGGTGAACTCGCCGACTTGGAGTTGGTCCACGTTGACCGTCGAGAGGGTGACGACCCACGTCGAAGCACCGGTAGTCACCGCGACGTCGGTTCCGTTCGACTCGACCATGGTGAAACCTCTCGTGTCGGTGCCGGTGACGGTGCCGGCCGCGAGGCTGGGTTTGGAACCACCGGAAGGCTTTGGGGGTGGGGGCGTCAGCAGCTTTTGCGTTCCGACCGCTCCGACGCCCACGGTCGCTGCGGCGATCGTCCCGTTCGACTCGGTGCCGCCCACGACAATCGGGGCGCCGTCTCTGATGTCGTCGACGGACCCGCTGCCTTCGCGACCGATATTCGTCGCCGACGAAGTGGTGATCGGCACCGATCGACCGTCGGAGGTCTTGATGACGAGGTCCGAGCCGTTCACCTGTTCGAGGATGCCCGAGGCGCCAGCCAGCGTGGAACACCCGTTCACTGCGGTGAGGCCCGCCGCGAGCGTCGTCGATCTTCCATCCGTGGCGGGGCCGTTACCGAGTTTGCCGGGAGTGGCGAGACGTGCCGGTGGCGTGTTCGTGTTCCCGGTCCGGCTCCAAGCGGGGAGTCCAATCGCGAGCGCGACCGCGACTGCGCCCGCGACTGCCGCCACGGCAAATGCCGACATCCGACGGCGACGGCGTACGCCGCCTCGCGCGACGATCGTCTCGAGCGGTGGACGCGCCGGCAAGGTCACCTCGGACACGGAGTCGCGCACCGCACACGCCAAGTCGTGGTCGTTCATTTCTTCGTTGTCGTACATGGGTTGACCTCCACGGTGTCGGTCGGGGCGAGTTCGTTGCGCAGCGCGGCCATCGCTCGGAATAAGTGCGCCTTCACCGTTCCTGGCGCGATACCGAGATGTGCGGCGGTGGTTTCGGTGTCGAGATCGAAGAAGACCCGCAGCACAATGACCTCACGCTGACGGACAGGCAGTCGCCGTAACGCCTGCAGGACGGCGGCGTCCACACCGACGCCCAGATCTGCCGGGGCCGCCGCGTCATGATCTGCAAGCGGACGTTCGTGGCCGCGTCGACGCCACCACCCCACCCCGGCGTTCAGCGCGGTACGCACCACCCACGCCTGCGGCGCGGGATGGCGGCTGAGTTTCGGCCATGACACCCACGCCCTCGCGAACGCCTCCGCCACAAGATCTTCGGCGAGCAGCGGACTCCCGACGCTGGCGACCACCGCCCGCAGGCACGGATCCCAACTCGCCTCGTAAAACTCAGCGAAATCCATCTGCGAGACTCCCACAACCTGTTAACGCGCCAGCCCATCGATCGGTTTACCTGCCGACCAACTTCGTCTCACGCCACCGACGTCGACCCTGACCGCCGACTCGCACGGCCCGTTCGCAACAGAATGTGTTCAACAACATATGTGGTAGAATGCATGTATGGAAGTTCGGTATCGCCCGTTCTTCGAGCAGTGGCTCGCAGAACTGGCTGAGGTCGACGAGGAAGTGTTCGGTGAGGTGACGGCGCCGCTGAGCGCACTGGAGCAACACGGTCGCGACCTCGAAGACGACGCCCGCGATGAGTCGCATCCGATCGTGACCGTTCGCTTCGACCTGCACGCACTGAGACGGACGCCACCGACGCAGAGCGCGCCATGCGCCGATGCTCCGCCGGTCCCGCGAAACGTCTCCGGGTACTGCCGCGACGCCGGCGGCGAAGTCGCCGTCACGCTCGTTGGTGGCGACCAGACGTCACTCGGCAATCACTGGTATCGCCGCACATCGCCGAGGCGCAGAGCCGACTCGACCAGTACTGCCGTCAGTATCCCGAACTGACACCGATCGTGAAGCGAGGCAACCGATGACCAAGCGCTCTCTCCCAACCGACGACGCGAAAGCAGCGAGCACGAACCTCAAGGCCGAGGACTGGAAGCGTGCCGAGGGCGTGCACGAGCGGTTCAAGGAGCTGCTCGAGGTCAAGCCGCGAGCCAAAGCGCGCTACGACGCGGTGCTTGGCGAGATCAACGCGCGCCAGGCGACACTCCGTCGACTTCGGGAGGCACGTGCGCTGACGCAGTCGACCGTCGCCGAGCTGCTGGAGATGGATCAGTCGGAAGTCTCGCGTCTCGAATACCGCAGCGACATGTTGCTCTCGACGCTCAAGCGTTTCGTGCAAGCCACAGGGGGCGAGCTGCATCTCGTCGTGCGATACCCCGACGGCGCCCCCGTCGAGCTCCTCGTCCCGGACGAGTAGCAAAAGAGTCCACAGAGGACTGCGCGCAGAGCCGACGTTCGGTGAATAGCCCGCGGGCGCGTTGGGTTGCCGGATTATGGGCGCGCAAAGTGGGAGCGTGGTCGTTCGTTCGGGCGCTCGGTTCTGAATATCACGACCCGAGTGCGCGATTCCGGAGCGCTGCGGTGAGGCATCCCCTTTGGGCTCCGTGGTGACCGTGCGATTGTGCCGGTGCGCGGCTTACCGTGGGGCCGTGCAGACGGGGATGGTGATGCGGTGACCGCCGAGAACGTGACGGTGTTGTTCACCGACATGGTCGGCTCGACGGCCTTGGCGTCAGGTCTGGCACCCGACGACGCCGACCAGTTACGTCGCGACCATTTCTCGATCTTGCGTCAGGCAGTCGCCGAGTCGGGTGGCATCGAGGTGAAGAACCTGGGTGACGGGCTGATGGTGGTGTTTGCGACCGCATCGGCGGCGTTGTCGTGCGCGGTGGGGATGCAGCAAGGCGTCGAGCGCGACAACCGTGCGCGTGAACAGTTGGTCGGATTGCGGGTCGGGTTGAGTGGCGGCGAGGTGATTCGAGAAGACGACGACTACTTCGGGGATCCGGTCGTCGAGGCGTCCCGCCTTTGTGCCCATGGTGAGAGCGGGCAGGTGCTCGCGGCCGACGTGGTGCGGTTGATGGCAGGTCGCCGGAGCCGTCATGTGTGCCAAGTGCTCGGGGAGGTGACCTTGAAAGGCCTGCCCGATCCGGTCGCGACGGTCGAGGTGTAATGGGAGCCGCTCGCAGCGGCGGATGCTGGGATGTCTGTTCCGTTGCCTGGCCGTTTGGCTGTGGGTCCCGCGGTGGGTGTCGTCGGCCGGGCCACGGAGATCACAGTCATGTTGGACGCCTTCAAACGTGTCGCGAATGGCGAGGGACGCGAGGCGCTGGTCGTGTCGGGCGAGCCCGGCTTGGGGAAGTCGACGCTGGTAGCTGAAGCAGCGCGCGCCGCGTTCGACGGTGATGCGTACGTGTTGTTCGGGCATTGCGAGGAAGATCTCGTTCGGCCCTACCAATTGTTCGGGGAGGCGCTCGCGCATTACGTCACGCACGTCGCCGAAGATCAGCTGGTCGCGCATGTTGCGGCGCATGGTTCGGAACTGGCTCGTCTGGTCCCGGTCCTCACGACCAGGATCCCGGGCCTTCCGCCGTCAATGGCGACTGATACCGATTCGGAGCGGTTCTTGCTGTTCGCCGCGGTAGTCGGAATGCTGGCTGCCGCGTCGGAACGTCAGCCGGTCGTGTTGGTGCTCGACGATTTGCAGTGGGCAGATACGGCGAGCCTGCGGCTGTTGCGTCATCTGATCGCGTCCGATCTTCGGATGCGTGTACTGATCCTTGGTGCATATCGGGCCAGCGAGCTGTCGCGTGCTCACCCGTTGCTTGACACGCTGGCGGCGTTGCATCGACAGCCCGGCGTGACTCGTCTCGAACTCGCCGGCCTCGATGACGGCGGTGTGGTCGCGTTTGTGGAGGCGGCCGCCGGTCATGTTCTGGACGACGCCGGGTTGGGCCTGGCCCATGCTGTGTATCGCGAGACCGACGGCAACCCGTTTTTCGTGAGCGAAGTGCTCCGTCATCTTTCCGAGACGGGCGCGATCTACCAGGACGCAGCCACTGGACGGTGGATGGCGCAGGAAACCTTGGATCAGATGGCGCTCCCCGACAGCGTGCGCGTCGTGATCGGCGCGCGGGTCGGGCGACTTGGAGCTGATGCCGGTCGGGTGCTGTCGATGGCGGCGGTGATCGGGCGGGACTTCGACCTCGAAGTCCTATCCCGGGCGACGAAGACGTCGCAGGACGAGCTGCTCGATGTGCTCGACGCGGCCGTGGCGGCGGCGCTGGTACGCGAGTTGGCGGACACTCCTGGCCGCTACTGCTTCGCGCATGCCCTCATCCAACACACCTTGTATGACGACCTCGGTCCTACGCGCAGGTCGCGCGCGCACCGACAAGTCGCCGACGCGCTCGAAGACCTTCTCGGGGATCGGCCCGGGGAGCGGGTCGGCGAACTGGCTCGCCACTGGTTCAGTGCCACCCAACCCATCGATGTGGCGAAGGCCATCGGTTACTCGCGTCAGGCCGCCGATGCCGCGCTGGCCGCGCTCGCACCCGAAGTCGCCGTGCATTACTTCGCGCAGGCGCTCGAACTGTTGACGCAGACCGCCGATCACGACTCGGTGTTGGCTCTCGACCTCGCGATCGGACTCGGCACTGCCCAACGCCAGACCGCCAATCCGGCCTACCGGGACACGCTCCTTGACGCCGCCCACCTCGCCGAACGGCTCGGCGATACCGATCGGTTGGTGCGGGCCGCGCTGGCCAACTCTCGGGGCTGGGCCAGTCACACCGGACGAGTCGACGACGAACGGATCGCTGTGCTCGAACGAGCGCTTGGCGCGATCGGTCCGTCCGATAGTGCCGACCGCGCCCGGCTGCTCGCGGTGTTGGCGTCCGAGCTGACGTTCGGCGTCGACCTCGACCGGCGACGCGCGTTGAGCGACGAAGCCGTCGACATCGCCCGTCGCCTCGCCGATCTGCCCACCCTGACATGGGTCCTGACACACCGCTTCGACTCGGTTCGGGCCCCGCACTTGCTCGCCGAACGACGGGCAGCCGCCGAGGAGAACCTGGCAGTAGCCAGCATGCTCGATGATCAGATGGCCCGCTGGCTGGCCGCACACGGGTTGACGCAAATCGCGGTCGAGAGTGGCGACCTCGACGCCCTGGACGACTCCCTCCGACTCGAGATCGAACTTGCTGACGCGCTCCGCCAGCCATATCCGCGTTGGCTCACCCTCGTGCACCAAAGCTCGCGGGAGTTTCTCGCGGGACGGATCGACCAGGCCGATCGTCTCGCGGCTGACGCGTTTGGGCTCGGCCAGGAGACCGGTCAGCCGGACGCGCTCGCGATCTACGCCGGCACGCTCTTCTCCATATGGGTCGCGCAAGGACGCGTCGCGGATCTCGTACCGGTCCTGGAGGAAGCGAGCGCCGACAACCCGGGGATCGTTGGGTTACGAGCCGCCCTCGCGACCGCGTACTGCGAGACGAACCGCAGGGCGGATGCTCAGGCGATCTTGACCGCGACCCGTCAGGTCGGTTTCGCGGCCATCAACCTCGACGGGGTATGGCTCAGCACGCTGTGGCTGTTCGCCGCAGTCGCAGCAGAGCTGAACGATCGCGACGCGGCCCAGGAGCTGATCGACTTGTTAGAACCGTACGCGACGCAGTTCGCATCGGACGGCGCTCACGTCCAGGGCACTGTCGCCCAGGCACTTGGCCGACTCGCGGCGGTGCTCGGCCGCGACGACGCCGATCACTGGTTCGGTACCGCAGAAGCATTGGAGGGCAACATGGGGGCCGTCCTCATGCAAGCCGGGACTCGAACGTACTGGGCGGAAGCGCTCGCGCAACACGAGAACACAAGCGATCAACGACGAGCTCGGCTTCTGGCCGAACAGGCACGCCGGGCCGCGCTCGAGGTGGGCTGCACTCCGATCGTGGACCGGTGCACCAGCGTGCTCGGCGCGGCGTAGCCACGGAAACGACGCGCACATCGCGTGCGTCGGTGCCGACGACACTCAACGTCATTGAGGACATGCTCCGCCGCCCCAGAACTAGAACGCGTGATCCCCGACCACGGCCGACTGACCCAGCGGGGCAGTGGATCGCCGATGCTGACGAGCGCGGCTGGGTCGTCCTGACGAAGGACGAGCGGATCACTCGTCGAGCCGACGAGCAGGCGGCGTTGGCCGCCAGTCAGCTCTGGATCTTCGCCCTCGGGACGCAGCGGATGATCGGCCCGGAGATGGCAGAGCGATATGCGGCGAACATCAATCGAATGGTGCAGCGGTCGCGCAAGCAGGGACCGTTCGTCGACACCGGCTATCCCGACCGCGTCGAACGCCGCTGGCCGAAATGAAGCGAGCTTGCTCCTGCTCCCGGACGGCCCGATCCTGGGATTAGTAAGCAAGGTTTGGGCCTGTCAGGGTCGGGGTATCAAACCCGGCAGCACACGGCCGCACATTGGAGTTCGGGGAACCTCATGAACAAACGAACACGACGCACAGTTGCCGGCATCGTCGCCGTCCTCGCCACCCTTGCCCCGGTGACGTTGCTCGCGTCACCCGCGTCGGCGTTTCCGGCCGGTGATCCGGTCTACAAGTTCAAGTACAGCATCGTCGCGACCACCTTTATCAAAAAGGCCGGTCTGGGCCTCACCACGAAGCCCGGCATTTTCCAAGGCGGGATCGACCTCAGCACCGGAGCGCTCAAAGGCTCGATCTCACTGCCGCCCGTGACGTTCACACAATCCGAAGATGGGGTGGGACTCGTGACCGCTACCAGTTCCATCGTCTCGACAAAACCGGTGACCGGTCATGTGAACATCGGAACGCTCAAAGTCACATCGACGTCGACATTCAACATTCACATCACGAGCATGTATCCCGCCACACCCGGCCTCCCAGTTCCCGTCCCCGTCCCCGTCCCGATCCCGAAAGAGAACCTTGTCGGCTCCGGCTGTATGACGGCCGCACCGATCAGCGTCACGATGAGCGGTACCGCTTCCTTCGACAAGCCCTCGACGTTCACCGGTACGTTCTCGATCCCGGACTTCGCGGACTGCCAAGAGATGACCGATGTCATCAACCAAGAGATCCCCGGCCCCGGCAACACGTTCTCAGCAACCGCCACACCCACGAGCTAGCGGCTGGGTTCCGGAGTGCGGATCCCGTCGCCGCGGCGGCTTGGGTGAAGAAGGCATCGGCTTCGTCGTAGCGGCCGAGGACGGTGGCAAGACCGCCGAAGTAGTGGCTGACCGGTCCGTGAGCCGTAGCAGCGCCCTCGGTGGCGAGCTGATCTGCCCAGGGCTGAGCCGGTCGAACAGCGGGTCGGCGTATTGCCGGTCGCGGCACTCGATGGCTGCTTCGGCGTATTAACAAGCATCCCCGAACGGCTGGATCCGGATCTCATGACGCCGGCAGGGCGGCCTTCGCGATCGTGGCCTACCGGCCCCGCACGGATCCCAACACGGCCGGATGTCGTTAGTCGGCTTGGCTGGATACCGAGGCCGCCTGCTCGCGGTTCTTCCGAGCCCGCGCCGCGTCACACCTGTTCGGGATCCGTTCGTCGCAGATGCTCGATGAGACCGGTTACCTCAAGCACTTGCAACACCGTCGGCGACGCGCCTTCTAGAAAGAGGGTGCCCTCCACGGCTCGCAGTTCGGCTGAGGCGGCCAGAATGACCCGCAGGCCACTTGAGTCGACGAAATCGACTTGTTTGAGGTCGAGTGCGACCAATCGTGCGCCGTCCGCGACGACGCGGTCCAGCACCTCCTTGAGCTGCGCGGCTGTCTGCATATCGATTTCGCCGCGCACCATGACCGACCACGCGTGATTTGACTCGCGAATTTCGACGTGCAGATCTTCGCTCAACCGAGGCTCCTCGGTCCCTCTTTGGACGGCAACTCTAGTTTTCGAATCGTCGGCGCGCGGCCGACGTGCAGGGCGTGCGACGAGTCGCGAACGTATCGGAGGGATCCGCACCGACGTTGGTTGACACGAATCAACCGAATCGCCGGCAGACCGGGAAGCGTCACCAGGCCCAGGTGCCTATCACCGAACGTGCGTCCCGGAATCGCGCATTTGGTGTGTCGATCCCCGATCGCCGGCTGATGGGCGCAAATGTTCGTGGTTCCGCGGACCGTCGGATCGCTGGGTTCTGCACCGCGTCGTCGTGCGCGCTATGCGGTATGCAAGGTTGACCCGGTCTCGAGGAGGGTCTTCAGGCTTGAAAGGACGGCCGGCCACCCTTGGGAGATGTTGGGGAGGACGGCGCTTCCGGACGTGAAGCCGTCGTGCGTAACGGTGAGCTTGGCCACGCCGTTCCCGACGTCTTCGATGTCGAAGGCGACCCTCGAGCGGGGCTCGGCCCGCCACCTGGCGGCTGTAGCGTCGTCCATTCCAACTTCGGCGGCCCACTCGGGCGTGAAGGTGTGCCAGGTGTAGGCAAGCCTGTGGTACGGGTCGGACTCGAGGATGATCTGGGCCGGATCGCTGACGACGAGATCCACGTCCTCGTGGACCAAGTCGTAGGTCGATCCCTGTTTCCAATCCGACGGGAACGACTTGCCACCGGCCCGGGCGTGGCGCCAGTAGCGCTTCGTCAGGGCCGGGTCGGTCAGTCCCTGCCAGACCCGCTCAGGGGTGGCCTTGATGTAGTTCGTGTACACGAAGGCTGTCTGGTCGCTCGGGTAGTCCATGGCGATCAGCCCTTTCTTACCCTCGGCCGCCGAGCCTAAACATACGCGGAGCCTGCATCAACCGGCGCCGACCCGAGCACGTCCTCGAAGGCGCCGGAGCGCGCATACGACATGTGCAGTTCAACTCGGTTGAGTACGTAGATGTCCTGTTGCTGGCCAGGTACCTTCACGCGACATTCGGACACGTAGGAATCGGCAGGACACGGGTGACGGCCTGACGACGGTTCGTCCTCGAGGCGCACCCAAGTCCGCGACCCCGCGTCAGGCGCGGCGACCGACCACACGCGTGCGATCGCGAACGGCACAGATCGCCGCTCTGGTGTCGCGATGGGAGCGGTTCGCGTCGGGCAGAACGACGCGTGAGTGTCCCCAACGCATATCCCATAATCGACGGCAATGACGACGCGTGAGCGCAATCCGCCGCTCTTCTTGGGAATAGCCAGCGGCGGGGCATGCGCCGCGGAAGTATCAGCCACCGAGTGGGGAAGGCCTCGAACTGGTCGACGTCGGGGACAGGCGTAGTCACCCAGCCTGTGGCGCAGTTTCGCGAAGTGCTCCCACGTAGGTGCCGGAAAGGCAAGGTCCACGAAGTTCCCAACTGCGATTGCCAAGCGGCACGCGCATCGAGAGTCCAGTAGACGGTCGATCGAGCCGGGTTCACCGCATGACACCAGCAAACAGGTCGAATGCTTCTTCATCCTTGGCGAAGGTTCTGCGCGTGGTGGCCGATGAGGTCGGTGACGAGTGCGTAGGCAGGATGCCGTCGCAGCTTGAGTCGCTCACGCTTTCCTCGGAGTGCCGACGACCGAGTCGCCGGGCTCGTCGGATCGCAGCACGAAGGTCAGCCGCCCCGGCGCATCGCTAACTCGGGCGTATCGACAGGACGACCGACCGTTCAAGTGGGTACCCGCTGCGATCCGCCCGCAATCTGGGAACACGTGCCACAGGGCGCGTCTCGTCAACGATGGACCCGCCAGCCAGGCTCACCGAACTGTTGGACCCGACGTCGGTGGGGTGGGCGCCGTCTCAGTAGGAGATCTTGGGCCTGAATCGGATGCGTCGCTCGACGGCCGTGGCCATCTCTTCGCGCGCCCGCTCGGGCGACGCGCTCAAGCGGGATCGCCGACCGTGACCGCGTTCGACGGGAGCGATGCCGGTCCGTTGGCGGCGTCGTTCAACGCGACGACCGTGAACGTGTAATCCGTGCCACTCGTCAGACCTTCAATTGTGAGGCTGTGGTGAGGTGCGTCGATTCCGGCGAGCATGCCGCCGGGGCTCGCGGTGACTCGATATTGGTTGATCAGGGAGCCGTTGTCGTTCGCGGGTGCTGTCCAGGACACGACGACGCGGCCGTCGTGTTGGGTCGCGTGCACGGCGGTCGGGGCGCCCGGGGGCCCATAGGGGGTCACCGCGTCGGATGCCGCCGAGTTGACGCTATGCCCGAGGGCGTTGGTCGCGTACACGGTGAAGCGATAACGCGTCCCGTTGGTGAGCCCGTGAATCGTCACGGTAGGGATGGCGCCGCGTCGTGCGGGAACAGTGATCTGCTCAGCTCTGGGCGTCGTCGTCACGGTGTAGTTCGCGATCACGCTTCCGCCATTGTGCGCAGGTGGCTGCCAGAGCAGCTCAACTGCCCGGTCCCCGGCGAACGCGTCCAGATAGAGCGGGGCGGACGGTGTGCCGGACGGCATGACCACCTGCGCCGAAGGCGCCGACACGGCACTCGTTCCGGTCGTCGTTGTGGCATCAACCCGGAACGTGTAGGGAGCGCCACCGGTCAGACCTGAGACGGTGGCGCGCGTTTGGGGAGCGGCGACCGTTACGTGTTGACCGCCGGACGCGATGACCGTATAGGCGGAGATTCGGTAGTCGCCGTCGTTGGGTGGCGCCTTCCACGAAACGACGGCGCGCTCGATGCCTGCAATCGCATCAACTTCTATCGGCGCCGCCGGTCCGGCTTCTGGTGTCATCAGTCGCGTTGGAGACGATCCAGCACTTGCGCCGGTCTCGTCGCCGTTCGCGGTTGCCGTCTGGCCACCAGTCGAGGCCGTGATGGTATTCGTCACGATGTGTGTGCCCGAGGCAGGCGGTGCTTTCCACGCGACGGCCGCGGATTCATTGCCAGGAGTTGCCGTCGCGTCATAAGGCCGGTCCGGGACAGGACCGGAACCGTTGGTGATCGCGATCGCGCTGATCGAGACGGCCGCGGCAACTCCAAGTTCTAATAGGTATCTGTTCATCTCGACACTCCGCCTCGCATCCGGGCTCGACGGGCCGGACAGGTCACTTTCGATGCCCCGGCGGAGATCTCACCTCTTCGCGTGCCCCAATGGCTGCGATTTCAAACTTACATTGGCTTCGTCGAGACGAGGTCCCGGCCTCAGGCTCGGCGAGGCAGCGCGCATTGGACGTTGGACAACCGTACGCTCGGCGTGGGGACGCTGTGCGCGAATCGTTTGATAGCACGCACCGCGTCGCACCCGCGAGCGCGACTCGGGCCGTTCCTGAGTGACGGCGAAGTCGAGGGCAAGAGGACACACCCCGGGCATGGGGTACGGCAACGTCACCTGATCGATGGCCTCGGTTATTCGGGTCGGGGCGGTTTTGCTGCGGCGCTGCAGCGAGCCTCGCAGGTTTCATCGCTGGCCCGGCGACCGGTCGCGAGCATGCACCGTTTGCGGGTCGCGAGTTGGAAAGCTGCCCAACCCGTAGATACGGTACTCCTGGTCTGTCGCCGGACGCATCACAGAGTGGCGTCGACGCACGTTGCTCGACCGGGTATCCGTACTCCGCGAGTAGTTCGGGCAACAACGCTATAAACCGTTCATACTCGTCGTATTCGAACAAGCGCTCGCACACCTCGAGCGGGTGCTTTGGATTGTCGACAACGGCTCCAGCGACCGAGGCGAGGCCTGAATCGAGGGTCTCCAGGGCCAGTGGCCGACCTTGCGGCTCACCCATCTACCGGTGCACGCCTGATGGCTGGACCGATGCGAGATCTACTTCCCGATCGTGCAACGCGAAGTCGTCAACCCCAACGACTTCACCGCCCTCGATGAGATCCGCGAATGGCTGTACGCGTTCGAGTCTCGCTACAACGCCGTAGCCGAACCGTTTCGACTCGATCCTCGGCCGCGACGACCTCGACAAGTTCCTCACCCGACTCGAAACCACACCGCCTAGCCGCGCCCCGATTCCAACCGCCTTACAGGCGACGATGCCCATCCGCGACGGCACAAGACGTGCCCTGGCCCGGGGTCTCAATCTTCGCCGCCAGAAACGTTGGCCCGAGCTACGTGAGCTCAACATCCGTTGCCCCGGTTCGGTCGCCTACCTCACAGGCGCCACCGCCGACGACAGGATGCCGGCTCCGCTACCTCGGCTCACCCCAAAACTGGGCCTTCGTTATCTACCTCGCCAGCAAAGACCACTACGAAGACGGCGATGCGAAATTCTAGCGGGAGCCGTGCCGTTCCCAACGTTCGATGTCTCAAGCACGCGTCGGACCGACGTGCTCCTGTGCCAACCGTTTTGCTGCGCGAGCGATGGGCTGCCGACACCGATCGGCGGCTGACGAACCGGGGGCGTTCGTCGCGGTCGTGTCAGTGCGCTCAACCGCGGTTCCCGCGGTGTGCGGTGATTTTCGTGAGCAGGGCCCTGAGGGCGTCGCCGTTGTGTTCGTCGATCACGCGTGGTGTCTTGGGGAGAGGCCCGATCGTTGGCGCGGTCGCCGCGATGGCGAGCGTGTGGGTGCTTCCACGCCCGACGAGATCACCGAAGTTTTGTGCGTCGCCGAACGTGAACACCTGACCGACGGAGTTCGAGAGCCAGTAACCGCGGCCGTCTGGCGTGGATGCGATGCCGACAAAGGTGCCCGACGTTTGGCCGCCGGCGGATCCGTAGACCTTCGCGTCACCAAAGGCGTACACGGCGCCGTTCGCCGAGACGAGCCAGTAGCCGTTGCCCGCCGGTGTGCGGGCCATACCCACGATGGAGTGCCCGAGGTCACGCCCACCCGTCGAACCGAAGAACTTGGCGGCGCCGAACGTAAAAATGCCTCCGTCGGACGCGACGAGCCAATACCCCTTCCCGGCCCGGTTGGCGGCCATACCCACGATCGGTCGGTTGAGGTGCATCCCTCCGGTCGAACCGAAGAACCGTGCGCGACCGAACGAGAAGATCCCCCCATCGGAAGCGACCAGCCAATAGCCGTTGTTCGCGCGGAAGCTTGCCATCCCAACAACCGGTCGATTGAGGTGCATCGCCCCGGTCGAACCGAAGAACCGTGCGTCGCCGAACGAGAAGATCCCGCCGTCTTGACCCGCCAGCCAGTAACCCTCCCCGGTGGTGGTCGGTGTGATCGACACGATGGGGGCGGCAAGGCGCGTGCCTTGGAGGTCGCCGTGGAACATCCCGTCGCCGAAGCTGGCAACATCGCCCCCCGGATCCGCCAAGAAGTAGCCGTCAGTCCCAACGCCGGTGAGCGTGAACGACAAGGGTGATCCCAACCCGGCGAAGGTGATCTTCAACGTCGCGGTACGTGTGCCACGGGCACGGGGCGTGAACACCACCTTGAGTGCGCACGCTCGTTTCGGCGGGAGCGTCACGGGTTGCTCGTCCGGGAAACAATCGGTACCGACGACGAAATCAGACGTGTCGCCGCCCGAGAACGCAATGCTGTCAAGCCTGACCGGATGGCCTGTTTCATTGACGAGGGACGCGATCTGACCGACCACGAAGGATCCCACCCGTTCATTGCCGAGCGACATACTTGCCGGCACCATCCTGATCGGACTCGCCGACCCATCCCCAGCCGCGACCGACCCCACCCGCCTGTTCGGCGCCGACCCCGCGACCGTGCTCACCTTCGACTCAAGGACACTGCCCGCCGCAGAACGCGTTCCTGGCACCGACATCGACCGCGGCCCAGCAGATACCGCACTTGGCAACGCTCCCGCGACCACGATCGCCAACGCCATGCTCAACGCGACGGTACGCACCGGTCCCAGTCGGCCGCGCGGCCAGCCGATCATCGGCAGCCTCCCCGAGATCACCGTCTCCGAAGTACAACTCCCAAAACAATGCTATTCGAGGCGACCGCTCGGCTCAGCTTTGCATCTGCTGTGAATCCTTCGGTGTGACTCCGGCCGGTTTCCTTTTCGTCGTTCAGACGATTGCTCTTTCAGGAACCGCGAGCAGCTGGGGATGAATGCGATGCGCCCGATATGGCGGATAGTGCCTGCTGTGGTCGTATTGGCGCTTGCGGCCGGGCCGACTGTGTCGTTGGGCGTCGTGCCGGTTTCGGTCTCGATTGGCCGGTAGCCGAGCCGATGGATAAGGGATGAGCGATCAGCCGTCCGAGTCGTTCCGCTTCTTCGATGAATTCGCGAGGTTCGTGGACACGAGCGAGACCGGGCGAGTAGCCGAACGGCTGAACGGCCGCTATGTCGCGCTGATCCAGGCGAATCGACACCTCATCGAGGGGGCGAGGGTGCTCGACCTCGCCAGCCATGATGGTCGGTTCAGTTTCGCTGCTCTCAAGAACGGAGCAGCTCATGTCATTGGGATCGAACATGACCCGACGCTGGTAGCAAAGAGCCACGACAACATGGACTACTACCGGGTTCAGCCCAGCCAGTACCACTTCATCACGGGAGACGTGTTCGATTGTCTCGACGACGTCGAACACTGTGACGTTATCTTCTGCTTCGGTCTCTTCTATCACATCAATAACCATCTGCTCCTGCTCTCAAAAATTGCTAGCGCTGCTCCGCGCTCGCTCATCATCGATACGAACATCTCACGTCTCGAGCCACCAGTCATCGAGCTCCGCAATCCGCTCGGAGGAGCCAACCCGCGCCCCGGAAGTCAACTGGAGGGATATCCCAGCAAGGCTGCACTCGACGCGATGCTGTCGACATTCGGATGGACCTACGACTACTTCGACTGGCAGGACTCGCGACTTGCTGAACACCAAGAACTTCAGGACTATCGCAATGGGCGGCGAGTCAGCGCCGTCGTGAACTGTCAGACGCCAACCGCGCCACCGCACACATTGGAACAGGCGGTTACCACGGTCCACGAACGCCAACGAGGAATATCTCGACGGAAACGGTGGAAAACGGTCGTCGAAGTCGCCACGGAGTTCGGAATCACCCCCCAGGCGTTGGATGTCCTCGTACGAAAGTCAGAACACCAAACCAACCAGTCTGGCCCGACCGCAGGATTGCAAGCCTGACCGGCCACGCCCGCGACTAGACCGACGACCCAAGCCCCCACGCGCTCGAACGCGCCGCGTCACCCACAAAACATCCCCACACGCCCCCACCACCCAGCATTCGGCCCGACCATCAGAATCACACCACGAACCCCGCACGCACCCAGCAGCCGATGCCCAAACCGGAACCCTGGTGTTGGCGGTTCCAGAGCGCGATCGAAGACAACGACGATAACGATCAGTGCGCCGCGCGTGAACGGCTCTAGTGACGACGTCGTCTAGGTCGATGGCAAGGACGCCATCAAACACTCCCGCGACCTGACGAGCGACGCGCCGATCTGGCAGTTCAACATGAAACACGCCGCGGGCGGCGTCAGTGCGAAACACGCCGCGGGCGGCGTCAGTGCGAACGCGCGTCCGCCGCGGCTTTCGTCCGCCCCCACCGACTCGTAGGGCGATCAGGGGGGTGACATCGGGTGCCGTCGGCTATCGATAGATACCGTGAGCAGCCCTTTCGCGAGTTCGCGGATTCACTCGGTGGCGGCCAGTGACAGACGATGTCGCACCGCCCGGTAGCGGTCGTGCCAGGCGAGCGCCGCGAGTCCACTCGCCACTGTTCCTATGCGGATGTCGCTCCGTTCGACATCGAGGTCCGGTGAGTACAGTTGCTGGCTGCGAGCAGGCCGAACTGGTTGGTCTGCCGTGCTGAGAAACGAGTATTCGTGGCACAAGGCACAGTCAAGTTCTTCAACTCCGAAAAGGGTTTCGGTTTCATCTCGCGCGAGCAGGGCGATGACGTCTTCGTTCACTTCTCCAACATCCAAGGCGACGGGTACAAGAGCCTCGACGAGGGCCAACGCGTCGAGTTCGATGTCGCTCCTGGCAAGAAGGGCGAGGAAGCGCAAAACGTCCGCGTGATCTGAGATCACTTAATCCCGACAGGAGCCGCCCGCGCCCAAACACCGCGTGGCGGCTCCTGTCGCGTCCGGTGAAGCCAGTGCAGTCGCGGGACCTATGGACCAGCGACCTGAAAGGCGTCGACGCCCCACTTTGCGTTCGAGGACAGGGCCTCGGATCGCCTTCGCCGTGCGTTCGGGGACGCTCGCTCCTGATGTTGCGAGGCAGTTGACGAGCGCCGAGCCGTTCGGGCGGGATCCCGGTCACGTCAAACCCGGCGTGCGTCCCGCTTGCTTGATCCACTTCTGCAGCTCGGGTCGCGTCGCCTCCTCCAGCTTGGTCACCTTGATGTACCGGGTCCGGTCGGTCGTTCCGAGCGGGGGCGGGGACTCGAAGTCGCCGCCGCCGAGGAAAACGACATTCACGGAAACGTCGTAGGTGGCTATTTCAATGATCCACCCGAGTTCGGGGAGCCCGTACGACGCCCTCTTCCACTTGACGGCGTAGTCAAGACCGGGGACTGTCGCTCGGATCGACTGATCCAACCGCTTGACGATGGGCTGCAGATCCGGCATCAGGCGCCGGCACCAATCGTCGATGTCGGAGTGGGTCGCCGAGGGTTCTGGCGGCTTTCGCCCAACGTTTCCCTTGATCGCTTTCGGCATCGGCTGTCCTCCACTGGATTATCACCCTGGTCCCTTCTTCTCTCCTCAAACGTTCATCGGCTCAACGAGCTGGCGGTAGCCACTATCGCCGGCGCCGAGGCGTTTGGGAGCTGCTTAGGGTGTTGGGTGACGCTGGGCGCTTTCGGGCAGCGGGAGCGCATTGCGCTGGCTCTGAAGTACTGGCTTAGCTGAGACGCGCTTTTGGCTGGGCGTGGGTGACGCGGGCGCGTCAGCGTCGGTGTCTCGCCGTGTGGGTTCTTAAAGGCGCGGGCGAAACGTGCCGACACGGTCGAATCCGGTGGCGGCGACGTCGGTCACGGTTCGGCGCGGTTCGGTACGCAGCGCCGTGGCGCGCAGGAGCCTGGATTGCAGCAGGTATTGCCGCCACGTATGTTGGCGCCGCTCAACGGTAAAATCATTGGTCAGATGACCGCACACGAACACGACGCCATCGTCCGGAACTCGTTCCAACAACAGGTCGGGCTCTTCACCGGCGACGACTCGCCGTTCCAGCGCCGGCCGGCATCGGTGCTCTCGTGGATCGGACCGCTGGACGCCGACATGATCGTGCTCGAAGTGGCATGCGGCGCCGCACACGTGGCGGAGGTTGCGGCCCCACACGTCCGCCAAGTCGTCGGGATCGACCTCACACCCGAACTGATCGTGCTCGGCGCTCAGCGCCTCGCGGACGCCAACGTGAAGAACGTGTTGCTCCAAGAGGGCAATGCGGCCGCGCTGCCGTTCGTTGACGCCTCGTTCGATCTCGTGATGTGCCGAGCCTCGGTGCATCATTTCGGCGACCCGGCAACCAGCGTGGCTGAGATGGCGCGAGTGTGTCGGCCCGGCGGACGCGTCGTGGTGTCCGACATGATCACGCCCAGCCCCGACGTGCGGGACGCGTTCGACGCAGTGCATCGCTGCATTGACCCTTCGCATCGGCACGCGTTCACCGAAGCCGAACTCGCGGCACTGGTCGACAACGCGGTCGGGCCAATCACCTACGGCGAAACAACTCCCCTGAACCTGGCGCTCGACGTCATACTGACCGACGCCGCCGACCGCGAATCTGCGATCGCATTGCTTCGCGCCGACATCGATCGTGGGGTCGCCACCGGCTTCCATCCGACCGAAGACGACGACGGGATCAAGGTGTCGTTCATCAGCACCACCGTACAAGGCACACGCCGCGCGTAGACATCGATGCATGCATCTCAACGTCGCTCGGCGCGACCAACGCGTGCACCTCGGACCACCCGCCGATCGGCACTCCGATCGGATCGTGACGCGGAGGATCCCACCGCACGAGGCCGTGCGATGGGATCTCCAAAATCGATCAGGTAATTCGAACTCCACTCGTTACTTGATCGTGCTGCTCGTGAGTTGCTTGTAGGTGACGGTCTTCAGCGGGACCTTGGTGCAGCCGTTCGTCTGTGCCGTGTAGCTGAGGGTTCCGGTCTGCTTGCTGCCCTTGAAGAGACCCGCGGTGATCGTTCCGGTCACTGACGTCTCAGTCGCGTGGCCCTTCACCTGGTGGAGCTGCAGCGCAACCGTTGAGGTCGTGCCGGTGTTCCACGTAATGACTTCGGTTCCCATGGTCGGCTTGGCCGTGGGGCTGTAGGTGACCAGCGTCGTGCAGTTCGAGCCGGTCGTACTCTTGGTGCTCGTGAACTTGGTGTGAGCCGAGGTCACGCCGCCACCAACACACTTACCGATGGTCCCAATCGCAACCAGGATGCCAAAAACTTACGTCTAGCAGTACAGAAACGGCAACGGCGGCGTAAACGTCGCGCTACCTGCCGAACTCCCGCACACCGTGCCACCGGCAGCGCCTGCCGAAGAAGCAATCAAACCGATCGGCAGCACCATCGCCGCCGCCAACAACAACCCTGCAACCTTGCGCATTCTGAATGCTCCCTGTTCGGCTTCCAAGTGGACCGCGAGCCCGCGAAGCAGCAGACCTCGCCAAGCGTCCGAGCTGATGGTCTATGAGTCGCGGCCTCGGCGCCTCGCTCGAACGAGTAGTTCACGGTGAGCGTCCTGCACGTCACGCGCGAGCGAGCTCCGGTGCGGCGGCTGAGTTGGAATTCGAGCGCGACATCGAACTTCCGCGCGATCACTGCTTTCGCGCAGTCGAATCCCATGTGGCGGCGAACGACACCACAACTACACCGCTCGAGCTAGCCTGTAGTGGCTGCTGAGCGTCGCGACGATGGGCCGTTTCCGCGGCGGTTGGTCGCCGTGATGGTGCAGCGATACGCCTTGCCGATGGTGAGTCCGGTCACGATGAGCGGACTCCGCTGCCCGGCCTTAGATTTCGTCGCGCCGTCCGCCGACTTACAGGTCGCCGTGTACTTCGTGATCGCGGCGCCGTTGTTTTGCGACGTGTGGAACGCGACCCGTATCGCACCCTTGCCGACGTGCGTGACCTTCAACGCGGTTGCCGCAGTCGGAGTCCCGACGGTGACCGGTCCCGTTGGCGTCGACGCCGGACCTACCGACTGCCCACTCTCGGCGGCAATCGTGAACGTGTAGGTGTCGCCGTCGATCAGACCCGAGATCACGGTGGTCGTACCGATCCCGGGAATGAGGGTCGGCGGCTGCGCAGCACCGTTCAAGAACGGGGTCACGACGTATCCGGCGATGCAACCGGCGGGAGTCGACGTCGCTGAAGTCCAACTCACCGCTGCGGAACCCGGCCCCGGCCCCGTCGACGGAGAAGTTGGTGCGGTCAGCGTCGAGATGCAGTCGGTGATGGTTCCGGTCAGCGTGTCGAGAAACGCCACGTCGACCCCGTAGCCATCGCCGGCACTGCTGCTGGTCGGGAACGAGCCTGGCGCGCCCAACGCGCCGGCATCCACCGACAAACTTAGAGGTTCGATGACGAGCGGTGCGAAGAACTGGCCCGGCTCGACGTCGTAGGCCGTGTTGGAAGTGTACGAAGCGGTATACGTCGTGTTCGCTGCGATCGGCGCCGGCGGGTTGAAATCAACGCAGCCTTCTTCGCCGGGAGTGCCGGCGCCCGTCGCCGTTGCCACTTTCGTTCCCGTGCTGTCCCATAGCGTCACGGTCTGACTGCCGGTCTCGGTTGGTGCTTCCCAGAAGCACACACCGGCGATCCAGCCCGCAACGTCTGACTGGAACTGCAGCCCTAACTCGGCGGCGCCTGTCGCGGTGGCCGACGGATGTCCGATGTGGAGATTGCAGACGGTCTCGCACTCGGTGGAGCTGGCAGCGACCGGGGCCGCCAATGTGGCGATGGTGGCGCCCACCACCGCAAGGCTCGCGAACACAGCACACGCGATTCTGAACTTAGCGTTCATGCTTCTCCTTGAACGTGCGACGCGACGACCACCAGTTGCCAATACTCCATGCTGTGCTCTCTGCTCGGCCTTCGAGTGGACCGCAAGCCCGCGAGCACACAGACCTCACCAAGCGTCTCGTCGTGATCCTCCACGAGTCGATTTCTCGGCGCCTCGCTCGAACGAGTAGTTCACGGTGAGCGTCCTGCGTGTCACGTGCGAGCCGAGCCTCGCCCAGAAGGATTTGGGCCGGTTGCGACAAGAGGAGGAAGCATGGTTCGTTGTGGGTGGCTGGTGGTCGGGCCGGTTATGTTGCTCGGCGGTGACGCTGCGTGGAGGGGTTCGACGTGCGTAATCGAGCTGGAAACGAACTAGCCAACATCCCGTTGTTCAAGAATCTTTCTGCGAAGCAGTTGGCGACGGTTGACCGCTTGGTGACGACGATTGATGCGGTGGCGGGTCGTGAACTGATCCGTCAGGGTGAGACGGGCCGCGAGTTCATCGTCGTCGTTGATGGGGAGGCCGAGGTGCGCCGAGACGGCGCGGTCATCGCTGTGCGCGGGCCGGGCACTTTTTTCGGCGAGATGGCGCTGCTGCTCGACCGGCCCCGGAACGCGTCGGTCGTTGCCCGGACGGCGATGACGATCGACGTGATTGACCGTCAGCAGTTCCGGTGGCTCCTCGAGGAGTATCCGGACTTGTACGCGCCATTGTTAGCGGCGACCGCGCAGCGTCTCGCGGAGCTCGACGAGTCGGCCTGACGCCAGAACTGCTTCTGATTGCAGCGGTGGGTGGTGGGTGCCGGGCTCGTCGTAACGTTCGGTGATGCCGCAGCCGCCGTCCGGGAACGTGACGTTTCTCTTCACGGACATTGAGGGTTCGACCCAGTTGTGGGAGTCGGCGCCGGAGGCGATGCGGCCTGCGCTGGAACGGCACGATGTCCTGCTCAGAGCTGCGATCGATACGCGTCGCGGGTATCTCGTCAAGGCGACCGGAGACGGCGTGCATGCTGCGTTCGACCATGCCGACGATGCGCTGGCGGCGGCGATCGCAATCCAGGATGCGTTGTCTGTGGAGTCCTGGCCGGACGGCGCGACGGTCCGGGTGCGGATGGGTGTACACACGGGCGAAGCATCCGAGCGGGATGGGGACTATTTCGGGCCTGAGGTGAACCATGCGGCGCGGCTGATGGCCGTTGCTCACGGTGGACAGGTCCTGTGCTCACAGGCCACCGCGGCACTCGTCGACGCCGAGGTGACCCTCCTGGATCAGGGAGAGCACCGCCTGCGGGACCTGGACCGCCCGCTTCGGGTGTTCCAGGTGGGTGAGGGCACCTTCGGCCCGTTGCGCTCCCAGGACGCCGGGAACCTGCCGCTAGCTGTGACCTCGTTCGTCGGCCGCCACGAGGACATGGCCCGGGTCGTCCAGGCGCTCGCGGCGTCTCCGGTGGTGACCC
>JBKQIY010000072.1:0-6385 GCA_052148155.1 Acidimicrobiia bacterium | reverse complement strand
GGTTCCGCGGTCAACGACACGACGCGGGAGATCGGCGGTGCGCTCGGCGTCGCGATCTTGGGCAGCATCCTCGCCGCAAGCTACTCGGCCACCGTCGGCGCATCCGTAGTGGTGAAGGCGCTCGACGCAACCGGAGCCCAAGGCGCCAAGGCCGCGAAGGCGGTGACTGGTTCGATCGGCGGTGCGAATCAGGTTGCGCAGCTGCTCGGCCAGCTCGAGAAGGCCGGCAAGGTTCCGATCGGAACCACGCAGGCCATCGTCGACGCGTCGAACGCGGCGTTCGTGAACGGGATGGGCCACACGGTGATCGTGGGTGCCGTCATCGCCGCGCTCGGTGCGCTCGTCGCCTTGGTGTTCCTGCCCTCACGGCCGATCACAACGCGGTCCGACGTGCAGGATTTGGGCAAGCTCGGCGACCTGGTCGTGCGCGGCGCGCACGAGCTGCCGACGCCGGTAGGCGCGCAACGCAATCGGAATCTGCTCGGAGCGACGCTGCAGCTGCTCACCGAAGCCGGATTCAGCAGCCTCAATTTCAACGGGATCGCGAGCCGGGCCGGAGTCAGTACGGGAACAATCGAGCGGGAGTGGAACTCAAAGCTCGATCTCGTCATCGCCGCACTCAACGCCGCGTTCGCCGAGCACCCGATACCCGACACCGGCTCGTTCGTCGAAGACTGTCGCACGTACCTTCACCAAACCGTCGATGGCCTGTCGACCCGGGGCGCGCGATCCTTGATCGCGGATCTGGTCGGTGACTCAGCACGCGACGACACGTTCACGGCAACGATGCGTGAACGCCTCATCGGGCCGCGGCACCGCGCGGTGACCACGATGGTCGACCGCGCCGTGACCCGCGGCGAGTTGGCGTCCGACATTGATGCGGCAGTGCTCGTCGACACACTGGTCGGCCCGCTTTACCATCGGCTCCTCATCACCGGGGAGCCGCTCACTCCCGGCGTCGCCGACGAAGTCGTCGAGCTCGTGCTGAGAGGTGCCGTGCACAACTGAGCGCTAGAGATAGTGCCGCCGCCCAGATTTCACGCCCGGCAGCGGACAACCACCAGCTCAGACCACCCGATCAACGGCGCGACTGACGCCCCATGACACGCCCAATATGTCGCACCATGGGTGTTCCCGATCGCTTGATACCGAGGCGTTCGCGGTGGGGCGTGGACGGGCGGTGGCGATTGTGGGAGGACGGGCGATGTTCGGGGCTGGCAGACTCGTTTGGATGAGGCGGATCTGCGTGTGTGTGGTCGCGGTCGGGCTGTTGGGTTCGGCATGTAGTTCGGGGTCGAGTCATGCGACGTCGTCGTCGACGACTTCGACGACGGGCGTGTCCGCGCAGGCGGATGTGGGCGTGTATGCGAAGCCGGGACCGTTCAAGGTCGGCTATACGACGTTGCATCTCCCGGACCGAGACGTCGCGGTCTGGTATCCGGCCGACGCAGCCGCGGTGGTCGGAAAACCGAAAGCGACGTACGAACAGACGACCCCACTGCCAGCGAAGTACAAGGCGTTGGTCCCACCGAAGTACAACACGGTCGTGACGATGGACGCCTACGCCGGGGCTCGCGCGAACGGGAAGGGGCCGTTCCCGGTGGTGTTGTTCAGCCACGGTGCGGGCGGCTACCGGCTGGTCAACTCGGCGTTATGTGTGGGGATCGCGTCATGGGGATTCGTAGTCGTGTCCGTCGATTACCTCGAACACGGCATCGTCGCCCAGGTCGAGTCGGCCGGAAAACCAACCGGCCAACCGTCACCGGCCCAGCAGCGGAAGTTGGCGGTCTTGGACCGCCGCCTGATGTTGGCCGGTCTGGACTTGGTGACGAGCGAAAGCCGTCGGCCCGGGTCCGTCCTGTACGGCGTGGTGGACCCCAGCCGGGTCGGTGCGGTCGGTCACTCGCTCGGTGGTGGAACCGCATTCGATGTGCTCAGCGACCCCCGCGTGAAAGTCGCGATCGGTTGGGCACCAGTCCCGCCGTCGGGACCACCCGTCGATAAACCCACCATGATCATCGGCGCCGGCGGTGACGTCGCGCTCACCCCGACCGCTCTCGCGAAAACGTACGCGAGTTTCCCGGCCCCGAAACGGTTCGTGGAGATCGGCGGGACCAGAGCCGGCCATGACACCTTCACCGACACCTGTACCGTCATCCGCGGTGGCGGCGGACTCGTCGAGTTCGCCCTCCAACACCACTTCGTCGCCGCGAACCTCGCGAAACTTGCCACCAACGGCTGCACCAGCACCGATCTCGACCCGCCCGCGTTCTGGGCCGTCGTCCAGCACTTCACCGTCGCCGAACTCCGCAACGTATTCGGTATCGACCCCCAACCCGTCGGACTCGGTGACGGCATCACCAAAGCATTCCCCGGCATCCCAATCACCTACCAACACCAACCCTGACATTCAACAACGCGCAACGCGAGCCGCGGGAGAAGGGTCGACCAACCGACCCTGCCGCCGATCCAGCCCGGTTGTCCACTATCCCCGAATGCGAGCCCCAGAACGCGCCGAAGGTGCCCCGGTACGCCGGGACCGTGACGCGTTATCTCTCCATCATTGCGGGCGGTTGTCGTCCGCGGGCGCGGCGAAGCGCGAGCGACGGTGACGGGTTGAGGTGTGGCATTGGCGGTTGAGCGTTGTTTCGACCTGATGCGCTGTGGCATTCGGCCATTCGGGCATAGATGGACCGCTGCTGTTGTGTGGGTGGCTGGTCGAAAAGCCAGCTAATCGTCCAGCCGCGCGGTGCGGCGCACGCGTCGGTCCGCACCGGGACCCATAATGTCGTGCGGCGCACTTCGATCCCGAGACGTGCTGGCTGGTCGAGTTCTCTGGTCAGGTGTTGCGGCGGGCGCGGGCGCGGCGTTTGCCTTCGTGCATCGCTTCTACGCGCGGAATCGGGATCTGATGGCCCTCCTCGAGGAGCTCGGGCGGCAGCGTTTGCGGCTCGGGCATCTGTTCGGACCACGGATCGTGCCCGTCGAGTTTGTCGGCCGCGTTGTGCACGGTGAAGTCGGCAGGCGCGACGTCATCGAGGTTGTCCCAGCTCAACGGAAACGAGACGGGAACGCCCGGCTGCACTCTCGGGCTGTACGCGGCGATGACCGTCGCGCCGCTGACGCGCGTTGCGTCGACGAACACTTTCCCGCCACGGTCCTCCTTCATGAAGGCCGTCGTTGCGATCGCAGGGTCCGACTTCTCGACACGCGCCGCGATCGCTCGCGTCGCGGCCGCTGCATCCTCCATCGAGGCTCGTCCGTCGACCGGTACGAAGATGTGCAGGCCTTTCGCACCGCTGGTCTTGATCGCGCCTTCGAGGCGGACGCTCCCGAGCGCTTCGCGGACAAGTCGCGCGACGCGAACCACCGAAGTGAACGCGCCCCCTTCGGGTGGGTCGAGGTCGAGGACGAGATGCGTCGCGTGATCGGGATGCTCGATTCGTGCGAGCGAAGGGTGGTACTCGATGGCCCGCTGATTCGCGAACCAGATGAGCGTCGGGAGATCGTTGCAGAGGGCGTACGAGACGTTCCTTTGCGACGCTTCGGCCCAAATGTCAACCGTGCGCACGAATGACGGCGTGTACTTGGGGACGTTCTTCTGCATGAACGCCTCTTGCCCACGGTGAACGCGGATCACCGAAAGCGGTCGATCCTCGAGAGCCGAGATGATCCCATCATGCACGGTATCCAGGTACTCGACGAGGTCGCGCTTGGTTGCGTCGGCACCGTCGAACAGCTGTTGGTCGAGGTTCGTCAAGCGAACCCCAGCGCGCGATTCGTCAGCGCTCTTGCCGCTCATCACCGCCAAAAGTAGCGGCCGCTCCCAGCAAGGGCCGGATCTGCACGTGCACGGTCGCGCGACCAAATGCTCGCGGGACCGCCCCAACATTCGCCTCGTCGCGCTCGGCGCCGAGGCTATTGCTCGAGGCCGGGTGTCGAACTCGGCGACTCCCCGGGCTCATGGTGATGCCGTGATCGGCGAGGGTCAGGCGCCGTTCTCCGGCGAGCAATCGCGGTCGCCTCACGGTGGGTAGCTTCAATTGCCGGTGATGTCTTGCAGGGGTGTGACTGCTTTCCACAGGCTGGTGTTTCCGAGTGACGAGTCGTACTCCTGAAGTCGCCAGGTGTCGTCGGCTGCGTACTTGCCGGCGTGCAACGATGAGTACGGGCCCGATCCGCGGTTCTCGATTGGTCCGAAGTTGTTGACGGTGTCGATCCAGTTGGGAGCGTTGAGATACTGACCGACACGTTCGCTGATGTCGTGGAACATAGTGAGCGTCTGGCGTGCGTTGTTGATGATGCCGTTGATCTTGCCGTTCGGCAGCTTGAGGGTGTGCTCGGTGTCGGGAGCGGTTGTGCCGGTTGCGGCCTGGTAGATGTCGCGCAGTACTTCTAGTTTGCGCTGTCGTTGTACTCCTTGGATGACAGACCACCGGCGGTCAGCAAGCCCTCGTAGGGATTGGGCTTGATCCCGGCTTGTTCGAGTTGTTGAGCGGAAACGAGCGTGTCCGTGGTGTCGGCCACGAGCACCAAATTCGGCAAAGCCTTCTTCAACCGCACGACGATCTGCTTCGACGATGCCAGGTCGCCGGAGAGGAACACGGTGTCGACGTGTTCGATCTTCCATTTCTCCACGAAGCTCGTGAGCTGGGCTAGTGCGGCGGTGGTGTCACCCGTGGTCGAGATGTCCAAGACGGCGGTATGGCCGAGATGCACGCCGCTCTTCTTCAAGTCGGGCACGATCGTGTCGTTGGCGACGGTCGCCGCGGTCGTGTCGCCGATCACCGCGACCGTCCGGTCCTTCAGCGCCTGCTCCATTTGCAACAGGTGGATGAGGATCGACGCGGACCGTTCGGGAATATCTCCTGCGGTGATGATGAGCCCGCCGGGCGACTTGTTGATGATCGCCTGCGTGAGGTTGTACGTGATCAGTACCCGGCGCGCTTGGTTTGCGACACAGGTCTGCGCGGCGCCGGAGAAGTCGACGAACGTCCCGACGACCGCGAACACGTTGTCGTCCTGGGTGAACGATGTGCACACCGAACCGATCGCGGCCGTGCCGAGTGGCGAGAACTGCCAGGCTCCGGTCGGCGCGCGCCTCGCTCGACCGGAATGTTCGTGACCGGGAGCCTTCTCCATGCGTAGCCCTCTCCTCGAACGACTGGCGATCCGTAGGTCACGCCTTGGCGCGCCCGTGAGATCTCGGCGGTGAAGACGAGCGAGCCCAAGGATTCCAACCTTTACAAGCATCGTTTGCTCTGTAATCATTGTCTTTACAAGTAGCACCCAGTATGTAATCGTCGGGCGATGGGTGACAGCTCGACGAGCCGGGCGGCGATCCTCGCCGCGACCAGGCGTGCCATCGTCGAGCGCGGGCCGGGCAAGCTGACGCTGTCGGCGATCGCAGCGTCAGCGGGGGTTTCCCGACCCACGCTGTACCGGTGGTTCTCCTCCAAAGAAGACCTGTTGGCCGCCTTGGCCCTGCACGAAGAAGAGCAGTTCGACGTTGGCCTGCGCGAAGTGCTGAAGGCGTACGGCAGCCCGTCGCGCCGGCTCGACGCGGCGCTGCACTATCTCGTGACCTACCTCGATGGGTTGATGGGCCCGGACCCGATCGGAACCGATGTGGAAGCCGCGTTACGCGGGCTCGTGCGGTCGCTGCCTGTTCAGCGTGCCTATCTGGGGCGACTCCTCGGCGACGCGTTCCAGCAGATCCCGGCCGTGCGGAGCGGGGAGTTGTCGAGCGAGCAGGCAGCCGAGCTGTTCCTGCGCCTGGCGTACTCGCACTACTTGATCCCGCATCCGGAACCGGCCGTGTTGCTCGCGAGTCTTTGCAGCTTCGCCGGTTTGCCCCGGCGGTCCGTGATCCGCGTGACGGGCTGAAAAATTGCGGGCGAGAGCGATCGATCGATCAAACGAGTACTGGAGCGCGGCGTGACCGAGGGGCACGAGGCTGGCGCCGTTGCGGGTTTCGAGGTGACTCGGTTCATCCCGGTGCCGAGGTCGGTGAGCGCCGATGCCCAACAGTTCCTGAGCATGGACCTTTCGGCGATGAGCACGATCGAGGAGCTGGACCACACGGACAAGGACGGATGGCGAGCCCAGTTCGCAGCGACGAACGAGATGTTGGCGGTCGTGCTCGAGTCGCTAGTGTAGTGTCTCGCAAATAGCCGATGATTGTGGTAGGGTGGGGTGTGCGTCGAGCGAGCCCGCCGCTGTCGATGACCGACGGCCAGCGCGAGATTCTCGGCAGGTTGGCTAGGTCGCGGACGGCGCCGCATCGTGATGTCACGCGTGCCAAGGCGCTGCTTGCCGCTGGAGATGGCGCGGCGAATACCGCGATCGCGTGGGAGCTTGGAGTTTCGGCGAGCAGTGTCATGTC
>JBKQIY010000071.1:0-15105 GCA_052148155.1 Acidimicrobiia bacterium | reverse complement strand
CGAACAAGACTGGCTGATCGCGTAACACCGCAAGATCCGAGATCGCTTCGCCACCATCGGCGAGCATCACTGCCAGATCGACGAGCACCTGCCCGCGATCATGGCCACGCCGACGCTGCTTCGTTGGTGCCATCGCCGCCGACAACCCTTCCGAAAGACCGACCTCGTCGGCCAGATCACACAACACGCGAGCACCCGCATGCGCGACAACATCCTTACCGCCACCGGTCACCAACACTCGCGGACGTCTCGTAATACGCTTCATCTCGGAAGTGCCCTCCTGCGTGTAGGCGACTGGCTCTCGACAAGCACAGTTTCCCCCACCAGGAGGGCCTTTTCGCGGACGCGCGCTCTCGATCAACCCACCGTTACTGAAACATCTGGGTTAAACATCCGGACCTGTCCGAAGGCCATCAAAGAACCGCGGCAGGAAGAGACAACATCGTGGTGACGAAGAGTCCACACCGCAAGGCGTTGACGGACGATTGGACGGCATGAGTCGGACGAACCGTCCCGAGCGCCGATGAGAGCGACCTCAATCGTGTGCGTCGCAAGTGCGCCGCACCCGGAACACCGGCGTTTCCGTCGTTGCAGCCCCGCTCGCCCGTTGATATGAGGAGTAGTGAGCATTTGGCGATGTTCTCGCCGATCGCACTCCGACCGAGTGACAGGCGCGGTGTCGGTCGCCGACCGAATCTTCGGGGCGCGGGTTCGGGCTCAACTGCCAACGGCGGCCGCAAGCGTGTTGCGTATACTGGTGTTCTCTACGGAGTCGGGGCAATGCTGTGACGGATCACGCCTGTCTTGAATATGGAGCAACGCACCGCAACGCGGGCCCTTGTGAGGAATGTTTCGGACCTCACCCCGGTAGGGCCACATGGTGTGCGACATTGGTGGATGCTCACCGCGCGGCCGCGACGTCGTCGTTCGCTCTCGGCGGGCCCTCGATCGTGGCTACCAGCCGCCGGAGGCAGCCGCTGGTGCTGCGAGGATCGCGATGAACGCCCGGTTGGTGGCCGCGGCCGTGGTTGTCGTGGCGCTCACGACGGTTGGCGTCGTCGGGCATCACATCGAGAACACCAAGAACGCGCCGCCTGCGACAGCCGCTTCTGCCGGTCCCGACTGGGCTGAAAATATTTTGGCAGACACCTCCGAACAGCAGACCGCTCTCGATAACCTCTACGCTGACGCTCAACTACAGGACGTGCACGCCGTCGCACAGGATTGTCTTTCGGTTCAAGACAGTCTGGGCTCTTGGACGAGCGACGAGGCCGAGATTGCCGACGTGTCGATCCGCACGTCGTACACCAATACCGTCCTCAAATTGAATGAGGCGATCACCGCCTGCAATAACGACGACATAGCTACGCTGTCCAACCTCGTCGACTCCGCCGAGACGTACCTGAACGCAACCGTCGCAGCCGTTCAGGCACCGAGTTCGGGTGAATAACGCGGGCGTGTGTTCGGCGTGCGGTTCCGGCCCTTGGCGCAGTCGCGATCTCAGGTGAGGTACATCGGATCGGTCGTGCGGCCACACGTTCGGCTCCGCCAACGTCGACAGGATTTGGGGCGCGGACAGCGGCGCGACGGGTCGCGCTCGGGTCGGCAGGCAGGTTCCGGCCGAGCGAATGATCGCACGACCCGACGCCGAGCTGTCACGGCGACATGAGCTCATCCACGCCGGAGCCGGGATAGGACCGCGTGCCCTCGCACCCACAGTCGAATGAAATTGCGACGGGCGGCTCGGTTTGGTTCAGCCCGTCGGTCCTTGCACTTCGGCTGCCCTGATCGAGATACTGGGGTTGAGCTTCAGTGCCTCGCTCAGCTCCTGGATGACCTCGGCGTCGGAGGACGGCAGACTCAAACGGGCAAAGACGAGGCCGAGAGCCCAATGAGCGTTGGCGTCCTGAGGGTCCAATGAGATTGCCCGACTGAGCAGCGGGATCGCCTGGATGATGCCGCCGGCCCGGAAGCGCACAAGGCCCTCGTTGTACAGCGCTGCTTCGAACTTGGGATCGAGGGCAAGCGCTTTCACGTAGTCGGCCTGCGCTTGTTTCAGGTTATTCGTGTCCTGTGCGATGACGCCGAGGTCGTACCAGCCGTACTCGTTGTTCGGGTCTTGGCTGACGACCGTCTGAAAAGTGGTCTGGGCGAGCGAAACCTTGCCTGCCGAGAAGGCGCTCAGCGCGCTGTCCAGCAAGTCTTGGACGGTCGTTTGCTCCGTCGTTGTGGGCAGCGCGCGTCCCGCAGGCGTGGTGGTCGACGTGGTCGCCGTCGGTGTGCTGTTCCCAGGGTCGACTGCGTTACGCGCGAAAACCAAAAACAATCCGGCCGCGGCGAGCAGCGCAGCGAGCAAGAAGAGGAAAGCCTCGACGGCTGTGCCGTGCTCATCGTGGCGCCGCACATTGCGAGCGTAGACCGCCGCACGCAGGCCACCAACCCGCGCTCTTTCGGCGCGCGATATGCCAGGAGCGTTCTCACGCGCTGCGCCGTCGATCATGTTCGCGTTCGCTTCTGAGGGAAGCAGCGCTCAGCCGACAGAATGACGATCGGTCGCGAGGAGACTCACCCGTCGACCCCAACGCCGCCCACCCCGCCGCGAACGACACGCCGGTCTCCCCCGTTTTACGCTCTCGGGTAACAACAACACCCGACGTACCCCGAGCCGGCGTCGTGTCGCATTCTCGAGGGTGGCAGCCGGATCGGTCGAGTGTCCGATCTCGCACGCCAGCAGGACGGGGCTTCGGCCGTCCGGCCGGCTCTCGGCGGCACCACGGGGACGATCGACCCGCGCGGCGTGTTGGGGCTGCGTCATGGACTGCCCCAGTCGTTAGGGGACCGCAGGACCAGGTCACGGGTAGGTCCTTTCCAGCGACCCGGCAGCGACCGCAGCTGGCGCGTCCAAGCATGTATCTCGCACCGATCTCGAAGAGCGGGAGTCTGCGATGGAGATCTCCTCATACGCAATCACCGAGACGCGTATCGTATCGATTGGACGGATCGCAGCCGGTTGCACACCAAGGAGGGCGTACTGCGTGGGCTCGTCGAAGCGTTGTGACCCGACGGAAGTGGTCCTCCTCGGTCCGCTGTTGGACGCGCATCTGAGGCTCTGGCGGTTAGACGGTCGGGCCGAGTGCGTCCGCGTCCCGGAGGCGGATCGGCTGGCTCGACTATTGGGATCTGGTGTCATTGCCCGGACGGACGCCGGCCCTGTCGGCCGCCGCGAGATCGGGCTGTTCGATACGAACACATACACCCTGGCAGTGCAGGGTCGGCTGCACGCGAGCAACGCAGACGGCGAGCAGACCTTCCTCGACACACCATTCGAGGTGGAGGTGTGCGACGAGCCCCCGCTGAGCGACTCTGTCCGAGTTGCGTTCATCGCCTGGTTGCAAGACGCCGCGGCGACGGCGATCACTCGAGGCGAGGTCCTGGTGATCGAGCCAGGCGGGTGGGAACCGGCGTCCGAGTGGTACGCCCTCGCCCGCGCGATCCGAATCGCCGACGCGTGGGTGTTCAACGTCGAGGCAGCCCCTGCAGTGAAAAACTCACCATGGTGGCCGGAGTCCGATAGCGGAGCGAACGACTCAGCGATGGACGCGGCGGCTGACGCCGACGCGTTGGCCGAGATCGGGACGCTGCTCTTCGAAGCGATCGCGATCTGGGCGTCCTCGCCGCTTGATGTCGTGCTCACCTTCGAGCCGAACCCGGACGGGCCGTGGCCTCGACCGAACGCATTGCTGGCCACGCAGGAACCCGCCGCCGATACCACCGAGGGCTTGCTCCAGCATCGGAGCGCGCTCGACGACCTGGCAGCGATGTGGGACGACGTCGTGACGCAATTCCTCACCGGTGGGACAGGCCTGCCCGACCCGCTCTCCCGATGGTTCGATGCGTATCGATCCCAAGAGGGCAATCCCGTCGGACGTGAAGCACTTCCTGAGCCGTATCTCGGTCGCCTCGATCGTTCACCCGCCGGCGTCTGCCTGGCGCTGAACCCGGGATCCGCACACATCGGCAACGATGACAAGCCGGATTTCCATTCCCGTGCCGGGATCTTCGCACAGGACATTCGCGCGGCGGGTACCTTCCGAGCATGGGCCGCAACCTGGCCCTACTTCGGCGAGTCGTGGACCTCGGGCATCGGTCAGAATCGCCACCATCGCAACCGGCTCGCGTTCTTACAGCACTGGCACGACGATCCTTCCCTCACAGCCGACGCCATGGTCGCGTTCGAGTTGTACCCGTGGCACACGACCGGCGTGATCGCCGCGATGCGGCCCGACCCTGGCATCATTCGCCAGTACGTCTGGGAACCGATCTGCGAGCTTGGCAACCCGCCAGTGTTCGCGTTCGGTGCCGTGTGGTTCGAGATGCTCGAACGCCTTGGCTTGCGCGAACTACTTCGCCTCGGCAAAGGCGGCAAGCCGTACGGCTCTACTGTCGAAAGCCGCACTGTCGTCGTGTTCCGTGATCGGAGCGGCATTGAGGTCATCGCCGAGAAGCATTCCGGCAGCGCAACTCCACCGAACGCGGACGAAGTCGCACTCCTGCGCGACGCGCTCACGGACAATGGAATAGACCTCCCGTAGTACCGCCTGCGACTCGACGTTTCGCTCGACTGTCGAGGGTTGAACAGCTCTCCCTGGGGTCGTGCTCACCACCTGAATAGGCGGCCTCAAGAAGCGTGTTGCCCTCCCCGACGTCATGCGACGGTCGTGGGTCGAGTATTCGAGGCAACTCCGCAATACCGAACCGGCCTCCGGTGTGTGTCGGCGACCGCAATGGCCCGGAGGTCGTGCGCTTAGGATGTAGTGACAATCCGACAGGGAATAACGACGTTTTCGTCTACCTGTCGACTGGCGCAGACCCGGTGGAAACCGTCCGCGATTACGAGGACGTGACGAGTGACGTCGCGCACCAACAGGACTGGCGAGAGCTTCTCGTGACGGTCGATCTTGTCGAGGTCTGCGCGGACGTGGACGTTCTTGCGGCCGAGTGGCTCGAGGCCAGAGGCCCGTAGAATGTCCTTTGCCTTGTAGATGTGCACGGTCTCAGTCTTCGCGAGTTCGTCGGCGAGTCGCTCGGCGACACGCGGCTCGAACTGCAACATCAGGTAGTCGCGCGCGGCGGGGAAGTCGTGATCCTCGGGTTCGTTTGCCCACAGCTCGGTGGGTCCTTGGGCTGTGGGCATAATCTCAGTTCCGTCTCTGAGGCACTCTTCCGAACGGGTCTCTACTGGTCACGCCCGACGTCCCAGCCCACGACAACCATGACATCGACGATGGTGTCGTGGTTCAACTCTTGGTTGCGCCGGTGGTGCAGGTCTACGGTTTTCCATGCGCTCGAGTCAGCAACCCTGACGGTCCATCGCCCTTGTCGAATGGAACCTCGCGCTTCGAAGAGGAGGTTCCATTCGCATTCCCGCTCCGGTCCGGGTCCGTCCAGACACCCATAACGCTAGGTCTCGGCGGTCACTGTCGGCAAACGCTGCAGGTCGCGTTCCGGCGCACCGAAAGAATGCATACGTCGCCGGTGCGCCGTGACCGTCCGCCCCCGGCAGGCCTTCGATCTCACCGACCGACGTGCGGTGGTGCTCCGAAAACGCTTATGTTCGCCGTGAGAGGAAGAAGCGCGTCGCGGGTGTCCCCAGCGGAGATGGTGCGCCCGGCGGCGATCGCCGCCGCTAGGAGTGAGGCCGGCGGCACAGCGTCTGTCGGTCGCGGAAGCCGTGCGGGCACCATTCCCGCGGGTGTCCCGCGATGCGACGTGTGCTCGAGGTACCGGCTTTCCTTCGCACGACCCGCTCGCTGATCTGCACACGGCCGTGAAGCTAGCCTTCGGCGCGTCACTGCTTGCCGGCTCATGAAACCGCGCCTGAGTGGCTCCGATGCGTGCGACCGATCGACTACGGGGTTGACCCCGAGTACCAACGATCGGCGGCAGGCGAAGCGCGCTCGTACCTGACGTGGTCCGTTATGTGACGGCTGCGCATGCGCGAGCGCAGCCGCTCAAACCCGCCAGCAGCTATCACGACAGACGGGTAGCCGGCCTGCGAACGTGTCGGTGCACCATGTCGCGAAAATGGCTGCGCTGCGCCGACGGATGAGCGGGATGGCCGAAATGTACACAGGAGCGCGGGGCGGCTGCGTCTTCGTACCCCGCGCCTGATGCCTGACTCGGCAAGCCTCCGCCGACCGACCGGAAGGTCGCCGCAGCCTCGCTGTGCCCGTCGTAGCTTTGCAAAATTCAACGCACCCGCGGTCTTTTCGCTTTGCGCGACACGGTCGGACGGCTCTTCTTTTTGGTCGCTGATCGGCCGTTTCGCGTTGACGCTCTGCTATTGCGCGTCTTCTTGGCCGCCTTTTTGACTGCCGCTTTCCGGGCAGCAGCAGTCTTCGACGCCGCGGATCTTGTCGTCACCTGCCGTTTCTTCTTTGGCTTCTTGACCGCCGCCTTCACAGCCGTGCCCTTCTTCGCCGGGCCGGATTTTGCAGTCGCGGCACGCTTGACCGATGATCTTGTCTTGGTCGCGGCTCGCTTCCGCGCCGGCTTGCGCGTCGAAGTCGCCTTCTTGCGAGTTGCTGGGGACTTCGCCGTCCGGACTCGTCCGCCGCCTCGAGCACGATTCGTCGCCGCGCTCGACACCGATCCCGAACGGCTGCGCCCGACGACGCTGAGAACGCCCGGTCCGGGCATCAGGCTCGTTTCCTCGCCAGTACTCCAGCGCACCCTGATTATCGAGCCGTTCACCGCCGTTACCAACCCAACCCGGGTCCGGGAGTTGGAGGTGACTTCCACGCGATCGCCAACGACTGCCATCTGGTCCTCCTTAGTGAGACGGGACGAGTATGACCCGAACACGAAGCTTCACGGAGCCACCTGGGCCGCTATGTACTCGTATGCAACGGTCAAGCGTTCTTCTGTCGAGTTTCGAGCCCACTGACCCGATCCGCTGATCTGATCGGCGTTCAAGTCGGCGGCCGCGGCGGCGCCCTCCCCCACCTTCGGTGGTCGAACGCGTCAGCTGCGCTGATTGGGTCTCGAGGCCCGAGATGCGATGAGTCCGACGTTCCCCACTTGCTCGCCTATCGGCTGCGTTGCCGCAGGCAGAAGGTGGTGTTCGACAACCCACTCGCGGAGCTCGGAGTCAAGGCGCCCAGGTCTGTTGGTCCGTCCGCATTTGTGGCTTTGGGCTCGCGGTCGCGGGAGTCGTTCCGACCGAAGGTGTCGCATTTCCGGTGCAGCAACTTTCGCACCGATGACTCGAACCATCGGGTTAGAGGGGGTCCGAGAGGGCACAATGTGCGCGTGACGACAACATGGGGCGCGGGCAAGTACCCGCTGATGGCCGAACGTCTTCAACCCGTCGCAGCTCGGGTGGTGGACGCGGCCGAGGTGAGGTCCGGGGACCGTGTGCTTGATGTCGCGACCGGGACCGGCAACGCGGCACTGCGTGCGGCTGAGCTGGGTGCAGAAGTGATCGGTGTCGATTTCGAGAGATCGTTGTTGGATATCGCTAAGATACGCGCCGCTGAATCTGGAGTCGGCGCGTGGTGGGAGCTTGCGGAAGCCACCGCGCTTCCCGTGCCAGATGGGTGGGCGAACGTCGTCATTTCGGTGTTCGGCGTGATGTACTCGCCCGCGCACGACGAGGCTGCACGCGAGTTGTCACGGTGCGTTGCAACGGACGGCCGGATCGTGCTCGCCGCTTGGACTCCGGGGAGCTTTATGCCCGCGATGGGTCAAGCCCTGGCCACGTTCCTTCTTCTTCTTCTTCCTCCTCCTCCTCCTCCTCCTCCTCCACCACCACCACCACCACTGGTGAACGGACCGCCGAGTCGTTGGGGAGATCCTTCAGTCCTGGTCGACCTGTTCGCAGCTAACGGGTTGCGCGTCTGTTCGCATTCCACCGACTCGCTGACGTTGACGTTCGAGAACGCGACCGTAGCGACCGACTTTCTTGTGATCACATCGGGAAACGTGATGGCCGAACGTGAAAGACTCACCGAACGCGGCCGGTGGGGCGATATGCGGGCGGCGGTGAATCGTCTCGTCGAGAGCCGCAGCGACCACGGCACCGACCAACTCCGGATTGAGCTGGAGTTTTTGGTGGCCACAATCGGACACGACTGATACAGCGCCGTCGTTGGCGGAGAAGCAACGACGCTGCAATGGCCGATGGTGGTTCCGAAACGCCGTGCCGGACGAACGGCGCGGCGGGACTGGAGTTTCCGGAGTGCCTGGTCGAACCGCAGGTCGCTAGTCGCGACCAGTCGTTTCGATTGGCCGACCGATGCGTCCAGGAGCAAGACCTACGACTTGACGCTGCTCTTCGCCGTCCGGCGCGCCGCGTAGTGCCCGGTATGGCGAACTTCGAATTCTCAACGGTACGAGCGAGATGGGCGGCCGTCGCCGTCAGGTCGTGCGTTGTGAAACCTCGCCAGCCGCGCGCGACTTCGTCAGGTGACGTCGATGGTGCCCTTCATGCCTGCCGCCGCGTGGCCGGGTACGGTGCATTCGAACATGTAGGTGCCTTTGGTGAGCGTCACAGAGCCTGTAGCGCTTCTGCCTGCGTTCGTTTTCAGGTACAGGGACGTTCCCTCGATCTTGAACGTGTGGTAAATCGCGCCGTGGTTCACGAGCGTCACGGTGAGCGGACCAGGCGACGCCTTGATCGTTCGAACGTCGAAGTAAAGGTCATGGGCGCCGACCGTGATCGCGCCACCGGTTGCCGTCTTGACGGCCGCGGTCTGTCCGCCTCCACCTGAGCTGCTGCTACACCCTGCAATGACGACAAGGGCTACGACGAACGCGGCCGCCACGATCGTCCGCATGAGCGTGCGGGGGCCATGTTGGTCAATCACTCAACCTCCTCGAGACTTCGGTCGTCGTGCGACACTGAAGCGAAACTACCGAGACGTTGCAACTTCGCCCGCATCGTGGCAGTGAACGCCCATCTGGTGCGGCGGAGGCATGCGCGGCTCATCCACCTGGCGGGCGAAGCCGATCCCGGCCGCGCGAAGAGGTTCGGGATAGTGGCGATCGTACTTGGTGCGCCGCGACGGTTCGCGTTGTTTGGTCGAAGAACCAAAAAACGACCCCGACGGTGTCGCCGAGTTGGCTGGACAAGTGCTGGCTTCGCCCGTGAGTTCCGCCACCGTGTGCGGCGCGGCTGCCATCGGGCCAAGCGCGAACCGCTCTGACCGCGCGAGCGTCCCATAGGTTGGGCCGCCGTAGTATCAGCAGACGAGGCGCTCGTTCGAGGAGCCGCGTTCGTTCGATATCGCTCGAGTGTCACGTTCGGTACGGAGAGTACGTACCGTGTTGGCCGCCAATGGTTATCTCAAGGACCTGACCGATCGTGCGGATGTCGCCTCAGAAGATGGTGGATGTCGCCGATCCTGCGCGCACGTATGCGACGTCGAATCCGATCGTCCTGCTTGCTGGGGACCGAGCTGCGTTGCAGCACACCGAGCTGTCGGCCGCGCAGCCCAACGGGCCCGCGCGTGAGCTGTACGTGGGGGTAGATCATCGAGAAGGTCTCGATCGTGAAGCAACCCCAGTGTCTCAGTTTGGCCGCGCTGGCATCTCCACGAGCTCGACCCGTCGTGCGATCCGCGTCTTGGTCCTTGACGAACTTCGGGAACATCGACGCGGTCGCGGCGCTGCTCGAGAAGTTCAGCAGATGGTCGTTCGCGTCGCAGCGGAGGTAGCGGTGCAGGTCCGCGACCTGACGGTGCGCGGGCGTGTACTCGCTCGCGAGATCGCCGCGTGTGTGCAGGTTCTCGCGCCGTTGGCGCCGATCGGTGTCGGTTCCCTCACCTCCGCGAAGCTCGTCGCTGAAGTCACTGACATTCGCCGCTTCAACTCGAAGGACGCCGTCGCTTGTCACCACGCGAACGCTTCCTTGCCGGTCTGGGCAGGCAACTGTGAACGGCACCGGCGTTCCAGAACCAGGATCCGTCAACCCGAGGCCGCGATCCACGGCATCGCGGTCACCAAATCGCGATCCGATGACCGGTCTCGAATGCCGCGTCACGAACGGCAACGCCGAAGCGCTGATTGTCTTCAACGACGCCTCGCCGACGTCGAGTACCGCGCCCTGGTCGAAGACACGCGCCCCGCCTCAGCGACTTGCTTCCCGCAAGCTGCTTGACATAGGAGCAAATGATGGCCAAACGGTTGTTGGCTATCGGCGCTCTCGCGGCGCTGACTCTCTGCGCTAGTTGTTCGAGTAGTGGTGAGAAACATTCGTCCGCAACGACGACGACAACGACCGCGAACGATCACGGATTCACCACGCCGTTCCATCCGACCGTTGGAGTGACGGCCGAACAGTTGGACGCCCACCTGGGTATCGGGCTACCAAGAAGCTGGGTACCCGTCGACGTGGGCGATGCCCGCATCTGGGTCCCCGACACCTGGACCGTCGAAACCACCACGTTGGCGTGCGGGCTATCCGACCGACCGCCCGTGGTCGGTGTCGTGGGCATCGACACGGTCGACTTCGCCTGCCCAAGCGACCCATCGTTCGACCCGCAACAAGCGGCGTCGCTCATCTCAGCGTCAGCGACACCGGACGGTACGCACTACGACGTGGTGAACGGATACCGGATCTACCGGGTCGCACTCACGGCCGATCCGACGTCGACCGTCTACGACGTACCCGAGCTCGGCGCGCGGATCGTGTTGCACGGCAGCCTCGCAGACCGCATCCTCAGCACGCTCGCACCGTCGGCACAAGAGGTCGCACTGGCTTTCGCGACCCAGCCGACGCCAATCACCTATCGCAGCGTCATCACTGACGGAGTGTCGCTCTCGATCCCGTCACGCTGGACGATCACCACCACACCGGCCGTGGAGTGCTACTGGCAGGTGTCACCTACCGGAGCGCCCGAGGTTGTTCGCGTTCGTCCGGGCCTGTCCCTTGGCGCGTGCGCGGCCTATTCGTCACTTCCACTCGCCGTTCTCCCCAACGATGGCATTCTGCTCTACACGTCGCAGAGCTCCTACTCGCCTCATCGCGGCGACCACGCGATCGCCATCTTGCACCATCGCTCCACCACCATCACCGTCTACCCCGGATCCAGCAGTGTCTCTTTAGACACCGTCGGCGTGTTCGTCCACCGCACAGGATCCAAGATCACCCATGTGCTGACCCTGGGTCTCGGTCGTGATGGCCGAACGGCCGGACGCGTCCTCGCGTCGATCCAAGCCATCACTTAAGTTGAGCTCGGTGCATCACTACCGTCGCAAAGGACAGTTCGGGGAATCGTTGCAACTCGTGCGTCCGCTAGAAACGACGTGGTTCATACGCGCAACGATTGGTCTCGTCGCGACTAGGTGGCCACGCGACCGGCGCGGGGACTGGCCGATCGCGTGAACACGTCCGCAGTCTCCGATCCAGCGACCGAACACCGACTCGAGGGTGTCGCGCACGCGTACGCCCCGACCTCGCGCCGCGACTCGGAAAAATGGTCGGCGCCCGTCGACCGCGCAATTGCTGTTCGTCATTCGCGGTCATGGCCGCGGGCGCCCGGTCACCTGTGCCGTCAGGATCGGTGTGGCGGCGAGCGGAGGTCGATTCGCCCGTGGTGCTCGGAGGCTGTCATCAGCTGAAGGTGGGCTTCATGCGCTGGTCCCGATGCTTCGAGCCTGCTCGCTGGCATCGGGTGTTCGCGACCACCGGTCGGTGCAACGTGGAAGAACGTCCTGACGACCGGAGCACGGCAACGGCAACAAACAAGGTTCGTGCCAAAGACATTGACCGTCGCTCGTGATTCTTCGTTACGCCACCTCGCTGACGACGGATTTCATGGGACCGGTGATGAAATTCGCCATGTCGGCCGTTGTTTTTTGTCCCGCGGGGCTGGCAAACGAGGCGTGCATCGCGTTGACGTCGTCGAAGGTGAGCGACACGACCCAAAAGGCATCAGGCGGCGAACCGTCGAAGTTGGTTAGCGCCCGGCCGTACTCGTAGGCGCGCAGTCCTGGGAGTGCGTTCACGAGCGGCGCATGGGTCTCGACGTAGTGGCGCTCGAAGGCTTCAGGATCCTTTGGTGCCCAAAAGGTGATAGTGATCTTCACGGACATCCGGCCGAGTGTTATCACGCGACGACCGAGGTCGCGAAGCCGCGCCGATGATCGTGGCGGCCGGCCGCCGGGAGGTTCGAGAATCCTCCAACGCCGGCGGTCGTATCTCGCCCAACTCTGGCACGATCACGCGCGCTCAGAGCCACGGAGGGACGTTCGCAGGCGAGCCCGGTCTGGTTGCTCGCACCCAACGACCGAAAAGCGCGTTTGGCGGTATTTGTCAGTCGTCGATCTGGATCGGCACGGAGACGACGATGGTGTTGGGTCGGTAGTGGAGTCGGGCTTTGAGCGCAAGACTGCTGTGGTTGTGCAGGATTTGTTGCCACCAGCGTCGGACGACGAGCTCAGGTATCACGACGGTCACGGTCGTGCCCGGACGTTCGGCGAGGAGCCGATCGATGTAGTCGAGGATCGGGCGGGTGAGGTCCCGATACGGCGAGTCGAGGACTTCCAAGGGGACATCGAGGGTGTGCTGAGCCCACTGAGCGCGGATCCGGTCGGCGTCGCCGTCCTCGAGTGCGACATTCACGGCCAGGATCTGGTCTGGACGGAGGGACTCGGCGAAGTCCAACGCGCGTACCGTCCCGAGATTGACGGTGCCGACGAGCACCAGGATTGTTGAAGACAAACGGTGGGCTGTTTGGCCGGGAGCGATCGCTTCTGCTGCGGCCACGTCGGAGTAGTGACGTCGGATCTGGCGGAATGCCAGTACCAGCGTGGGGATGACCACCGTCGGGATCCACGCGCCGGCTGTGAATTTTGAAACCAGGATCACGCCAAGCACGAGGCCGGTGGCGGCGGCGCCGACGCCGTTGATCGCGGCGTTGCGCCGCCAACGCGGTTCGCGTAGGCGTCTGTGGCGCATCACCATACCTATCTGCGACAAGGTGAAAGCGGTGAACAGGCCGACCGCGAAGAGTGGGACGAGCTTTTCGACGTTCGCGTGGAACGCGACGAGCAAACCTCCCGCAGCGATGGAGAGAGCGATGATCCCGTTCGAGAACACGAGACGGTCGCCGCGGCGCGCGAGTTGGTGGGGCAGGAACCCATCTCGGGCGATGATCGACGACAGTCGCGGAAAGTCCGCGAAGCTCGTGTTCGCTGAGAGACACAAGATCGCCGCGGTACTCGCTTGCAAGATGCCGTACAGCGGGTTGCTGCGCCCGCCGAACACGGCCGCTCCCATCGTCGACAGGATCGTCTGTTCGGTCGACAGGGTCGGCTTGAGTTGCACCGCCAACAGCGCGACCCCAAAGAAGATCCCGCCGAGCAGGATCCCTGTCCACATCAGTGTCGTTGCCGCGTTACGCGATTCCGGCGGCTTGAAGTTCGGCACTCCGTTCGAGATGGCTTCCACCCCAGACAAGGCGACGGCCCCGGACGAGAACGCTTTCAAGAACAAGAAGAGGGTGACTCCACCGAGCACGCTCGCGTTCCCGGTGAAGTGTGCCAACTGGGCCTGGTTGACGGGCAATGGATGTAGTCCACCGAACGCCACTCGCGTCAGCCCCACCACGATGAGCAGAACCATCATTGCGACGTACAGGTACACCGGGACGGAGAACAGGGTGGCCGATTCGCGCAGGCCTCGGAGGTTGGCCAACGTGACCAACGCCAACAGCCCGAGCGCGATCGCGACCTCGTGGCCACGCAGTGGCACTACTGCGCTCGTAATGGCCGCGGTGCCCGCCGCGACGGAGACCGCGACGTTGAGGGTGTAGTCGACGAGCAGCGACGCCCCCGCAACCAACGACGGGGTCTCGCCAAGGTTGTCACGGCTCACGATGTAGGAGCCGCCTCCCGACGGGTAGGCGAAAATCGTCTGCCGGTAGCTGACCACCAAGATGACGAGTACGACCATCACGATCAACGAGATCGGCACGACATAGTTCAAAGCGGCCATGCCGGCCACCGGCACCAGCACTGCCAGGATCACTTCCGTGCCGTAACCGGTCGAAGAGATCGCGTCGGAGCTGAACACGGGCAGGGCCACCAACTTGCGCAGCCGTTGACCCACCGCCTCGCCGGACGCCAACGGACGGCCGATCAACAGTCGCTTGAACAACGAGTGCGCCGGCTCGCCGCCCCGACCGCCTTTCGCGACAGTCGGGTCGATCCGACCGCCGCTATCGGACGACGCCGAGCTGTCTTCTTCCTCGTTCGACGGGTCCGGCATGCGTTGCGATCTCGCCTACGGCCGATCGCTGTGCGCAGAATCTGCGGTCACGAACCTGACCGTAGCTGGCCACCTCCGACGGCAATGGTTTCCATCGGATGATCGACGAAGCAACGACGCCAAGCCGCCAGCTGTCCTTTGACGTCGGCCCCCGAGCTCGGCCAAAGGGTGCCTCTGGATGACCTTCATCGCTGAAGTTTCACAGTCGGACCGACACCGGCGCGCTCCTTTGGCACGGGTCTTGGAGGTGGAGCATGCGTCGCGCTGTGTTCGTCAGTGGACCAACCAGTGATCATGTCCAGGACGTACCAACAAGGGTGACTGGACGTCGTTCGCCGGACCCGTGTCGTCACCTACGTCGAAATCGCGAGGGCCGCACCCGCCGTCGGCATATGTGCGGGCACCGGGGCTTGATGCTCGTCTGGTCCGGTCCGTCGTAGGTACGGACGGCCAACGAGCGTCGAAGTTCTGTCGGGAGTCTCGTCCGAGAAGCGCACGCGCGTCGTCGGTTCGCGCAACGTCTCGGACCACACCTGACCGTGGCCGCGGTCTGCGGTCGAGTACCACCCGACGCGTCAACGTCGCGGTGAGCGGTCCTCGCTGGGTCCGCGCGCGATGAGAGCGACGATGGCGGCCACCGCGACCGACCTTGAGATGTGGGGCAGTGGCCGACGTCGATCATGAGCGCGTTGACGCCGAAGCGCTCGCGGGTGACGCGGAACTGCCGGGCGGGCCCGAGCGTCCGATCTTGCGCGACGTTCGAGGCGGACGGCATTCCGTTGCGAGGTCGATGGGTCTCGTCACAAACGCGCTCGGGATGAACGCTCGCAGGG
>JBKQIY010000070.1:0-2616 GCA_052148155.1 Acidimicrobiia bacterium | reverse complement strand
GTGCTCGACCAACACGTCGCGGTGCGGGCCGCCCGTCGGTTTGTCCGTCGGTGCGCTCACCAGTCGACCTCAGCCAGACCCGCGACTACAGGCTCATCCGTCACCGTGCAGCGACGGCTGGATATCTCTAAGCCTAAGTTCAGTGGTGTGCCCCAACCGGCCTGCGACAATTGCGGCTTCGTCGACACCGACTTGGTGCGCGTCCGACGCGTCTACGTCGTCCCCGCCTCGTGGGATCAGGAAGGCTCGGAGACGGTCATGCCCGATCCGGAGTGGTGGTGTATCTCGTGCTGGTCGCAGTACCCGAACCAGCCCGCCCCCGAATAGCGCGTCTTAGCTGGCGTGCAGGCGTCCGTGCAATGACTGGCGGCGCAGGTGGTTCCATTTGCAGTCGAGGCAGACCTCGACGTCGTAGCAGGCGAACTCGTCACACGATGCGCCCAACTTCATCAGCTCGGCGTTCGTCGAGATCGCACGCCCGTTGGCCTCTTTGAGCTTGTCGCCGTAGACGTATTTGACGAGGCGCAGGTTGGACTCTCCGCAAACCGGACATTGGTCGCTGATCACGACACCGATGTTCTGGGCGGCTCGCATGAGTTCGGGGTGGGCGTCGCACACGTCGAGGCGGGTCAGTGCCCCGCTCCGGAAGTCGCGCAGGACCGCTCGGCGGGCGAGTGCGTAGTCCGTGACGCTGGGCACGGCGGTCAGTGTAGAGGCGTCTCGTTCCGCCTTCGAGAGCCTTCTGTCGGCTACCTGCCGCCAGACTTGGGATATCCCTCCGAACCGCTATGCTTGTGTCGATATATCGATTCGATATATCGTGTCATCACGAGGTCGTTCCCGACTTCTGCTTCTGTTGCCCGGAGTCCGCCCTGTGCTCGAACTCGCCGTTCTCGGATTGCTCTCTGAGCAGCCACTTCACGGCTATGAGCTGAAGAAACGGCTGTCGGACACGCTGGGGCCGCTGTGGGGGATCTCGTTCGGCTCGCTGTACCCGGCGTTGCGGCGCCTGGAACGTTCGGGCGCGATCGAAGCGGCAGAAGCTCCCGAAGGTGGCCCGACCGGGTTCGTCCCGACAGGTTCGCTCAAAGGCGATCTGGCCGCCGCCCGACTACGGCGCCGTCCTCGCGCCGGCCGACGTACCCGCAAGGCCTACCGGGTCACGCCGGCGGGCGAGCAGCTGTTCGTCGAGCTGTTAACCGACGAGACCGCCGACGATGAACGGACGTTCGCACTCAAGCTGTCGTTCTGCCGGCATCTCAGCGCCGCCGAACGGGTCGCCTTCTTGGAGCGTCGACGCGCCCAGCTCACCCAGCGACTGGCCAAGACCCGCCGAAATCCTGCACGCAGCACCGACCGTTACACCCGGTCGCTCCTTGAGCACCGGGCCCAATCCACTCAGCACGATCTCACGTGGATCGAGGAGCTGATCGCGCAAGAGCGCGACGCCGCGCTCCCCGACCGCACAGAAGGAGCAACGGCATGAGTCCGTCCCCCCAGCAGTCAGATCCGCGCCGTCCCGACGGCCGCAAGAAAGTCCGCGTCGCGATCGCGGGTGTCGGGAACTGTGCGAGCAGCCTCGTGCAAGGTGTCGAGTTCTACCGCGACGCCGATCCGGCGGAGCGTGTGCCCGGCCTCATGCACGTCGAACTCGGCGGCTACCACGTGGGCGACGTCGAGTTCGTCGCCGCGTTCGATGTCGACGCCGACAAGGTCGGGCTCGATCTCGGCAAAGCGATCTCGGCGAGCATCAACAACACGATCAAGTTCGCCGACGTCCCGAACCTCAATGTCCTCGTGCAGCGAGGCCCGACGTTCGACGGTCTCGGGAAGTTCTACCGCGAGGTCATCGAGGAGTCGCCGGCCGAACCGGTCGACATCGCCCAAGCGTTACGCGACGCGCGGGCGGACGTGCTCGTCTCGTACCTTCCGGTCGGCTCGGAACAAGCGCAGCGTCACTACGCGCAAGCCGCGATCGACGCCGGCGTGGGCTTCGTGAACGCGATCCCGGTGTTCATTGCCAGCAACCCCGAGTGGGCGCAGAAGTTCACCGACGCAGGAGTCCCGATCGTCGGCGACGACATCAAAAGTCAGGTCGGCGCAACGATCACCCATCGGCTCCTCGCACGCTTATTCGAGGACCGCGGCCTCGCGATCGACAATACGTACCAGCTCAACTTCGGTGGCAACATGGACTTCAAGAACATGCTCGAACGTGAGCGTTTGCTTTCGAAGAAGTTGTCGAAGACGCAGTCGGTCACGAGCCAGATCGACCAGGGCATCTCGTCGGAGAGTGTGCACATCGGACCGTCGGATCACGTGCCGTGGCTCAATGACCGCAAATGGGCGTACATCCGGATGGAGGGACGCAACTTCGGCGACGTGCCCCTCAATATCGAGTTGAAGCTCGAGGTGTGGGACTCCCCCAACTCGGCCGGCGTGATCATCGACGCGGTTCGCTGCGCCAAAATCGCGCTCGACCGCGGCATTGGCGGACCGTTGCTCGGACCGTCGGCGTACTTCATGAAATCGCCGCCGATCCAATACCACGACGACGAAGCACACCGCATGATCGAAGCGTTCGCAGCCGGCGAGTAACCCGGCCTGTTCGCAGGT
>JBKQIY010000069.1:0-5874 GCA_052148155.1 Acidimicrobiia bacterium | reverse complement strand
GTCAGCGCCGCGCCCGACGACCGCACACCAAGAAACGGAACGACGCTCGGCGCCCCCACCGACACGACCACCGCCACCAACAACGACGACACCAACACCAACACCAACACGCCCCAACCCCGGAGCCGCACAGACCGCCTCACGAGATCGTCATCGACGCCGACGTCACCGAGAAACCACCAAGCCGAGTGCCGGAGGCACAGTCATCGACGGCCACCACTTCCGGTTGGGTCGCGTCGTCAGTTGTCACGATCCGCCTCGCTCCGCTCGCGGTCCGTACCGATCGACGACAGTAAAGAATACGCGATGCAACGTGCGTTGTCACAGCGTGGACACGCCGGGAAAATCCACAGGAGGTCGTATCGCACATCCAGAACGCTCACCTGGATCACACGCCTCCGTCTCCCACCACAGCAACGATCCCGCGCGGAACCTCGCGGCGTCGCGGGTGGCCTTACCGCCACGCCATTTTCGTCGGCTTCGATCTCGAACAAGTACTCCACAACGGGCGGGGAGCTGGCCCGGCGGGGATCGCCTACCAGCTTCGCATCGCGCACTCACACGCGGCGGGCCCAGGTGCCGACGACGATCCGGCGAAATACTCATACATCTGACGTCGTCGACTGCGGTGTGTCGCGTTCGACCCTCGACGACATCGACCGGAACGAGATGCAGTGCCCGTGAGCTCCGGCTCGCCCCAACCCTTTGGTCTGCGGTGTCCTTGGTTTCTTTGCTCGTCGCGGCGCGTCATGCGCTCGCGATCTTCGCGGCGTGCAAGACCGATCGCGCAGATCGCCCGGAACTGCGACTTTCAGCCAACGCGCGGCTTTGGATCCACGCGAGTGCGGTCGCGAGCACAACGACGACCGCGAGGTTCCGCCACGTTGCCCCGCCGACCGAGACGAGTCGCTCGAGGCGACTGTCGTCGTGGATTGCGCCTACCTGACAGCTGAACCAACCTCGCATCGCGGCGGAAAGTACCGGCCGGACTCACGATCCGCGAGGAACGCACGACGTTCCCGGTCGATCTCTCTGGCCGACCTTGCCGGCGAGATCGTACGTCGACGCCAACCCCGGCGCGGTGTGCGGTGTAGACCTCAGCTTCCGCCGGTCGCGGTCGTTGGAGCGCAAGGTCCGGTAATGCAGTACCGCGCGTGTGAGGGAACGGACGAAACAAGGCGGTAGCTGCTCCCTTGCCAGACCCATTTCAGGGTTGCAGAGATGTCTGGGGTGGAACGGACCACGTCGACGGTTGAGTATCCGGCAACGGAAGCGGCAACGACGCTTGCGCTGGACCGGAACACGTAGAACAGCCACCCGTCCGTGTAGTTGACGAGCGCCTGAATCAGGCGAGGCTGAGCCCCCGGCGCGGCTGGCTCGTACACGAACAGAGCGCTCGGCGGCGTCGTCGCCACCAGCTGACAGCTCACTTCGACGACCGCCACTTCGACGTCCGGCGCCGGCGTGGCGTACTCGACGCTGCGGACGTCCGCGGTCCCGTTGGCTCCGCAGTCCATCGGATACTGAACGTCAGACCAGTTCACGCTCCGAAGCGACGCGTCGTCCACGCCGGTTGCCGGCGCACTTGACGTTGACGCGATGCTCGTCGATGGCCCCGGGACCGTCGTCGGCGAACCGCTGTTGTTTCCACTACTGCTGCAGGATGCCGCCATCACGATGACGCCGATCAATCCGAGGGCGGCAACAGTCTTCCCCACAGTCGCTATTCAACGACGATCGCGGGGTGCGCGCTACTCCCGCTACCGATCAGACTCCCGGCTGGCGGGTCGGCATCCAGACCCGGTGGGCTCATGTCGGGCCGCCGGGTCGGTACACGACGGTCGGGCGAGGCCGGATGAGGCGGAAGGCATGACAGAGGCCGGACACGCGTGCGACCCTGATGCTGCGACCGAAACGATCGAAGAAGCGCTCAGACGCCGAAGGGCGGCGATCTGGGGTCTGCCGACCGGCAGGGAATACGTTCGGAGGCGCGGCCCAGTACGGCGAGCGGTTGGAAGTGGCACGTGGCTTTTGACGAGGAGCACAACGGCTGGCATCCCGATCCGTTCGGTCGCTTCGAGGAGCGGTACATCGTCTACGGGGAACCGTCGCGTCTCGTTCGCAGCGAAGGCGTCGAACAAACCGATCGTCGACCACTCACGTTCGACACGCCTACGGATCTCGCCGTCGAAGATCGCGACACAGCCGCGCCTTGGCAAGGACGAGGCATCGTCGACCCGGTTCCGGGCACGGCGATCGCCGACGACGCGCAGGAGCGGGTCGCCCCAGCCCGCACTCGCTTCAGGCACTCGCGGCAGCGAGTCGTCGGTCTGATCGTGGTGGTCGTGGCCTGCGCGCTTGTCGCCGGCCTGATGGCGTCGAGACGGAGTTCGCGATCGGCGTCGTCGCAATCGGCGGGCCACCAGGTTCAGCCGACGCGGACAAGCGCGAACATCGCAGTGTCCGACCGCCCGACACCGAGATCACCGCAACTCGGGGCGATGCCGCCAGCGGCAACGCCGCGCGTCGGAGAGTACGTGACCACGGCACCAGGAACGTCCGAGATCTGGCGGACGCAGATCATGGAATGGGCCAATCAGCTCGCGAGCGACGTGAACAACATCAACGAAGTCGCGTACGAGTACGGGCGCGGTGCGCTGGAAGAGACCGCATGTCGACGAACTGGGAACGACGCCGCCAAGCTCCCAACCGCGACGTCGCGCGCTGACATCGCCGAAGCTGTCCGGATCGCCGGTCACGAGGTCATGAGCTTCGCGAGCGGATGCGCCGACGTCCAAGCTCAGGGTTGCCGGACTGGTCGTAGACGTTGCGGTCAGCTCGACTTCGCCGATGGTTACCGGCAATCGGTCCAGGACCTCAACACGGTGCAGGCAGAACTGGGGAAGACTTAACGGCGCACTCGACGAGCCCGTCGCGTCTCCGACGGCAGTGCCAAACGACGCCCAGCGTGATCGACGGTCGGACCTACACGTGCTCTGTCTTTGCGACCAACGTCGGCGGCACCGGCCCTCCGTCGCTCACAGGCAGCTCCGGTGACCGTGTGATCCTCAAGGCCCGCGCCCCCTGACGCTTCGGCCTCACGATGTTCCCTGGTTGACGAGTTCGTTGAGCTTGTTGGCCGCGGCGCGGGCGGTGCCGCACACGGACGAGACGGCGGTTGAATCGGCGTCGACCGCGTTCGTCGTGGCGTTGGGGAAGGCGGCAGCGAAGGTGAGCGCGTCCGAAGCGGTCGCGAGTGCAGCACTGGCGCATTGTTCGAGGCTGCGCGTCACGGACGGAACGGTGTTCATGATTTGGTTGAGCCGTTCGGGTCGAGCGGTCAGTCGGGATGTGCTGGCTGCGAGTGTGGTGGTGGTGGTGGTGGTGGTGGTGGTTGCGGCGTCGTTGAGGGTCCCGACCTCGGGCTGAGGAGCACTCGAGTCCGGCGTCGCGGCCCGTTCCTGACTGTCGCGTGTTTCTGCGCGCGCCTGCCAACCGAGCGAACTTGCGCGCCACCGTGCGACATTCGACCGTTCGTGTAGTGCGTAGCCGACCAGACCAGCCGCGACGCTCAGAATGACGACGGCGTACGCGAGCCAGGAGCCGAAGCGCCGTCGAGACGTCTGCGCGGGTACCGCAGTGGTCGTGTCATCTCGGACTTGCGTGTCGTGCGCGGTCGGTGCTCCACCCGACGGCGCGTGGATGCTGCCGTTCGGAGTCGCATCGGTCGCGCGTGCTGGCAGCCTCCGGGTCAAACGCCAGTTGAGACGCCGTTTCCGGATGCCCGCATCGTGTACCACGCTTCGAGTCGGAGGTGTCTCGCCGAGGTCGTCGCTCGCGAGGAGCGCTCGCCGTTCTTCGTCGAGGTCGCGCGGTTCTGGGCAATCATGGCGTTCGTCGTTCGGACCGTTACGCGCGAGGTCATAGCCCGCGTCGTCGATCGAAACGTCAGGCGGCCAGACGACCGTGCGAACATCCCGTCCGACGAGCGGTATGAACGGCTGCACCGAAGGTTCGGCCGGTTCGGGCGCAGTGTCTCGCCACGGATCGGAGAACACCTGGATGAACACCGCGCCGATGACGAAGGACGCCTGGGGGATGTAGCAGGTCTCGCCGTCGATCATCCGTCTGAACACGTCTCGTTCATGGGCGAGGAAGCGTCGATCCCCGTCGTACTTTCCGACGAGCACCTGCGTTCCGGGGTGTACACCAATCCGGCGCAGAAACTCACACGCAAACCGTGGCGTCCGATACGGAGCGTCGGATGCACATTCCATGACGACCGCGGTCTTGGCCGCCCATCGCGCGAGCAGTCTCCGGCGCACCGGTGACAGCGGCGTCGCATCTCCTACGATCATCGCCTGTAAGAACGGACTCACCCGGTCGTCGAGACGCTGTATCCAGCCTCGACTACAGACATCGCACACACATATGACTGTTTGATCGATCTCCTGTCGCATGCGTTCGAGACGCAGCAAATCAGCGCCCGGGTCCTTTCCGCCGGCCCCCCACGTGCGCGGATTCTCGGTCAGGAAACGGCACAGCCATTCCGGCCACGCGTATTCGACCGATCCGCTTGGACGGTCACAAAAGATGCATGCCGAAGGGCTCGCCGTCTCGTCGCTCGATTCTCGAGTCAGAACCGATCCCGCGTGTTCCGCCGATGCTGTCATTGCTACCGGCGGTGCGCTCGGAGGAAGAGCATCCGTTTGTCTCCACTCGATACGTCTCGTTCCCGCGACGTCACCGCCACCACGCGATGACGCCCGATGTGTCTCGACCGGTGCCGGTCGCGACACCATTGGGCGCTCCGGTCGGGACCGCCGAGGCGACACCGTCTGTGCGCGCGCCGCAACTTCCGACGAAAGAGACTGAGGAATTCGCGACTCGTCGAACATGACCACAGATAACCACGGCCGCCGGACCGGATGCACGACAAAACACCACGAGCTCTGACGGCGGTTGAGTCCGCCTTCGACAGAACCGATACGAATACAGACCAACAGACCACCGAAGCATCGCAATGCCAGGCACCTAGACCGCAACGACAAACGAGGTCTGACTCTCACACTGGACTCACCACCAACGCGCGCCACAACACCATCGGCGTCCGATCGGCTGGGAAGCCACGATGGCTCGAACGATCAGACAGAGTTCCCGATCCGACCGAAGCTCCGCGGCGTCACCACCTGTACCCGGTGTTGATCACTACCCCTGCATGACGTTTGCAGCTTGCGTGGCTCGTCAGCGCAATCCCGGCCTTCGCGATCCGTCTCGTCGAGCATCGGTTCGTTTACCCACTGAGATGTGGTTTCGGTACTGAGGTGTCAGTCGCCCATTCCGACGCCACATGCGGGTGCCTCGTCCCCTCGACCGCCATCAATACGTGGAATGCGACCGCACAAAGACTTCGGGCGCCGCAGTCGGCACGTCGCGCCCGATATGTCGTCACCTTCGCCGGTCCGGCCGCGACACCACGGTCATCGAAGGCGGCACGACGTGCGCCAAATCCGCGCCGAGAATCCGCACGCTGCGAAGCGGCCCGCACAGCTCACCCGAAGGTCGCGGCAGTGCCGACGAGCAGCCAACGGTTGCAATCGGGCGCGGTTGGCCCAGCTCGCGCCGCTCAGTGAAGTCATCGTCCAAACGACGAAAAAGAAACACCAGATCGCGAAGAACTTGAAGCTTCGAGGCTGGTCGCGCACTGTCGGACCTGGGACACTGTTGGTGGGCTTGAGGAAAGGTTCGTGGTGTGAGGTTGTGGCGTTCGGTGTTTGTGAGACGGACCGGTGTGTTGGGCGCGCTTGTTGTCGGGGCGGTCGCGGTGGGTGTGTGTGGGTGGGCGGTTCCGGTGGCGGCTGCGTCTGGTTCGAA
>JBKQIY010000068.1:0-2797 GCA_052148155.1 Acidimicrobiia bacterium | reverse complement strand
GTCGTGGCCGGCGCCGGGGCCGAGGTCGATGATCCAGTCGGCGTGCGCCATGACCGCCTGGTGGTGCTCGATGACGATGACCGACTTGCCGGAGTCGACGAGCCGGTCGAGCAGGCCGAGCAGCTGCCTGACGTCGGCGAGGTGCAGGCCGGTGGTCGGCTCGTCGAGGACGTAGACGCTGCCCTTTTCAGCCATTTGGGTCGCCAGTTTGAGTCGCTGCCGCTCGCCGCCGGACAGCGTGGTGAGCGGCTGGCCGAGGGTGAGGTAGCCGAGCCCTACGTCGGCCAGCCGGCCGAGGATCTTCTGAGCGGCTGGCGTGTGTGCCTCACCGGCGCCGAAGAACTCCCCCGCTTCGTCAACCGACATCGCGAGCACTTCGCTGATGTCCCGGCCGCCGAGGTGGTATTCCAGCACCGACGCGTCGAATCTCTTCCCCTCGCATTCCTCGCAGACGGTGGCGACGCCCGCCATCATGGCCAGGTCGGTGTAGATGACGCCGACGCCGTTGCAGTTGGGGCAGGCACCCTCGGAGTTGGCACTGAACAGGGCCGGCTTCACGCCATTAGCCTTCGCGAAGGCTTTGCGGACCGGATCGAGCAGTCCGGTGTACGTCGCCGGGTTGCTCCGCCGGGAGCCGCGGATCGCGCCCTGGTCGATCGTGACTACTCCCTCGCGGCCAGACACCGAGCCATTGATCAGCGAGCTCTTTCCCGACCCGGCCACGCCGGTCACCACCGCCAGCACGCGGAGCGGTATATCGACGTCGACGTTCTGCAGGTTGTGGGTGCTGGCACCGCGCACTTCCAGCGCCCTCGACGGTGTCCGTACCGAAGGCTTCAAAGAGGCCCGGTCGTCCAGGTGCCGCCCGGTCAGCGTGCCGCTAGCTCGCAGCCCGGCGACGGTGCCCTCGAAAACCACCTCGCCGCCCGTAGTGCCGGCGCCTGGGCCGAGGTCGACGACGTGGTCGCCGATCGCGATCATCTCCGGCTTGTGCTCCACGACGAGCACCGTGTTGCCTTTGTCGCGCAGCTGCAACAGCAGGTCGTTCATCCGCTGAATGTCATGGGGGTGCAGGCCGATGGAGGGCTCGTCGAAGACGTAAGTGACGTCAGTGAGCGAGGAGCCGAGGTGGCGGATCATCTTGGTGCGCTGCGCCTCGCCGCCCGAGAGCGTGCCCGACGGACGGTCGAGCGAGAGGTAGCCCAGCCCGATCTCCACGAACGAGTCGAGGGTTTGCCGCAGCGCCGTCAGCAGCGGTGCGACTGACGGTTCGTCCAGGCCTCCTACCCACTCGGCGAGGTCGCTGATCTGCATCGCGCAGGCGTCGGCGATGTTGATCCCCTTGATCTTCGACGACCGGGCCGGCGCGCTGAGCCGGGTGCCGCCGCAGTCGGGGCACGCGGTGAACGTCAGCGCCCGCTCAACGAAGGCACGGGCGTGCGGCTGCAGCGAATCGATGTCCTTGGATAGGAACGACTTCTGGATTCTCGGGATCAGGCCCTCGTACGTCAGGTTGACGCCGTCGACCTTGATCTTGGTCGGCTCCTTGTAGAGCAGGTCGTGCAGCTCGGTCTTCATGAACTTGCGGATCGGCTTGTCCGGGTCGAAGAAGCCGCAGCCGCTGAAGATGCGGCCGAACCAGCCGTCGATGCTGTAGCCCGGGATCGTGAGCGCGCCCTCGTTGATCGACTTACTGTCGTCGTACAGCTGAGACAGGTCGTAGTCGGTGACCGAGCCCCGGCCCTCACAGCGCGGGCACATGCCGCCGATGCGGGTGAATGTCTTTCGCACGGCCTTGCTGTCGCCGCGCTCGACGGTGATGGCGCCGCTCGCACGGACCGACGGCACGTTGAAGGAGAACGCGTTCGGCGAGCCGATGTGCGGCTGCCCGAGCCGGCTGAACAGGATGCGCAGCATCGCGTTGGCGTCGGTGGCGGTGCCGACCGTGGAACGGGTGTCGCCGCTCATCCGCTCCTGGTCGACGATGATCGCGGTCGTCAGTCCTTCGAGCACGTCGACCTCGGGCCGCGCCAGCGTCGGCATGAAGCCCTGCACGAAGGCGCTGTATGTCTCGTTGATCAGCCGCTGCGACTCGGCGGCGATCGTGCCGAACACCAGGGAACTCTTGCCCGAGCCTGAGACGCCGGTGAACACTGTCAGCCGGCGCTTCGGAAGTTCGACGCTGAGGTCCTTGAGGTTGTTCACGCGCGCGCCGTGCACGCGGATCAGGTCGTGGTCGTCGGCAACGTTCACCGCAGACGGCTGCGCGTCCGTCCTCGTGGCTATGCTCATCGCGTCTCCATCTGTTAGGCGACGACGCTGAGCGCGGGACCGGGGTCGGCTCTCATCGGTCCTGAAGCAGCCCGAGGACGTTGCCATCGGGGTCGGTGACGGTGGCCACCAGGCGGCCGCCACCGACGTCGTGCGCGGGCTCCTTCACGGTGGCACCCGCGGCGGTCACCTCGGCCAGCTTTGCCTCGATGTCCGGCACGTGCCAGAAGGCCACCGGTGAGGTCATGCCTTGCGGTCCACCGCCCGGCACCAGCCCGATGTGCTGGCCTGCGGCCTCGAAGCCGACGTAGTAGGATTCGTCGGCCTGCGGCGGTACGCCGAGCAGGGCGGTGTACACCGCCTTGGCCGTTGACAGGTCGGACACGGGATGCAGTACGGTCTTGATTCCCTGGGTGGAAGAGCCGGTCATGGTCACTCCTGAAGTCGTGGGTCAGATGGACCCGGTGTGTACGGTCGTGTCAAGACCAACGGCGAGGCGACTCGTAAATCGTGTAGCCCATGACGG
>JBKQIY010000067.1:0-62237 GCA_052148155.1 Acidimicrobiia bacterium | reverse complement strand
ATTGCTGACGGTGCTGGGGCCGGCACGTATTACGGCACGGCTGCGTGCGCAAACCCCGCCGCAACCTCCGTAACCGCGGGAACACCCCCGACCGGGTTCACCACCAGCTGGTAATCCGACCTGGTTCTTGAAGGAACCGAGCGGGCCCGGGAAACCGATCCCGGGCCCGCCTCGGTCTTCAAGCGGAATCTCCTGCGTTCGGTCAGGCCGTGGGGGCGGCGTGCTCCCCACGTCGAACGGCGCAGGTCAGACGAGGGGAGCTGTATGCAACATTCGCACGCCGTGATTCGCGACAACGAGCCCGAAGCCGGGTTCACGCTCATCGAGCTCATGATGGTGGTCCTCATTATTGCCATTCTGATCGCCGTTTTGATCCCGACGTTCGTGGGCGCCAAGGAGCGGGCCCAAGATCGAGCCATGCAGGTCGGCCTGCGCAACGCGCTGACTGCTGCGAGGGTGGTCTACAGCGATCACGGGGACTACACCGAAGCCACGGTGGCCGGGCTCACGGCCGTCGAGCCAGGCCTTACGTTTGTGCCGGCGGCGTCGATCTCACCGGGACCCAATGTGGTGTCGGTGAATCCCGTCAGCACGAACTACATCGTGATGGCCGGGCAATCACGTTCAGGGACCTGTTTCTTTTTGTCCGACGACGAGAGTTCGACCGGCGTCGGCGTCCTCTACGCGAGGGGACCCGCCTCGAATTGCAACGCGAACGCGGCACCAGCCGAGGGCAATGCGAGTTGGGCCTCGACGTGGTAGGTCCCGTTCCGACATCGACACGCATGAACACGTGCGCGTGGAGATTGAACGCGAGGACGCGGGAGACTGATCTTCGTCCGAACTCTTGCCGGTGTGATCGCCGCTTCATCCCGACTTTCGGACTAGCGCGTACGTTCGTGTTGGCCATGTTCGCGCGTGCCGACGGCGAACGTCGTGTCGGCGAATCCTGTCAGCACCCTCGGCATGGTGAGGGCCGGACAGTCGCGTTCGGGACGCTGCTCGTTGTCCGACGACAAGAGCCAGGGCCGCGTCGGCGTTCACTGCGCGCAAGCGCTCCCCGCGAGATGCATCGCGGACGCGGCGCGGGCCGGCGGCGACCCGAGTGTCGATTCGACGCGGTCACGCCGTCCGACGCGATCGGGGAGCTGATGTACGCGTTGGGCGATGCTGATCTCGCAATGGAGCGGGAGAAGCATCGTCCAGACGCGGTCGTGAACGGGCCTACGCTGGTGAGTCGTGACGGTGTTCATCGCAACGGTTGCCGGCGTGTACGGGCTGGTGCTCGGCTCGTTCTTGAACGTGGTGATCTGGCGCGTTCCGCGTCGAGAGTCGGTCGTGAAGCCCCGTTCGCATTGTCCGGCCTGCGACACGCAGATCGCAACACGCGACAACATCCCGCTGGTGTCATGGCTCGTGCTGCGCGGCCGCTGCCGGCAGTGCGGAAACGCGATTTCAATTCGTTATCCATTGGTGGAGCTGTGCACCGGCGTGCTGTTCGCGGCGGTGGGTGCGCGCTTCGCGCACTCGTGGGCGCTCCCGGCGTATCTGGTGCTCACGGGAGCGCTGATCGCGATCTCGGTGATCGATCTCGAGCACTTCATCATCCCGAACCGCATCGTGTACCCGGCCGGCATCGCAAGTGTGGTCCTGCTCGGGCTCGCGGCGTTCATCCAGCACCACTGGGGAGCGTTCGGCCGCTCGCTGCTCGGTGCACTCGCCGCGTTCACGTTCTTCTTCGTGCTGCACCTGGTCTCGCCACGCGGGATGGGCTTCGGCGACGTGCGCCTCTCGTTCGTGCTCGGCTTGTTTCTCGGCTGGCTCGGTTGGGCGCAACTGTTGGGCGGCCTGTTCGCCGGCTTTCTTTTCGGTGCCGTCATCGGCATCTTGTTGATCGCGGTCGGAGGCCGGGATCGGCGTCAGCACATCCCGTTCGGTCCGTACCTGGCCGCCGGCACGATGACCTTCGTGCTCGCCGGCGACCAGCTCGTCAGCTGGTGGCGCGGTCTGGGCCGCTGACCGAGGGCCGACAGCCCGGCCCGAGCGAACAGTTTTGTGGAAGGTGTTACCCAAGGCTTCAGCTTGGGGCGGGATGTGTCGATTGTTGCCGGTGCATCTTCCCGCTACCAGAGGTGACGCCGTGGACGAGGGGTACCGACTCCTCACGGTACGCGAAGTGGCTGACGTCATGAGGGTGTCGACCATGACCGTGTACCGCCTCATCCGGGGGGGCGAACTGCCCGCGACCCGGGTCGGGAAGCACTTCCGTATCCCTACCCGTGATCTCGAGGGCTACCTCGAGGCGCAAAGCACTCGAGGAGGCGACGCATGGCCCGCCGCCTGATCGGACTCGACATCGGCACCAACGCGGTGACCGTCGCGGAGGTGCGTCCGGGAGATCCGCCGCGCCTGGTCATGTTCGGTCAGGTCGCGTTGGGCCGCGAGACGATGCGCGAAGGCGAGGTCGCCGACGACAGCGCGGTGACCGAGGCCGTCGGTCGTCTACGCGAAGAGGTCGGCCTGAAACGTGCGGCCGTACGTCTCGGGTTGGCGAGCCCGCGTGTGGTCGTACGGCAGATCGAGATGCCGCAAATGACTCGCGACGAACTCGCGAGCGCGTTGCAGTTCCAAGCGGCAGAGCTGATCCCGATCCCGCTCGATGACGCCGTGCTCGATTTCGCCATTCTCGGACCCGCAGGCCCGGGCGACAGCGGCGAGCCGCGCATGCACGTGTTGCTCGCCGCGGTGCAAGAAGCGACAGTGCTGCGGCTCGTCGCCGCAGTCGAGGCCGGCGGCCTTCAGGTCGCGGCCGTAGATCTGGTGCCGCTCGCGCTCATCAGACCGCTCGCCCGCACCGTTCCCGACCTTGCCCTGATCGGCGCTGGTGTCGGTGCTTCGACGGAGTCTGCGGGTGGCCTCAGCCACGCCGAAGAGGGACCGGGCGCCGAAGGCATCGTGTCGTTCGGTGGCGGGGTCACCGCAATCGCGGTGCACGAGATGGGAGTGCCGCGTTTCGTGCGCGTGCTCGGAACCGGCGGGCGCGAACTGACCGACGCGATCGCGAATGAGCTCGATCTTCCACCCGAGACGGCCGAGGCACTCAAGCGTCAACTCGGTGCGAGCGGACACGACGAGCTCGTCGCCCGCGCCCGCAGCTCGATCGAGCGGCCGTTGTCGGTGCTGCTCGATGAGGTTCGCAGCTCGATCGACTATTACCGCAACCAGTCCGACTCGTCACCGTTGCTCCGCATCGTGACGACGGGCGGCGCGGCGCAGCTTCCTGGCCTGACCGAGCGGCTCTCCGCGTTGGTTGGTGTGCCGGTCGAGCCCGCCCGGCCGCGCGAGCTTGTTGCCCTCGGCGACATCGGATTCACTGAAGAGGAGCTCCCGCGTCTCGACCCGTATCTTCCGGCCGCCGTTGGTTTGGCGCTCGGTGGTGCCGGAGTCGGCACCGTCATCGACTTGTTGCCGCGCAGTCGCCGCAGCTCGACGAAATCGCGGCGCGCCCAGGTCCCGCCGGCTGCGGTCGCGGGTGTGGCGGCCTTTGTCGTGTTACTCGGAGGGGTGACGTACCTCGCGCACCAGAGCATCTCGAGCGCGAAGTCGCAAGGCGCGGCGGTCACCCAACAGGTAGCGGACCTCAGCGGCCAGCTCGCCGGCCTCCAGCCGGTCCTCAACCAGGAGGACCAAATCACACAGATCGAATCAAGCATGCAGACGCTGCTCACGACGGACGTCGCGTGGAAGACGATGATCACCCGCATCACGGCCAACATCCCAGCCGGCATCACGCTGACGTCGTTCTCCGGCCAGGTCACCCCGCCGGCTGCGGTCCCGGCGGCCGCGCCGCCGACCACGACAGCCTCGGGGGGCACCACTACGACGACTACGGCGCCGCCGCCCCCGCCGGCACCGACGATTACCGGTGCCATCTCGTTCAACGGCACGGCCAAGGACTATCCGACGCTCGCGAGCTGGATCGACGCGATGGGCAAGGTCCCCGAGATCGGGAGTGTCTACGTCACCAGCGCGCAGAAACTCACTCAGGGAGCCGGGCTCACCTTCACGGCAACGGCCGTGCCGACCCCCGCAGCTCAGAGTGGTCGACTGAACCAGCTGGTGAAGGCGGCACGATGAAGACCAAAAATCTTGCGGTCGGGATCCTCGCCGCGGTGCTCACCGTCGCACTGTGGTACACGTTCTTGTTCAAGCCGACACGCGCGCAGGCGTCGAAGGTCAAAGCCGCTACCGCGACCGAACGAGCGAAGCTTGCGCCACTTCAGTCACAGCTCACGCAGGCCCGCGCCGACGCATCGCACGCAGCGACCTTCAAGGCCGAATTGCAGTCGCTGGACTCAGCGATGCCCGATTCGCCGGCATTGGCGGCGTTCATCCGGCAAGCCAACGGTATCGCGCAGGCGTCAGGTGTGACCTGGGAGTCGGTGTCTCACGCGCCGCCCACGCTCGGCGACGGCGGCGTGATGTCGATCACGGTCGGTATCACCGTCAAAGGCACGTATCCGCAGCTGGTGGATTACTTGGGGCGCCTCGCAGGGCTGCAGCGGCTCGTCGTCGTCGACAGCGTGTCGTTCACCGCTTCAAGCTCGACCGGGGCCGGTGGCGGTACGGGCGGCGGCTCGACGGGACCGTTTAGCGGCGCGACGCAACTGTCCGGCACGTTCTCCGCGCGCATGTTCGAGGGCCCGGACGCGGCCGACGCCGCCGACGGAACCGCAACGTCCGTCGTCGCCACCCCGGCCGCGGGCACGGTCACGACGCCCGTCTCCGCGCCGTCCACGCTCAACAATTCCTAGCGACGTCGATCTCCGGGCTGCGACCTGCGGCCCGCTCATCGCGGTGCGTGCCGGCGCGACGGTCCGGATCGGCGGAGCTTCGCTGGCCAACGGCCCAGTCGTACGGCGCGGTGCCGTACGATTGGACGGCGTTGTCCAGCTCACGTCCGACCGGAGCACACCGTGCTGCGCTTCTTGACGGCGGGCGAATCCCACGGTCCGGCCCTCGTGGTCACGGTCGAGGGGATGCCCGCCGGCCTTCCTATCCTTGTCGACGACATCGCGGCGGAGCTCGCACGGCGCCGTCTCGGCTACGGCCGCGGACCGCGCATGCGTTTCGAGCAGGACGAGTTGGAACTCCTGGGCGGCGTCCGTCCCGGTCGAACCTTGGGCTCGCCGATCGCGATCCTGATACGCAACAGCGAGTGGGCCACCGGGAAATGGTCCCAAGAGATGTCCGCGGCACCGGGCCAGACCGCACAGCCGCTCACCCAACCCCGCCCTGGCCACGCCGACCTGGCCGGCATGCAAAAGTACGGTTTCACCGATGCACGTGACGTGCTCGAACGCGCCAGTGCCCGCGAGACCGCCGCGCGCGTCGCCGCGGGAGCGCTCGCCAAGGCGCTGATCGGCCATCTCGGGATTTCGTTGTTGAGCCACGTCGTCCAGCTCGGCTCCGCGACGGCGTCGCCCGATCGGCGGCCGGCGGCCGGCGACCTCGACGCGATCGACAGCTCTGAGGTGCGTTGTTGCGACTCCGACGCCGAAGCCGACATGATCCGCGAGATCAAAGAAGCCGCGAAGGCGGGCGACTCGCTCGGCGGGGTGGTGGAGGTGCTCGGCTTCGGGATCCCAGCCGGTCTCGGGTCCCATGTGCACTGGGACCGCCGCATCGACGGTCTCCTCGCGCAGGCGCTCATGAGTATCCAGGCGATGAAAGCCGTCGAGATCGGCGAAGGGCTCACGGTCGCGGGCCGTCGGGGCAGCGACGCGCACGACGCGATCTCCTGGGACGCCGAGGCCGGCGAGTACCGTCGAGCGACCTCGCGGGCTGGCGGCATCGAGGGCGGAATGACCACCGGCGACCTGCTGGTCGCCCGGGTATCGATGAAGCCGCTCGCCACGCTCAATCGGCCGGTGTTGAAGACCGTCGACACCGTGACGAAGGAGGAATCGGTGTCGTTCAAGGAGCGCACCGACGTCACCGCGGTACCTGCCGCAGGTGTGGTGGCCGAGACGATGACCGCGCTCGTGGTCGCATCCGAAGCGTTGCGAAAGTTTGGCGGTGATTCGCTCACCGAGTTCGTTCGCAATTACGACGCGTACCGTGCGTCGCTGCGGTGAGCGCGCAACATCTCGTGCTCGTCGGTCTCATGGGTGCCGGCAAGACGACCGTCGGCCGGGAATGTTCTGCGCGTCTCGGACGGCCGTTCGTCGACCTCGACGAGCTCATCATGACGCACGCAGCCATGCCCATCGGGCAGCTGTGGCGCGAACGCGGCGAGGAGCGATTCCGCGAGTTGGAACGCGAGGTCGTCGTCGACGTGTGCGCATCGCCGCAGCCGCTGGTCATCGCCTGCGGGGGCGGAACAGTCGTCGACGCCGACAACCGGCGTCGCCTGCGCGATTCGGGGACGGTCGTGTGGCTGCGCGCACCAACCGCGGTGCTCGTCGAACGCGTTGGCGACGACGATCGCCGGCCGCTTCTGGCCGGTGATCCGGCGGGCGCGCTCGAACGGCTCGCCCTGGACAGAGCCGACGCCTACCGTGCGGCTGCCAACGCGGTGGTCGACACCGACCATGGAGACGTCGGCGAAGTCGCCGACGCGGTGCTCGCCGCCTATGAGGGGCGGGACACGTGAGCACCTGCGTTCGCGTCGATCTCGGTGAGCGCAGCTACGACGTCGTGATCGAGGAGTCATACGACCGGCTGAGCCAGTTGGTACGCGACCGGCGGAAGATCGCGATCGTGACGCAGGCGACGGTGGATCGCCACGTCGGCGGGCTCGTACGCGCCCGACTGTCGACCGCGGGCGTCGCCCACGAAACGTTCATGATGGACGACGGCGAAGACGCCAAGTCACTCGTCACCGTCGAGCAGCTCAGCCGTTCCTTCGCACGATGGGGAATGCTGCGAGGCGACCTCGTCCTCGCGGTCGGCGGGGGAGTCGTCGGCGGCACTGCCGGATTCGCGGCGGCCGCGTACTACCGCGGTGTCGACGCCGTGCAGGTGCCCACCACGCTGGTGGCAATGGTCGACAGCGCGATCGGCGGCAAGACCGGAGTGAACCTCCCTGAAGGGAAGAATCTCGTCGGCGCGTTCCATCAACCCCGCGCCGTGTTCGTGAACCCTCTCGTGCTGCACACACTGCCCGACCGCGAGTATCGCTGCGGTCTCGGCGAGATCGCCAAGTACGCGTTGATCGGCGAAGATTTCGTGTCGTCCCACGTCGAGGGGCTGATTCGTCGCGATCCCGCCACCCTCACGGTCGTGATCGCGCGCTGCGTCGAAATCAAAGCCGCGGTCGTCGCACGCGACGAGTACGAACGTTCCGGCGCGCGAGCCGTACTCAACTACGGGCATACCGTCGCGCATGCGCTCGAAACCGCGACCGGTCACACGCTGCTGCACGGCGAGGCGGTCGCGGTCGGGCTGGTCTTCGCCGCGCACCTGGGCGCGATCCTCGAGCGCGTCAAGCCCGAGTTGGTATCAACCACGGAAGGTCTCGTACGAAGGTTGGGCCTGCCGACCGACGCGCCGGCCGGCCTGCACGCCGACGAGATGCTGGAACTGATGGCGCGTGACAAGAAGTCGACCGGCGCGCTCACCTTCGTCCTCGACGGTCCGAACGGGATCGAGCGAGTCGAAAATCCTGACCTGGGCGCGGTGCGCAAGGCGCTCGCGGCCATTCAAGTGGAGGCATGATGGCGAAGATCCTGTTGGTGTCCGGACCCAACCTCAACCTCTTGGGGGAACGAGAACCGGAGCACTACGGCACGACAACCCTCGCGGAGCTGGTCGCGTTGGCGGGCGAGACCGCAGCGAAACTCGGACACGACGTCGAGCACGTGCAATCAAACCACGAAGGCGCACTGATCGACGCGATACACGGCGCGCGGGGCCGGTGCGCGGCGATCGTCATCAACGCCGGTGCCTTCACCCACTACGCGTACGCGCTGACCGACGCGCTCGCGACGTTCGAAGGAGTGAAGATCGAGGTGCACCTCTCGAACCCGTACGCCCGTGAACGTTGGCGGCACCGGTCGGTGATTTCTCCTGTCGTTGACGGCACCATCACCGGTCTGCGGGCCGACAGCTACCGCCTTGCGGTCGAGGCAGTCGCGGCGCGTCTGGCCGACGAGACGCGGGGCCAGTCGTGAGCCCGGTCGTGCTCGCTCCGCTCGACTTCACGTCGAGGCTCGCTCGTCTGCGCAGCCGACTCGTGACTGAACAGCTCGACGCGTTGCTCGTCACCAAGCTGGCCAACGTTCGGTACCTCACCGGGTTCACCGGTTCGGCGGCGATGCTGCTGATCGCGGCCCACGACGCAGTGTTCGTCACCGACGGCCGCTACATCGAACAGTCGCAGGAGCAGCTCGGCGCCGCGTCGGTCGACACCGAAGTGCGCATCGAGATCGGACTGACCGCCGCCGCGCAGCACCGCGTGCTCGCCGCGGTGGTGACGCCCGGCGCACGGCTCGGCATCGAGGACCACAGCGTCACGTGGGCCGACCAACGCGGTTTCGTCGCGACATTCGAAGGCGCCGAGCTCGTGCCGGCCGGCGCGCTCGTCGAAGACCTGCGACGCGTAAAAGATCTCGGTGAAGTCGATCGGATCCGGCGGGCGTGCGCGATCGCCGACGACGCGTTCCAGGCGCTGTTGCCCCGCCTCGCCGACCGTATTACGGAATGTCAGTTCGCGCTGGAGCTCGAATTCGCGATGCGCGAACGCGGCGCGAGCGGGAACAGCTTCGATCCGATTATCGCGGCAGGTCCGAATGGCGCCAAACCGCACGCCCAGCCGTCAGATCGTGTCATCGGCCGCAACGAACTTGTCGTGTGCGACTTCGGATGCATCGTCGACGGCTACTGCTCGGATATGACGCGAACGGTTTCGCTCGGAGACCCGGGAGCGGATGCCCGTCATCTCTACAGCGTCGTGCTCGCGAGTCAGCAGGCGGGCCGCGCGCGGGTGGCGGCCGACGTCACCTGCGCGGAGGTCGACCGTGCCTCACGCGACGTGATTGCTGATGCGGGATGGGCCGACGCGTTTGCTCACTCGACCGGTCACGGAGTCGGTCTCGAGATCCACGAAGCGCCGCGAGTGGCCGCGACCGGCCGTGATACCTTGCTTGTCGGCGACGTCGTGACGGTCGAACCGGGTGTGTATCTTCCCGGCATCGGCGGCGTGCGAATCGAAGATACGGTCGTCGTGTCCGCCGCAGGTTCCGAGCCGCTGACCCTCACTCCGAAGGATCTCGTGCTGTGAGCATCTCGACCAACGATCTGAAGAACGGCATGGCGCTCGATCTGCCCGAAGGGTTGGTGAACGTCGTCGAGTTCCAGCACGTCAAGCCCGGCAAAGGTGGGGCGTTCGTGCGCACCAAGCTGAAGAATGTCCGCACTGGCGCGGTCATCGACCGGACCTTCCGAGCCGACGAAAAAGTCGTGCTCGCGATGATCGACAAGCGCGAAATGCAGTTTCTGTACCGCGAGGGCGGCGACTACGTCTTCATGGACAACGAGAGTTACGATCAGCTGCACGTCCCGTCCGACAGTATCGGCGACGCGGTGAACTTCCTCAAGGAAGGTGACACAGCTGTCTTGCCGATGTACAAGAACGAGATCGTCGGCGTCGAGCTTCCCGCCGCGGTTGAACTCACTGTGACGGACACCGAACCTGGCATGCAGGGCGACCGCGTGTCGGGTGCCCGCAAGGCCGCGACACTCGAAACCGGGCTTGTCGTGCAGGTCCCGCTGTTCGTGAACGTCGGCGACCGGGTGAAGGTCGACACACGCTCCAGCGACTACCTGTCGCGAGCTTGAGGCGAGTCGCGAGGATCGGCTGATGCCGACACGGCGCTCGGCGCGCGAGCGCGCGCTCGGGCTCGCCTACGAATGCGAACAGCGGAACGTGACTGGCCCGGCTCTGCTCGACGGCCTGCCCGTTCCACCCGACGAGTACGCGCAATGCCTCGTGCTCGGCGTCGACGAACACCGCCAGGAAATCGACACGATCATCGCCAAGTTCTCCGAGCACTGGTCGCTCGACCGGATGCCGGTCGTCGATCGGGCGCTGTTGCGCATCGGCACCTACGAGCTCGCGTGGCGGTCCGACGTGCCGACCGCCGTCGCGATCACCGAAGCGGTCGAGCTCGCCAAGCAGTACTCCACGAAAGACTCCGGCCGTTTCGTGAACGGGTTGCTCTCCCGGATCGCGGCAGAACTGCGTCCCGAGCCGTGAGCGCGTCCCGCACGGAGATCGGAACCGAGGAGATCGTCGTTCCCGACACCGTCGAGGAACTCCTCGGCGAAACCGACACCCGTCTCGACGTACCGTGGGTCGTGATCGTCTGGGACGACCCGATCAACTTGATGGACTACGTCACGTACGTCTTCCAGAAGCTCTTCGGCTACACGCGCGCGAAGGCCCGTCGTCTGATGCTGCAGGTGCACAACGAAGGCAAGGCTGTCGTGGCGAGCGGCACTCGGGAGCGGTGTGAGAACGATGTCGCGCGGCTGCACGCGCACGGGCTCTGGGCCACGATGCAGCACGATCGCTGAAGTGGCCGAGCGGCCGACGGTCGACCGTCGTGGAAGCTCCGTCGTGCTGACACTGCACGTACGCGAGGTCGAGGTGCTGCAGACGGTGTTCGCCGACCTCGGCCGGATGCTCAGCGACCGTTCGAGCGTCGATGTCGTCACCCAGCGGTTGTTCCCTCGCGCGTACCTCGATCCCACCGAAGAGGACGCGGAGCGCCACTGGCAGGAGCTGGTACACGACGACCTTGTCGAGTCGCGACTGACCGCCATGACCGACGTCGTGTGGAGTCTCGACTCGGCGGTCCCAGTGCGCGGGGTGCGCGACGTGCGCGAACTCGTGCTTGGCGAAGCGCTGGTTGCACACTGGATCGGCGTCTTGAACGACGCCCGGCTCGCCGTCGGGACCGCCCTGAACGTCACCGCCGAGTGGGACTTCGACGCACTCAACGCCGACGATCCGAGCTACGAGCTGCACGCGCTGTACGCCTGGATGACCGAACTGCTCGGGGCGTTGCTGGCCGCTTCTACGGGTTGACCGCTGCCAGCCGGCGCTGGTACGGGGGCCTCGGCGGGTCCTCTAGCCTGGAGCCGGCATGCAGCTCCCCAGTCCGCCGGATTCGGCCGTCGTGCGCGACCCCCGCGCCGTGGCAGCGGAGCTCTTCGACGCGATCGGCAGTGTCGTGCGCGGCGCTCCCGACACGGTCCGCCTCGCGTTGGTCGCGCTGCTTTCCGGTGGACACCTCCTCGTCGAAGGAATGCCAGGCACCGGCAAGACGCTGCTCGCGAAATCGATGGCTGCCTCGATCGGCGGTCGGTACGGACGCGTCCAATGCACGCCCGATCTCCTCCCAGCCGACGTCACCGGGACGTCGATCTACGGCCCGGCGAGCGGCGTGTGGGACTTCCGGCCCGGCCCGATCTTCGCGAACGTGCTGCTCGTCGACGAAGTGAACCGCACCTCGCCCCGAACCCAGGCCGCGCTGCTCGAGCCGATGGAGGAACGCCAAGTCACCGTCGACGGCGCCACCCACCAGCTCCCAGATCCGTTTTTTGTCGTCGCGACGCAGAATCCGTTTGGGAGCGCCGGCACGTTCCCGTTGCCGGAGAGTCAGCTCGACCGGTTCGCGCTCGTCTGCACGCTCGGGCTGCCCGGCCGCGTTGCCGAACGCGAGATCCTCGACGGCGACGGCGGGATCGACGCGCTCGATGCACTCACGCCGGTCACCGTTCCGGCCGAGCTCGCCGCGACGATCGCGGGAGTACGCGGCGTGCACTGCGCGCACACGGTACGCGACTACGTCCTCGACGTCGCCGACGCGACCCGCAACCATCCTGGGGTCGTCCTCGGCGCGTCGCCCCGCGCCAGCCTCGGGTTGCTCCGAGCCGCGCAGGCCCACGCGACCGTCATGGGTCGGGACTTCGTCTCGCCCGACGACGTGAAACACGTCGCGCCGGCCGCCCTCGCGCATCGGATCCTCCTCGCGCAGGGTGTCGACGTTCGTGCCGGCTGGCTCGTGGTCGGCGAAATCGTCGGTGCCGTCGAGACACCCCGCCCTTGAACGGACCCGGAGAGCTGACGCTCACCTCGATCGTGTTGTTCACGCTCGGTGCGTACGGCATCGCGGCCGGAGCCGCGACCGGCGAACAAGGTGTCGTCGCAGTTGGAGTGTTCGCGTTCGCGTTGTTCGTCCTGGGAATCATCTGGCCGACCGTGATGCTCTCGGGTGTCGAGATCGACGCCTGGGTGCCGGCCGACGGCATGGTCGGCCAAAGCCACGACGTGCACGTTCGACTGCACGGACGGGTCGATCGCGTTGAGCTGCGTGTGCTCGACCCGCAGGGCCAATGGTGGGTCACCGCCTCGCCCGCCAGCGGGGTGATTCCCCGTATCCCGACCCGTCGCGGCGTGTGCTCCAGCCTGCGGATCGAGCTTCGCACGTCGGCGCCGCTCGGGGTGTTTGTTCGCTCGCGCGTCCTTCGGGTCCAGCTGCCGACCGAGCAGGCGGTCGCGCCGCGTCCATCGGCGGCGACGACGGCGTCGGAGACGACTCCCCATCGGCTCTACGAGCAGATGGCCGACGCCGCGATCTCTGTGACGTCGACGGCAGTTCCCGGCACCGGCGACTCGGTTCGCGCCGTACGTCCCTACGTGCCCGGCGACCCGGCGCGGCTTGTGCACTGGCCGACGAGCGCGAGACGGGGAACGCTCGTTGTGCGCGAACACGAACCGCCCGCCGCCGTCGGCGTCGCGCTCGTCGTCGATCTGAACTCGTCCGAAGACATCGAGGCGATCGCGAGCCGCGCGGCCGGGATCGGGCGTGCGACGCTCGCGGCGGGCGGAGCCGTGTGGTGCTGTACGAGCGAAGTGACCGGGCCCGTATCGGTGCGCGTCGTCGATACGCGCGACCTCGGACGCCGGCTAGCCCGCGCCGGCACCGGACCGGTCGGCGCTCCACCCGCCGGCTGGCCCGTCGTGACGGTGCGGGCGTGAGCGGCATGAGCGGCAGGACTCGTCGGTCGGAGCCGTTGTGGCGGCGCGGGTCGCCGTGGCGGGTCGTCGCCGCGCCCGTCGCGATCGCGTTGGCGGCGGTCGGCGCGAGCGCGGCGGGTCGAGTCGGGTTGCCCCTCGCACTCGGCGCGCTCGCCGGCGCGGTCGCCGCGTTGCTCGGTGTGTTCGCGCTCCCGTCGCTTTCGACGCGGCGGGTTGTCGTCGTCCTCCTCGGATTGGCCGGACTCGGCGCGCTGCGTCACGCGTCGTACGCGGGGTCCGACACGAGTCCGCTGCTGGTCTGTTGGGCGGCAGCCACGCTCGTCGCGCTGCTGCTGGTCGACCGGACCGGCGCCGAGCAGGTGCAGCCGCTGCCGCAGGGCGCGCCGCTGGCTCGGCGAACCGGCGAGGTCGTGCGCCGCTCGATCACCACCGCCGTGATCGTCGCGGTCGCGGTCGTCGCGCTCGGTCCGACACTCACCGATCATCTCGGACGTCACGTCTGGCCCGGACTCGATCCCTCCGTCGGTGACATCCAGAACGCCCCGACGTCGCTGCAGGCCACCGACGAGCTGGACATGACGCAGCGACCCCGCCTTTCGAATCGGGTGGTGTTCACCGTCGACGCCCCACGCGGCGAGTTCTGGCGGGGCGAGACATTCGACGTGTGGAACGGACATGCATGGACCCAGTCCGACCCGACCGCGACCGCGCTCCCTCATGACGGTGACACCACAACCATCACGCCCGAACCCGACGACGTCGGTGCAGTGACCGGCCAGGCAATGCGTCAGACATTCCACCTCGACGGCTACTCCGACATCATCTTCGCGGCGCCGAGCCCAGTCTCGGTCGAGACCGACCGCCTCGTCGAACAACGCGCCGACGGGACGGTCAGCGTCGCCGACGGTTTCGGAAACGGCGCGACGTACACCGTGACGAGCCGGAGCGTTCTATCGACCGCGGCCAGCCTGCGCGCCACCAACGCGCTTCCGATCCCCGACGCGGTGCGTCGCCAGTACGCGCAGCCGCCCGTCACGACCGAGCGAGTCCGGGCGCTCGCGCGGCGTATCACCACGTCGGCGCCCACGACCTACGACAAGATTCGCGCCCTTGAGTCGTGGCTGGGCGCACACGTGCGCTATTCGATCAATGCGCCGCTCTCGCCGAAAGGCGTCGATGTCGTCGACGACTTCTTGTTCCGGTCACGGGTCGGCTGGTGCGAACAGGTCGCGACCAGCCTCGTCGTCATGGCGCGCAGCGTCGGGATCCCGTCGCGCCTGGCGACCGGTTTCGTTCCCGGCAGCCGCGATGGACTCACCGGAGAGTTCACGGTGCGCGAACGCGACGCACACGCATGGGCGGAAATCTACTTTCCGGATGTCGGCTGGCAGCCGTTCGATCCGACCGCGTCAGTTCCCCTCGCGGGCGACGCGACGGGGAGCGGCTCGTGGCTGCAGACCGCCCGTCACCACGCGATCGGGTTCGGCTTGCTCGCCGCGACAGTGGTCCTGGCCGCGGTGGCGGCCCCCGACCTGTTCGCCCGGTTCCGCCGCCGCCGCGTCCGCCGGCACTCGAGCTGGGCGGCCCGCCGCCTCGCGCGGCTGGAACGTATCGGTCGGCGAGCCGGGAGGCCGCGCGTACCCGCCGAAACGCCCTACGAGTATGCCGCCGCGTTGGCGGTGCATCTGAACGACTCCCGCATCTACTCGGTTGGCGAAACGCTCGACACCGACGGCTTTTCGGTCAGCGGCGCGTCGCCATCCGCGCGCGCGGCCGCGGACGCGGTGCTATCGTCACTCTCACCGTGAAGGAGATCCCGTGAGGTTTCCACGGAAGGCGAGACATGCACGCGCGAGATGACGCGGCCAACACCAAAAGTACCGGAACCGATGACCCTGGCCCGATGGGCGAGGGTCATGTCGCGTCCGCCGCGGCGGCCGCGCCGGTTGTCTTGCGGACGAGGGTGTTCGACGCCGACGACCTTCGCCGGGCCGTGACCCGCATCGCGCACGAGATCGTGGAACGAAACCACGGTGCCGCCAACGTCGTGCTCGTAGGGCTCTACACGCGTGGTGTCGCGCTTTCCAGACGTCTGGCGGTCGCGATCGAATCGTTCGAGGGTGTCGCGGTGCCGGTCGGCGCGCTTGACGTCTCGTTCTATCGCGACGACATCGGCCTGCGGCCGGTCGTCCCGCTCGGGCCGACCGAGGTGCCCGACGTCAGCGGGATGGTCGTCGTGCTCGTCGACGACGTTCTGTTCACCGGCCGCACCGCTCGCGCCGCGCTCGACGCGTTGCTCGAACTCGGTCGTCCGCGGGCGGTGCAGCTCGCAGTGCTGGTCGATCGCGGCCATCGCGAACTGCCGTTACGCGCCGACTTCGTCGGCAAGAACCTGCCCACACGCGCAGTCGAAGATGTACGCGTCCGGCTCTGCGAAGTCGACGTCGGTCACGACGGCGTCGAGTTGTGGGGTCCGCCGGAAGGAGCATCGTGAAACATCTGCTCGCCGTCGACGACCTCGCCGGACTTGACACCTCGGGCGGCGTCGCGCCGAACCTGCGCAGCGGGATCGAGTCGATGCTCGACCTCACTGCGTCGTTCGTCGAGGTGACGCAGCGCGATATCCCAAAAGTGCCAGCATTGCGCGGAAAGACGGTGGTCTCACTCTTCTACGAAGACTCGACACGCACGCGCCTGTCGTTCGAGGCGGCGGCGAAGCGCCTTGGCGCCGACACGATGACGTTCTCGGTCGCGACCTCTTCGGTCAACAAGGGTGAAAGCCTGCTCGACACCGTGCAGACGATCGAAGCGATGGGCGTCCACGCGATCGTTGTACGTCACTCGGCCGCCGGGGCGCCCCATCGGGTCGCGTCGTGGACGTCGGCCAGTGTGGTGAACGCCGGCGACGGGCGCCATGAGCATCCGACCCAAGCGTTGCTCGACGCGTTCACGCTCCGCCGTCACCGCGGACCGTCGCTTGACGGGTGTCGAGTCGCGATCGTGGGAGACATCGCGAATTCCCGCGTCGCTCGCAGCAACGTCGTCGCGTTGCGCGCATTGGGATGTGATCTCACGTTGGTCGGCCCCCCCACGCTGATGCCGTCCAGGATCGACGGATGGCCAGTCACCGTTTCCTACGACCTCGACGACGTCCTTCCCGACGTCGACGTCGTCTACCTGCTGCGAATACAGCTCGAGCGGATCGACGCCAAAGGCGCGGACGTGCGCTTCCCGACGTTGCGCGAGTACTCAGCTCGATGGGGCCTCACCGCGCGACGTGCGGCGCGCCTCAAACCCGACACGCTTGTGATGCACCCCGGACCGCTGAATCGGGGTGTTGAGATCGCCGCCGAGGTCGCTGACTCGGTCCGTTCGCTCGTGACAGAGCAGGTCGCCAATGGCGTCGCCGTGCGTATGGCGGTGTTGTGGTCGCTCATCGGCTCGGGAGGTCCTGTTGTCTGAACTGGTCCTGGCCGGTGGCCGCGTGATCGACGAGACCGGCGAACGCGTCGGCGACGTACGCATTGTCGACGGCCTCATCGCCGAAGTTGGCCCGAAACTGTCGGCGTCAGCCGGCGCGTTGGTGCTCGACTCCGAAGGTTGCGTCGTGGCGCCCGGCCTGGTCGACATCCATGTGCACTTCCGGGAGCCCGGTCGGGAAGATGCCGAAACGATCGAGACCGGCGCCCGAGCGGCGGCGCTCGGCGGCTGCACCGCGGTGGTGTGCATGCCAAACACCGAACCCGCGCTTGACGATGCGGCCGTCGTGCAGTCGGTGCTCGAACGGGGCCGCAGCGCCGCGTGCGCGGTGCATGTGGCGGCCAGCATCACCAAGGGCCGGCGCGGTACGGAGCTCGCGCCGATGGGGGAGCTCTACGACCTCGGCGTACGCATGTTCACCGACGACGGCGACTGCGTCGCCGACGCTCGCGTCATGCGGGGCGCGTTCGAATACCTGGGCGCGCTGCCCGGCTCGGTGCTAGCTCAGCATGCCGAGGATCCCGCGCTCGTCCACGGTGGCCATATGCACGAAGGAGCCTGGTCGGCCCGGCTCGGCATTCCTGGCCGGCCGGCCGAGGCGGAGTCGTCAATCGTCGCCCGTGACATCGCCCTCGCCAAGCTCACCGGTGGCCGATATCACGTGATGCACGTCTCGAGCGGACAAACAGTCGAGCTGGTGCGCGCCGCGAAAGCTGCGGGCGTGCGCGTGACCGCCGAGTGCACCCCCCAGCACCTCGTGCTCACCGACGGCGCATGCGCGGCGTTTGATCCGGTGTTCAAGATGAATCCACCGCTGCGCGAGCAGCGCGACGTCGATGCGTTGCGTGCCGGTCTGAACGACGGCACGATCGACGCGGTCGCGACGGATCATGCACCGCACGCGCCCGAAACGAAGGCCGCGCCGTTCGAGGACGCGCCCGCGGGCATGCTCGGCGTCGAGACTGGGCTCGCCGTCGTGCTCACCACGCTCGTCGAACCGGGCGTTGTCTCGATCGCCGCCGCGCTCGGCGCGCTGTCGTGGCGGCCGGCCCGGGTTTCGGGACTTGACGCATACGGTCACGGCGGCCCGGTTTGCGCCGGTCGGCCCGCAAACCTCTGCGTGATCGACCCCGCGCTGCGCTGGGTCGTCGACGCCCACCGGCTGGCTAGCCGCGCGACGAACTCGCCGTGGCACGAGTGGAAACTCACCGGCAAGGTCCGCCACACCCTGCTGGACGGACTGCCCACCGTTCGTGACGGCGATCCCACCCAATGACACATCACCTGGCCGCGACCCAAACCGATCGGCCGTTCGGCCCCCAGACGACGACGCGCCCACACCACTCAGATCGTGCGGTTCGGAGGAACGGTGGATAGCTCGGCAGTGCTCGTCCTCGCGGACGGCACCACCTTCGAAGGCTTCTCGGTCGGCTATCGGCCCGAGTCGGGCCTCGTTGCCGGCGAGGTCGTGTTCAACACCGCGCTGGTCGGTTACCAAGAGATCGTGACCGACCCCTCCTACGCCGGCCAGATCATCACGTTCACCTACCCCCATATCGGCAACTACGGCGTCAACGGTGACGATGACCAAGCAAGCGTTCCGCAGTGCCGAGGAGTCATCGTGCGCGACCTGGCGCGCCGGCCGTCGAGTTGGCGCGCGACACAAGACCTGAGCGGCTATCTCGAACATCATCAGATAGCTGGTATCGCCGGTATCGACACGCGTCGACTCACCCGCCACATCCGCTCGTCGGGTGCCATGCCCGGCGCGTTCGGCTTAGCCGATCGCGACACGTTGCTCGCCGCCGCGCACGCTGACGGGGGCACCGACGGCCGCGATCTCGTCACGCAGGTGACCACCACAGCGCCCTACACGGTCGGACCTGACGACGCGAGCCTGTTCGTGGTCGCGTACGACTTCGGCATCAAACGATCGATCGTCGAACACCTCGTCCAGGCCGGTTGCCAAGTCGAGGTCGTGCCTGCCTCCACCCCTGCCGCGGAAGTGCTCGCACGCGAACCCGACGGCGTGTTCCTGTCGAACGGGCCGGGCGACCCAACTGCGGTCGATTACGCCCGCGACAACATCCGCGCCTTGCTCGGACAGATACCGGTGTTCGGTATCTGTCTCGGCCATCAGATCATGTCACTCGCGCTCGGCGCCTCGACGTTCAAACTGCGATTCGGCCATCACGGCGGAAACCATCCAGTCCGTAACCTCGCGACCGGTCGGGTCGAGATCACCAGCCAGAACCACAACTACGCCGTCGATGGAGCATCGCTGCCGGACGGGACGGTCGTCACCCACCTGAACCTCAACGACGGTGATCTCGAGGGGATGCGCGCCGAAGATCTACGGGCGTTCAGCGTGCAGTACCACCCCGAGGCCGGCCCCGGCCCGCACGATGCGCGCTACCTGTTCGGCGAGTTCACCGACTTGATGCGGGCGGTCTGATCCGATGCCGCGCCGCTCCGACCTCGAGACGATCCTGTTGATCGGGAGCGGGCCGATCATCATCGGCCAAGCGTGCGAGTTCGACTACTCCGGCACGCAGGCCTGCCGTGTGCTGCGCGACGAGGGCTTTCGCGTTGTCCTCGTCAACTCGAACCCGGCGACGATCATGACCGATCCCGAGTTCGCCGACGCCACCTACGTCGAGCCGCTCAACGTACCTTCGCTCGAGCGCATCATCGAACGCGAACGTCCGGACGCGCTCTTGCCGACACTCGGGGGCCAGACCGCCCTCAACCTTGCGATCGCACTCGACGAAGCGGGTGTGCTCGACGCGTTCAACGTCGAGATGATCGGCGCCAGTGTCGACGCGATCCGCACCGCCGAGGACAGGCAGCGATTCAAGCTCGCGATGGGAGAGATCGGTTTGCGGGTCCCGCCTTCCGGTGTGGCGTACGCGGTCGACGAGGCCGTCGCGGTCGCGGCCGAGGTCGGCTATCCCGTGATCGTCCGCCCCGCGTTCATTCTCGGAGGTGGCGGGACCGGCATCGCGCACGATCACCGCGAAATGCAACGGGTAGCCGAGCGCGGATTGGCCGCGAGCCCGATCTCGGAGATCCTGATCGAACGGAGCGTCGTCGGCTGGAAAGAATACGAACTTGAGGTGATGCGCGACCACGCAGACAATGTGGTGGTGATCTGCTCGATCGAGAACGTCGACGCGATGGGCGTACACACCGGCGAGTCAATCACGGTCGCTCCGGCGCAGACCCTCACCGACGTCGAGTACCAGCGCATGCGCGACGCCGCGTTCGCGTGCATCCGCCGGATCGGTGTCGACACTGGCGGGTCCAACGTGCAGTTCGCCGTGGACCCGCGAACAGGTGAGCAGGTCATCATCGAGATGAACCCGCGCGTGTCGCGCTCGAGTGCGTTGGCGAGCAAGGCCACCGGTTTCCCGATCGCCAAGATCGCGGCCAAACTCGCGGTTGGTTACCGGCTCGATGAAATCCGCAACGACATCACGCGCGAGACGCCCGCCTCGTTCGAACCGACAATCGACTATGTCGTCACGAAGATACCGCGCTGGGCTTTCGAGAAGCTGCCCGGTTCGATTCCGGTACTGGGAACGCAAATGCAATCGGTCGGCGAGGTGATGGCGATCGGCCGCACGTTCGCCGAGTCGCTGCAAAAGGCGCTCCGTTCGCTCGAGACCGGTCGGAACGGTCTCAACTGCGATCCGGCCGAACGCGAACTCGAACATTTCGACGACGATGAGCTCGTGCGAGCAGCCGCCGTCCCGACGCCCGAACGTGTCTTCCAAATCGAGGCTGCGCTGCGACGGTTCGTGTCCATCGAACGTGTGCACGAAGCCACCGGCATCGATCCTTGGTTCTGCGATCAGATCCTCCAGATCGTCGAAGAACGTGAGCGGCTCACCGAAGTGGGCTTCGCGGCGATGACACGCTCCGACTGGCGTCACGCCAAACAGCTCGGCTTCTCCGACGCCCAGCTCGCGTATCTCTGGCAGCTCGATGCTTCCACCGTGCGCGCCGCGCGTCTTGCGGCCGGTGTCCAGGTGACCTACAAGACGGTCGACACCTGCGCCGCCGAATTCGACGCACACACGCCGTACCACTACGGCACCTACGAAGACGAAGACGAGCTCGCACCCGTCACGCGTCCGACTGTCGTGATCCTCGGGAGCGGACCGAACCGTATCGGCCAGGGTGTCGAGTTCGACTACTGCTGCGTGCACGCCGCATTCGCGTTGCACGACGCCGGCTTCGAGACGGTCATGGTCAACTGCAACCCCGAGACCGTGTCCACCGACTACGACACGAGCGACCGACTCTTCTTCGAGCCGCTCACCGAAGAAGACGTCCTGAATGTCTGCCACGGGCTCCAACAAGCCGCGAACGCCTCGGGCAGTGTGCACGGCGTGATCGTCGGCCTCGGCGGGCAGACCCCGCTGAAGCTGGCCCGGATCCTCGAGCAGGCCGGAATCCCGATCCTCGGTACCAGCCCGACCTCGATCGACGCGGCCGAGGACCGCGAGCGGTTCAAGGCGTTATGCGATCGCCTCGGCATCCCGCAGCCCGAAGGTGCGATGGCGAGCACGATCGACGACGCGATCGCGGTCGCGGCGAGCGTCGGCTACCCGGTACTGGTACGCCCGTCCTACGTTCTCGGCGGTCGCGCGATGGAGATCGTCTTCGACGACAACGACCTGCGTCGCGCCATGGCCGAGCTCGAGCTCACCGGCTCGCTCGGACGGGAGGGTGGTTTGTCCGCCGAACGGCCCGCGCTGATCGACCGGTTTCTCGAAGACGCAGTAGAGGTCGACGTCGACGCGCTGCGCGATCGCACCGGAGATCTTGTGATCGGCGCGGTGATGGAGCACATCGAACAAGCTGGGGTGCATTCAGGCGACTCCGCGTGCGCGATCCCGCCGCCCACCCTCTCCGGCGCCGTACTGGCCCAAATCCACGAGCACACGGCCGCGCTCGCCGACGCGCTCGAGGTCGTAGGTTTGTTGAACGTGCAATTCGCGGTCAAGGACGGCACGGTGTTCGTGATCGAGGCAAATCCGCGGGCGAGTCGCACGGTACCGTTCGTGAGCAAGGCGACCGGGGTGCCGCTCGCCAAGATTGCCGCACGCGCGATGGTCGGCGCGACGTTCGACGATCTGCGCGCCGAGGGGCTGCTGGTCCCTCCGGCCGAAGGCGGTCACGTCTCGGTGAAAGAGGCGGTGCTCCCATTCAATCGTTTCCCAGATGTCGACACCGTGCTCGGTCCCGAGATGCGTTCGACCGGCGAAGTGATGGGAATCGACCGAACGTTCGGGATGGCGTTCGCGAAGAGCCAGTCGGGTGCGGGCAACACGTTGCCACGACAAGGCACGGTGTTCTTGTCTCTCGCTGACCGCGATAAAGACAACGGGCTTGTCGCCGCGCGCCGGTTTGTCGAGCTTGGCTTTGCGATCGCAGCCACCGCGGGCACCGCCGACATGCTCGAACGGGCCGGACTTCCGGTCGATACGGTCGTGGCGAAGGTCGGCGAGCCGGTCGGTGTCGACGCGGTGGATCTCATCTCCTCCGGCAAGGTCGACCTTGTCGTCAACACGCCGCGCGGTCGCGGGCCCCGCAGCGACGGCATGCATATCCGGCGGGCGGCGATCGCGCACGGCGTGGCATCCGTCACGACCGTCGCGGCAGCGCTTGCAGCGTCGGCCGGCATCGCGGAAGAGGCGCGGCGTGAGCCTGAGGTGCGCTCGCTGCAGGAATATCACCGCGACGGTCAGTTGAGGCTCGACCTGTGAAGCGACATCCGATCCGGCGGTGGCGAACCGACCCAGTCGACCTGCGCGTCGATCTCGGACCGCTCCGACTGCTAAACCCGGTGGTCGCTGCGTCTGGGACGTTCGGGCACGGAGCCGAGGTCGCGGCGTTGTGCGATCCGAGGGGCCTCGGCGCGGTGACGGTCAAGTCGGTCGCCGCGTTTCCGTGGTCGGGGAATCCGCCGTTGCGGGTGACCGAATCGTCAGGTGGGGGGATGCTCAACTCGGTCGGCTTGCCCGGCCCCGGCATCGACAAGTGGATCGAAGATGATCTTCCCGCACTCGAGGCGCGCGGCGCCGCGGTGATCGCGTCGATCTGGGGGCGCAGTGCCGAGGAGTACGCGGCCGCGGCACGTCCGCTGAAGGCGGTCGCGCATCGGCTCCTCGCGATCGAGGTCAACCTGTCGTGCCCGAACGTCGAAGCGCGCGGGAACATGTTCGCACATTCCGAGGAGGCGACACGGGTTGCGACGCGAGCGGTCGTCGAAACGGTCGGTGACACGGTGCCGACATTCGCGAAGCTTTCGCCCAACGTCACCGACATCGTCGCGATCGCACGCGCCGCGTTGGACGCCGGAGCGACTGGGCTGACATTGGTTAACTCCGTGATGGGATTGCTGATCGACGCACGTACCCGCGCGCCCCGTCTGGGTGCGGGCGGTGGCGGATTGACCGGCGCGCCGATCAAACCCATCGCGTTACGCATGGTGTGGGACGTCGCGCGGGAGTTCCCAGAACTGCCGATCATCGGAACTGGCGGAGTCAGCAGCGGTGTCGACGCGATCGAAATGATGCTGGCCGGCGCGACGGCAGTCGGTGTCGGCACCGCGACTTTCGCTGATCCTCGCGCCGCGTTGCGGATCGTCCACGAAATGCAGCGGTGGTGCGCGGCGAACGATGTCCGGCACGTAGGCGAGCTAATCGGAGGAATGCGATGAGCCCTCAGGTGGCGACCGAGTTGGATATCACCGCGCGCGACCGTCTCGCGATCGGGCTCGACGTCCCGAGCCTCGAGGAAGCACTCCAGCTCGCCGGCGACGTGTCGCCGTGGTTCGGAGTGGCGAAAGTCGGTCTGGAGCTGTACTCGGCGGCCGGTCCGGCAGCGGTCGAACCGCTCCGTGAGCTGGGGATGCGCGTGTTCTGCGACCTGAAACTGCACGACATTCCGACCACGGTCGGGCGCGCGGCGCGGGTGCTCGGCCGGCTCGGGGTGACCTACCTCAACTTTCACGCGGCCGGCGGTGTCGACATGTTGCGCGCCGGAGTGGAGGGAGTGTTCGAAGGTGCGCGCGACGCCGGACGGACCGCGCCGGTGCCGCTTGCGGTCACCGTGTTGACCAGCGACCCCGACGCCTCCGCGTTCGACGAACGTCTCGCAGCCGCGATCGAAGCCGGATGCGGCGGGGTCGTCTGTTCAGTGCACGAGATCGCACGTGTGAAACGCGCACAAAAGGACTTCGTGACCGTCGTTCCCGGTGTACGCGCCGAGGATGGCGATCGTCACGATCAAGCGCGCGTCGGATCGCCGGCACAAATTGCGTCGGCAGGTGCCGACCTGCTCGTCGTGGGTCGTCTGGTCAGCGCGGCCGCGGATCGAAGAGTCGCCGCGCGTCAGGTGCATCAGTCGGTCGCCGACGCGCTCGAGAACCGACGCGTTTAGCGCGCGACGCCGCGCTATGCAAGCCGCGGCCCAGTTGCGGCGCGGCGCGGGATCGGTATGCTGGCTCGTCGTCGTCCCGGAGTGACGGCGGTCAGATGGTTTCGGTCGCAAGACCGACGGATCATGCGATCGGATGAACGCAGCGCTGCTGATCGCTTGCAGTTGCTCGGTTGATCTTGGAGGAGCCCATGGCGAACCCGCCCTCGCTCACACCGGAGCAGCGTCAGCGCGCGCTCGAAAAGGCCGGTGCGGCGCGTCGCCAACGCGCCGAGGTCAAAGACAAGCTGAAGATCGGATCGCTCAGTCTCGGCGAACTCTTCGAGGCGACCGACCGTGGTGACGAGAGCGGCAACATGCTCGCCAAGCTGAAGGTCGTCAGCGTCCTCGAGTCGCTTCCCGGCGTCGGCAAGGTGAACGCCAAACGGCTGTTGAAAGGCCTCGACATTTCTGACGGTCGTCGACTCGGCGGCGTCGGCGACAAACAACGCGAACGTTTGCTGCGCGTCGTCGACGATCTCGAGTACCGCCGAGAGATCCTCGCCGAGGCGCGCCGGTCGGAGGAGTCGACCGCTCGGTGAATCCGCCGTGATCTCCGACCTACGGCGGTGAGCCGCGGCGTCCTGTTAGTCCTCGCGGGAACGTCGGGTGCCGGGAAGGGAACACTCGGTCGGCGCCTGCGGGAGCAGGACCCTGGCCTGCGCTGGTCGGTGTCGTGGACCACTCGGCCGTCCCGACCCGGTGAGCAAGCCGGAGTCGACTACCAGTTCGTCACCCGCGAAGAGTTCGAGAAGCTCCGCGACGCCGGCGGGTTCCTCGAGTCGTTCGAGGTCTACGGCGACCTCAAAGGCACACCCCGCCAGTTCGTCATCGATGCGCTCGCGCAGGGCCACGACGTGATGGTCGAACTCGACGTCAACGGCGCGCTGAAGGTGCGGGAGAACATTCCCGATGCCCTGCTGGTCTTCGTCCGGGCCCCGTCTCGTGACGAGCAGCGACGCCGGCTGGAGGGCCGAGCGGCCGACGGGCCCGAAGCCATCGAGCGCCGGCTCGGGCGGGCCGAGGCCGAGGAGCGCATCGGGAGCGACCAGTTCGACGCCGTAATCGTCAATGACGACGTCGATCGGGCCACGGCCGAGCTCACTGCTATCTTGGAGTCTCGCCGGAGCGCCGGCCCCTAAACGCGGCGCTCACCTACGTCCTCGCGTTCGCTAGCGTGCCCCGGCATTCGCCGGTGGCACTGTTCCCGCTCTCGAGCTACTTCCCAGGAGAATCGATGGCCGAACGCCGCGCGTCGCTGATGGACCCCCGCATCGAGCAGTTGATGGCCAAGGTCGACTCGAAGTTCACCCTGGTGACGCTGTCGTCGATGCGGGCACGCGAGATCAACGACTACTACAACCAGCTCGGTGAAGGACTCGGGCGGATCGTTCCGCCGCAGGTCACTTCGGTGTCGCGCAAGCCGCTGTCGATCGCAATGGAAGAGGTCGCAGCCTCCAAGATCACCTACGAACGCATCGAGCCCGAAGCCGAAGACGCACAGTCCGGCGACGTCGTCGTCGAGATCGCACCCGACGACTCCGCGGGCGACACCCCGGCCTGAGCACGACCAGCTTGGCTTTCGTCCGGTGACCAGTCGAGTTGTGCTCGGGGTCGCCGGAGGCATCGCGGCCTACAAAGCGGTCGAGGTCTGCCGACGCCTCGTCGACGCGGACGTCTACGTCATACCGGTGCTCACCGAAGACGCACAACGTTTCGTGGGCGCGCTCACCTTCTCGGCGCTGGCATCGGAACCGGCTCGGACAACACTGTTCGATGGTCCCGAACCGATCCCGCACACCCGCCTCGGCCAGCAGGCCGACCTCGTCATCGTCGCGCCGGCCACCGCCAAGCTCATCGGCAAGTACGCGGCCGGGATCTCCGACGATCTGTTGACCGCAACGCTGCTCGCGACACGTGCGCCGGTGCTCGTCTGCCCGGCGATGCATACCGAAATGTGGGAACACGCCGCGGTGCAGGACAACCTCGCGACCCTCGCCCGGCGCGGCGTGTTCGTCCTCGAACCCGACGCCGGACGCCTCGCCGGCGGCGACGTCGGTCGCGGACGGCTAGCCGATCCGGCACGAATCGTTCTTCGCGCGCTCCAACTTCTCGCGGCGCCCGAGAGTTCACGGGCGGCTGGCGTGCTCGCAGGCCGGCAGCTGCTCGTCACCGCGGGAGGCACCCGCGAGCCGATCGACCCCGTTCGTTTCGTCGGCAACCGGTCGTCGGGAAAGATGGGCCACGCAATCGCAGACGCCGCCCACCGCGCGGGAGCCCAGGTCGTGCTCGTGACCACGTCGGCGTTGCCAACAGCTGCAGGAGTCGAGGTCGTGCACGTCGAGACCGCGGAGCAAATGCGCGAAGCGGTGCTCGCACGGTCCGACCCGACCGACGCGGTGGTGATGGCGGCCGCGGTCGCCGACTTCCGTCCGAAGACCATCGCCGCCGAGAAGATCAAAAAGCGCGACGGCGTCCCCGAGATCGTGCTCGAGCCGACCGCCGACATCCTCGCCGAGCTGGGCGCACGCAAGCGTCCAGGGCAGGTCATTGTGGGATTCGCGGCCGAGACCGAGCGGATGCACGAACACGCAGCGGCCAAGCTCGCGGCCAAGCACGTTGATCTGATCGTCGCCAACGACGTGAGCGCCGACGATGCCGGATTCGGCGTCGACTCCAACCGAGTCCTCGTGCTCGATGCGGAGGGCGGAGCCGAGGCGCTCCCGCTGATGACCAAAGCTGCCCTCGCCGACTGGCTCGTCGAGCGGATCGCGCTCACGCTTGGGACGATCCACCACCCGTCGGCCTAACATTCCGTCCACGCAGGCGGAGATGCCCATCGCGCGCAGGGAGACTCGAGTTGAGCAGGCACACATTCACGTCCGAATCGGTCACTGAAGGCCACCCGGACAAGATGGCCGACCAGATCAGTGACAGTGTCCTCGACGCGGTGCTCACCGAGGATCCCTACGGCCGGGTCGCGTGCGAGACGCTCGTCACGACAGGCCTCTGCGTCGTCGCCGGAGAGATCAGCACCAAAGCCCATCTCGATATCGCGCGCATCGCCCGCGACACGATCTCGAGCATCGGCTACACCGACGCCGCGTTCGGCATCGACGGCAAGACCTGCGGCGTGATCATCTCGGTCGACGAACAGTCGCCGGACATCGCGATGGGTGTCGACAAGGCCATGGAACAGAAGGCCGACAGCGGCGACCCCTACGACGAGGTCGGCGCCGGCGACCAGGGAATGATGTTCGGGTACGCGTGCGACGACACCGACGCGCTCATGCCGATGCCGATCTGGCTCGCGCACAAGATGGCCCAACGACTCGCCCAGGTTCGCAAGGAGCGCATCGTCGACTTCCTCCGGCCCGACGGCAAGACACAAGTGTCGGTCGAGTACGTCGACGGCGTACCGGTCCGACTCGACACCGTGTTGATCTCGACGCAGCACGGTCCGGGACTCAGCATCGAGCGCGACCTCAAGCCCGCGCTGATCGAGCATGTCATCCGACCGTCACTGCCCGCACAGTTCGCCGACGACGACTTCAACATCTTTGTAAACCCGACCGGCCAGTTCGAGCTCGGCGGCCCGCACGCCGACAGTGGACTCACCGGACGTAAGATCATCGTCGATACCTACGGGGGGATGGCACGCCACGGTGGCGGCGCCTTCTCGGGCAAGGACCCCACCAAGGTCGACCGTTCCGCCGCGTACGCAGTGCGCCAGATCGCCAAAGCGGTCGTCGCGGCGGGGCTCGCCAAACGCTGCGAAGCGCAGGTCGCGTACGCGATCGGTGTCGCGCATCCGATGTCGATCATGGTCGACACGTTCGGGACGTCAGAGATCGCGCCCGACAAGATCGAGGCGATGGTGCTCGACGCGTTCGACATGCGGCCAGCCGCGATCATGGAACGTCTGGACCTGCGACGGCCGATCTACCGGCGCACAGCCGCGTACGGCCACTTTGGGCGCACCGATGGCGAGGGCTTCACCTGGGAGCAGGTCGAGCCGTACGCCACCGAGCTGCGCCGCGCCGCGGGCGCGTAGGCGTCGGGGCGCGTGCCCCGAATCTGTCGCGTTGCGCCTGACGTCACGGCCGTCGAGCGCGTCTTCGACTATCTCGTGCCTGACGCGCTGACATCGTTGATCCGCGTGGGCGCGATCGTGCGGGTCCCCCTGCACGGACGACGCGTGCGCGGTTGGGTGATCGCCGATGACGTCACCGCCGACACTCCCGAACGGCTCCTCGAGGTACTGGCGGTCGCATCGGATGGTCCGCCGCCCGGCGTGGTCGACCTTGTCGGCTGGATCGCGTGGCGCTGGGCTGGCCCCCGCGTCGCGGTCCTGCGTTCCGCATCCGCGCCGAACCGCGTCGCTCCTACCGCCGCGCCCCGGTCGGAACCGGCGTCGCTCAACCACAAAATCGGTGCCTTCGCGTCGCCTGGTCGGATCGTTCGGCGGCCGCCGCTCGCTGATCGGCGTGCGCTCGTCGCATCGATGTGCGCGGCGGACGGCTCGACGTTGGTTGCGGTCGCGGACGGGTCTCGCGCGCGGTCGCTCGCGCAGTACCTGCGCGCCAGCGGCCGCGACGTCGCGTTGGTGCACTCCGACGAGTCCGACGCGGCCCGAACCGCAGCGTGGCGACGCGCCGCGCAGGGACAATGTGTGGTCGTGGGAGGACGGTCAGCTGCGCTGGCACCGGTCCCAGATCTCTCGGCCGCGATTGTCGTCGACGACGCCGACGAGGCGTTACAAGAGGAGCGGTCGCCCACCTGGCACGCGCGGGACGTGCTGTACGAGCGGGCGGCACGGGCGGGCGGGACGTGGTCGGTCGTTTCGCCGGCCCCGACCGTCGAGGCGCTGGCCCTCCCGCACGCCGAGCTCGACGAGCTCCCCCACGATGTCGAAGCGCGAGGTTGGCCTCGCTCCCTGGTCGTCGACCGCCGTGAAGAACCGCCCGGCGCCGGATTGCTCACCGAGTCGCTCGCCAACGCGCTCCGTGAGAACGACGGTCTGGCCGTGTGTGTACTCAACCGGAGGGGTCGCTTCCGGGTGTTGGCATGCGATGGATGTCATTCGCTGTTGCGCTGGGACCGTTCGGCTGTGCGGCCGATGATCTGCGACGAGTGTGGCTCGACGCGCCTGCGTGTGCTGCGCGCCGGCGTCACGCGCGTGCGCGATGAGCTGGCTGCACTGTTCCCCGGGCGGCGTGTGGTCGACGTCGACACCGCAACCGAAGACGTCGGCGACGCGCAGATCGTGATCGGAACCGAATCCGCGTTGCACCGTCCCGAGCTGCGCCGCCGACGTCCGGCGCTGGTCGCGTTCCTCGATCTCGACCAGGAGCTGTTGGCGCCGCGCTATCGGGCGGCGGCTCAGGCGCACTGGTTGACCACCCGCGGCGCCCAGCTCCTGGCGGGGCGGCCGCGGGACCAGACGCGCCTTCTCGTGCAGACCCGCCAGCCGGAGCACGAGGTCGTCCGCGCCCTGCTGAAGGGACAGCCCGGGCTGGTTGCCGAAGCCGAGACGGCCCGCCGCCGTGCGCTCGAGTTCCCGCCGTTCGGTGCGGTCGCGGAAATCTCAGGCGACGTCGCCGCGCTGACCGCGGCGATCGACGAGCTGCGCGGGCCCGACCTCGCGGCCGCTTCGGTACGAATCCTCGGGCCCACCGACGGGCGCGCGCTCGTGGTTGCGCCGACGTCCGACGCGCTCGCCGACGCGCTCGGACTCGCCCACGCGGCGGCCCGAACCGCGGGGCATGTCCGCGTTGTGGTCGATCCACCACGGATCTGACCGACGCGGTCGAGTCACTACGATGACGTGGTGGCGACCCATACGATCCGGCTGTTCGGCGATCCGGTGTTGAAGCGTCCGGCCGCGCCCGTCGCCGACCTCAACGGCTCACTCGCCAAGGTCGTCGATGCCATGTACGAGACGATGTACGACGCGCCAGGCGTCGGCTTGGCCGCGCCGCAGATCGGCGTGCAACAACGCTTCTTCGTCTACGACATCAACGACGACACCGGCCCGCACGTCATGCTCAATCCTGAGGTTGTCGGCGCGACGGGGGAATGGACGTTCGAGGAGGGCTGTCTGTCGCTGCCGGGCCTCGCGTTCGAGATCGTCCGGCCCAAGGTCGTGACGGTGCAGGGACTCGACCTCGACGGCAACGACGTCGTGATCGAGGGCGACGAGCTGCTCGGCCGTGTCTTCCTCCACGAGATCGACCACCTCGACGGAGTGCTGATGCTCGACCGGCTCGATCGATCGCAGCGCAAGGACGCGATGCGCGAGCTCCGAGAACAGGGCATGCGTGGTTCGACTCCAGGCGGTCGGCAACACGCCCTATGACGTCGACGCGGTGACGAGCCCGTTGCGTCTCGTCTACCTCGGAACCCCAGACGACGCGATACCGCCGTTGCGAGCGCTGGTGCACGCCGGACACGACATCGCGCTGGTTGTCACGCAGCCCGATCGCCGTCGATCGCGCGGCGCGGGGAGTGATCCGTCGCCGGTGCGGGTCGCGGCCGAGCAGCTCGGGCTCGCAGTACGGACACCGGTCAAGGCGCGCTACGTCATCGACGATGTGCGCACGTCGGGAGCCGCGTTCGGCGTCGTCGTCGCATTCGGTCAGCTGCTCCCGGTGACCCTGCTTGAGGCATTGCCGTTCGGTTTCGTCAACGTGCACTTCTCGCTCCTGCCACGCTGGCGTGGTGCGGCACCCGTCGAGCGTGCCATCCTCGCCGGCGACGCCGAGACCGGGGTGTGTGTCATGCAACTCGAAGCCGGACTCGATACCGGACCGGTGTTCGGGTCACGACGGGTCGTGATCGGGCCCCGCGACACCGCCGGCGAGTTGCGCAGCCGCCTCGTCGAGGTCGGCACGGAGTTGCTCATCGAGCAGGTCCCGAACATTGCCGACACGCACCCAGTTGCTCAGCACGGCGAACCGACGTACGCCGAAAAATTGTCCGTCGAAGAATTCCGCCTGGATCCGTCCCAGCCGGCGCTCAAGCTCGATCGGGTCGTGCGCGGCGGCAATCCGCGGCCGGGCGCGTGGATGGCGGTCGGCGGGCAGCGACTCAAGGTTTGGCGCGCGCACGCCCGACCACACCCGCCGGGCGAGCCGGGGATCGTGACGTCGACCGGCGAGCTGCTCACGACCGACGGTGCGCTCGTGCTCGAAACCGTGCAGCCCGCGGGCAAACGACCCATGCCGGGCGCGGCGTGGCGTGCGGGGGTCCGTTCGCAACCGCGCGTCGATCCGGCGTGACGACGCACGCAGGCAATCCGCGTGCCCTCGCGCTCGAGGCACTGATACGCATCGATGACGGCGCGTACTCGCACATCCTCGTGCCCGAACTCCTACGGCAACGGCCGCTCGACCAACCGACACTCGAGTCCCGTGATCGCGCGTTCGTGACCGAACTGGTGTACGGCACGGTCCGAATGCGCCGCTCCCTCGACTTTCTCCTCGGACGCGTCGCGTCGCGGCCGCTGGCCCGGCTCGACCCCGACGTACGAGCCGGCCTGCGACTGGGTACCTTCCAGCTGCTGTCGGGCGTCGCGCCGCACGCCGCGGTCGGCGAGACGGTCGGTGTCGTGTCGGAACGCGCTCGAGGCTTCGTCAATGGTGTGCTGCGCGCGCTCTCGCGTGCGGGGCCGCCGTGGCCGTTGCCGACCGGCGACGACGTCGACTCGATCGGGATCCGAACGTCGCATCCCGATTGGATTGTGCGCCAGTTCATCGACGATCTCGGCCGCGACGACGCGCTCGCCACGCTCGCGCTCGACAACGAGCCAGCCGCGGTGACGCTGCGAGTCAACCCGACCCGCACGACCGCCGACGACGTCGTCGCCGAACTCGCGGCCCTCGGGATCGAGGTCGAGGCGGGCCGGCTCGTCCCCGGCGCGCTGGTCGTTCGTCACACCGGGGATCTCGGCGCGCTCGATGCCCTACGCGCCGGTCGGGTCACACCCCAAGACCAAGCCAGCCAGGCGGTCGTCGCGGCACTCGACCCCCAGGCCGGCGAACGGATCCTCGACGTCGCGTCGGCGCCCGGAGGCAAGGCCAGCGGTGCTGCCGAACTGATGCACAACGAAGGTCTCCTCGTCGCCGCGGACGTCCATCACGCGCGAGTTCGCACCGTCATGCGCAGCGTCACGCGTGGTGGGCTCACGGCAGTCGTGCCATTGCTGGCCGACGGATGCCGGCTCCCGTTCGCGGACGAGACCTTCGATCGGGTGCTGCTCGACGCGCCGTGCACCGGGCTCGGAGTGCTGCGCCGTCGACCTGACGCGCGCTGGCGAGTTGAGCCGCCCGACGTGGCCGCCCTCGCCGATCTGCAACGCGCGCTGCTCGTGAGCGCGGCGCGGACGGTACGCCGCGGCGGGCGGCTCGTGTACTCGGTGTGCACGTTCACCAAAATGGAGACTCTCGCCGTCGACGCGTTCGCGGCGTCTGAGCTTGCGGAATTCGTTGCGCTTCCTCCGCCGAGCAAGCCGTGGCGGCCTCACGGTCGCGGTGCGTTGATCGTTCCCCCCGCCGCGCGCACCGACGGCATGTACGTCCTCGTCTTGGAGCGGTCCCACTAGGGTGCACGTGCATGGTGAAAATCGCGCCGTCGATCCTTGCCGCCGACTTCGCGCACCTCGCAGCCGACGTCGCACGCGTTGGCGGCGACGTCGAGCTGTTGCACGTCGACTGCATGGACGGCCACTACGTCCCCAACCTGACGATCGGTCCGCCGGTCGTCGCGGCGCTCCGTCCCCACACCGACGTGTTCCTCGATTGCCATTTGATGGTCGACAATCCTGGGCGCTTGTTGCACGCGTTCGCCGAGGCAGGCGCGGACGGCCTCAGCGTGCACGTCGAACTCGGTGACACCTCGGCGCTGCTCGCCGAGATCGCCGCGCTCGGATTGCGGCGCGGTCTCGCCTTGGAACCGGAGACGTCGTACGACGCAGTCGAGCCGTACCTCGGCCAGATCGACTTGTTGCTCGTCATGAGTGTGCATACCGGATACGGTGGCCAGCCGTTCATTCCCGAAGTCCTCGACAAGGTCCGGGCCGCGCGCGGGGACATCGAGACGCGCGGGCTCGCCGTCGAGATCGAAATCGACGGCGGGATCAAGGTGGCGAACGCGGGACAAGCCTGCGAGGCCGGTGTCGACATTCTCGTGTCGGGTACGGGCATCTTCGGCGCCGACGATCCTGCGGCGGCCGTTCGCGCGATGCGGGCCGCGTCGTCGTGACGACACATGCGAAGGTACTCACCGTCTCCGACGGTGTCGCCGCCGGAACCCGCGACGACGAAAGCGGCCGTATCCTCGTTGATGTGCTCACGGCCGCGGGCTACGACGTGGTCGATCAGCGTGTGTGCGTCGACGGGGTGGACTCCGTCGCTGCCGCGTTGCGCGATCTCACCTCCGGATTCGCGGGGCTCGTGGTCACGACGGGGGGAACTGGTTTCGGTCCACGTGACCTGACGCCCGAAGGGACACGCGCGGTGATCGAACGCGAAGCTCCAGGTATCGCTGAGGCGATCCGGCGAGCAAGCGACGACGACGGCCGCGGTTTCGGGATGTTGTCGCGGGGTGTGGCCGGCGCATGCGGCGAGGCCTTGATCTGCAATCTGCCGGGATCAGCGAACGGCGCTCGAGAAGGTCTTGCGGTGTTCCTTCCAGTCGCCGGCCACGCGCTTGAGCTGCTCGTCGGCGGCCGTCCCCACTAGCGATGGTGCTCAGCGGGAGATGTCGATGATGACGGTCGGGCTGCCGTTCTCGCTGAACCAGGCGACACCCTCCGCGACGAGATCAAACTCGACGCGATAGCGACCTGGTTCGAGGTGCGGCAGTTCCGCGACGACCTCGACCCGCCCGCCGGGAGGAATCGGGTCGTCGTTTTCCTGCAGCCGCAGACGCATGAAATCGAAATCGAGAAGCTGTCCGTCGGTCGAAAAGAGATGCGCGCCCGCGTTGACCAGGCCGAAGTCCGAGGGATCTTGCCGCCAGACTGCGGGGCCAACGTTTTCGGCGGTCAGTCGCACCCAGTCAGCGGCGATGTCGACCCGCAACGACGCGGTCAGCGCGTCGCGCCGGCGGCTGTCGACAATGGCGGTCCCTGCCTTGCGCATCCGGATCAGTCGTCGGTTCTCGAGGAACGATCGCACCAGCTCGTTCGGGACCGGCGACGCGGGATCGATCGTGCGTGCGAAGGCTTCGGCGTCGACAAAGTGCGGAAGACCCAGGTATACGCCGACTTCGTAGGTTTCGAAGCCGACGGCGCGCGCCTGCGGCGCGGTCTCCTCGACGATGGTGTTGCGTTCGACCACGCGGAAGTTCCGCATCTCGCTTTGCGACTGCGGAGTCAACGAGTGCTCCGGCCCTGGCTCGGACATCGCGCAGACCCCGCCGGGTCGTAACACGCGCGCAAGCTCGGCGAGCACCTCCTCAGGGTTGGGGACGTGATGAAACGCGTCGTTGCACGCGACACGATCGACGGACGCGTCGTCAAGATCCAGGTGATGACCATCGAACGGCAAGAACACGGGCTGTGTGACGTGACCGACGAGCGGGAACCGTGCGTACCGCGCCGCGGCGATCTCGAGTGCCGAGGACGAGATGTCGGACGCGATGACACGGCATCCCAGCTGCGACAGCATCCACGACGTCCATCCGGAGCCGACGCCGAAGTCGAGCACCGTCAGGCCGTGCGACAACTCGAGACTGTTGAGAAGCGCCCCGAAGCTCGTGAGGAGATCGGCCGACTCGTGCACCGAGTAGAAAGGCTTGGCGAGCAACACGTCCCAGGTGTCGAGGCGTGCGAAGTATTCGTCCGCGCTCTTGGCAAGCTCCTCGACGGTGTACTGCGCCAACAGGTCGTCGACGTCGATGACGCCGTGGTCGCCCGGTCGAGGCACGTCGGCGGCCGCGTCAGCCATTCGCGGTGGTGTTGTCGTGCGTCATGGGTCCTCGTGGCCTCTCGGTTCGACCAGCATGCCGCGCGCGGCGCTTCCGCGGCGGCAAGGCCGCCTGCAAAAATAGAACACGTTGCAATTTTGGCTCGGGCCTTGGTATTCTGGACGCCAAGGAGCACACCGCAACACATCGACTGCACAACACAACTGAGCCCTCGGGGTTGGGTGAAAGTCCCGACCGGCGGTGACGACCCGCCCGGCAGGCGACGCCTTCCGGATCGGTCCAAGCCCGCGAACGCCCGGCCGCCAGTCGGGCGCCGACCAGGTGCGATTCCTGAGCCGACGGTCAGAGTCCGGATGGGAGAGGGCTACGACACCGTTGCCGACTGCCGCGCCCGAAGCCAGTTTCGGGCGCCGCGGCCTTCGACGGTCGTCGTTGCCGCGCCCCGCGGGTTGGCCCGAGGGACACATGCGCGACGACGAAGCGATGGAGCAGGCGCTGGCAGCCGGCGAGGCTGCTCGCCGTCGAAGTGCGCCCAATCCTTGGGTGGGGTGCGTGCTCGTTCGCGACGGCGAGATCGTCGGGGTCGGTGCCACCGAACCGCCCGGTCGAGCGCACGCCGAGGTCGGCGCGTTGGCCCAGGCCGGCGACCGCGCCCGCGGCGCCACCGCCTACGTCACGCTCGAGCCGTGTTCGCACCGGGGACGCACCCCTCCGTGTGTCGACGCGCTGATCGCGGCCGGGGTCACGAGGGTGATCGCGGCGCTCGAAGATCCCGATCCAAACGTGGCGGGCCGCGGATTCGCGCGGCTGCGCGCTGCGGGCGTCGACCTGACCGTCGGCGTCGGCGGACGACGAGCGGCACGAGCGCTGGCGCCGTATCTGCATCATCGCCGCACCGGCCGTCCTTTCGTGATCGCCAAGGTTGCGTCGAGCGTCGATGGTCGGGTCGCGGCGGCCGACGGAACGTCGCGTTGGCTCACGGGAGACCTCGCACGCGCCGACGCGCACGAACTGCGCGCCGACTCGCAGGCGATCATGGTCGGTGCGGGCACCGCGATCGCCGATCAACCGCACCTCACCGTCCGCGGGGTAGCACCGGCACCGGAACAGCCACCGACGCGTGTGCTCCTCGACGCGCACGGACGCGTCCCGGCCGCCGGACCGCTCTTCAACACGCGCGTCGCCCCAACGCTGGTCGTGACGACCCACGACGCACACGCCGGCATGGTCGACGCGTGGCGAGCAGCGGGCGCGAAAGTCGAGCCGGTCGCCGCCGCCGTCGACGGCGTCGGCGTCGATCTCGACGAGACACTCGAGCTGCTCGGGCGCGAAGGGGTCCTCCAGGTGCTCGTCGAGGGTGGTGGCACCGTGTTGGGCAGCTTCTTGGCCGGGGAGCACACCCAGCGCCTCGTCGTGTACGTCGCACCACTCGCGCTCGGCACCCGGGGAACACCCGCGTTGGCGTTCGGGGGGCCGGACACGATTGACGATGCTCGCCGCTACGAACTCGCATCTGTTCGCCAGCTCGGTCCCGACGCACGACTCGAGTTCGAGGTCGTCGCCTGATGTTTACCGGCATCGTCGAAGAGCTCGGCCGCGTCGTCGGCGTCGCGCCCAACGAGGGTGGCGTGCAGATGACGATCGAGGCGATCACAGTGCTCGACGATACGGAGGTGGGCGCGTCCATCGCGCTGAACGGATGCTGCCTGACCGTCGTCGCGCTCGACGAGCGTTCGTGGTCGGCCGACGTCGTGATCGAGACGCTGGCGCGCACAAACCTCGGCGACCTCACGGTTGGCGACGCTGTGAATCTCGAGCGGCCCGTTCGTCTGACCGACCGGTTAGGCGGACACCTCGTGCAAGGTCACGTCGACGCGACCGGAGCCGTACGCGATCGCGAGCCACAACCCGATGGCTCAGCGTGGATCACGATCGGCGCGCCGCCGGAGCTGCTGCGGTATGTGGTGCACAAGGGATCGATCACCGTCGACGGCGTCAGCCTGACCGTGGCGCGCCGCGACGACGACGCGTTTTCGGTCGCGTTGATCCCGCACACGCTCGTGGCGACAACGCTCGGAACCTGTGGGCCGAACTCGCGCGTGAACCTCGAAGCCGATCTGATCGCCAAGTACGTCGAAGCGCTTCTCGCGCCTGGCAGACTGGAAGCCACACCATGACGTTCGACGAAGTCGAAAGCGCAATCGACGCCGTGAGACGCGGCGAGTTCGTCGTCGTCGTCGACGACGAAGACCGCGAGAACGAAGGCGACCTCATCGTCGCGGCCGACTGCATGACACCCGAAAAGATGGCGTTCATGATCCGCTACACGAGCGGCGTCATCTGCCTGCCCATGGAGGGCGTCCGCCTCGACGAGCTCCGGCTTCCGTTAATGGTGTCAGGTGCGGAGAACACCGAAGGTCAGCGGACCGCGTTCACCGTCTCGGTCGACGCCAAGGTCGGTACGACCACCGGCATTTCCGCCGCGGATCGCGCGACCACGGTGCGGACGCTCATCGATCCCGAGACCCTTTCTGGCGACTTGGCCCGCCCCGGGCACATCTTCCCGCTGCGTTACCGCGACGGCGGCGTGCTCAAGCGAGCCGGTCATACCGAGGCGGCGGTCGATCTCGCCCGACTCGCGGGCCGGTATCCGGCGGGTGTGCTGTCGGAGATCGTGAACGATGACGGCACGATGCAGCGCCTACACGACCTGGAAGGATTCGCGGCCGAGCACGGCCTCGCGCTCGTCACGATCGCTGATCTCATCCGCTACCGCCGCCACCGCGAAAAGTTGGTGCGACGCGTGTCGCAAGCGCGGATCCCGACGCAGTACGGCGACTTCACCGCACATGTGTTCGAGTCGTTGCTCGACGGTGTCGAACACCTCGCCTTCGTACGCGGCGAGGTGGCCGGACACGAAAACGTGCTCGTGCGCGTGCACTCCGAATGCCTCACCGGCGACGTGTTCGGATCGACACGGTGCGACTGCGGCACCCAGCTCGACCGTGCGATGGCACGGGTCGCCGAAGAGGGCCACGGCGTGGTTGTGTACCTCCGGGGTCATGAGGGCCGCGGGATCGGGCTCGGCCACAAGTTGCGTGCGTACACGTTGCAGGACGAAGGCCGCGACACGGTTGAGGCCAACCTCGAACTGGGCTTTCCGGCCGACTCACGCGAGTACGGCATCGGCGCCCAGATCCTCGTGGATCTCGGTGTGACCACGATGCGGTTGATGACGAACAACCCAGCCAAGTACGGCGGCATCGAGGGCTACGGCCTGGAAATCGTCGAGCGTGTCCCGGTGCAGACTGTTCCCACCGCCGAGAACATCGCGTACCTGCGCGCCAAACAACGCAAGCTCGGGCACCTGCTCGGTTTCGATCCTGACTCCGACCCCGAAGACGACGCGCAGCTGGGTGGCGGCTGATGGGCGAATTTTCGGGCGGTGCCGGCGCGCTCGACGCGACCGGGATGCGATTCGCGATCGTTGCCGCCCGGTTCAATCACGAGGTCACCGAGCCGCTGTGCGCGGGTGCCGAAAAGACGTTGCACGACCATGGTGCGGCGCAGGTATCGGTGGTGTGGGTCCCGGGGGCGTTCGAGCTCCCGCTCGTCGCGAAACGGTTCGCGCAGTCGGGTGCCGTTGACGCCGTCGTGTGCATCGGGGCCGTGATCCGAGGTGAAACCGCACACTTCGAATACGTCGCAGGCGAGTGCGCCGCCGGGCTGACCCGCGCCTCACTCGACACCGGTGTCCCCGTCGCGTTCGGCGTCCTCACCGTCGAAGACCGCAAGCAGGCATTCGAGCGCGTCGGAGGCGCCGAGGGCCACAAAGGCGAAGAGGCCGCGATCACGGCGATCGAGATGGTTGCGCTCCTACGCGCGATCCCCTGAACGGTGAGCGTGACCCGGACCCGCTACGACCAGATCGGCCTTTCATACACGCGTACCCGTCGCACCGATCCGCGCGTGGCCGCCCAGATCTACGGCGCGGTCGGTGACGCGCGCCGGATCGTCAACGTCGGGGCCGGCACCGGCTCGTACGAGCCGCCCGATCGTATGGTCGTCGCCGTGGAGCCCTCTCCCACGATGTACCGCCAGCGTCCGGCGGGCGCGGCGCCCGTCGTGCGCGCGTCGGCCGAGCGGCTGCCGTTCGCCGATCGGTCCTTCGATGCCGCGCTCGCCATCTTCACGGTTCACCATTGGACCGACACCCAACGCGGCCTCGAAGAGCTCCGCCGGGTGGCCCGCCGCCAGGTCGTGCTCAGCTTCGACGCAGTCGTCGAACAAAATTTCTGGCTGGTCGAGGAGTACTTCCCCGAGATGGCGGCGCTCGATGCCGCGTCGACGGGATACACCTCGTCCGAGATCGCTCGTGTGCTCGATGTGCGCAGCGTCGAACCGGTGATGGTGCCGGCCGACTGCATCGACGGCTTCGCGGCGTGCTTCTGGAACCGTCCCGAGGCGTACACCGACCCCGACGTGCAGGCGGGGATCTCGGGTCTCGCTCGGCTCGACCACGAGGTACGAGCGCGCGGGACCGAACACCTCCGTGCCGACCTCGCCTCGGGCGCCTGGGACGCGCGGTTCGCCAGCCTGCGGACACTCACCCAACTCGACGTCGGGTACCGCCTATTAGTGGCGGGCGATTGAACGGTCGGCCGCTACCCTGACCAGCCGATGCTGCGTCTCGTGCTTCCGAAGGGTTCGCTCGAACGGGCGACCCTGCAACTGTTCGAAGATGCCGACCTCGCGGTCGTGCGTTCTTCCGACGTCGACTACCGCGCCAGTATCGAAGACCCCCGCGTCATCGACGTCACGATCCTGCGCCCGCAGGAGATCCCCCGTTACGTCGCCGACGGGCTCTTCGACCTCGGCGTCACCGGGCGCGACTGGATCGAGGAAACCGGCGCCGAGGTCGTGACCCTCACCGAACTGCACTACTCGAAAGCGACGGCCCGTCCGTTTCGGATCGTGCTCGCCGTGGCCGGAACCTCGCCGTGGTCGACGCTGGCTGACCTTCCCGCCGGGGTGCGCGTGCAGACGGAGTATCCCGAACTCACCCGTCGGTTCCTCGAGAAGCACGGAGTCGACGCGAATATTTCGTTGTCGTACGGCGCGACCGAAGCCAAGATCCCCGAGATCGCCGAGGCGGTCGTGGACGGCACCGAGAGCGGACGGGCCTTCCGGGCCGCCGGCCTGAAGGTGCTCGACACGGTGCTCGTCTCGTACACCGAGTTGATCGCGAATCCGATCTCGCACGCCGACGCCGACAAACGCAAGGCGATGGAGCAGCTCCAGACCTTGCTGAGCGGCGCCCTCGAAGCGCGTGGACGGGTGCTCGTGAAGCTCAACGTCGACGAAGCGAGTCTCTCCGCGGTGATTGACCTCCTCCCGGCGTTGAAGTCGCCGACCGTTTCGAAGTTGTTCGGCGAAGACGGATTCGCCGTCGAGACGGTCGTCGCCAAGAACGACATCAACACGCTCATCCCCGCCTTGAAAGATGCCGGCGCGACCGGAATCCTGGAGATCCCGATCGCCAAGATCGTGCAGTGACAGGAGAAGTCAGCGCGTTTTCGGAACATCGTGGTCTCGGTGAGATCACCGGCGAAGACGGCGCGACGTATCCGTTTCACTGCACACTGATCGCCGACGGCACCCGGACGATCGCGGTCGGCTCGCGCGTTGCGTTCGAGATCAGGCCCGGCACCCTCGGACGTTGGGAAGCCGCGGCGATCAGGCCGGCCTGAGGTGCGCTTCGAGCCGCACACGTACGTCCGGCCAGTCGCGGGAGGCGATCGCGAAGGTGGCCGTGTCGCGCGGTGTGCCCTCGATACCGTACCGAAAGCTGTGCAGCACACCTTCGAACGTCGCGCCGATACGTGCGATCGCCGCGCGTGAGCGTTCGTTCCGAGCGTCGGTGTTGAGCACCACGCGGTGCACACCCAACACGTCGAATGCGTGAACGAGCATGAGCAACTTGGCTTCCGTGTTCACCGCCGTGCGTTGGGCGGAGGCCGCGATCCACGTCGCACCGATCTCGATGCTGTCGAGGCGTCCGTCACCGCCGGGCCACGACTGAGGATCTAGGAATGACGTGGAACCGACGACTCGACCGTCGATGCCGAGCGTCGCGAACGTGAGGCGTCGACCCGCCACCCGTTCGGCCTGCGCTTGTCCGACGATCGCACGGAACTGGTCAACCCCTTCGGGCACCGGGGTCCAGCCGTACGAGGTGCGGTCTTCGGACGCCGCGACGGCAAGGGCCGGGACATGCTCCACGGTGACCGGCTCGAGCCGCACGAAGCGGCCGACCAGCACGACCGGCTCGAAGGACAACCGGCTCACGAAGGCGATACGGCCGGTCCGTCGGATACCTCGACGAACAGCATCTGGACCTGGCTGAGCGCGTCACGTAACACCGTCTCGTGAACCCCGAGCCGCTCGCCGAGACCGTCGACCAGGGCGGCCAGTGCGTCGATCGCGAAGCCGGCGGCTGCGAGGTCCGGGCCGGGCGGCTGACCGTCGGCGTCGGGCGGCGTGATCACACCGAGGTGCACGAGCGCCAACTGCCAGATACCGAGCGCGTGGTTGGCCACGACGTCTTCCACCGGAGTGGCCACGAGGCGGGCGTGCACCTCCCGCAACGCCTCGACCTCCTCCGAGGTGGGCTCCCGGGTGTCCGAATCCAGCTCGGTCGGGGATTTCGGGTCGTCCTCCGGTGGCCGGTGCTCGCCCGACGGTGTCCACAGACTGCTCACACTGGTATCCTCGCACGTACACAATCGATGGGAAGTGGGATTCATCTCCCCACCGGCTCGGCGAACCCTCTGGGTCCTTCCGAGTCCGGTCCGTTGCAAGCCATCCGGCAGACAGCCGGTGCGACGGTGGACGCTTCCTACCCGTCCGCCGTCGTTTCGCGTCGGCGGCTGAGCACCAAGAGGTGATGCCGCAATCTCCACAGACGAGACCCGCATCAACGATCGCATTCGCGCTCGTCAAGTCCGCCTGATCGGTTCCGACGGGACGCAGTACGGGGTGAAAGCCCTGCCCGAGGCATTGCAGATTGCCCGGGAACAAGGTCTCGATCTCGTCGAGGTCGCGGCAGCTGCCGATCCGCCGGTCTGCAAGATCATGGACCACGGCAAATACAAGTACGAGCAGGATCAGCGACGCAAGGAATCGAAGCGCAAGGCGTCGAACGTCGTCATCAAGGAAATGAAGTTCCGCCCCAAGATCGACGGGCACGACTACACGACCAAGATGAAGCACGTCGAGCGATTCCTCGAAGAGGGTTCGAAGGTGAAGCTGACGATCATGTTCCGTGGTCGTGAAATGGCTCACCCCGAGCTCGGGCGGCGCATCCTCGAGCGAGTGGCCGAACAGGTCGGCGAGCTTGCGATCATCGAGTCTTCACCCAAACTGGACGGACGCAACATGACGATGGTGCTCAATCCCACTCGTCGTCCGAAAGGCAAAGGACAAGGCGCGACGAAGGGTGCACCGAAATCAGGTGGCCACGGCAGTGGCGAGCCGGAGCCCGGCGAGACTCAGGCGGTCGTCGCCGAGCCCGTCGTGGCCGACGCGACCGCCTGACCAAACCAGACATCCCAACTGTTGATCAGCCCACATCGAGGACCGGGGAACCAACGATGCCCAAGATGAAGACGCACCGGGGCGCAGCCAAGCGCTTCAAGATCACCGCGACAGGCAAGATCCGTCGTCGTCAGCCGAACCGTGCACACCTCTTGGAGAAGAAGTCGTCACGGCGCACGCGGCGGCTCGGACGTCTTGCCGAGGTCACCGGCGCGGACCGCAAGCGTGTCCAGCGCCTGCTCGGGAAGTAGTCCGAGATGGCACGCGTCAAACGTTCCGTCAACGGCAAGAAGCACCACCGCGCCGTCCTCGAATCGGCGCGCGGCTACACCGGCTCCCGCAGCCGTCATTTCAAGGTGGCCAACGAGCAGGTCATGCATTCGCTGCGGTACGCCTACCGCGACCGACGCGCCCGCAAAGGCGAGTTCCGCCGCCTGTGGATCGTCCGCATCAACGCCGCCTGCCGTGAGCACGACATCAGCTACTCGCGATTCATCGCCGGGCTGAAAGCCGCCGAAGTCGACGTCGACCGCAAGATCCTCGCCGATCTCGCAGTACGCGAGCCCGGCACCTTCGGCGCCCTCGTCGTCACCGCTCGCGAAGCCTTGAACGCTGCGTGAGTTCGACGCGTCTCGGACCCACACCGGGTGTGGATCCCAGACGCGGAGGCGGTCAGGGTGAACGCGCCGCTCGGAAACCATCACGCTGACGTCAAACGGCTCCGCGCCCTGCTACGCGACCGCGGCGCACGAGACGAACACGAACTCATGGTGTGCGAGGGGCCGCGCGTGATCACCGCGGCACTGGATCAGCAGACACCGATACGCGAGGTCCTCGTCGGCGTTGATGCGACGGCCCCGGCGAGGGCGGTCGCAGACCGCGCCGTCGAATGTTTCATTCCGGTGCGCGAGCTCGCCGTTGGTGTCGCCGAACGTGTCAGCGCCACGACCTCGGCTCAGGGTGTGTTCGCACTCGTCCCGTTTCGTCGTGCGGGCCTCGACGCGCTGGCGGGCGCCTCGCTGGTCGTGGTAGCTCCACTGCTCGCCGATCCCGGGAACGCGGGCACGCTGATCCGCAGCGGCGCAGCCGCCGGCGCCGAGATAATCCTCCTCGGGCCGGGTTCGGTCGACGCGTACAATCCCAAGACCGTGCGGGCATCGGCCGGCGCGTGTTTCGCAGTCCAGATCGTGGAGGGTGTGCCCGCCGTGACGGCCTTGGAGGCGCTCGGAAGCGCCGGAGTGTGCCGCGTGGGTGCGCTCGCTTCGGGCGGGAGCGCCCCAGAGGCGGTCGATCTCACGGTGCCCGTCGCGCTCGTTCTCGGCCACGAAGTGCGCGGTCTCGCTCCCGATCTGCCGCTCGACGTCCGGGTGACCATCCCCATGCACGGCGCGGAGTCGCTCAACGTCGCAATGGCGGGCACCGTGTTGTTGTTCGAAGCATCACGCCAACGTCGGACGGGCCTGTGACCACGGCCGACGAGATCGTCGACCGCGCCGACACGCTGGTGTCCGCAGGAACCATCTCCATCGCCGGCGCGAACACGCTCCACGAGCTCGAGGAAACGGAACGTGAGCTGCTCGGCAAGACGTCGCCGCTCAACAGCATGCGTGAGGCGATCAAGTCGGTCGAGCCGGCCGACCGAGCGACCGCGGGCAAAGCGGTCGCGGCAGCACGAGCCGCGCTCGATGACGAACTCGCCAAGCGCCGAGCCATCCTCAGCGCCGACGCGCGTGCCGCGTCGCTCGTACACGACCGCCTCGACCTGACGAGCGGCGGTCGCGGCTACCGCCGCGGACATCTCCATCCGGTCACACGCATCTGGCGTGACCTTGAAGACGTCTTCGTCGGCATGGGCTACAAAGTCGCGGAGGGCCCTGAAGTCGAATCCGACTGGTACAACTTCGAATCATTGAACTTTCCGCCCGGCCATCCCGCCCGCGCGATGCAAGACACGCTCTACGTGAAGCTCGGCCGGCCCGAAGAGGTGCTGTTGCGCACGCACACGTCTCCGGTGCAAGTGCGCGTGATGGAGTCGCAGCGCCCACCCATCTACATCGTCGCGCCGGGCCGAGCCTTCCGGCGCGACACACTCGACGCGCGCCATTCGCCCGTGTTCCACCAGATCGAGGGCCTCGCGGTCGACCGCGGCATCACGCTCGGCGACCTGCTCGGAACGATCGAGGCGTTTATCCACGCCCTCTTCGGCGCCGACATCACCGCACGGTTCTTACCCTCGTTCTTCCCGTTCACCGAACCGTCGGCCGAGTTTGCGATGACGTGCGTGTTCTGTGAAGGCGGCGGCTGCACGGTGTGTTCGGGCACCGGCTGGGTCGAGCTCGGCGGCTGCGGCATGGTCGACCCCTCCGTGTTTGAAGCCGTGAACATCGACCCCGAGCAGTACACCGGCTTCGCGTTCGGCTTCGGCATCGACCGGTTAGTACAGCTCCTCTACGGCGTCGAACACGTCAAGAACCTCTGGGACGGCGACATTCGTTTCGCCGCGCAGTTCTAAGGCCGGCCGATGCGCGCACCGCTTTCGTGGATTCGCGACTTCACGCCGGTCGACGCACCCGTCGGTGACATCGCCGACGCGTTGAATCAGCTCGGCCTCGAGGTCGAGGCGATCGACGAGCCCGGTCGCGAGATCGGCGGGGTGGTGGCCGCGCGCATCGTCGAGGTGACGCCCCATCCCGACGCGGATCGCATTCGGCTCGCCGACGTCGACGCGGGCGACGGGACGGTACGGGTCGTGTGCGGCGCGCCCAATATCGAAGCAGGCATGGTCGTGCCCTTCGCACGTGTCGGCGCACACCTCCCCGGCGACTTCAAAATCGAGCGCCGCAAGATCCGCGGGCAGGTCTCGGAGGGGATGCTCTGCTCGGCGCGCGAACTCGGCCTCGGCGAGGACCACGCAGGCATTCTCGAACTGTCGCCCGACGCGCAGCTCGGCGCCGACGTGCGCGAGGTTCTCGGTCTCGACGACGTCGTCTTCGACCTGTCGATCACGCCGAATCGGCCCGACGCGATGGGCATCGTCGGCGTGGCCCGCGAACTGGCCGCACACTTCGGGCTCACGCTCACCGTGCCGTCACCTGCGGCCGGCCCGGCCGTCGTCGAGCTGCGGGGCGCGACGGTGACGGTCGACGACCCACAACGTTGCCCTCGGTTCGTCGCGATGGTCGCCGACGTGACGATGACCGAATCGCCCGACTGGATGAAACGCCGACTTGTGCTCGCGGGCATGCGCCCGATCAACAATGTGGTCGACGTCACCAACTACGTGATGCTCGAACGTTGCCGCCCATTGCACGCATTCGACCTCGATCGTCTCGCGGGTCCGGGCATTGTCGTACGTCTCGCCCGACCTGGCGAAAAGATCGAGACGCTCGACGGCGTCGAACGCGAGCTGTCAGGCGACGACCTCCTGATCTGTGACGGCAATCGGGTCGCGCAAGGCATCGCGGGCGTAATGGGCGGCGCCGCGGCCGAGGTGTCGTCGACTACCACGACGATCCTGCTCGAGTCCGCATACTTCGAAGCGTCCGGGATCGCCAAGACGTCGAAACGGCTCGGCCTGCGTTCCGAGGCGAGCGCGCGTTTCGAACGCGGAGTCGATCCTCACGACGTTGCCGCCGGCGCGGCGCGGGCAATGGCCCTGCTCGCCGAAGTCGCCGACGCGCGACGCGAGGTCGGCGCGATCGACGCCTACCCGCAGGCCATCCAACCTGCAGCCATCACGGTTCGTACCGAACGGGTGAATCAGCTTCTGGCGACCTCGCTCACCGAAGCCGAGGTCGGAGAACTGCTCGAACCGCTCGGAATCGAAATGGCCGACGGGACCGCAACGGTGCCCACATGGCGACCCGATATCGAGCGCGAGATCGACATTGTCGAAGAGGTCGCACGCCGCGTTGGCCTGCAGCGCATCGTGCGAACCGTGCCCTCGAACCCGGAGAAGATCGGCGTGCTCACGGCCGTACAGCGCGAGCGCCGGCTCGTAGGCGACGTGCTCGTCGGTGCAGGCTACGACGAAGTATTTACGCTGCCGTTGCTTGCGCCCGCAGATCTCGCCCGAGCCGGCGTCGCGACCGACGCCCTGATCGAGGTCGACAACCCGTTGCGCGCCGAAGAGTCGATCCTTCGTCCCGCGCTGTTGCCGGGCGTGCTCCGGGCAGTCGCCCATAACGCCGCGCACGGTAATCACGACGTCTCGCTCTTCGAGCTCGGTCACGTGTTCGCACCGTCGGCGTCCGGCGCGCCGTTGCCTGACGAACGGCTGCATTTGGGCGCGGCGCGTTCGGGGACGATCCTCCAGACACCGTACGAGCCCGACCGCAAGGTCACGGTCCACGACCTCGTCGCGGTCGTGGAGGCGCTCGCGCAGGAGCTACGCCTCGCCGACTGGAAGCTCGTCGCCGCGTCGCCGGCCGGGTTCCACCCGGTGCGAGCCGCTCGAGTGGTCGTCGACGGCGACGAGATCGGGTCAGTCGGCGAAGTCGACCGCGAGGTACTCGAAGCGCTTCAGCTGGTCGGCCCCGTCATCGCGTGCGAGCTCGACGCCGACGCGTTGCTCGCTTCGTCGCGGGTTGCGATCAGCGCGCGACCGGTTTCGCGCTACCCGGCGTCGACGATCGACCTCGCGTTCGTCGTGCCCGACGACGTGCCCGTCGGTGCGGTGCTACACGCACTACGCGAGACCGGCACTGAGCTCCTCGAGTCAGTCCGGGTGTTCGACGTGTTCCGCTCCGACGTACTCGGCCCAGGTCGGGTGAGCCTCGCGTTCGCGTTGAAGTTCCATGCCCCGGATCGAACGCTCACCGACGTCGAGGTGGGTGAGCTGCGTCGGACGTGCATCGACGCGGTGCGGTCGGAGTTCGGAGCCGAGCTGCGGGGATGAATGCCGAGTCCTTCTCGCATCGGATCCGTGTCCGCTACGCCGAGGTCGACGGTCAGGCTGTGGTGTTCAATGCCCACTGGCTTACCTATTTCGACGAAACGTGCACGAGATTCGTGGAGTCCTGGGGATTCGGTACCAACTATTGGATTTACGAGTTCGACGTGATGCTCGTGAAAGCGGTCCTCGAGTGGTCGGGCCCGGCGCGCTTCGACGACTGGATCGACATCAAGGCGGAACCGGTGCGGGTCGGTACGAAGTCGTTCGACCTGCGCTACCGGGCGTCGGTCGACGATCGTCCCGCATGCGAGGCTGTCATCACGTACGTGGCGATCAAACCCGGCACGAACCACTCCATCGAACTCCCGGACAAGGTCCGCACGGTACTCGCCGACCGTATGTCGTAACGCCGCGTCCAACCCGCGCAAGAGCCCATTTCGAGGCGCCGCTCACCGAGGGAACGCCGTCCCAACGTGCGCGACCGCGTTCGTGTGGGCGACGGTGCCAGGCCCCACGCGGGTGTATCGTCAACGGTGACACGGAGGTGATCCCTGCCGTGTCGGATGCTGGTCGCCACGAAACGGGCAGCATCCGGGAGCGTTGCTCCGGACCTTGGTAGCGCCGAAGTCAGCGAAACGCCGACCGAGGAGTCCCATGGCCGTGTTGCTGAGCGTCGGAATCGTCGTCGTCGTGCTCGCGCTGTTCGGCGCCGCGCTCTCATTGCGGATTGTGCAGCAGTACGAAGAGGCCGTCCTGTTCCGTTTGGGCCGCGTGATCGGCGTGAAAAAGCCCGGTCTCGTTCGAGTCATCCCGTTCGTCGACGTGTTACGCCGCGTTTCTCTGCGGATTGTGACCATGCCGATCGAGTCGCAGGGAATCATCACCCGCGACAACGTGAGCGTCGACGTTTCCGCGGTCGCATACTTCCGAGTGGTCGACGCCACGAAGGCGCTCATCGCGATCGAGAACGTCGGCGCGGCGATCAACCAGATCGCTCAGACGACCCTTCGCAAGGTCGTCGGACAGCACACCCTCGACGAGACGCTGGCCGAGACCGATCGCATCAACCTCGACATCCGAGAGATCCTCGATGTCCAGACCGAAGATTGGGGAGTGCTGGTCACCCTCGTCGAGCTCAAGGACATTCAGCTGCCCGACACCATGAAGCGGGCGATGGCGCGCCAAGCCGAGGCCGAACGTGAAAAGCGCGCCAAGATCATCGCCGCGGAGGGCGAGTCGCTCGCCGCCGCCGCGCTCGGCGAAGCATCGGACACGATGATGGCCCACCCGATCGCCTTGCAACTCCGCAACCTGCAGAGCCTGGTCGAGATCGGCGTCGACAAGAACACGACCGTGGTGTTCCCGGCGCCGCTCATGAGCACAATCGGCGAGCTGGGAGCCTTCCTCGCCCGCGAAACCGCGGCCGCCGGTCCGAACTCACCAGCCGCGAACGGGTCGGCACGAACCTGACGACGCGCGCCATGGCGGGAGGTCGGCGGTTCAGGCGCGTGTTGAATGTCCGACCACCGAGGTCCTGCCCGCGGTCGTGTTCACGACCTCGATCGTCGCGGTGCCCGAGTCGTCGATGTTGACACACGCTTCGATCGTGTCGCCGGCGACGACCATGCCGACGAAGCGGAGATCAACCTCGCCATGAGCGAGAAATGTTTCGCCCCACGCCTCGAGCAGGAAGTTGTACGCCGGCCCGGCTACCTGGATGCCTTGCGCGACGAGTCCGGGCATGCCAAGCGCGGCGGCGGTCTGCACGTCCGAATGGAAGTTGCCGCGCCGTGAGTACGCGCGGATGAGGTCCGCGGTGACCGCCAGCGTCGCGCGCCGTTGCGTCACGAGGCGGCGAGCGTCGCGGTCGGCGTAAAGGTCACCCACGACTCCCACACGATCGAGTCGGGAGCGTCCGCGGTCGTGACTGACGCTTCGAGATCGACGTACTCGCGTCCGCGCTTGTCGTAGCGATCGACGATCCGCCCCGTGGTGACCAGCTCACATCCCGCCAGCGCGATCCGATGGCATTTCAACCGCTGCCGGGTCTGGATCATTGCGTCAGGAACGGTCTGCTGGAAACACAGGATCGTCAGGTTCGCCACGATCGGCGGATAGAGCGCCCCCGCGGCCAACAACGCGTGCTCCACGCCCGCGGCCTGCCAATAGCGCTGGTTGGCGGCCGGCGAGATGGTGACGCGCAGCCGGACAAGAGGTTGTCCGACCTGAAGCTCGGCCCACGCATTCGACGTCTCATGCATCAAGCTGTATTATATGCACCGTGGCGTATCGAGCAGGAGTCGTAGGCGGGTCCGGGTATGCCGGAGCCGAGCTTCTTCGTCTGCTGGCCGGCCATCCCGAGATCGAGGTCGTACACGTCACGGCCGACTCGAACGTGGGCGCTGCCGTCGGCGACCTCTACCCGAGCCTCGTCCCGGCCTATGAGCGCCTGCGCTTCGTGCCGCTCGATGCCGCCGATCTCGCGGGACTCGATCTCGTGTTCTGCACACTGCCGCACGGCGCGAGCCAGGAGCTGCTGCCCGGTCTGCTCGATCACGTCGGCCACGCCATCGATCTCGGCGCCGACTTCCGCCTACCGCCCGATGTGTACTCGCGTTGGTACGGCGAGGCGCACCAGGCGCCCCAGGTCGCGGGCCGCTTCGCGTACGGACTGGTTGAGCTCTACCGCGACGAGATCGCGACCCACACCCACGTCGCGTCGCCCGGGTGCTATCCGACCGCCGTGAGCCTCGCCTGTGCGCCGCTCGTCGCGCTCGAACTCGTCGAACCGCGCGTGATCGCCGACGCGGTATCCGGCCTGTCCGGCGCGGGTCGGGCGCTCAAGACGACGAGTCTGTTCTCCGAAGCCAACGAAAACGTGAGCGCGTACGGTCTGCTCACACACCGCCACACCGCCGAGATGGAACAGGCGCTCACCAAGACCGCCGGTCAGCCGGTGCAGGTGCTGTTCACACCGCATCTCGTTCCGACGACCCGCGGCGTCCTCGCCACCTGCTACGCGCGTCCAGCGACCACTGGACTCTCGACCGCGCGTCTGCTCGAGCACTACCGCGACTTCTACGCCGACGACGCGTGTGTCGTTGTCGTCGACGAGCCGTCGGGCACGAAGGCCACCTACGGCGCCAATGTCGCGCACGTGACAGTCCGCTTCGACGCCCGGACCGAAACCGTTGTCGCGATCGCGGCCGAGGACAACCTCGTCAAAGGGGCTTCGGGCCAAATGATCCAGGCGGCCAACCTTCTGCTCGGCCTCCCCGAAACCACCGGACTCACACTCGTCGGGATTCAACCGTGAGCCGCTCGAGATGCCGCCGATGCGTTAGGCCGCAGCCCGCACCGGCGACGAAGCGGGCCCGATCATGACTGTCACTGCCGCGACCGGCTTTGTGGCCGGCGGACTCCCGTGCGGGATCAAGGACTCGGGCGCCCCCGACCTCGCACTGGTCGCAACCGACAACCACGCGCCGGTGCTCGCCGCAGCGGTATTCACGAGCAACCTCGCGCAGGCTGCACCGGTGCAGATCTCACGTACGCACCTCGCCGATAGCCGCGCAGCAGCGGTGATTCTCAGCTCCGGGAACGCCAACGCGGCGACCGGCGAATCGGGCCGTCGTGACGCGCGTCGGATGTGTGAGCTCGTCGGCCAGAGCCTCGCGATCGCGACCGCGGACGTGCTCGTCTGCTCGACCGGGCTTATCGGGATCCCGATGCCGATGCACGCGCTCGAAGCCGGCATCCCCAAGCTCGGTGGCGTGCTCAGCGCGGCGGGCGGCGGCGACGCCGCCCAAGCGATCCTGACGACCGACACCGTTCGCAAGGAAGCGACCGCACCGGCCGGCAACGCGATCGTCGGCGGCATGGCCAAAGGCGCGGCGATGCTCTCGCCGGCCATGGCCACCATGCTCGCGGTGCTCACCACCGACGCCGCGGTCGATCCGTCTGTGCTGCAGCAGTCGCTCGGGCGCGCCGTGAGCGAAACCTTCGACTGCTTGAGTGTCGACGGTTGCCGCTCCACCAACGACACGGTCATCGTCCTGGCCAACGGCCGGGCCGGCACGGTCGACGTGACCTCGCTCACCGATGCGCTCACCGAGGTCTGCGGCTCGCTCGCTGACCAAATGGCACACGACGCCGAAGGTGCGACCAAAGTCGTGCGGGTACGGGTCGTCGGCGCACGAACGTTTGCCGAAGCCCGCATCGCCGCCCGCGCCGTGGCCAACAGCCAGCTCGTGCAATGTTCACTCAACGGCGGCGACGCCTATTGGGGCCGCGTGCTCTCGGAGCTCGGAGCCAGCGGCGTCTACCTCGACCCCGAAGGTGTCGACATCGCCTACAACGGCATCACCGTCTGTCGCGACGGCGTCGCCTGCGTGCACGACGAAGCGTCGCTCGCCCGCCAGATGGCCGGCCGCGACATCGAACTGCGCTGCGATCTACGCCTCGCGCACGGTCAGGCGACCGTGCTCACCACCGACCTCTCGCACGCCTACATCGACGAGAACAGGCGTACATCGTGACCACCGCAGACGTGGTTCGCCACCTCGGACCGTCGACGACGATGGCACGCCGACTCGAAGCTCGAGGTCGCTGACACATGAATATTGACGACCGCGTCCGCACTGCGGGCCAGAAGGCCATCGTCTTGGCTGAGGCCCTGCCGTACATCCGCGAGTTCTCCGGCAAGACCGTGGTGATCAAGTACGGCGGCCACGCGATGGACGACCCGAAACTCGCCGATCTGTTCGCCACCGATGTCGTGCTCATGCGGCTGGTCGGGATGAATCCGGTGGTCGTGCACGGCGGCGGCCCACAGATCACCGACCTCATGCGCCGTCTCGGCAAGGAGCCCGAGTTCGTCGACGGCCGGCGCGTCACCGACGCCGAGACCGTCGACATCGTTCGGATGACCCTCGTCGGCAAAGTCAACCGCGAGATCGTGGCGTCGGTGAACCGCCACGGTTCGTACGCGGTCGGGCTGTCCGGAGAAGACGCCGGAATGATCCGAGTCGATCAGCGCGATCCGCGCCTCGGCTTCGTCGGCGACGTGCGCAAGATCAATCCGACCATCGTGATACGCATGTTGCGCGAGGAGTTGATCCCGATCATCGCGACGGTGGGCGTCGACGACGCCGGCCAGGCCTACAACGTGAACGCCGACACCGTCGCGGGCGCGATGGCCGAAGCGCTCGACGCCGAGAAGCTCGTCTATCTCACCGACGTCGGGGGGGTCTACGGAGCCTGGCCCGACGAAACGTCGTTGATCTCAGGTATCGACGTGAGCGGAATGGAGCAGCTGATCGCCGACCAGAAGGTGTCGGAGGGGATGATTCCCAAGCTCGAGTCGTGCGTGTCGGCCCTGAAGCAAGGCGTGCGAAGTGCGCACATCCTCGACGGCCGATTGCCGCATGCGCTCCTGCTCGAGTTCTTCACACGTGAGGGAGTCGGAACGATGGTGAGGCCATGAACGAATGTCCCGAGGTGAGTTTGGAACGGATCACACACCGGGCTGGTGCGGCTCGCCGGCGCGGCGGCCAGGAGCGCGAAACATGAGTCACTTCGAGGATCTGGCCGCGCTCGACGCCGCCAACGTGATGCACACCTACGGCCGTATGCCCGTCGCGTTCGTCCGCGGGGAGGGGACGCGGCTGTGGGACAGCGAAGGCAAGGAGTATCTCGACTTTCTGTCGGGCCTGGCTGTGACGTCTCTCGGCCACGCGCACCCTGAGGTCGCCGACGCGATAGCCGACCAGGCGCGCACGCTCCTGCACGTGTCGAACCTCTACTACAACGATGTGCAGCCCCGCGTTGCCGAACGGTTGAACGTGCTGCTCGGCGGCGGTGGTCGCGTGTTCTTCGCGAACTCCGGCGGCGAGGCCAACGAATGTGCGATCAAGCTCGCGCGCCGTTACGGACAGCTGAACGGCGGGCGCGACCGCTACCACGTGCTCAGCGCGTACGGTTCGTTTCACGGTCGCACGCTTGCGACGCTCGCAGCCACGGGCCAGCCGCAAAAGCAGGAGACGTTCCAGCCGCTCCCAGGCGGCTTCCGGCAAGTCGCGTTCGATGACCTTGACGCGCTCGCCGGAGCGCTCGACGACCGCGTCGCGGCCGTGATGCTCGAGGCCGTCCAGGGTGAAGGCGGCGTGGTGCCAGCCTCACCCGAGTACCTCCGGGGAGTGCGTCGCCTGTGTGACGAGCACGAGGCCCTGCTCGTCGTCGATGAGGTGCAGTGCGGACTCGGCCGTACCGGGCGCTGGTTCGCGTTCGAGCACGCCGGTATCAAGGCCGACATCGTCACTATGGCCAAAGCGTTAGGTAACGGCGTTCCCATCGGCGCGTGCTGGGCGCGAGCCGACGTCGCGGCCGCGTTCGCACCCGGCGATCATGCGACGACGTTCGGCGGCCAGCCGCTGGCCGCGCGCGCGGCTCTCGCGACACTGACGGTGATGGAACGAGAGCAGATACCGCAGCGGGCGTCTCGCGCCGGCGCGCGGCTCTGCGAGGGTTTGCAGAAGGTCGACGGTGTCGCCGACGTGCGCGGCGCGGGCCTGTTGATCGCGGCCGAACTCGCCCCCGGCCTCGACGCCCGGGCCGTCGCGCAACGGTGTCTCGACTCGGGTCTCGTCCTCAACGCGGTCACCGTGAGCGCGCTACGGCTCGCGCCGTCGTTGCTCGTCACCGACGCCGAGATCGACGACGCGGTGGCCATCATCGCGGCCGCATGTGTCTGCGAGCGTGAGCAGTGACTCGGTCCTTCCTGGAGGTCGACGACCTCGATCCCGCGCGTCTGGGAGCGGTCCTCGACCAGGCAATGGCCTGGAAGGTCGACCCGAAGCAGGTACCGGCCGTGCTCTCGGGCCGAGGCGTCGCGGCGCTGTTCGAGAAGCCTTCGGCCCGGACACGGATCTCGATCGAGATGGCGGTCGCGACCCTTGGCGGACACCCGATCTACGTCCGTCCCGAGGAGGTGGGCCTCGACTCGCGCGAGTCGGTCGAAGACGTCGCGCGGACGATGGCCGGTATGTGCACGCTGATCGCGGCTCGAGTGTTCGACCATCGGACATTGGAGCGGATGGAGGCAGCGGTGGACGTCCCGATCGTCAATCTCCTCTCGGACCGCGCCCATCCGTGCCAAGCGCTTGCCGACCTCCTCACGCTACGCGAGCACTACGGAAGGCTCGAGGGCCTTCGCGTCGCGTTCGTCGGCGACGGCAACAACGTCGCGGCATCGCTCGCGTTCGGCGCGGCGCTGTCCGGCGTCGAACTCGTCGTCGCCTCACCTGAAGGCTACGAACTCGATCCCGAGGTTGTCGCGCGCGCCCGCAACCTCGGCGGAACGATCGAGCTGACCGGAGATCCGTCCGACGCGGTCCGCGACGTCGACGCGATCTACACCGACGTGTGGACCTCCATGGGCCAAGAGGCCGAACGAGACCAACGGTTGCATGCCTTCGCGGGATTCACGGTCGACGAAACGCTGGTAAAAGGCGCGAGCCCCGACGCAGTGTTCTTGCACTGCCTGCCCGCGCATCGAGGTGAAGAGGTCGCAGCTGAAGTGATCGACGGTCCTCGTTCCTTGGTGTGGCGCCAGGCCGCGAATCGCATGCACTCGGCGCGCTCGTTGCTCGCCCATCTGGTACGAGACGACGGCTCATGGTGACCCTGGGCAAACCACAACGTCAGCATCGCATCCTGCGCGTGCTCGAGGATCAACCGGTATCGAGTCAGGCGCAGCTCGTGCAGCTCCTCGAGGCCGAAGGGGTCGTCGCGACGCAGGCGACGGTCAGCCGCGATCTTGAGGAGCTCGGCGCAGTGAAGGTGCGTATCCCAGGCGGCGCGATGGCGTACGCGATCCCCGACGGTCACCGCGAACGGGCGCCGTCGGACGACCATCTCAAACGCCTGCTGGGCGAGTTCGTCGTCGAGGTAGCGTTCAGCAGCAACCTCGTCGTGTTGCGCACGCCGCCCGGCAGCGCGCACGTGGTGGCTTCTGCCATCGACCGGTCTTCGATGCCGGACACGCTCGGGACCGTTGCTGGCGACGACACGGTGCTCGTCGTATGTACCGAATCGGTGGGCGGAAACGAAGTTGCCGGAAGGCTCGCCGCGCTGGCCGGCCTGTGAAGCCGAAACATGTGAGGGACGTGTGACGAAAAGCGTGGTGCTCGCCTACTCAGGTGGGCTCGATACATCCGTTGCCGTGCGCTGGATCCGCGAGGAGTGGGGCTACGAGGTCATCGCGTGCGCGGTCGATGTCGGTCAACTGAAGCCGGGTGAGGACGAAGTCATACGGCAGCGGGCTCGGGCCGCGGGTGCTGTCGATGTCGAGGTGATCGACGCGCGCGCACAGTTTGCGTCCGACATCCTCGTGCCCGCACTTCAGGCGAACGCGAAGTACGAAGGCAAATACCCGCTCGTGTCGGCGCTCTCGCGGCCGGTGATCGTCGAGCATCTCGTCGCCTCGGCCCGTCGCCACGGTGCCGACGCCGTCGGTCACGGCTGCACCGGGAAGGGCAACGACCAGGTGCGGTTCGAGGTGTCGTCGCGCATCCTCGCGCCCGACCTCGACGTCCTCGCGCCAGTTCGGGTCTGGGGCCTCACCCGGGCCGACTGCATCGACCTCGCCGCCAAGTGGGACATTCCCATCGAAGCCACCAAGGAGAAGCTGTACTCGATCGACGAGAACATGTGGGGCAGGGCGATCGAGTGCGGCGTCCTCGAGAACCCGTGGTCGTCGGCGCCCGAGGAGCCGTACACGCTGACCCGCAGCCCGAGCGACGCGCCGTCGGAGGCACGTGAAGTTGTTGTCGGCTTCGATCGCGGCGCGCCGATCTCGCTCGACGGGAAGGCGACCGATCTCGTCTCGCTGATCGAGGAGTTGGGGGCGCTCGTCGGCTCCTACGGCTGGGGCCGGATCGATATGGTCGAAAATCGCCGGGTTGGGATCAAAAGCCGTGAGGTATACGAATGTCCGGCGTCCCTCGCGCTCGTCCTCGCCCATCAGGACCTCGAGGGCATCACGCTCGAGCGCGACGTCGCGCGCGAGAAGCAGCGCCTGGAGATCCGCGTCGCGGAACTCATCTACGACGGGCTGTGGCATTCACCGCTCATGGGCGCACTGCGTGCGTTTGTGGTCGAGACGCAAAAAGACGTGACCGGCGAGGTACGACTGCGGTTAGAAGCGGGGCAGTGCCGCGCGGTCGGCCGCCGCGCACCGCGTGGCCTCTATGACCATGATCTGGCCACCTACGACGCCGAAGACGCGTTCCGACACGAGGACTCCGAAGGGTTCGTGCGTCTGTGGGGGCTGTCGGCCCAGACGTGGTCGCGCCGGCAAGGGCCGGGCTCGGCGTGAGCGACTCGGGGACCGGCGAGGCGTCCGGAAAACCGCTCTGGGCCGGACGGTTCGGTGAGGGTCCCTCCGACGAATTACTCGCGTTCACGGTCAGCCTTCCGTACGACCGTCGTCTCGCGGTCGACGACCTTGCCGGTTCACGTGCGCATGTGCACATGCTGGAACGAGTTGGCTTGCTCGACGAGCAGGAACGACAGGTGATCTCGGCCGCGTTGGCACGAGTCGAGGAGGAACTCCTGTCAGGGGAGTTCGCGTTCGCGCCGACCGACGAAGATATCCACACCGCGATCGAACGTCGCGTCAGCGAAATCGCGGGCGCGAGCGGCGCCAAGTTACATACCGGCCGCAGCCGCAACGATCAGGTCGCGCTCGATCTCAGGCTCTATGTGCGGCGCGAAGGTCGCGTGCAGGCGGACCGTATCCACGAGCTCCAGGCAGTGCTTTTGCGACGCGCCGAAGAAGCGAGCGACGTGTACCTGCCCGGCTATACGCACCTGCAGCGAGCACAACCGGTCCTCCTCGCGCACCATCTCCTCGCCCACTTCTGGGCGCTCGCCCGCGACGTCGATCGCTGGCGAGATTGTCTCGTGCGCGTCGATGTCTCACCGCTGGGAGCGGGAGCGCTGGCCGGTTCCAGCTTGCCCATCGATCCGCAGCTCGTCGCCAACGAACTCGGGTTCTCGACCGTGTTCACAAACTCGCTCGACGCAGTCTCGGATCGCGATTTCGTCGCCGAAGCGTTGTTCGCCGCGACGCTGACCCAGGTCCACTTGTCGCGATTGGGCGAGGAGATCGTGTTGTGGTCGACCGAAGAGTTCGGCTTCTTGCGCCTCGCCGACGCGTTCGCGACCGGTTCGTCGATGCTGCCCCAGAAGAAGAACCCCGACATCGCCGAACTCGCGCGCGGCAAGGCCGGCCGCCTCATCGGCGACCTCGCGGGATTCCTCGCGACGCTCAAGGGGCTGCCACTGGCGTACAACCGCGACCTCCAAGAGGACAAGGAGCCCCTGTTCGACGCGCTGGACTCGTGCGCTCGTTCGCTCCTCGCGCTCTCGGGCCTGATGGCGACCGCGGAGTTCGTCGACACGCGCATGAAGATCGCGGCCGACGACCCGATGAGCGCCGCGACCGATCTCGCCGAACACCTCGTCGAGGCCGGGACACCATTTCGTCAGGCGCACGCCATCGTGGGCGGACTCGTCCGCCAAGCGGTGGAGCGCGGCGTGCCGCTCGACGAGCTCGTCTCGAACGACCCGCGTCTCGGGCCTGACTGCTTGGGGCTGTTGGAACCGGGAAGTGCCGTGCGACGCCGCACGACGCCTGGTGGCGGTGGTCCCGAGCCCGTCGCGCGTCAGCTCGACGCGGCACGCCAGCGTCTCGCAGAACAGCAGGTGTGGCTCGAACGGTGACCGACGGCCGGCAAGCAGCGCGTGGCCGTGCGCTTCCGCGCTCGTTCTACGACCGCGACGGACTCGAGGTCGCGCCCGACCTGTTGAACAAGGTGCTGGTCCGCACCGGTGACGGCGCACGACTTGCCGCGCGCATCGTCGAGGTCGAGGCGTACCGCGGCGCCGACGATCCCGGAAGTCACGCATACCGGCGGAAAACTGCGCGTAACGCAACGATGTTCGGCCCGCCAGGCCGGCTCTACGTCTACTTGTCGTACGGGAACCATTGGTGCATGAACGCAGTGTGCGGCCCGGGCGACCAGCCCCACGCAGTGCTCCTGCGCGCCGCCGCGCCGCTCGCCGGGATCGACGCGATGCGCGAGCGTCGCGTCGCCGCACGCCAGGATCGCGATCTGTGCGCAGGTCCGGGCCGTCTCGGCCAAGCATTCGGCGTCGACCGATCGGCCGACGGCAGCGATCTGGTGCGCGGCACCTTCCGCATCGTCGACGACGGGGTCGCTCCGCCGGCAGCGCCGCGGATCTCACGCCGGATTGGGCTCGGCGTCGACAAGGGCGAAGACCTGCCCTTGCGCTTCTACGTCCCCGACAACGAAAACGTGAGCGCCAGCCCGCGTTGATTCATCGCTATCGTGCGCGCATGGACGCCGACGCCAACAACCGCAGCATTGCGGGACGGGTCGTGGTCGTCACCGGCGCAGCCAGCGGCATGGGACGCGCGGTGGCGCGACTGTTCGCCGCAGAGGGTGCACGCGTCGCGGCCCTCGACCGCAACGCCGATGTCGCCCAGGTTGCCGATGCGATCAGCCGTTCGGGCGGCATCGCGTACGCGCGTACCCTCGACGTGACCGAGCCGGACCAGATCGCCGCCGCGGTGGAAGATGTCGCAGGCCGGCTCGGGCCGGTCGGAGTCCTCGTCAACAATGCAGGCGTGAGTGTGCCCGCGCCGATCGACAGCGACGATTTCGAAGCCGCATGGCACTTGACGCTCGCAGTGAACCTCACCGGGTACGTGCGGATGGTGCGGGCGTGCCTGCCGCATCTCGAAGCGGCCGGACAAGGCCGGATCGTGAACATCGCGTCGACTGAAGGGCTCGGCGCGACGCCGTATCTTTCGCCATATACGACGAGTAAACATGGCGTCGTCGGACTCACACGCTCGCTCGCGACCGAGCTCGGACCCCGTGGGATCACCGTAAATTGCGTCTGTCCGGGACCTATTCGTACGGCCATGACCGCGCCGATCCCTGACGACGCGAAACAGAAGTTCGCCCGCCGGCGTGTCCCGCTGCGACGCTACGGCGAGCCCGAAGAGGTTGCGCAGATGGTCCTCAACCTCGCGCTGCCGGGATCGTCGTTCGTCAACGGCGCGGTCATCCCCGTCGACGGCGGGCTGACGGCCAAATTCGGATAGCACTCCGTGGACTCCGACGATGAGCTGTGGGACCTCTACGCCGACGCGGTGATCGAGTGCCGGATCGACCATCACACGCGATGTCTGCGGGGACCGAATGCCGATCCGCTTCCCGACGACGCGCCGATGTTCGTGCTGACCGCCCACAACCCGCAGGGCGTGACCCGCGATCAGGCAGTCAATGACGAAGCCGAACGTGGGCTCGAACGCGACCTCGCTTTGATCGGCGTGACGTGCTGGTCGGCGACGGGACGGTCGCGGAACGCGTCGTGGTCGGAGCCCGGCGTCGCGGTCGGCGGCTTCGACCGCGCCCGGGCGTGCGAGTTGGGACGTCGGTACGGCCAGTTGGCCGTGTTCGAACTGACCGCCGATGACGTGCATGTCGTGCGATGCATCGACACAGCCGTCGTCCGAACCCGGCGACGGGGCGACTAGCCCCCGACGGCGCGCCGTCCCCGCCGTCATTTGCGTGCGACAGTCCGCCGCACGGTGAGCGAAATGCGGGGAGCTGGGAAGGGGCCCCTGTTACCGTCCTTGGCGATGGATGTCGACCGCCAAATCGAGCTGCTGACCGCGGGCGCCGTTGATGTCATCTCCGACGCCGACCTGCGCGCGAAACTCGAACACGGCCGGCCGTTGCGGGTGAAGCTCGGAATCGACCCCACCGCCGCCGACATTCACCTCGGATTTGCGGTGGTACTGCGCCGGTTGCGTCTGTTTCAGGATCTCGGCCACGTCGCGGTCCTGATCATCGGTGATTTCACCGCCATGGTCGGCGACCCGTCGGGCAAGTCGGTCACGCGGCCGCGGCTCACCAAGGACGAGGTCGACGCGCACGCCAAGACGTATATCGACCAGGCGACCCGCATCCTCGATTCGGCGCCGGGTCGCCTCGAGATCGTGCGCAACTCGCAATGGCTCGGGTCGCTCGACTTGGAGGCGGTGCTGCGAATGACCGCCCAGGTGACGGTCGCACGGATGCTCGAACGCGACGACTTCGCCAAGCGCTACCAGAGCGGAGTGGCGATCTCGCTGATGGAGTTCCTCTACCCGTTGCTGCAGGCGACGGACTCCGTCGAGGTACGCGCCGATGTCGAGCTCGGCGGCACCGACCAGCTGTTCAACCTCATCATGGGGCGTCACCTGCAGGGCCGCTCCGGCCAGGACGAACAGGTCGTGCTCACGACGCCGTTGCTCGTCGGCCTCGACGGTTCCCAGAAGATGTCGAAGTCGCTCGGCAACTACGTCGGCATCACCGAAGCGCCGTCCGAGCAGTTCGGCAAAGTGATGTCGATCTCCGACGAGATGATGCCCGGCTACTTTCAGTACGCCACCGACTGGCGTCCCGAACAGGTCGCGGACATGCAGTCGAAGCTCGCCTCCGGCGATATACATCCGAATGCCGCGAAACGAATGTTGGGTCGGGCGGTCGTGGACCTGTACCACGGCCCGGGCGCCGGCGACGCGGCCGAGGCAGACTTCGACCGGGTCTTCAAAGCGCACGCAGAACCCGAGGCTGTCCGCGAGGTCCCGATCACCGATGACGTCCCCCGGAAGTTGTCGCAGTGGCTGGTCTCGTTGGGCCTGGCCGCTTCCAACCGGGAGGCTGGTCGGCGGATCAGGGACGGTGCAGTCAAGATCGATGGGGTCGCGGTGAGCGAAGACAGGGAGTACAGCCCGGCCGAACTCGTCGGGCGCGCGGTGCAGAACGGGAAGCGGCAATGGGCGCGGCTGCGCTCCTCCGGAGACGACACCGGCGCCGGGTGAGCGGGCAGGGTCCTGACCAGGGCCTTCGCAGCTTTGTGACATGTGTTTGCATCGGGCGCGCAGAATCGGTAGTCTCGCCCCTCGCCCCGCACGCCGGATCGCGCCCGTTCGACGGGCCCGGAACGACGGGACCGGTTGACACCAACGTTTTCTCCCCGCTCTCCAACGCGCGGGCCCACGGGTCCGGTCGGCGTCGCGAACTGCGAGTGAGCCAGCGGAAGTGAACACGAGTGTCGCTTCGACATGCCGCTTCGTGCGGCGGTCGGGGAGCCGCTTCTTGAAAACAGAGCAGTGAAAGCCTAAAGCCAGTGCGGGAGCCGTTATCCGATCTCGATCGGATGCACGGTGACCACATGTCAATTCCGTGCCGTGACGAACGAACGTTGTTCGGTGCGGCACTTAGTTGCCGGCGAAGGTTTAGTGACCTTCGACGGCAGCTCTCCGATCGAGGGAACCCCCTGTTGATTCCGGGGGGAACCCGAGGTCTTGATGGAGAGTTTGATCCTGGCTCAGGACGAACGCTGGCGGCGCGCCTAATACATGCAAGTCGAGCGAGAACCAGGGCTTGCCCTGGGGAGAGCGGCGAACGGGTGCGTATCACGTGAGCAACCTGCCTCGGAGACCGGAATAACTCGAGGAAACTCGGGCTAATGCCGGATGCCCTCGGCGGACCGCATGGTCCGGCGAGGAAATGGATTCCGCTCCGAGATGGGCTCGCGGCCTATCAGCTTGTTGGTGGGGTAACGGCCTACCAAGGCAACGACGGGTAGCTGGTCTGAGAGGACGATCAGCCACACTGGGACTGAGACACGGCCCAGACTCCTACGGGAGGCAGCAGT
>JBKQIY010000066.1:0-11231 GCA_052148155.1 Acidimicrobiia bacterium | reverse complement strand
CGACGGAACGGGGGTTGGTTCAGCGCCGCTTCGCCGGCTTGCGCGCCGGTGCCTTCTTCACGGTCTTCTTGGCGACAGCCTTCTTCTTGGCCGGAGCCTTTTTGGCCGGAGCTTTCTTGGCCGGAGCTTTCTTGGCGACGGCCTTGCGGGCCGCCGGTTTCGGTGCCCGGCCCGAAAGCACGGAGTCCTTGAAGTTCTTGAGCGGCGTAATGCGCGCGACACGCTTCGCCTTGACCTTCACAGTTTCACCCGTCGCTGGGTTGCGGGCGAGGCGGGCGGGACGATCGATCCGGCGGAACTTCGCGAAGCCGGAGATCGCAACGTCTTCGCCACTCGCAACGCTCCCCGTGATGATCTCGACGAGCGACGTGAGAACCGCGTCGGCTTCCTTGCGGGTCATCTCGTTTCGTTCGGCGAACTCGTTGAGCAGCTGGCTTCGATTCACAAGTGTCCTCCATCAAATGGCTTCGGCATCGACTGGGCTGACATCGACCGCTGGGGAAGTGCGGGGTGCATCGTTACACGAAGATCCACGCGATGCAGGGATCCGGGCGGGATTTTTCAGGGTTTTTGACCCGAAGGTGCGCATCGCGCCGGCCCGATGGTCACGGCAGGTTCGTCGGCGTGCCCTCGCCCGGCGCCCCCGAGCCGGATGCCGACGACGTGTGTACGCCCGCGGAAGGCATTCCCTCGAGCGCTCCCGCAGCTCTGACCGAGCCGGGATCCATCGCCCAACCGGCCTTTCCCTGCGACTTGGCCCGGTACATGGCCCCGTCGGCACGGCGCACGAGGTCTCCCGGATCGGCGGTATCGGCCGGGGCGAGCGCGATGCCGATGCTCGTCGATATCTGCGCCACGCCGGCGTCGAGGATGAATTGTTCCTTGATGAACGCACAGATCCGGTCGGCGACCTCGATCGCCGGGGCAGGATTGTCGATGCGGGTGAGCAAGATGGTGAACTCGTCTCCGCCCATTCGGGCAACGACGTCGCCGGGCCGGACGCATCTTCGTAGCCGTGCCGCGACCTCGACGAGCAGCTCGTTGCCGGCGTCGTGACCGAATTGGTCGTTGACGAATTTGAAGCCGTCGAGGTCGAGGAACAGGACGCCGACCGAATCTTCGGTGCGACCGTGACCGCACAAACGTTCCAGCTCTTCGTGGAACCGACGGCGGTTCGGCAGCTCGGTCAGCGCGTCGTGTGACGCTTCGTGCGCGAGCTGGTCTTTCAGGGTCTGGAGCTCGAGGTACACCTGCGCGTTGCGAAGCGACGCCCCGGCCTGCGCCGCGAACAGCTCGACGCTTTCGGTCTGCGACGCTGGCGGCGGTCCGCCAGACTGACAGCGTGCGACGAGCACGATGGTGCCGACCTCACCTTGTGTCAACGGGACCGCGAACAGTTTCGCGGATCCGAACCTTCCGAACCGGGCTGTTGTGTCCCACTGTCCGACCCGTCGGCGCGCGGTGTCGTCGTCGGGAGGCCAGATGACTGACGTGCCGGTGTTGCGGGCACAGTCAGCCGCTGCGAGCAGCTGCTGGTTCGGCAGGACGGAAAAAGGGTCGCGCGAGTGGGGGACGGGCCGCGCCGCGAGGCGGGGTGTTTCGCCGATCAGCTCGAACACGTGCGGTTCGGAAAATCCCATCTCGGTGATCGTGTCGCGCAGCACATCGAGGACCGTGTCGACGTCGAGGGTCGTGCTCTTGCGTCCGTCGAGCGCGGCGGCGCGCAGGAGACTCCCCCGATGTTCTGCCGCGTCGCGACCGCGGCGGTGTGCCGCGATCTCGGCGACGAGGTTCTCGGCGAGAAAACTGCTCGGAAGGGCGATGAGGAAAACGATCACCAGCCGTTGCGCGACCGTCGCGACGGTCAGATCGTGGGACAGCGCCAACGCCCAGCAGCTGTATCCCGTCGCGATCGCGCTCCACGTTGCGATCGCGCCGAGCATCTGGAATTGGATCGCGCCCTCGATGACCGGCAGTACCAGGACCGCCCAGTCGGTGGCGTTCGCGCCGTCTCGCTGCAAGCATGTGACGAGGAGCACCACCAGTGTGTCGACGGCCAGCGCGAGGACCGCTGACGTCACCCGCGCCCGCGCTGATTTGTCGTGCTTGAACATCGAGATCAAGTTCACGGCAAGGAACGCGGCGACGAGCACGGCGATCTCCCACACTGGCATCACGTGCAGGGAGAACAGGCGGGCCGACACCAAGATCGCGGTGAGAACACGGACGCGCCGCAGCGCAGCTTCGATCGCTCTCGGCGTCATCCCTGCCGCGTCGGCGGGCTCGGAGCCCATGTCGTCCTTTCCCGTGTTGCCAGCTGAACGCGGCCCGAAATCGTCCCTCGGCGCCGCTCGGACAAATATCGGTCCGTCGACGAGGCCGGTTAAGTGGCCGTGTTCCGCCCGGTCCCGCCGACCGGTGGGCGGCCGCTTGTACGGTGCGCCTGTGCGTCGCGGCGGACACGTCATCGTGGTGGACGACCCGCACTACCCGAGGCTGTCTGACTACGTCGGCCTGTCCGATCCGCAGCTCCGCCGCAGGGTCGAAGCCGAGCGGGGTTTCTTCATCGCCGAGTCACCGCTCGTCGTCCAAGCTCTGGTCCGGTCGGGGCGCACGGTCCGGTCGGTGCTGGTGACGCCCGCCCAACATCACACGATAGCTGGCTCGCTGGCCGAGCTCGACGCTCCGGTCTACGTCGCCGACCCGGACGTGTTGCGCACAGTGGTCGGCTTCGATCTTCACCGCGGCGCGGTCGCGTCGGCTGACCGGTGGCCGCTGCCGGCGGTGTCGTCGTTGCTCGACGGGGCGAGCCGGATCGCGGTGGTGCAAAAGCTTGGCGACCACGAGAATCTCGGCGGCGTGTTCCGCAACGCAGCCGCGTTCGGGATCGACGCAGTGCTGCTCGGCACCGAATGTGCAGACCCGCTCTACCGACGGTGCGTGCGCGTCTCGATCGGGCATGTGCTGACCGTCCCCTGGACGCGCCTTGACTCCCTCGACGACCTGCGCCGTGAAGGATTCACGTTGCTTGCGCTCACACCCGATCCCGGCGCCCAGCCCCTCGACTCCGTCGACTGGCCGGCGCGGTACGCGTTGCTGGTCGGATCGGAAGGTCCAGGACTTTCGCCCGAATGGCTCGCGTCGGCCGACGCAAGGATTCGGATCCCGATGCGGCCCGCAGTCGACTCGTTGAACGTCGCGACCGCCGCCGCGATCGCGTTCTACGCGAGCCGTTAGTACCGTGACACCGGTTCGGCATCCGAGACAACCTGCCCATCGACCAGTTCGATGCGACGAGTCAGTCGCACCGCGTCGAGGAGCGCTCGGTCGTGCGTGACCAGCATGACCGTCCCCGCGAACGTCTCGAGCGCTTGTTCGAGCTGTTCGATGGCGGTCAGGTCGAGATGGTTGGTCGGTTCGTCGAGCACCAGACAATTGACGCCACGCGCGGACAGCAACGCGAGCGACGCACGGGTGCGCTCGCCCGGGGAGAGGGAGTCAGCGGCGCGGGTTACGTGGTCGCTGGTCAGGCCGAACTTCGCGAGCAGCGAACGCGACTCGTGCTGTTTGAGTCCGCTCGCCGATCCGAAGCGGCCGAGGAGCGCGTCGAATCCTTTGAATGTGGCCCGCGCCTGGTCGAGCTCACCCACGATCACGCCGGGACCGAGATGGGCGTCACCGGACGTGAGCGTCAGCCGGCCGAGCGTCGCGTCGAGCAGCGTCGTCTTTCCGCTGCCGTTCGCGCCGAGCAGCGCGACCCGTTCTCCGAAGCGGATCTCGAGGTCGACCGGTCCGAGCGTGAACGTTCCCCGCGTCACGACCGCGGCGCATAGTTGGGCGACGACGGCTCCGCCTCTGGGCGCGGCGGCGATCTCCATGCGCAGATCCCAACTTTCCCACGGTTTGTCGACCGCGTTGACCTCGAGACGTTCGAGGGCCTTGTCGGTGATCTTGGCCTTCGCGGCGACATGTTCGCTGCTGTTGCGTTTGAACTGGCGTATGTGCTTGTCGGATTCGCCGCTCGCGGCGGCCTTCGCGGTGCCCTGCACCGACCACTGGCGTTGTTCCCGAGCACGGGCGCGCAAGATGTCGCGTTGCGCGACGAACGTCGAGTAGTCCGCCTCGGCGTGACGGCGTGCGGTCGCCCGCTCCGCAAGGTACGCGGCCCATCCGCCCGCATACATCCTGGCCGTATGGGCATGCTCGTCGAGTTCGAGCACGCTGTCGACGGTGCGGTCGAGGAACGCGCGGTCGTGCGAAACGATCACCGCTCCGCCCGCAAGATCGTCGCGTACAAAGCGTTCGAGTCGGTCGAGTCCGGCGAAATCGAGATCGTTGGTCGGCTCGTCGAGAAGGAACACGTCGAACTGTGCGAGGATCGTCGCGGCGAGGCTCGCACGCGCCGCTTGTCCACCCGAAAGGGCCGACATTGCGACGTCGAGGATGGGGTACGGCAGGCCGAGGTCGGCGAGCACCGCCCCGATTCGGGCGTCGAGGTCGGGCGCGCCGAGCGCGAGGTACGCCTCGAGCGCGTCGGCGTAGTCGTCGTCGGCGCCGGCTGCCGCGCCGGCCAGCGCGCGGCTCGCGTCGTGGAGGGCACGTTCGGCCGCCGCGACCCCGGTGCGGCGGCCGAGATAGGCGCGCACCGTCTCGCCGTCGGCTCGGTCGGGCTCTTGGGGGAGATATCCGACGGTCGCGCCAGGCGGCGTGCGCGTCACCCGTCCCGAGTCGGGCCGTTCGACTCCGGCCAAGATCCGTAACAAGGTGCTCTTGCCCGTCCCGTTCGGCGCGACCACTCCGATTCGGCTGCGCGGCCCGACGGTCAGACCGACTCGATCGAGCACGACGTGAGGGCCGAACGACTTGGTGACGTCTCGGGCGACGAGGCTGGCCAGCGAACCGCGAGCGGACGAAAACGACGACACGGTGACACCTCAAGAGGTCGAGCGGACGGAAAGGCTCGGGGCGTGCCGGATCGTTACATCACCAGCCAGGATAGACCCATGGACCACGAACCCGAACGCGATTTGGACCGACTCGAACTCGACGAGGACGCAGAGCGCATCGGCGGCCGGGTCGTCGGTGCACGCCACGCCGGTGGCGCGTTCGCCGGTGTGCGCCTCGTCGACGTCGACCTCGTACGATGCGACTTCGCCGGCTGCGACTTCTCGCAGGCGGCGTTTTATCGTGTGCGTTTTTCCGACTGCCGGTGCGTCGGAATCGAACTCGGTGGTGTGACGTGGCGGTCGGTGACGGTCGTCGATTGCCGTTTCGATGACGCGAACCTGCGGAACGCAACGCTCGAACGGGTCCGCTTCGAAGGTTCGGTCTGCACGCGTGCCGACTTCGGCGGCGCCCGCCTCGAAGACGTCGCCGTGCCCGGCTCCGATCTGGCGGACGCCGACTTCTCGAACGCACGGTGCTCGAACGTCGATCTGCGCCGAGCGCGTCTGCACCGGCTGCGGGGAGTGGGATCGTTGCGGGGGACGACGATCGGTGTTGACCAGCTCGTCGGACTCGCGCCCGGGCTCGCCGCGGCGGTCGGCGTACGCGTCCTCGCCGACGAAGATTGACCGGGGACCACAAACCGTGGCGGGCACGGCGCGTTGGCTGCCGGTGCTGTTCGCCAGCGGCTGCGACCTGCCGACATGTTCGCCGGTCCGCGACTGGTGTGGTCCCGACCGGGCCGAGCTCGCCGCCGCGTTGGCGGCCGAAGAGGCCGCGTCGACCATTGGGACATGCGGTCGGGTGATGCGTCGCGTGCCGCCGTGCGGATCCGTGGCCGGGCCCTTCGGGCTTCGACGCTGAGACCGACTCGGCGTTCGTAGTCGTCGCCGGGGCGACCCGCGTCGATACCGTCGGCCGAACGGGCCGACTCGAGCACCACGGACCCCGGTCGCGACGGCGACCGGCGGGCAACTCGTTCGCACCCCGCCGGCGGATGGTGCCGCCCGACAACGCAGTCGGGAACGACGGTCGGTGTCCGTCTCAGCCTGCGAGCCTCGAGGCCACGGTCGTTGCCGGCAGGCGGCGAGGCGACCTCTGCGAGCGGTGCTGGTCCCGGTCGGCGGAATCGACCGGCGACCCTTGCGTCTTGGACCGCTAGAATCTCTGGACCGCCGACGGGCCACTGCCGTCCCTCCGGTGGCCAGATCCCCAGACCTCAACGTGGGACTGACCGCCCGAACCTGAGGACGACATTCACGTGACCGAACGCGACCGCCGCGCAGTTGACGACGCGAACCCGGATCTCCCGCGCGCCCAAGGTCTGTACGACCCTCGGTTCGAACACGACAGCTGCGGCGTCGGATTCGTCGTCGACATGCAGGGTCGCAAAACCAACGCGATCCTCACCCAGGCGCTCACCGCGGTGTGCTGCCTCAACCATCGTGGCGCCGCCGGAGCGGAAGCCGACACCGGCGACGGTGCCGGAGTAACCATCCAGATCCCGGACTTGTTCTATCGGACGATCGTGCCGTTCGAACTTCCAGTCGCGGGCGCCTATGCGACGGGCATCGCGTTCCTCCCCGTCGACGACGTCGACGGGGCCACGCGCGCGGTCGAGAAGATATTCCTCGACGAAGGTTTCTCGGTGTTGGGTTGGCGCGACGTCCCCGTCGACGGTGACGTGCCCGGCAAGTCGGCGCGTGAGGTCATGCCCGCGTTCCGGCAGGTGTTCGTCGACAAACCCGGTGTCGTCGGCGACGAACTCGAACGACACGTGTACATCGCACGCAAACATCTCGAACATGCCGTGCCGGTGATGCTCGCAAGCAACCGGGGTGGTGTCTACTTTCCATCGTTGAGCGGGCGTGTCGTCTGTTACAAGGGCATGCTGACCCCGAACCAGCTTCCGCGCTTCTACGGCGACCTCCAAGATCCGCGAGTCGAGACCGCGCTCGCGCTCGTGCACTCGCGGTTTTCGACCAACACGTTCCCGAGCTGGCCGCTCGCACATCCCTACCGGATGTTGGCGCACAACGGCGAGATCAACACGGTGCAGGGCAACGAGAACTGGATGCGTGCTCGGGAGGGGGTGATGCAGTCCGATCTGCTTCCGGGCGATCTGACCCGCGCGTTCCCGATCTGCACGCCCGGCTCGTCAGACACGGCACGGTTCGACGAAGCGCTCGAGTTGCTCAACCTCGCCGGCCGGCCGCTGCACCACGCGATCCTCATGATGATCCCCGAAGCGTGGGAAAACCACGAAGCGATGGACGTCAAACGGCGCGCCTTCTACCGCTACCACGCCGCGCTGATGGAACCGTGGGACGGTCCCGCATCGATCGCGTTCACGGACGGCACCGTGATCGGTGCCGTCCTCGACCGCAACGGCCTGCGTCCGTCGCGTTATTGGGTCACCGACGACGACCTTGTGATCATGGCGTCGGAGGTCGGTGTGCTCGACGTACCGCCGGAAAAAATTGTGCGCAAAGGCCGGCTCGAGCCGGGCAAGACCTTCCTCGTCGACACCGCCCAAGGTCGCATCATCCCCGACGACGAGATCAAAACCGAGCTTGCGGGCCTGCTGCCCTATCAGGAGTGGCTCGACGCCGGGCTCGTGCACCTCGACGACCTCCCACCGCAGTTCCCACTCGTCCCCCAGCACAGCTCGGCCGTGCAACAGCAGCGCATGTTCGGCTACACCCAAGAAGATCTCCGTCTCATCATCGCTCCGATGGCACGCAACGCGGTCGAGTCGCTCGGATCGATGGGGACCGACACCCCCGCGGCGGTGATCTCGGACCGGCCCCGCATGCTCTACGACTATTTCAAGCAGCTGTTCGCGCAGGTCACCAACCCGCCGCTCGACGCGAACTTCGAAGCGCTCGTCACGTCGCTCAACTCGTCGATCGGTCCCGAAGGCAACCTGCTCGACCCGGGACCCGACTCGTGCCACCAGATCGTCTGCGCGTCGCCGATCCTCACCAACGAAGAGCTGGCCAAGCTGCGTTTCATCGACGACGGAGATACCGCGGTGTCGGGCTTTTGTCCGTTCACCGTGTACTGCAACTATCCCGTCGCCGAAGGCGGAGACGGGCTGCGCATGGCGATCGACAACGTACGTACCGAGGTGAGCGAAGCAATCGCCGGCGGCGCGAACCTGATCATTCTCTCCGACCGGTTCGCCGACGCTGACAGCGCACCTATCCCGGCATTGCTTGTCACCGCAGCAGTCCACCACCATCTCGTACGCGAGAAGACGCGCACGCGGGTGGGTCTCGTCGTCGAAACCGGCGAGGCGCGCGAAGTCCACCACTTCGCCCTGCTCCTCGGATACGGCGCCGGTGCAATCAATCCGTACCTCGCGTTCGACACGATCCGCGATCTGCTCCGGGAAGGGATGCTGTCGGGCCTCACCGAACGCAAGGCGGTCAAGAACTACGTAAAGGCTGCAGGCAAAGGCATCCTCAAAGTGATGTCCAAGATGGGCATCTCGACCGTCGCCTCCTACACCGGCGCCCAGATCTTCGAAGCGGTCGGCTTGCAGAGCGCACTCGTCGACGAGTACTTCACCGGCACCGCGGCCCGCATCGAGGGCATCGACCTCGACGTGATCGCGACCGAGGTCGCGGCCCGTCACCGGATCGCATTTCCCGACCGTCCCGAGGAACTCGCCCACCGCGAACTGCCGGTGGGTGGCGAATACCAGTGGCGACGCGAAGGCGAATACCACCTCTTCAACCCCGACACCGTCTACAAGCTGCAGCACTCGACCCGCAGCGGCCGCTACGACGTGTTCAAGGAGTACAGCCACCTCGTCGACGACCAGTCGCGGCGGCTGGCAACATTGCGTGGACTCTTCGAAATGAAAATCGGAGCACGTCCGCCGATACCGATCGACCACGTCGAACCGGTCGCTGCCATCGTCGGCCGTTTTTCGACGGGAGCGATGAGCTACGGGTCTATCTCCAAGGAAGCGCACGAGACCCTCGCCATCGCGATGAATCGTCTCGGCGGACGTTCGAACACCGGCGAAGGCGGCGAAGACCCCGACCGCTACGTGCCGCTCCCCAACGGCGACTCGAAGAGCAGCGCAGTGAAACAGGTCGCGTCGGGCCGTTTCGGTGTGACCAGCGAATACCTCGTGAACGCGACCGACTTGCAGATCAAAATGGCGCAGGGCGCCAAGCCGGGCGAGGGCGGCGAGCTCCCCGGCCACAAGGTGTATCCGTGGATCGCGAAGACTCGCTATTCGACGCCCGGAGTGGGCTTGATCTCCCCTCCGCCGCACCACGACATCTACTCGATCGAAGACCTGAAGCAACTGATCCACGATCTGAAGAACGCCAACAACCACGCACGAGTGCACGTGAAGCTGGTCGCCGAAGTCGGTGTCGGAACCGTCGCCGCAGGCGTGTCGAAAGCTCACGCCGACGTTGTGCTGATCTCAGGCCACGATGGCGGCACCGCCGCGGCACGGCTCACGTCGATCAAACACGCGGGCACGCCCTGGGAGCTCGGCCTCGCCGAAACCCAACAAACATTGCTGCTCAACGGATTGCGCGATCGCATCGTCGTACAGGTCGACGGGCAACTCAAGACCGGCCGCGACGTGATGATCGCCGCGCTGCTCGGCGCCGAAGAATTCGGCTTCGCGACCGCGCCCCTCGTCGTCAGTGGCTGCATCATGATGCGGGTCTGTCACCTCGACACCTGCCCGGTCGGCGTCGCGACCCAAAATCCCGAACTGCGAAAGAAGTTCTCAGGCAAGCCGGAGTTCGTCGTGAACTTCATGGAATTCGTCGCCGAAGAGGTACGCGAGTATCTCGCGGCGCTCGGCTTCTGTTCGCTCGCTGAGGCGATCGGCCACGTCGAACTGCTCGACTTCCACCGCGCGCTCGAACACTGGAAAGCACGTGGTCTCGATCTGTCACCCATCTTGTCAGTGCCGGTCAACAAGTACGACCAGACGTTCTTTTGCTCGCGCGCGCAGGACCATGGGCTCGAACACGCGCTCGACAATCAGCTGATCGCCGACGCCGCCGGCGCGCTCGCCGGCACAGCAACGATCAAGGCCGCCTACGAGATCCACAACACCAACCGGACGGTCGGCACCATGCTCGGCGCCGAGCTGACCCGCCGTTGGGGCGCCGACGGCCTGCCCGAAGGCACGATCGACCTGACGTTCCGAGGCTCGGCCGGACAGAGCTTCGGTGCGTTCGTGCCCCGCGGCATCACGCTGCGGCTCGAAGGCGACGCCAACGACTACCTCGGCAAAGGCCTGTCCGGCGGAACGCTGGTGGTACGTCCGGCCCGCACCTCGAAGTTCGTCGCCGAAGAGAACGTCATCGCCGGAAACGTCATTCTGTACGGCGCGACCGACGGAGAGGTGTTCATCCGCGGGGTCGTCGGCGAACGTTTCTGCGTGCGCAACTCAGGCGCGACCGCGGTGGTAGAAGGCGTCGGCGACCACGCCTGCGAGTACATGACGGGCGGGCGCGCCGTGATCTTGGGGCCGACCGGCCGCAACCTCGCCGCGGGCATGTCGGGCGGTTTCGCATTCGTGTGGGACCCCGACCAGTCGTTGTACCGCCGCATCAACCGCGACATGGTCGACATCGACCTGTTAGACGAAGAAGACGTCGACTGGTTGCGCGGCATCGTGACCCTGCATCTCGAAGCGACCGGGTCCGAGGTCGCCGAGCGGCTGCTGTCCAGATGGTGGCGCAACGTGAGTTCGTTCGCGAAGGTGTTCCCGAAGGACTACAAACGTGTGCTCGAGGCCCGACGCGACGCGATGGAACGAGGCGTCGACGCTGACGAGGCCATCATGGCGGCGGCCCGTGGGTGAGACGTCCGGCTTCATGAAGTACGGACGGGAGCTGCCGACCCGCCGTCCCATCCCGGTACGGGTCCTCGACTGGAACGAGGTCTACGAGGACTTCCCTCCCGACAAAGTACGCACACAGGGTGCGCGGTGCATGGATTGCGGTATCCCGTTCTGTCATACCGGCTGCCCGTTAGGGAACCTCATCCCGGAGTGGAACGACCTCGTGTACCGCGACGACTGGCACGCGGCCAGCGAACGTCTGCACGCCACCAACAACTTCCCGGAGTTCACCGGTCGACTCTGTCCGGCGCCGTGTGAGGCGGCGTGCGTGCTCGGCATCAACGAGCCAGCAGTGACGATCAAGCAGATTGAGGTCGAGATCGTCGATCGCGCCTGGGAAGAAGGTTGGCTCCCGCCGGTCGTGGCCCAGCACAAGACCGGCAAGCGCGTCGCGGTG
>JBKQIY010000065.1:0-13591 GCA_052148155.1 Acidimicrobiia bacterium | reverse complement strand
ACGCGGTGCATCGGCTCGGCGACGTGGTGATTGCGCTGTACCGAGGGCCAGCAGGTCGGGGCTCGTAGCGGTCAGGGCGACGGGGCTTTCGTCGGGTTCGGTCGTTCCGACGAGCGGACCGACTGATTCGGCGATACCGGTGGCCGCGATGTCGACCGGACGCGAACGCTCGAGGCGCGCCAGATGACGCCGGCCCGGACTGGGCCCGGAGCCGACCGTGCGTGGTGGCCGAGCCCCACCGTCGCGGGGCGTGCATCCGACACGTTCCTACGCAGCGGTCGTCGACCGTCGAGGTATCTCCGCGACTGCATCGGTGCTTGCGGCCGGTCGAAGACTTCGACGTCGGATTCATCGTCGGGACCACTCCCGCGCCTCATGACGTTCTTCGCTCAGGATTGGTCAGGCGCGGTGGCGAGCTGGCCTGCGGCCGAGGTGCCTGGTCGCGCGGGACACTCGCATCTCACGATCGAAGACCGTGGTGTTCGTCCACGACGCAGGCTGTGGGGAACTCGCACAGGTTGTCGCGAGCCGGATTGCCGGCAACTAGCGTCGGCCCATCGACGTCATCGCACTCCTCGACCAGGTGCGCGCCATCGCGCAGACCGGCCTTCACTACGCCACCGATCCGTTCGATCGCGACCGCTACGAGCAGCTCCTGGCGTTGGCGTCGCTCGAATACGCCGATCGAGCCGGTCTCGATGTCGTTGCGGTGCGCACCCGTTTCGCCGCGGATCTCGGCTACGTGACCGCGAAGGTCGGCGCGGACGCCGCGCTGTTCGACGACCGGGACCGGATCCTGCTCGTGCGCCGGGTCGACGACGATTGCTGGGGCCTCGTCGCCGGTTGGGTCGACGCGAACGAGACGCCTGCGCGCACGGCCGTGCGCGAGGTTGCTGAAGAGGTCGGGCTCGTCGCTCGAGTCAGCCAGCTCGTCGGCGTCTTCGCACGCGAAGCCGGAGTGCACGGCAGCCCCCATAGCGTCGTGTCGGTGCTGTACCTCTGCGACGTGATCGGCGGTGAGATCCGGGCGCAGCCGCACGAAGTCCGCGAGATCGCATGGCGGTCGATCGACGACGTCGACGATTGGCACCATCATCACGAGACGCTCGCGAGAGCGGCCCTCGAAGCACACTGGCGGCGCACGGTCGGCGCATAACCGGCTCGACCGGCCGACCGAACACAACGCCCGCCGGTCGAGTAGTCGCACGCTCGTGGCTCGCGGAGCCGCGCCACGGCCGGTCGACGGTTGACGTCGCGCACCCGACGGGAACCTCGGCCGCGTCCCGTCGCGCTTGCCGCCGTACAAGTTCCGAACGGCTCGACGCGTGGGTGCACGTTGCCCGTATCGAGCTGCGCGGTGCGCAGCTCGGACGGGGTTGCCTCGCACGGTCTGGTGTGACGTGCGGCGGGTTTCGGCCCGTTTCGGACGCCGATGTGCGGTGCGCGGGAACGGCGAGCGCGATCCGGCGCAGGCCGCTGAACCGATGCGCGCCCAGTCGGTAACGTCGGGATCATGGCGCGATGGGAGTCGAAGGACGCATTCCACGAGCTGTGCGACCTGTTGCGTGACGCCGATCGAACGTTCCTCGAAGGCGAACGCGCGCTTGAGGACGAGGTGAGCGTGGCCGAGGGCTACCGCTACCTGACCGACGCGTTGCACGCCGCGCTGGAGATCTATCTCCGCTCGGACGCGCGGCGTCCGGCCTTCGTTCCCATCGTCGGGCCGACCTTCAAGTGGGGTGGGGATAACAGCGATGCGTTCTACAACTTCGCGCCGGTCTCACCCGAACTCGAATATCGGATCCGCGGCAAGCGCGGCGACGCCGTGTACCTGTCGGTGTGTGTATACGGCGGTCCCGACGACGGGCGCTGGTCGACCAGCATCGTGTCGAATGTCAACGACCGCGACCTCATCTTTGACGGCGACGGAAGCTTCGAGATCGCGGTTTCGCGGGACCGGCCGGCCGACGCCAGGAACTGGCTTGCGCTCACCGACGATGCGAACGCGATGATCACGCGCGACTACCACGTCGATCCGATGCGGGGAGCGCCGACCGTCTACGAAATCGAGCCGATACCGGCACAGGGGTCGCCGGCGCCGTTCACCGACGCGGAAATGGCCGCACGGCTGCGCTCGGTGACGAACTTCTTGCGCGAGCTGCTCGCGATCACGCCCCTCCCCGACCCGGCCGAACCGAACACGATCGCGAACGTCTGGGCCGTGCCCGACGCGACGTACGGCTGGGCCGCAAAGGATGCGTATTACGCAATGGGTATGTTCGATCTCGCCGACGACGAACAACTCGTGATCGACGGTCGGTCACCCGAATGCGCGTACTGGGGCTGCATGCTGTGGAACCCCTTTATGCAGACGTTCGACTATCGCTACGAGCGCATCGGCATCAACAGTGCCCAAGCCGTGTACGCAACCGACGGTTCGTGGCGTCTCGTCGTCGCCTCCTGCGATCCGGGTCAACCGAATTGGCTTTCGACCGCGGGCCACCGGCGAGGCGTGTTGTTCTTTCGCTGGTTCCTGGCGGAGGAAACGCCGACCACACCAGTCGCGCGGGTCGAACGCGTCTAAGCCGTTCGGTTCTTAGCGAACATTGTCGCAGCCGCCGGCGGCGGCGTCACGATCGATGTGGATGCTGGAGAGCGCCGACGCGAGGTCGGCGATCTGGCGGTCGCTCAGCTGGTCGATGAAATGCTCGCGCACGCCGCGCACATGCGTCGGGGCGGCAGCCGCGAGCCGACGCGAACCTTCCGCGGTGAGCACGGCGTTGGAGCCCCGGCGATCGGACGGACACTGCCGGCGTTCGACGAGGCCCGCGCGCTCCAAGCCGTCGACACGGCGGGTAATGCCGCTCGGCGACAGATGCAGCCGACCCGCGAGGTCCGTCATGCGCAGCGAATGTTCCGGCTCTTCGGAGAGGTGTACGAGCACTTCGTACTCCCCGAGGGACAGACCATGTTCCGACTGCAGCTCCACGTCGAGGGCGCCGAGCACGCCGGTCGTGACACTGATCAGGGCTCGCCAGCACAGCATCTCCGGCTCGGTCAGCCAGCTCACCACCGCTTTTGCACCCCGCTCCGCCATGCCGGAATGGTAGCCCGGACAAAGAATTTACTTGTGCGCGCAATAATCTGGAGAATATTTGCGTTCACAACCTTCGAGTTCACAAACAGAGTGGACCCTGACCCCTTTGAGGAGCGCACCATGGCTGCTGTCGAACCTGTCGGAACCGCCCAGACCGCCCTGCCGGCCCCCGGAGCTTGGGTGCTCGACACCACACACACCGACGTGTCATTCACGGCCCGCCACCTGATGGTGACAAAGGTCCGCGGCCGTTTCCCGGTACAAAGTGGAACGGTCACGATCGCCGAAAACCCGCTCGAGTCGTCCGTCGTCGCCGTCATCGACGTCGCCGGCGTGAACAGCGGCGAACCGGGCCGTGACGATCACCTTCGCAACTCCGACTTCTTCGAGGTCGAAACCTATCCGACCATCACCTTCCGCTCGACCAAGGTCGAAGACGCCGGTGACGGCGAGTACACGGTTACCGGCGACCTCACGATCAAGGATGTGACCCGACCGGTCACGCTCGACCTCGAGTACCTCGGCACCATCGCTTCACCCTGGGCCGATCAGCGCGCCGGATTCAGCGCCAGCGCCGAGATCAGCCGCAAGGACTGGGGACTCGAGTACAACATGGCGCTCGAAGCCGGAGGCGTCGTCATCGGCGACAAGGTCAAGCTCAACATCGAAGCCGAAGCGATCTTGCAGAAGTAAGCAGGCTCGCCAGCACTCGCACTCGGCGACCGGACCGCGTCAGCATGTCGTCATGGTCGACATCGACGCGGTCCTGTCGCGCATGACGCTGGACGAAAAGCTGGCACAACTCGGATGTGTCTGGTGTACGGCGCTCGTCGAAGGAGATGCGTTCGCGCCCGAACGCGCCGATCGGCTGCTCGCCCACGGCATCGGTGAGATCACACGTATCGGCGCGACGACCGGTCTGCGACCGCGGGCTCGCGCAGCCTTCACGAACGCGATTCAGCATTACCTCGTCGAGCAGACGCGACTCGGGATTCCGGCAATCGTTCACGAGGAGAGCACCGCCGGTCTTTGCGCGCGCGACGCCACCCAGTTCCCGCAGGCGATCGGACTCGCGTCGTCGTGGGATCCCGATCTGCTCGAGCGCATCGGCACCGTGATCCGCGATCAGATGATCGCGACGGGTGCTCGGCACACCCTGGCACCCGTGCTCGACGTGGCTCGAGACCCGCGTTGGGGTCGGGTCGAGGAGACCTACGGTGAGTCCGCCTATCTCGCGGGGCGGCTCGGCGTCGCATACGTCCGAGGGGTCCAGGGCGATCTCGCACACGGCGTGGCCGCGACCGGCAAGCACTTCCTCGGCTACGCACTCTCGGAAGGGGGCCTCAACCATGCGCCGGTGCAGCTCGGCCCGCGCGAGTTGCGCGAAGTCTTCGCCGAGCCGTTCCGCGCCGCGATCGCCGAAGCGGGGCTCGCCACCGTGATGAACTCCTACGCCTCAGTCGACGGTCTCCCATGCGGTGGATCCAAAGCGATTCTCGACGACCTCCTGCGCGGTGAGCTCGGGTTCTCCGGCGTCGTTGTCGCCGACTACTCGACCGTCGAGCTCCTGATGTCGCACCACCGCATCGCAGCGCACAAGGGTGAGGCCGCCCAACGTGCGCTGGAAGCGGGCCTCGACATGGAGTTGCCACAACTCGACTGCTACGGCACGCCGCTGCGGGAACTCGTCGAGGCCGGCGCGCTCGACGAGGCGCTCATCGACCGGTCCGTTCGTCGCATTTTGGCGCTGAAAGCCGAGCTTGGGCTCTTCGACGAGCCGTTCGTCGATGAAGACACGGCTGAGCTCCCGTACACGCGGCCCGCAGATCGCGCACTTGCGCGCGAAGCCGCGGCGAAATCGCTTGTCCTGCTCCGCAACGAGCGCGACCTGTTGCCGCTCTCGCGGGACGGGCGCGTGGCTGTGATCGGACCCGCCGCCGACGACGAGCGCCTCCTCCAAGGTGACTACTCATATCCCGCGCACACCGAAATCGTGCAGCCCCGCGACCACGACGGACAGCCCATCGAGCGCGCCGGCGACTTCGCGCCCGGGCCGTGCTATCCGGACTCGATCACCCCGCTGGCCGGCATCCGAGCAATCGCGCGCCACGTCACCTACGCCCGGGGCGCCGGTATTCACAGCTCGAGCACCGACGGGTTCGGTCAGGCCGTCGCCGACGCACATGCGGCCGATGTCGCGGTCTGTTTCGTCGGCGGCCGTTCTGGTCTCATGCCCGACTGCACCAGCGGTGAGTTTCGCGACGCGAGCGACCTCGGTCTCCCCGGCGTGCAACAACAGCTCGTCGAGGCCATCGTCGCGACCCAGACGCCGACTGTCGTGGTCGTGATGAGCGGCCGCGCGCACGCGCTGCCGTGGATCGCTGAGCACGTTGACGCGCTGGTGTACGCCTGGATTCCGGGCGAGCAAGGCGGTGCGGCGATCGCCGACGTGCTCTTCGGCGTCGAGGCACCAACGGGTCGGCTCCCGATCTCGTTGCCGCGAAGCGCCGGACACGTCCCGATCCATCACGATCACCGAGCGGGCGGCGGGCGAAGCCAGATCTTCGGCGATTACGTCGACGCGCCGTCGTGGCCGTTGTACTTCTTCGGCTCCGGCCTCACCTACACGACGTTCGAGTACGAGTCGTTGCGGGTGCGCGAACCCGTCACGACCGACACAGCGATGATCGTCGATGTCGGGCTGCGAAACACCGGGGAACGGGCGGGCACTGAGGTCGTGCAGCTCTTCTTGCGCGACGAAGTCGCACGCGTGGCGCGACCGGACCGCCAGCTCGTCGGCTTCGCGCGCGTCCATGTCGCACCGGGCCAATCGGCGCGGGTCCGGTTCTCCATCGACCCGACCCAACTGGCCTACTACGACGAACAAATGCGTCTCGTCATCGAGCCTGGGGCGGCGCGGATCATGGTCGGCGGTCTCGAACACATCGCCGAAGTCGCAGGCACGGAGCGCAACATCGACTCCAACGACCGCCGCCCGACCCAGGTGACGATCATCTGACGCCCACCTCGGATCAGTTCTAGCCTGAGCGCGTGGCCGATACCGACAGCATCCGTCTGCACTGGCGCAAATCCGAGACGCACGGCTTGTTACCCGATCCTGAGCCCCGCGCGATCTGTCACACGCTGTTCTCAACCGACGACCATCTCGTCGAACCTCCCCACATGTTCGAGGGTCGCCTGCCCGCTCGGCTCCAAGGCGACGCGCCGAAGGTCATCGAGACCCAAGAGGGACACGAGGTCTGGCAGTTCGACGGGAAAATCTTCTTCCAGGTCGGCCTCAACGCGGTGGTCGGACGCAAGACCGAGGATTGGAAGGTCGAGCCGACCCGGTTCGAAGAGATGCGCACCGCCTGCTACGACGTCGACGCCCGAGTTCGCGACATGGATATCAACGGTGTCTGGGCATCGGTAAATTTTCCGTCGCAGATCACCGGGTTCTGTGGGTCGGTGTTCTCGCGATGCACGGATCCTGCCCTCGGGCTCGCCGTCACGCAGGCGTGGAACGACTGGTTCTACGACGAGTGGTATTCGCCGCACCCCGATCGCATGGTGCCGATGGGAATTACGTATCTCGCCGATCCCGAGCTCGGCGCGCAGGAAATTCGGCGCAACGCGGCGCGGGGCTTCACCGCGGTCACGTTGCCTGAGATGCCGCATCGCATCGGGATGGAGCCAATCTTCTCGTCGTGGTGGGACCCGATCATTTCCGCATGCGCGCAGACGGACACGGTCATATGCCTGCACGTCGGTTCGACGGGAGTCGCCGACATGCCCAAGGGCGCGCCGATGGTTCCACTCGGTGCGACGCTGTTCGGTCAGCTCTCGTTGAGTGCCTGCGCGGAATGGCTGTGGTCGGGCTACGCGGTGAAGCACCCTGATCTGAAGATCATCATGAGCGAGGGCGGCATCGGCTGGGTCGCGATGCTCCATGACCGACTCGAGAACATCGTCTCCCGATCGGGCTACGGCCACTACTTCCCCGGCGATCTTCGTCCCGCGGAGGTCCTGCACCGCAACTTCTGGTTCTCCACGATCGACGACCCCTCGACCCTGTCGACTCGAGCGACAATCGGTGTCGACCACATCACCTTCGAGTCCGACTACCCGCACGGCGACGGCACCTGGCCGGACACCCAGACCGTCTTCGCGGACGTGTTCGGCACCCTCTCCGACGATGAGATCGCGAAGATCTCGCACGAGAACGCGTCTCGGTTGTTCCGCCATCCCCTGCCCCGACCGGGCAGCCCTCACGCCGTCGGCGTCCGTATCTGACCAAAAAGTGGTTTTTGTCGGAAATACGCAGAGAGGCTTGCACCCCGGTCCGAAACTGGATTTACTGGCTAGTCGGGGACAAACAGGTCCAGTGGGGGTTTTGGGGTGGAGCGCGTGCGTCGGAGGCCGAAACGAGGCCGAACGCTGCGCGTCGTCGCGCCGGCGATCGGAGCGGTGCTCGTAGTCGCCTTGGTCGCGACCCCGGCCTGGGCGGCTGCCCCCGACGCGCCGTCGGCGCCGACCGTCACGGGCGGCGACGCGCAGATCGTCGTGACCTATGTCGCGCCCGCCGACAACGGCAGCCAGATCACCGATTACCTGGCGGACTGCACGTCGAGCAATGGGGGCACAGCGGGAACCGGCGACTACGCCACACCCGACGGCAGCGCCGCGCCGATCACCGTCACCGGCCTCACCAACGGCGACACCTACACCTGCACCGTCACCGCCACCAACGCTGACGGTCAGGGCATCTCGCCGGCGTCCGATTCGGTTGTCGTCGGCGCGCCGCTCCAGCCCGTCCCGCCGACAGTCTCGGCCAGCGACGCGCAGATCCTGGTCACCTACGTCGCACCCGCGAACAACGGCAGCGCCATCATCAGCTACGCCGCGACCTGCACCTCCACCAACGGCGGCGCGACCGGCACCGCCACCTACACCACACCCGACGGCAGCGCGTCGCCGATCACCGTCACCGCCCTCACCGACGCCGACACCTACACCTGCACCGTCACCGCCACCAACAGCGTCGGCCCCAGCGCACCGTCGCCGGCTTCGGGACCACTCGTTGTCGGTGTCCCCAACCAACCGGCCCAGCCGACCGCCGTGGCCGGCAACGCACAGATCGCCGTCACGTACGTCGCGCCCGCCAACAACGGCAACCCGATCATCAGCTACGCCGCGACCTGCGCCTCCACCAACGGCGGCGCATCCGGCACCGGCACCTACACCACACCCGACGGCAGCGCGTCGCCGATCACCGTCACCGGCCTCACCAACGGCGACACCTACACCTGCACCGTCACCGCCGCCAACAGCGTCGGCCCCAGCGCGCCGTCGCCCGCGTCGGCCGCCGCCGTCCCGACGCCGGGCACGCCCGCGCCGCCTGCGCAACCGACGGTCTCGGACGGCGACGCACAGGTCGTTGTCACGTACGTCGCACCGGCGAACAACGGCAGCGCCATCATCAGCTACGCCGCGACGTGCACCTCGAGCGACGGCGGCGCGACCGGCACCGGCACCTACACCACACCCGACGGCAGCGCGTCGCCGATCACCGTCACCGGCCTCACCAACGGCGACACCTACACCTGCACCGTCACCGCCACCAACAGTCTCGGCCCCAGCACGCCGTCGCCGGCTTCGACACCACTCGTTGTCGGCGTGCCGGACCAACCGGCCCAGCCGACCGTCGTGGCCGGCAACGCACAGATCGTTGTCACGTTCGTCGCACCCGCGGACCTGGGAAGCGCGATCACCAGCTTTACCGCGACGTGCACCTCGAGCGACGGGGGCGTCACCGGCGCCGGCCTGCTCGCCGGCGCGACCGCGACGCCGATCAGCGTCACACCGCTGACCAACGGCGATACCTATACGTGCGACGTGTTCGCCACCAACAGCGCCGGCAACAGCGCAGTGTCGCCCAGTTCGGGTCCCGCGGTCCCCGCGGCCGTTCCCGACGCCCCAGCCCAGCCGACGGCGACGGTGGGCAACGAACGGATCGCGGTCACCTTCGTCGCGCCGAACAGCAACGGCACCGCGATCACCGGATTCGCGGCGACGTGTGCTTCTTCCGACGGCGGTACGCCGGGTGCGAAAAGCCTGACCGGTCCGACTGCGGCGCCGATCGTCGTCGACAACCTGACCAACGGCGATACCTACACGTGCACCGTCACCGCTACCAACGCGGTCGGTCCGAGCCCTGCGTCGGTACCGTCGGCTGCGACCGTGCCCGCGGCTGCGCCCGCGCCACCGACGGTCAGTGACGTGGCGAGCGCGGACGCGGCACTCACTGTTTCCTTCGCGCCGAACAGCGACAACGGCAACCCGATCACCACCTTCACTGCCGTGTGCTCGTCGCCCAACGGCGGGATCAACGGTTCGATGTCAGGAACGAGCTCGCCGCTCACGGTCGGCCCGCTCTCGAACGGCAACGTCTATGTATGCGACGTCACCGCAACGAACGCGATCGGCGCGAGCGCGGCGTCGGCGACATCGCAAGCAATGGTGGTCGGCCAGCCCGGCCCGCCCTCGATCCTGCCGGTCGTGTCCGAATCGGCGCCCGGTCTGTCAGGATCGCTGAAGGTTTCATTCCATCCCGGACCCGCGAACGCGGGCGCGATCCTGCTGTACCGCGCGACGTGCACACCGGTTTCGAGCGGAGTCACCCGCGGCGACGCCGGCACGGTGTCGCCGATCACCGTGTCGAACCTGCTGTCGGGCCACGCCTACTCGTGTGTCGTGACCGCGACCAACTTCTTTGGGACCAGCGTCGTTTCGGACGCGGCGATCGCGACGGTCGGGACCCCCGCACCGCCTGACGTGATCGCGGTGCTCCAACTCGCGCACGGGATCGCGCTCACGTTCTCGCCCCCCGCCAATAACGGTCACGTCATCTTGAACTACCGCGCGCAGTGCACGTCGACGGACGGCGGCGCTCCGGCCAGCCCGCTGCAGTCCGCCAGCCCGATCGTGGCGGACAATCTGACGGTGGGAAAGACCTACACCTGCCAGGTCACGGCGATCAACGCACGGGGTGCGAGCCCGCCGCGAACGGTCGGCCCGGTGGTCGTTACCCCTCCGAACGTCCCAGACCTGGCGAGCTGTTCTGGAAATAGCGGAATTGTGCGCGTCAGCCCCGGCCTGTTGCTGGCAACCGCCGAGCCGCATACCGTCGTGCTCCAGACGACCCTCGGGTCGTGTTCGGGGCCGTACGTGCGTGCAGCCCAGATCTCGGTGTCGTTCCGCACGAAGCGAGCCATGAGTTGCCGCTCGGCCATCGGCGTGCCCAGCGGCGGGTCGGGAACGTTGACGTGGACCTCACCGGTCGGATTGGGAACATCGGGGGCTTCGATTCAACTTGTGTTCGGCTCGACCAATGGACACACCACCACCGCACAATTCTTCGGCGTGGTCAGATCACAGTCGAATGTGTTCTCTGACGCGCACGTGACAGGAACATTGGTCCTCAATCGAGGGCTCGCCGCGACCACCTCCGGTGGCGACTGTGCCTCCGGCACTCGGCTTGGTGGTTTCTCGGTGACGTCGGCGTCGATGACGATCTCGTGAGGCGGTCGGTGCGGCTCCGGGGTTGGGGCGTGTTGGTGTTGGTGTCGTCGTTGTTGGTGGCGGTGGTCGTGTCGGTGGGGGCGCCGAGCGTCGTTCCGTTTCTTGGTGTGCGGTCGTCGGGCGCGGCGCTGACCGGGATCCACAAGATCCGTCATGTTGTGGTGATCATGCAGGAGAACCGTTCGTTCGACGATTATTTCGGGACGTTCCCAGGCGCGGATGGGATCCCGATGGTGAACGGTCAACCGACGGTGTGTGTCCCGGATCCGCAGCAGGGCGGCTGTCAGAAGCCGTACGTCGATCACAACGACGACAACGGTGGCGGTCCCCACGGCGCGCCCGAAGCACGCAAGGATATCGACGGCGGGAAGATGGACGGCTTCCTCGCGACGGCAGAGTCCGCACAAAAGGGCTGTGTCGATCCGGACAATCCGAACTGTCAGATCGGTCCGTTGGACGTGATGGGCTATCACACCCAGTCTGATATCCCGAACTATTGGAGTTACGCCCAGCATTTCGTGCTCCAAGATCACATGTTCGAGCCGGTCGCGTCGTGGAGTCTTCCCGCGCACCTGTTCATGGTTTCGGAGTGGTCGGCGAAGTGCACGACCCACAACGACCCGAGTAGCTGCACGAACGAGATCCAAGCACCCGGACCGAAACCCCCGCAGAACACAAAAAAACATCCGGCCGGGTCGCCGGGGACGCCGATCTATGCGTGGACGGACCTGACGTACCTGTTGCACCAACAGCACGTCTCGTGGGGCTATTACGTCGTGACCGGCACCGAACCTGATTGCACCGATCCGTCAGCGTTGACGTGTGTCCCGGGGAAACAGGACGCCAAAACGCCCGGGATCTGGAATCCGTTGCCGTATTTCGACACCGTCAACAACGACGACCAGGTCGGCAACATCAAATCGGTCGACAAGTTCTACCAAGCCGCCAAGGCCGGCCAACTTCCCGCAGTGTCGTGGGTCGTCCCATCCGGTCAGGTCAGCGAACATCCACCATCATCGGTCAGCGCCGGACAGTCCTACGTGACCAGCCTCATCAACGCGGTCATGAACAGTCCCGACTGGGACTCCACCGCGATTTTCCTCGCATGGGACGACTGGGGCGGCCTGTACGACAACGTCGTCCCACCCGTCGTCGACCACAACGGCTACGGCCTGCGAGTCCCAGCACTGGTCATCAGCCCGTACGCCAAAAACGGCTACATCGACCACCAAACGTTAAGTTTCGACGCCTACGCCAAATTCATCGAAGACGACTTCCTCGGCGGACAACGACTCGACCCCAACACCGACGGCCGACCCGACCCCCGACCCGACGTACGCGAAAACGAAGGCATCCTCGGCGACCTCACCAACGACTTCAACTTCACCCAGCCGCCCCGACCACCCATGCTGTTACCCGTCGATCCGACCACCACCCTCACCGCCACCGTGCCGTTCTCGCCGTTCTCCCCGTCCGCGACCCCCGGAAACGGACAAGCCACCCTCACCTGGCAAGCACCCGCCAGCGACGGCGGCGCCCCCATCCACGCCTACATCATCACCCCCTCCCACAACGGCATCGCCCTCCCACCCCAAACGTTCAACGCACGATCAACCACCGCCACCATCGACAACCTCGAAAACGGCGACACCTACACCTTCACCATCGAAGCCGTGAACTCCATCGGCATCGGCTACCCATCCCCCACCACCAGCCCAAAAACAATCGGCGTCCCCACCTGACTGCCGCCTTTCCCGTCTCGTCGAGGCTCATGGACGGTCCGACCGATGACCGGCGCGCCGGATCGGCATGTCACGCTCTGGCCAATCTTTTCTCCTCGGCTCTGATCGTCGCGGCTTCACTCGAACGCCCACCCGCGTCCGGTCGACTGCGAAATCCCGAACGATCTCCGACCAAGTCGGGCGCTGCAGGAGAACGACGAGCCGCGAGTTCGAGAGAATCCGAGAAGGTGATGTTGCTGCCCGGACGGAGCGTCACCATGTCCATCGCGCAATTGCCGACAGCACTCTCGGTACTTTCGAGTCTTTGTGCGTCCTCTTCGCCGCCGAACCTGTACGACCGGTCATCGTCGCCATGCTGATGAGATGCGTGGCGTCCTCGCGTACGTGTTGACCTTCGCTCCAGACGCGTTCTCAGTCACCTCGAATGTCGGGGTGCCCGTCTTATATCCACGCGACCTTGCCCGCAATGTTGGTGAGCGCCCTGAACTCACGACCGACACCCCAACGGTTCCTGGCCGCAAGCGCGCGGCAGTTCGAGAGCGTTCTGGCGGCTGCCGTCCCTTGTGACGTTCGTGACGCCGGACCGGCAGGCGGCAGCACCGCCACGAGCCCGCCGCCGGCGCGCCGACGATCACGAGTAGGAACTCGGCGATGCATGCACACCTCTGAGATCGTCGTTCTCGCCAGGGTTCGCTCACGCGCGACGGGGCTGTGGCTGAACCCACCGAGAATGTCATCGTGCACGCGACGAAAAGGAAACACCTTTCCGACCGGATCCAGCCAGACCCGGTCCCGGCAATGGACGAAAGCCGTCCGTCCTGCGTTGCGGACAAGACATCCCCGGGACGATGCGGCCGTCCGGTCGTGAGCCACAACGTCGGCCCGTCGCTCGCTGCGGCGCCGGACGTGCCGGCTGCGACGGTCAACTCGTAGCTCGCGCGGGTTCCGTCAGCGCGACAGTCGTCGCACGCCCGAGCTGTCGGTCGTGCCGAGTTCCGTCCAGATATCGGTCGGTGTTTCCTTTTTTGTTGCTTGGACGATGACTTCTTCGACAGTCGCGAGCAGGACCAACCTCGCGGTCGGTGGTGACGAATGTTTCGTTGTCTTCGAGCGCGCACGAAACCTTCAGGGGGCATGATGAGAACGACCAGGGTGCGTATCGCAGCAGCCG
>JBKQIY010000064.1:0-13498 GCA_052148155.1 Acidimicrobiia bacterium | reverse complement strand
GCTGATCGCGGCCGCCACGGCCGGCGTCCGCGCCCCGAACCGGCGCCCGAGCGCGCGTAAGTTCGGCTTTACTCGACGGCGCGCCGGCCGAACGCGACGGCAGCTTCCCACCGAGGTGCGTCGAGCGTGGCGTCGACGCCGGCGACCCGCTCGAAACCCACGGCGTGGATCCCGCCGTGCGGGTCGATGCCACCCACCGTGCGGATCTGCGCGCACGACACGGGGACGGTGCGGGCGCGAACCTCCGATCCGGTCGCGCACACCACGACAACGTCGCGGGCAGTGACGACGCGAGCCGTCATGAGTCCGAGCGCGTCAGCCGTCGCGCCGTCGATGCGACCGGGCACGTCCCAGACACCGAAGGCCGGCAACAGCACAGCCAGGTCGGCGCGCGGCTGCAACCCGAGCGCCGACACGACGACGTCGTCCAGCGCGGTTGCTGTCCCGTTGGATGCGCCGAGCGCGCCGAACACGATGCCGACCGCGTCGTCCGGCTCGACCTCCAACATCTCGAGCCAGCCGACGTCGCCCAGAACGGCGTCCGCGTCGGTGTCCGTGCCCGCGAGCGCGGCGCGGACTGTTTCCTCGAGCAGCGTCCGTTCCGCCGCATCCATCATTCGTCGCCGCCGAGATCGAGCAGACGACGGGCGATGATGTTGCGCTGCACCTCGGCTGTCCCGCCGTAGATCGTCGCCGCCCGCGAGTACAAGTACTCCGAACGCCAGGCGGCACCAACTGGCGTGTCGTCCATCTCAACGACTCCGGGCAGCAGCCGACGGACCGCGTCGTACGTCGCGTGCTCCGCGGCTGCGACGAGGACCTTGTCGATCGATGTCTCCGCCCCGAGCGTCTCTCCTGCCGCGAGCCGGTACTGGGTCGCGCGTGACCGGGCGCGCAGCGCGTGGAGGTGCACGAACGCGTTGCCGGCGATCTCGGCGTTTCGCTCATTGTCCGACGCGGTTTCGACGGCCTGTTCCAGACGCCGGTACAGATACGCGATCCGTTGCCAAAAACACGACGAACGTTCGTACGGCAGGATGCTCATCGCGACTGCCCAGCCGCCGTTCACCGCGCCGAGGATCCGGTCGGCAGGAACGACGACGTCGTCGAAGAAGACCTCGGCGAACTCTCGCACGCCGTTGATCATCTCGAGCGGAACGACCGTGATACCTGGCGTGTCCATGTCGACGAAGAAGGCCGTGATGCCACGATGGCGTGATGGCGCCGGCCCGGTACGCGTCAGCAGCACGCAACGATCCGCGTACTGGGCGAGGCTGGTCCAGACCTTCTGGCCGTCGATCACCCACGTCGACGCGGTGGTGGCGTCGCCGTCAGGAACGGCTCGACAGCTCAGCGACGCGAGATCGCTTCCAGTGGATGGTTCGGAGAAACCCTGGCACCACATCTCGGCGCCTGAGAGCAGGCGCGGGACAACTTCGGCGGCGAGTGCAGGCGTCGCGAAGTCGATCAGTGTCGGCGCGAGCACCTCAACGAGCGAGAACAGACCCGGGTCGGTGAGGTCTCGCGCCGCCAGCGCGGCACCGAGTTCGGTCCTGAGCATCGGCGACCCGCCGAAACCGCCCACCCGTTGCGGCCAGCCGTACCGCATCCACCCGGCGTCGAACAGGGCGGACTTCACCCGTTGCATCTGCGCCATGTGCTCGTCGAGCGTCCCGGGCGCCAGATACGGTGGAGCGAGTTCGTCGTGGTGCGCGTCGAGCCACCCATGCAGCGCGGCGCGGAACTCGGCGACGGACTGCCCGAGATCCGGCTGCGCCATAGCTCCTCGATCCGAGAATCCCGTCTGCTCTTGGCGAGAGAGCAATTCTCGCGCAGCGTATAGCCTGAGTGGGGTCGACGGAAGCAGGCTGGGCCCCGCTACGCGAGACTCTCGTCACAGCCTGCGAGGACGCCCACAGACGATTGAGGAGACCACAAGATGACGCAGTTCGACGCGTTTCGCTACGACGGCAAACGAGCCCTCGTCGTCGGTGGCGCCACCGGAATGGGCGCGGCCGTCGCGGGGCTCGTGCAAGACGCCGGAGCCGAGGTCGTCGTGATGGACTTCGCTGACGTCACCCTCGCCGGCGCCAAGGCAATACACGTCAATCTCGGCGACGCCGCGTCGGTCGAGGCCGCCGTCGACGAGTGCGGCGGCCCCGTCCACGCGGTCTTCTCGTGCGCCGGGGTCGCCGACGGCACGCCGAATATCGAGAAGATCAACTTCATCGGTCACCGGTACCTCATCGACCTGCTCCTCACCCGCGGCCTGTTGTCGCGGGGCGCCGCGATCGGGTTCATCTCGTCGGCGGCCGGCCTCGGGTGGGAATCCCAACTCCCGCTGCTGAACGAGTACCTCGACATCTCCGACTTCGACGCCGCGGCCCAGTGGGCACAAGAGCACGGCAAGGCCGACTACATGTGGAGCAAACAGGCGATCTGCGCGTACGTCGCTCGGGAGGCGATGCCATTGCTGAAGCAGGGGATCCGCATCAACGCGATCTGCCCGGGTCCGACCGACACGCCACTCGCGCAAGCGAACAAAGAGATGTGGCTCGGGTTCGGTTCCGACTACCGCGCCGAGGTCGGTGTCGAGGCCGCGACGCCGCTCGAACAGGCATACCCGCTCGTCTTCTTGTGCAGCGATGCGGCAGGCGCGATCACCGGCACGACGATGATCACCGATTCCGGCTACTTCAGTGCCGGAGTCACCGAGACGTTCGCGGCCGCGACTCCGGTCGTGAACTTCCTCCTCGGCCGCTACTGATCCTGCCCGCCCGCCACCGGCTCGCGCGTCGTCGGGATCGATCCCGCGAGCATCGCCACCCAACCGTTCGGTGCGTCGGCCGCGTCCGACAACAGCGCAGCCGAGCGCGCGCATGTCCAGACGCTTGGCGTCGACACGATCACGCGTCGCCTTTGAGACATTCGAGGGGAGGCCTTCTGGCGGGCGCGAGCAGCAGGCGGCGTGGCAGGTCAGTTGCCGAGGCCGCGCAGACAAAACTCCCAGGTTTCTTCGGCGGTGAGCCGCAGCTTCGGGTCGTTCACGAGACGGTTGCCGAACCAGGTGTTCATCACCGTCTGTTGGACGAGTGCGGTCGCGCGTCGGGTGTCGGCGACGCGGATCGCGCCGGCGTCAGCGGCGGCGTCGAGGAGCTCGAGCAGCAGGTGCGAGAGCGGCGCAATGGCAGCTCGAATCCGCTCCGAATTGTTTGCGGCGAGATGCATCGAGAACTCTGAAATCGCGCGACGGTTGTGCGTGCCGCGTTTGCGTGGCGTTTCGCCGGGGTCGCACCACTCGTGGAGTCGGATCGTGAAGACCCGCAGCCGTTGCAGCGGGTCGCTTTGGGCGTCGACGACGGTTTCGATGTCCTCGCCCGCCTCGCGGATCGACTCCTCGAACAGGGCGAGCACGAGCTCGTCCTTGCCGGCGAAATATTCGTAGAAGCCGCGCAGTGACTGCTTCGACCGCTCGACGACCTCTTGGATCGTGAACTCCGTCGTGCCTTTCTCGTCGATCAGCTCGAACGCTGCGTCGAGGAAGCGCTGCACTCGCTGCTCTGCGCGGGACCGAGCGGCGTTCAGACTGCGGGACACCGCACGCTCCCGCCAGGCCGGCTCACCCGCGTCAGGAGCTCCGACTCCGGCCATGTCAGATCCTGCTCCCATTCGAGTGTCCGGCCTCACGAGTCGATGAACACCGTTGCCGCCGTGCGAACTCGGTAGGCGACGTGAGAATAGCGCCCCGAAGGATCTGGAAAGAACGCTTCCGTCCCGGCACTGCAGGTTCGAGAGTTGAGATCTTAATATTTGCAAATGGCGTTATCAGATGGTTAAGTTGAGCCGGCGATCCTGACAATTCGAACGGGACCTGTGACCGTCCGACGCCCCCAGGTCTGACACGGACGGGGCAGCGTCCCGTGAGCCTCCCCCGAGATGGATCTTGTGACCGAGGCTCGATCTCTTGCACGCGGCCCGGACCTCCCCTCGTTCGGGCCCGCGTGCAAGCACCACGGTTGAGCGAACTGACGCCATGTCCGGGCGGGGCACGCGCGATCAGCATGCTGGGACTCGACCGCGTCGAGCCGAGGCTCAGTCAGGCGTCATAGTTGACGACCGCCTCGCGGCTCGTCGGGATCGCCTGGCAGGTCAACACCCAGCCGGTCTCGACCTCGTCCGCAGTCAATGCATTGTTGGCGCGCATCGTCGCCGATCCTTCGTCGAGGTGTGCCATGCACGTGGCGCAGTTCCCCATCTCGCACGAGAACGGCGGGTTCAGTCCGCCGCGCCGCGCACCCTCGAGGATCGTGTCGCCCAGCTGGTATGGGACGGTCTGTGTCCGCCGTTCGAGGGTGAACGTCAAGGTTTCGGTCGTCGAAGAGACGTCGACGACAGCCGCGACCTCGGGGACCACGAAGCGTTCGACAAACACCTGTTCCTCGGCGACCCCGAACCCGCGCAGCGCCTCCTCGACGATGTCCATGTAGGCGCCGGGCCCGCAGACATAGAAGTCGGCGTGGGCACGATCGCCGACGAGGGCAGTGCAGGCCGCGGCGTCGAGGAACCCCCGTTCGGTGTCGAGGTGATGATGGACGGACAGCCGTCCGGCTGAGCCTGCCTCCATTCGTGCGAGCTCGTCCGCGAAGATCACCGCGCCGGCGTCCCGGTTGGCGTACACGACCACGACGGGACGCTCCGTCTTGGCGAGGGCGCTCTTGACGATCGAGATCACCGGGGTGATTCCGCTTCCCCCCGCGAACGCGACGACCGGCACATCCGTCTCGCGCAGGACGAACAGCCCAGACGGCCGCATCACATCGAGCGTGTCGCCCGCGCGCAGGTGATCGTTCATCCAGTTCGACATGCAGCCCCCCGCCACACGCTTTACGGTGGTGGTGAGCGGTTCGCCGACGTCAGGTGAGCTCGACATGGAGTAGCAGCGGACGACCGTTTCGCCGTCGATCGTCGCCCGGAACGTGCAGAACTGGCCGGCGGTATACGCAAAGGTCTGCTTGAGCGCGGACGGGACGTCGAGCACGAACGAGCGGGTGTCGGCGGTCTCGTCGATGACCTCGATCACGGCCAGCGCGTGGTAGTCGTGCTCGTGCTGCATGGGCCGGTCCCGGTCGGTTCGCTCATGATACGGCCGAGCTCCCCGAACTGTAACGCTCGCTCTCTACCACTGATAGCCGCGTTCTCGCCGTTGTCCCTTTCTTGTACCGATCGGTCCAATAGGATTCGGGTATGGATTTCTCGCTCACCGAGTCCGAACGCGAGCTGGTCGGCCTCTGCCGCGAGTTCGCGCAGAACGAGATCGCCCCGCGTGCACCGCGGGCGTGGGAGGACGCGCGCTGTCCGACCGACCTGCTGCGCGAGATGGGCGGGTTGGGCCTGCTCGGCATGCTGATCCCCGAGCGCTGGGGAGGGATCGGCATGTCAACGATCGGCTTCGTCGCGGCGATGGAGCAGATCGGCTTGGCGGACCAATCGGTGGCCGCGGCGTGGCAAGCACACGTCACGATCGGTTCGTTGCCCTTGTACCTGTTCGGCAGCGACGCCCAACGGGAACGTTGGCTGCGACCGTTGGCCGAAGGGCGCGCCCTCGGTGCGTTCGGTCTGACCGAGCCCGATGCCGGGTCCGACGCACGGGGGATCTCCACCCGGGCGCACCGACACGACGGTGGCTGGCTGATCAACGGTCGAAAGACGTTCATTTCCAACGCCGGCACTGACATGTCGTTCGGCGTGACACTGCTGGCCCGCACCGAGTCGGTCGAGGGACACGAGCCGCGGTTCGCGACCTTTGTCGTCGAAACGGACACGCCCGGCTACACCATGGGCTCGAAGATGCGCGGCATCGGATGGCGAGGCCTCGATACGCGCGAGCTGTACTTCGATGACGTCTGGGTTCCCGACGATCACCTCATCGGCGATCCGAACCTGGGACTCAGCCAATTTCTCGGCACGCTCGAGGTCGGGCGCATCTCGATCGCGGCGTTGTCGCTCAGCCTGACCCAGGCCGTGCTGGACCTGGCGACCGACTACGCCCGCCAACGGGTTCAGTTCGGACAGCCGATCTCGAAGTTCCAGGCGGTGCAGTTCAAGCTCGCCGACATCGCCACCGAGCTGGAGGCCGCGCGTTGGCTCACCTACCGCGCCGCGTACCTGCGCGACACGGGCCAGCCGTTCCTCAAAGAAGCATCGATGGCGAAGCTGAAGGCAAGTCGGGTGGCGGTCTGGGCGGCATCCGAGGCCGTCCAGATCCACGGCGGCGTCGGCTACATGCTCGACTCACCCGTCGCCCGCTTCTATTGCGACGCGAAGGTGCTCGAGATCGGCGAAGGCACCAACGAGATCCAGCACCTCGTCATCGCGCGCACGTTGGGATGCTGAGCTCACACCGCGGCGAGGCGGCGGATGGCTTCGGCGATGTCGTCGCGGTCGGGGAGCCACGCGCGTTCGAGGTCGGGTGAATAAGGAGGGGGAGTCGCCGCCGCGCCGACACGTTGAATCGGCGCGTCGAGATCCCAAAAGCCGTCGCGGGCGACGGTGGCGGCGATCTCGGCGCCGATACCGAACGGGACGACGGCCTCGTGCGCGATCAGGAGCCGGCTCGTCTTGTGGACCGAGTCGAGGATCGACGCCATGTCGAGCGGAGCGACGGTTCTCAGGTCGATGACCTCGACCGAGATGCCCTCGCCGGCCATGCGCTCGGCCGCGGCGAGGGCCTCGTGGACCATCCGGGAGACCGACACGACCGTGACGTCGGTGCCGGGACGCACGACCGCCGACCGGCCGATCGGAACGACGTAGTCGGCTGGCGGCCGGGGGCCTTTCATGCCGTACAGCAACCGGTTCTCGATGAACACCACCGGGTTCGGGTCCTGGATCGCGGCGCGCAGCAGCCCGTACGTGTCCGCCGGGGTCGACGGCATGACGACGCTCAGGCCCGGGATATGCGCGAGCAGCGCCTCGAGGCTCTGCGAGTGCTGGGCTCCCGACGAGCGTCCCGCGCCGAACTGGGTCCGCACCGTCAGCGCCATCTGCGCGGCGCCGCCGGTCATGAAGCCCAGCTTCGCGGCCTGGTTGAGCAGCTGGTCGAAACAGACGCCGACGAAGTCGAGGTACATCAACTCGACCACAGGGCGCATCCCGGCCATCGCCGCGCCGACGCCGAGGCCGATGATCGCGCTCTCCGAGATGGGGGTGTCGCGGACGCGGTTACCGAAACGATCGTGCAGGCCGCGCGTGAGGCCGAACACGTTGCCGCCCGCCGCGACGTCGATCCCCGCGACGAACACGCGATCGTCGCCGGCAAGTTCGACTTCGAGGGCGGCGTGGATCGCGTCCATCGTCCGAAACGTCGGGGCACCGGCGGGCGGTGCCGGCGGCTCGGCGCGTTCGGGACGGGGGCGGGCCACGAAGTCGGTCAGGGTGGCCACCGCCGGGGTCGTCAACCGCCGCGCGCCTGCGACGGCTTCGTCAAGGTCGTGCGCGACCGATGACTGCACGGATGCGAGCGTGTCGTCGGTGATGCCCGCGGTACGGAGCCGGCGCGCGTGGACGACGAGCGGGTCGCGTGCCTCCCACTCGTGAACCTCGTCGGGCGATCGGTACCGCTGGGGGTCGCCTTCGTAATGGCCGTGCCAACGGTAGGTGGCTGCCTCGACGACGACGGGACCCCGTCCGGCGCGCGTCGCCTCGACCGCCGAGTGCATCGCGGCTGCGGTCGCGACGACGTCGTTGCCGTCGACCGCGACATAGTCGACGCCGTAACCGGCCGCGCGCCGCTCGAGTGGTGCCGCATGCTGGGCCGACGCCGGTGAGAACTCGGCGTAGCCGTTGTTCTCGCAGAAAAAGATCGCCGGCACCGCCCAGACCGCGGCGAGGTTGACCGCTTCGTGGAAGGTGCCGTGGGCGACCGCACCGTCGCCGAAGAACGCCACCGCGACGCTGCCGTCGGCTCGGAGCTGGGCCGCGGTGGCTGCTCCCACCGCGATCGGCAGACCGGCGGCGACGATCCCGTTCGCGCCGAAAATCCCGATGTTCGGGTCGGCGATATGCATCGAGCCGCCGCGGCCGCGGTTCGTGCCCTCGTCCTTGCCCATCAGCTCGGCGAACATCCCGAGCGCGTCGAGACCCTTCGCGAGGCAATGTCCGTGGCCGCGGTGGGTGGACGTGATCACGTCCGTCGGACCGAGTGGCCAACACGCGCCGACCGCCGACGCCTCCTGCCCGATCGACAAGTGCACGAAGCCCGGGACGTCGCCGTCGCGGTACAGCGCCGCGACACGCTCCTCGAATCCGCGGATCATGAGCATCCGCCGATACATCTCGACGAGGTCGGCGTCGCTGAACATGAACCGAGTATTGTACTGATCGGTACAAACAGGGAAAGGCGATGCCCGAACAGCCTGAACAGATCGACATCCCCGCGTCCTTCGCTGGTGTCTCGGACGTGGCTGGGAAACGTGTGGTGATCACCGGCGCCAGCCGGGGGCTCGGTCGGCTGCTCGCGCACGCGTTCTCGCAGGGCGGCGCGCGGGTGGCGTTGGTGGCGCGAACCGAGACCGACCTCAAGGCGGTCGCCGAAGAGCTGCCGGGCCCGTCTCTGGTGTTCAGCGGCGAGGTCACCGACGCGGAGTTCAACGACGCGGTCGCTGATGCTGCCGTCGCCGAATGGGGTGGCATCGACGTTTGGATCTGCAACGCGGGGATCTCACCCATCTTGGCCGGGCCGCTCAAGACCGATCCGTCGGTCTGGCGTGAGATTCTCGACGTGAACCTCACCGGAGCGTTTCTCGGCGCCCGCGCCGCCGCCCGGGTGATGCGCGACGGCGGCCGACTGATCTTCACCGGCTCGGTCCTCGGTGAACGGCCGCGCCAAGGGCTCACCGCGTACAGCGCTTCGAAGGCCGGCCTCGTCGGCATGGCCAAAGGTCTCGCGCTCGATCTCGCGTCGTCGGGTATCACCGTCAACGTCGTCGCTCCCGGATGGTTCGACTCGCCGTTGGCCGAACGGTGGAAGAACAGCCCCGAGCTCGGCGACGGCGTGCTCGACCACACTGCGCAACGGCGCTGGGGAGCATCCACCGACCTGGCCGGCGCCTACCAGTTCCTGGCCTCGGACGCGTCAGCGTTCGTGACCGGCACCGTGCTCAACGTCGACGGCGGATACCTGCTCGTATGAGTGCACCGCGACGCGTCATCGCGATCACCGGAGCGGGCGGAACGCTCGGCGCCGCGCTGTCTCACCGGTTCGCGAGCGAGCCGGATACCGATGTGGTGCTGAGCGACGTCAGTGCGGCGTCGCTCGAAGCAACCGTCAAGGGGTTGCCGACGGGTGAGGGCGCGGTCGAAACGTTACGGGCCGACGTCGGCGACGTCGCGCAGGTCGAAGCCGTCGTCGGCCGGGCGGTGGAACGCTTCGGCCGGCTCGACGTGCTCGTCTCCAACGCCGGGGTGCTCTCCCCGAATGGTCGCATCCACAACCTGGCGACCGAAGACTGGGAGCGCGCGTTCCGGGTCAATGTCCTCGGTGCCGTCAATGGCATCCGCGCCGCGGTGCCGGTCATGCGTACTCAGCAGTCCGGGTCGATCGTCCTCACGGCATCCGTCTCCGGTCTCACCGCCTGGTCGCACGCCGCTCCGTACTGCGCGACGAAAGCGGCGGTGATCCAACTCGCGAAGGTCGCGGCGGTCGAATACGCACGCGACGGGATACGGGTCAACTGTGTCTGCCCAGGGACGTTCCGTTCCGGGATCCACGCAGACCTCCCGCCCGAGGCGATCGACGCGATCGCAGCCAAACATCCGCTCGGGCTGGGAACTGCCGCCGACCTGGTCGGCGCCTACTCGTACCTCGCGAGCGACGCGTCCCGCTGGACGACAGGCTCCGCGATCGTGGTCGACGGCGGCTACGCGGCGCCGTAGGAGATTCCGCGGATGAGCCGAGAGCCGCAGGCGTCGACGATGCATCCAGACATGAGCTGGCTCGGAGTGCTCGAACATCATGCGGGGCGGACGCCGACCAAGCCGCTCGCCGTCTTCGAGGACGACGTCGTCACCTACCAGGGGATGTGGGATTGGGCAGCGGCGCTGGCCGGCGGACTTCACGCGCGAGGAGTCGGTGTCGGCGACGTCGTCGGGTTGCTGTCCTACAACCGCCTCGAGTTCTTGGCGACGATCTTCGCCGCGAACTATGTCGGAGCGATCGCGATGCCGATCAACTGGCGGCTTGCGGCGCCAGAGTTGCAGTTCATCATCGAACATTCCCAAGCTCGCGCGCTCGTGTGCGATGACGCACTCATCGAACTCGCGGACGAAGCGACGAACCCGCTTGGGGGCGACCTCGTCCGCGTGTGTCTGTCGACCGAGCGCTTCGCACGGTGGGAACGGTTCTGTGATCTGGCCGCCGAGTCGCCGCGTCCGGCCCGCGCGCACGTGCTGGGAGATGACATCCACCGACTGATGTACACGTCCGGGACCACGGGACGCCCGAAGGGGGTCATGCTCACCCACACCAACCTGGCGTGGAAGAACTACGCGCACATCACCGAGTTCGGATTCACGAGCGCCGACGTCGGTCTGGCCTGCGGGCCGCTGTATCACGTCGGCGCGCTCGACCTGATCACCACGACGATGATCGCGGTGGGTGCGACGACCATCATCCACCGTGCGTTCGACGCGGCGCGTGTCGTCGACGAGATCGAACGTTCCCGAGTCACGAGCGTGTGGACCGCTCCCGCGATGGTTCGAGCGATCCTCGACGTGCCAGGCGTCGCCGAACGAGATCTGTCGTCGGTACGGCTGCTCATCGCCGGCGGCGAAAAGATGCCCGTTCCGTATATCGAGCGCCTGCAGAGAACCTTTCCGTCGGCGTGGTTCGCCGACGCCTACGGTCTGACCGAGACCGTGTCGGGCGACACGTTCTTGGACCGGGAACACACGCTGTCCAAGCTGGGAAGTGTCGGCCGTCCCTGTCAGTACCTCGCGGTCGACATCTGGGACGAACACGGAGACTCAGTACCGCCCGGAGAACGTGGTGAGGTTGTCCTACGCGGCCCGAAAGTCTTCAAGGGCTACTGGCGGGATCCTGACGCGACGAGCGCGGCGTTCGCCGGCGGCTGGTTCCACACGGGAGACATCGGCGTGAAAGACGACGACGGCTACCTGTACATCGTCGATCGGCTCAAGGACATGATCGTGTCCGGCGGTGAGAACATCGCCAGCTCCGAAGTCGAACGCGTGCTCTACGAGCACGATTCAGTGGTCGAAACTGCCGTCGTCGGACGTCCCGACGATCGATGGGGAGAGGTCCCGGTCGCGTACGTCGTGTTGCAGCCGGCCGCGACGACGACACCGGAGGAGCTCATCGAACATTGCCGCGGCCAGCTCGCCCGTTTCAAGGTCCCCAAGCAGGTTGTGTTCGTCGACGAGCTCCCGAGGAATCCTTCAGGAAAGATCTTGAAACGGGAGCTCCGTAACCGAACGTCTTGACCGTCGACGGTCGGTTCGTTACGGCACGGCCGGTGCTCCGCCGCTCGGGAGCAGGTGGGCCATGAACGCGGTCGACCAGGCGGTGAGGTCGCCCGGGACGTAGTAGCCGGTCTCGTCGTTGATGGTCGCCCAGTTCTCGGCGACGTCTTCCATCGTCGGCTCGGACGTCGCATGCACGTAACCTTCAGTCGACGCGATGAAGATGCGTGCGAAGCGGCCAGCGCCGGCCGCGTAGATCTCGCCGCTGACCGGGCAGTCCTCGTGGGCGAGGAACGCGACCATCGGTGCGACCAGGTCCGGCGACATCGGCGCCGCGGCCGCGCCGCGCCGCGCCGGCGTCTCGTCGGCGGGCTGGCCTGCCATGCGCGTGAACGCGGCCGGCGCGATGAGGTTGACTTTGATGCCGTGCGCGGCGCCGGCGGTCGTGAGGCTGCGCGTCAGTCCTATGACGGCACCTTTCGCGGTGGCGTAGGCGAGGTTGTGCGGCAGTCCGAACAGTCCCGCCGACGTCGTCATGACGATCCGGCCGTACCGTTGTCCGACCATGTGGGGCCATGCGGCGCGTGTGGTGTTGAACGAACCGCCAACATGGACGGCGAGATGCCTCGCGAGATTGTCCTCGTCGGCTTCGGGAAAGCCCGCCCATCTGATGATGCCGGCATTGTTGATGAGGATGTCGAGGCGTCCGAACTGGTCGACCGCCGCATCGACGAGCGTTTGCGCGCCGGCGGTGGTGGCGACGTCGCTGGTGTCGGCGATGGCGGCTCCGCCCGCGTCGACGATTTCGGCGGCGACAGTGGACGCCGGTTCGGGGTCGGTTCCAACGCCTTGCATCGAGCCGCCGAGATCGTTGACGACGACGCGGGCGCCCCGGTCGGCCAACAGGAGTGCATGGGCTCGGCCGATACCGCGTCCTGCGCCGGTGACGACGGCGACGCGTCCCTCGAAGTTGTACGTGTTCACAGAATCCGCCGTGACAGGTGTTGTACCGACCAGTCACTATACTTTTGGTCTCGAGCCTCGACGCGGGAGCGTCCGTTGTCCGCCGTCGCCGAGCAGCGTTCGCCGCAATGGGAAGGTCGTTGATGCGCGTGCGCGCCGATGTACCGTCGAAATCGATGCCGCGAACCGCAGCGAGCGACGACGACCCCGGACGCAGCGAGCAGTGGAAGGCGCGTCGCGACGTCATCATCGACACCTCGGCGCGGGTCTTCGCGCGGGGCGGCTACCACGCGACCGGCATCGCCGAGCTGTGCGAAGTCAACGGTTTCGGCAAGGGCGCGTTCTACTACTACATCGGATCGAAGGAGGAACTGCTCGCCGCCATCCACGACCGTGTCATGGACGAGGTGATGCTCGGCGCTGACCGCGTCGCCCAAGCGGGCGGGTTGCCGTCCGAGCAGCTGACGATGCTGGGCGACGAGCTGCTCGGCGTCATCCACCGCTATCCCGATCATGTCTGGGTGTTCCTCCACGAGTTCCCGGCGCTCACGGGCGAACGCGCCGAGCAGTTCCGCGGGCGCCGACGCACCTATGAGCGAAGGGTCGAAGCGATCCTGGCCGCCGGTGTCGACTGCGGCGAGTTCCGTGATGTCGACCCGAAGCTCACGGCGCTCGCCTGGCTCGGCATGCACAACTACACGTACCTGTGGCTCAAGGCAGGTGGCCGCGTGTCGGCTCGCGACGTGGCGAAACCGTTCGCCGACATCTTCATCCGGGGGATCGCCAACTCGACAGCTCACGTCGCCGGGTAGCGGACGTCGACGAGGACGGCTAGTCGAACAGGTCGGGCTGCTCGCGGGTGATCATGTCCCACAGCGGCCGGAACGACACGTGACACGCGACTGCGCTGCCGACACGCGCGTACGTCTCGCGGGCCATGTCGGCGTCGATCAGGACCGGTGTGCCTGCGGCTTCGGCGAGGAGTTGGGCCTGACATGAGCGGTCCATCGTGATGAACGTCCACACGGCGGCGTCGACGGAATGGCCGACGGTCAAC
>JBKQIY010000063.1:0-4035 GCA_052148155.1 Acidimicrobiia bacterium | reverse complement strand
GGTCGGACAGGTTGGTCACGTACTGGTGCAGCAGATGGCTTCGGCTGTAACCCAGACCGGCCGAAGCGTCGGCGTTGCCCTGATGGATGCCGCGCAGGATGTCCGGTATCGGTGCGAGGAACACCTGCGTCGCGGCCACACCGACCGCGACGCCGGCGACCATCGCGGCGCTGCGTTTCCACACCAGCGCCCCTCGAAGTCCGGTCCAGACGAACGCGATCGCGGCGAGCGGAACGATCGCCATCGCCGACGGCCAACTCGCCAGAAACTGAAACCAGATGAGCAACCCGACCGCGAACCACGCCACCGACTCGGCCCGGCCGTGCAGCCGCCGGTCGGCAAGCAAGAGCAGCAGGCCCGAAACGGTGACGACGGCGAAGACCGTGAGGTCGTTGTATCCCGGAGTTTGCGGCAGCACCCGAGACACCCCGAACGCGCCGGCAACGATGGCCGCACCGACCGCGAGTTCGTCGGACCGTCGGAATCGTGCGCCGCTCAGCGACGGCGCAGTCTTCAGGAAACACCACGCGAAGAACGCATGAGCAGCCACCCGGCCGAAGACTTTGACCACCCGTAACAGCCACACGTCCTTCACCAGCGACAAGACCGGTCCGAGCAGCAGCTGGAACTCGGTGCTGGCCCGCAGGTACGTGCCTGCGTGCATCTCAGACTGGATGTAGTCGCTCTCGTCGGTGAGGTCCAACCCTCGTTTCACCGCCGCGAGCAACACGACCAGCCCGACCAGCACGACCGCCGCGATGACGACACCGCAGACCACGGCGACCGTGTCAGCGACTCGGGATCCCGTGTCGGGATGGGGAACGTCGTCGGCCGCGTCGCTCGCCGGGTCGCGGGCGGCAGCCGTCGAAACGTTGTCTCCCACGGGCAGAGCCTATGGCGCGCGACGCACGCACGATCGCGTACCATCGAAGCTTGAGATGACAGATCCGAGTCCGGTCAGACTGCGAGCGGTCGAGCTCGGCGACTTGGCCTTCACACGCCGGTGCCGCAACGATCCGGCGATCCATCTTGCGACGCTCGGTCGTCGCTTCCCGATCACCGACGCAGGCGAAGAGGCCTGGTTCCGTTCGCTCGGCCAAGGGTCGCCGCCGCTCGAAGTCACGTACATCGTCGCGTCATGCGACAACGACGCGGCCGTCGGAATGACGACGTTGCTAGACATCGACTGGATCAACCGCACTGCGATGTTCGGCCTGTGGATCGCGCCGGACGTGCAAGGCAAAGGCGTCGGGAAATCGGCGAGTACACAGATGCTCGACGTCGCATTCGACCACTTGAATCTTCGCAAGCTTTCACTCGACGTGCTCGCGTCGAACGAACGGGCGGCGACGATGTACCGCAGTCTCGGATTCTGCGAAGAGGGCCGCTTCGTCGACCACGTCGTCATCGACGGCGCGTACGACGACGTGATCCGTATGGCGCTCGCCCGCCGAGCCGTCAGCGGGGAATGAGGCCGACGCTTTTCAGGTAGATGTCCAGGTAGGGGGCGAGCGTCGCCGCGAATCCGGCCGTGAGATGCGACGGGTCGAGCTTCACGATCTCGCCGCCGATCACCGGGTCGCAGATCGGGAACAGCGGGCAGACCTGTTTGTCGAGATTGAGGGAGAAGACGCGCGGATCGGCGGCCGCGACCTGCCGGTAGAGCTGATCCACCGGCGACGGGGAAGGTTCGGCGGTGTAACGGCACTCTTCTTGCACTTTGGCCTTCTCGAGACAGGTGTACGGGTTGAAGAACGGGCTCGGCAAACGCGGAATCGGGATCGGCTCGACGAGCAGCACGTCGCGTCCGTCGGCGCGCAACGCCGCGACCGACGATCTCGTGTCCTGCTCGACGGTCGGAAACTCCGCACGGGTGCCGTTCGGATCTTCGAACGGGAAGTAGTTGCCGGGCTGGCTGTAGCCGCCCAGATTGACCGCGACGATGATGTCGGGATGCAAAGCGGGAATCACCCGCTGATACAAGTCGGCTTTCATCGCTTTGCAGTAGCTGGTCTGGAACGGCGTGTCGAGGTCGAGTTGCCACGGGCACGCGCCGGCCACGCTGACGCTGAGCGTCAAGCCCTCCTCCCGTGCGATCTGGGTGAACGCAGGAACCAACATCCAGGCGTGGCTGTCGCCCATCAACAAAATGTGTTTGCCGGGCCCGGTCACGACAGTGCATTGGCTGACCGGCCGCGAGTAACAGTTCGTGTACGGCGCGTCCTCGCCGGAGAGGGTGAGATCCTTCGGGACCGGGATCAGGACCGGATGTTCGGTGGTTTCGTCAGCACCCGACGACGCGTGCGCGGGATCGACGAGTTTGGGGATCAGCACAAGTCCTGACACGACGCTGATCGCCAGTCCGCAGGCGATCACCGTACGCCGATACCGGTCCAGCCGCAGCGATGTCCGTACCGGCCGTTCCAGTATCTGGAAGCTCAACGACGCCAACGCGGTCGCGACCAGGCACGTGATCCCGAACGTGGCCATCGGGCTCGGCTGGAACGTCCGCAGGACGACCAGGATCACCAGCCAATGCCACAGGTAGATCCCGTACGAAACCTTGCCCAGATAGACGACGGTGGTGGTCGAAAGGAAACGTTTGATCCAGCCGCCGTCGGCCGCTTCGAACGCGACGAGGAGGACGGCCGTGACAACCGTGACCGCGATCCCGCGTCGGATGGCGTCGAAATCGACGATGTTCGACGCCAACACGACCAGGGCCGCGACGCCCACGAACGTCGCCACCAGCATCGAGCGGCCGAATCGTTTCGCCCACGAAGCCAGGCCCGGCGTGAGGGCAATCAGCGCTCCGGCGAGCAGTTCGTAGGCCCGGGCGTCGGTCCCGTAGTAGGCGTGGTTCGGGTTCCCCGCTTCCAGTGACAGTGCCCACGCCGCCGACGCGAATGCGCCGAGCGCGACCGCGAGCTGGATGGCGTGCATCCGGTGACGATCTTGGAGACGACGGCTGAGCACGAAGACACCGCCGAGGGTGAGCGGCCAGAGCAGATAGAACTGTTCCTCGACCGCCAACGACCAGAACGGCAACACCGGATTCGTCGAGATGTCCGCACCGAAATATCCGCTCGCATGGTGGATGAAATACCAGTTCGCAACATACAAAAATGCAGCTTTGAACGATCCGACCGCCCCCGACACTTCCACCGGCGACGAGATCGCGGTGAACACGGCCGCGGTGACGATGAGCGCCACAAACGCGGCCGGCAATAGCCGCCGAAACCGCCGCGAATAGAAGCGCGCGAACCGGATCGCTCCGCCTTTGTCGATGTCGCGCAACAGCAGCTGGGTCACGAGAAAGCCGGACAGGACGAAAAACACGTCGACACCGATGTAGCCGCCCGAGAACACGCCGCTGCCGGCGTGGAAGAGCAGCACGAGGTATACGGCAAGGGCACGCAGTCCGTCGAGGTGCGGCCGGTACGTGTCCGCCGGGGCGGTGTCGACCGGATCGGCCGCCGGTGCCGTGTGCGACAGTGTCTCGGTCATGGCGACGCGTCGCGAATCGTCGACGTCAGATATGACCCCGATTCGGTACCCACGTTGGCCAACAGGTCGATAACCGACAGGTGATCGACGAAGTCGCCGTACAGCTGCGGATACGGGGTGAGCGTCGAGTAGTCGAGCACGTCGATGGCGATGTCGCGGGTCGCGAAGTCGTCACGTTCGAGATAGTCGAGGCCCCGCGGGCCGGTGAGGTAGCGGGTCCCGCCCGCGCGTTGTACGAGCTCGGCGACCTTCGCGCTCGGTGTGAGCTCGTCGAGGGTGTCGATCCCGTATTGGGAGTCCTCGCTGAGCCGGCAGCTGAAACCGAACGACGCATGGATTGCTTCGAGAAAACCGACATTGATGTCGTGCAACCATTGGGTCTTGGCCGCAGCCGCATAGCATTCGCCGAGCATCTCGAGCGCCGAGCCGGCCTGGGGGGCCTTGCCGAGGCACGCCGCGAGGGTCGACAGATGAGTTCTGATCCATCGGTGATCGACGACTTGTGCGTCCGCGATACGTTGTCCGAAT
>JBKQIY010000062.1:0-28062 GCA_052148155.1 Acidimicrobiia bacterium | reverse complement strand
GTTCCACACGCCGACGTACGTCCTGACCCACCGTCCGCACCCGTCGTGGGAGATGGAGGGTGGTACGACGTTCCACTTCCTCGACGCCGCGCCAGCGGATGCACTCGAGGTGGCGCGGGACGCAGCCGCCGGTCAGGACGTCCGCATCGGCGGGGGCCCGACCATGATGCGCGCGTTCATCGCTGCCGGTCTCGTCGACCACCTGCACGTCGTGCAGGTGCCGATCCTGCTCGGCCGCGGTGTTCGGCTGTGGGACGGCCTGGAGGCGTTGGAGCAGCAGTACGACGTGGAGGCAGTCTCGACGCCCCGCGGCGTCACCCACCTCACGTTCACCCGATGACGAGGTCGTCCCCCCTGGTCCTTCTCTGTGCGCGCCGATCGCACGCGCCGGCTCGGCGCGACTCTCGGACTCTTCGACCCGCAGCGCGCGCCGCAACTCGAGATGAGTGTCGAGCTGCAGCCTCCGAATTGACCGTTTCCATCGCGCGTCCATCGCGCGGCCGGGGAAATCCGAGGTCATCCGACGCCGTATGCGAAACGCTGTGACCTGCAGAAACGCTCCGCCAACGTCCGCCGAAATCCGGCTGGCCAATCTTCCAAGCTGGTGATGCGGGTTCGATTCCCGTCACCCGCTCTGTCTCGGACGAAAGTACAGCGCGCGTTTGGCACACCCGTGGAAGGCCGCGCCCAGGCATCGACGGCGAGGTGCGGGATCTAGGAATGCTCTCAGTTCGCCCAGAGGACCTCGGGAGGGGCCAGCACGCCGCAGTGCGGCGCGCGACTGACACCGCGGACGATCGGACGGCGAGCCGCCGCTGTGCAGACGAAATCGCCGCCATGCCCACCACCGCCGAAGCGCTGCGCTCGCGGGTCGAGCGACCTGACCCCGGCACATGACTCGCGGTCGGCTCCCGCCGACGACGCACAGATCCAAGCCGAACGTTCGAGCTCGAGACGCCACCCAGCCCCGCAGCCAGAGCGGGCTTCGTCTGTTCCTCGATCATCACCGCGGACGAACGAACAGGGCACGACAGCCGAAGTCGCCGTCGGGGTTCACGGATCTGAGTTGGCGCTCGGATCTGGGCCGGTTCCTCGACGCGGTCGAGGTGCTGGCGAGTCGTCAGGGGTTCGTGAATCCGGAGAGCTTTTCGATGATCCGGTCCCTGATGTCGTCATAGCCGACATCGAGAGCGGTGAGCGTCTTGGCCGAAAGAGCGTCGGCGTCCCCGAAGAGGGAGAGCAGGAGATGTTCGGTACCGACGTAGTTGTGTCCGAGTTGCAGGGCTTGGTCGTTGGCACGGCGAAGTACGTCGACCGCTTTTGGGGTGAACGGAGGCTTGGCCGTCACAGCACGGGGGCCCTTGGGGGTGTAGGTCAAGATCTGTGCTTCGCATCGCGCGTAGGTGATCCCGGTTTCGCTCATGACTTGGGCCGCCACGGACTCGACCGGTTCGAACAAGGCGAGCAGCAGATGCTCGGTTCCCACGTAGCCGTGCCCGAGTGCCCGCGCTTGGTCGGCTGAACTTCGCATCACGGCTTGGGCGCGTAACGTGAACCGCTCGAACGTCGGGACCACCGAGAAGCGCTTGTGGGCAGCCTGCTTACTCACGCCTAGAGCACCACTGATCTCTGACCACGACAGACCGCTGTGTCGGCAGCGGTCGACAAAGTGGCCGAGGAGCGCGTCGCTGATCTCCTCGAGGTCGGCGACGGTACGCGACGCCTGGGCAAGCTGGTCCAGAGCGTTGTTGGTGGGCGCGTCGGCCCGGACGATGTCGATCAGCTCCTGGAGGTTCGGCGCGGGAATCATTCGTCAACCATAAGTTGACGAATGAAGTTCGTCAACTTCAGATTGACGCCTAGTCGGTTCGCAGCAGTGCGACCCGACTCTGCCCCCCTAGCGGAGCGCTCCGGGTCCGGGACATCGTCCACACGCTCCGCTCCGAGCCTCGGGCGTCACCCGTCGGTACCACCTCTTTGTACTACTTGTACCCTTACATGAGGAACGCGAGTATTACGACCAGATGGGCGTCTTCACGGGCCCGTCTGTCACGACCCGTCGCACTGGCCGGTGGCGGGTCGCGACGCGTTGGAGAACAGAACCTTGACCGAATCGGTCTAGAACCTAGGCGTACGCGATCGGCATGATCGAGAGGACGAGCTCCCACTTCCTCGTTTCCATTCACGACCCGTCGTCCCGCAGCGGCGGGTCGTGGCGCGTCCGGAAACCTCCGGCCACGGACAGTGCGCCTCTCAAGTCAGCCGTCGTCCCGACGAAACAGGAACGGCGATCCGAGAGCGCGGCGCGGCCAACCGTGCAGCGCGAAAGATCGCATTCCATGCATGGAGGCGTGCCAGCGGCGTCCCGTCGATGCGTTCTGTCCGGGACGTCGCTTCACGTCACCCCAACCGACCCCTGCTCCCTCGAGGACGCAGTCAGTCAGTCGGGGCCGGACGCGGGAGCGAGAGGAACACTTGGTGAACAGAGATGTCTGTCAGGTCGGAGCGGTACACATGTTCGATCTCGTCCGCGTTTGGCAGGAGCCGGTAGGTCGCCGGTGAGTTCAGCTTGCTTCGCTCCGGCCGCACGAAGGAATCGGTCCGATCCGAGGTGACAGTGTCGATTCCGAAGAACGACCGGAGAGCTCCGCTCGCGCGGTTCTGTTCGGCGGGCTCAGCGAAGAAGAGTTCCTCGTAGACGAGTCTGTGAGTGCGACCGTTCGTCGTTCGATCAGCGTCTCCAGGCACTGAAGCTCTTCGGCCAGTTCGTTCACACGGGTCCGGACATCTGCGATGTCGAGGGGCTTGAGCTCGACAGAGTAGGACTCCATTGCGCGATTCGTGTCCCAGCGATGCCAAAGCTGCGTCTGCTCGGCTATCAAGACCGACCCAACCGCCTGGACGACGTTTCGTCGACGCAGGAAGCACACCGGCAGAGCGGTTCGCCCGATCAGACGTGTGACCCACCTCGTCGGTGGTCACACAGGTCGGCTGACGCGCAAGACAACATCGACCTCTGCGATCTAGCGTCCGATTATCTCGCGGCACGGGGGTAGCGGATCGCGTGGAGAACGTTCATCACTTGCGGAAGAACTTGGCGGTCGCATGTGTCGCACTGGCGGCGTTGGTGTTGAGCGCGTGTGGTTCGGGTACCACGAGCGCGAAGGCCAGCCCGCAGACTGCACCGACGACGGGGCCGAACGCCCCTATCGACAAGACGCTCGGGAACGGTGTATCGGCAACGTCGATCAAAATCGGCGTGGCGCTCGTCGACTTCACGCAGATCGAGCAGTTCACCGACCTGATTCGCACGAAGGCGGAGCAGAAGCAGATCTACCAGATCTACATCAACAACATCAACGCACACGGTGGCATCAACGGGCGCAAGATCGTTCCGTACTTCAAGTTCTACACACCGCTCGGCACCGCGGCCGTTCTGTCGTTGTGCACTTCGTTCGCCGAAGACGACAACGTGTTCGCGGTCGTCGGAACGTTCATTGACTTCTCCGGTGACGCCCAGACCTGCATCGCTAACCAGGAGCACCGCGTGCTCATGACGTTCAATCTGACGCAGGCGATCATCGACAAGTCGCCACCGGGCCTGATCGTGACCGCGGGCGACATCCCTGAGCGACAAGCATCGATCCTGATCCAGCTCCTCCAGAAGGAAGGGACACTCAAAGGGAAAACCGTTGCGGTCCTCGGCGACACCACCGAGTCGAGCGTCGTGAACGGGACCATCGTTCCCGGACTCAAAAAGGCGGGTGTGAAGCTGGGGTCAACGGCGATCCTCGACGTCGGCACGACGGGTGACACGACCGCGGGCCAGGCCCAGCTCGACAGCTTCATCGAGAAGTGGAAGACCGAGCACGTCGACGCATTGTTCCTGTCGGGCGACTTGGCTTCGACAAAGGCGTTCGTCGTCAAGGTGAAGCAGGCGTTCCCGCGCATGCTCCTCATGGCCGACAACAACGACGTCGGCGACCAGGCGGCGCAGGAGCAGGCGGCCGGAGTCAAGCCCAACCCCTACGAGGGCATCCTCACCGCGGGCGGCCTCTCGGCCAAGGAGTTCGACAACAGCGCGAACTGGAAGTATTGCGCCGCGATCTATAAGGCCGCGACAGGAAAGGTCGCGCCCGACGCCGAGCACACCATCAAGTTGGCGAACGGCAAGATCAACGACGTCAACGGGACGATCAGCGACGCGTGCCAGACGCTGTCCATGTTCCACGACATCGCGGAGCGCGTGGGTCCGTACCTGAACAACACCAACTGGGTCTACACCGTCGACCACTTCGGGCCCATCACGAACCGCGGCTCGGGCCCTTACTCGTCGCTGCACACGGGCAAGTACACGGCCGACGACACGTGGCGCCTCCAGGAATACGACTCGGCGCTCGGCAACACCGGCCTCGGGAAACCGATCACTCCCGTCGAAGACATCAGCGGCAACTAACCCGTGACCGTGCTCGAGTACGTTCTCGAGGGATTCGTCGCTCCGCCCGACGTGTGGGGTGAAGGCTCGCTCTTCGCGTTCTCCGGCGTCGACGGGCCCACGGATGTGCTGTCATCGTTCGTCGCGACGGCAACCAGCGCGCGATACGGATTGCTGTTCCAGCTCGTGACGCGGCGTGCACTCCGACTCGGCGTCCCGGCCGGTGGCCGGGTGCGCGTGGCAACCGGCGACGTGCTCGGCGTCGAGTGGCCCGGTGCGACCGAGCTGGTCGTGACGTTCACAGCCTGGCACACGATCGTCGGCATCGCGCCGGCCGCCGCAACGATCGAGCTCTCATTCGAACACGATCGACGCACCCACTCTTCCGATGGCGCGACCATCGCCGCCGACACGCGCTGGGGCGACGCCCTCGTGCTCGTGCGCAACGGATCGGCGTTCGCACTTGCCTACGGCCGATCCGCCGAGGAGGCACTCCGCCGCGCCGAACGCGGCGTGCGCGCAGACGTCGGCCGCACCGCGCACGATCGTTTGACGTTTTTGCGCGACGCACCGACGAGCGTCGAACCGTCCTCCGCACGCCTCCTCAACAAGTGCCTCAGCGTGATGAAGGTGAACACGCTCGCCCCGGAGGGAAACATCACCCGCCCGTGGTCGACGCCCGACCGCGTCCCCCATCGCGACGTCTGGCTGTGGGATTCGGCGTTTCACTCGTTCGCGATGAATTACCTCGATCCCGACCTCGGGTGGGATTTCATCGCCGCGGTGCTCGACAGCCAGCGCGACGACGGCATGATCCCGATCTGCCACGGCGCGCACTGGCCCGCCGACCAACTGACGCAGCCGCCCCTGCTGGCGTGGGCGGTCTTCACGAACAGTCGCGTCGCACGTCACCCCGACCGGCTCAGGTGGTCACTCCCCCGCCTCGAACGCGCGATCGAGTGGATCCTACGCGAGCGCGACCGCAACCACAACGGGCTGTTGGAGTGGTACATCGAAGACGACCCCGACTGCCGCTCCGGTGAGTCCGGCATGGACAACTCTGTCCGCTTCGACGCGGCGATCACCCTCGACGCGGTCGACTTCTCGACCTACGCGGCGCACGATATGGCCCACCTGGCAGCCATCGCGGCCGATCTGGGCGATACGACACGCGCTCGCCGGTGGACCGACGCCAGCCGCCGCACGAGCCGAGCGATCCACAACCTGCTCTGGGACAACGAGCACGGTCTCTACTACGACCGCACAATGACCGGCGAGCTCACCGACGTCGCCGCGATCAGCGGCTTGTTCCCGCTCCTGCTCGAAGATCTTCCATCCGAGCGTGTCGACCGGCTCGTCGAAGCACTCGACGACCCGACCCGCTTCGCCACCGCAGCCCCTGCACCGAGCGTCGCAATCTCGGACCCGGCGTGGTCAACCGATATGTGGCGCGGCGCCACATGGATCAACACCAATTACGTCATCATCCAAGGACTGCGTCGCCACGGTCGCATCGATGCGGCAACACGGCTTCGCGCTCAGACGATCGAACTCGTCGACCGCTACTACAACACCCACGGCGTCACCTTCGAGTTCTATGACTCCAGCGACCGACGGCCACCCACCGAGTGCGACCGCAAAGGACCACCAGCTGGCAGCTACGACATCCGACGCAAAGTCGACTGCATCAGAGACTTCCACTGGACCGCCGCGCTCACCGCCGCCCTCATCCTCGAAGGACCAGATCTCGGCGCGGGGTCAGGACCGCACCACACACAATGAACGTCGACTCCGCGAATCCGATATCGCGCGCTGCCGCTCACACGAGCCCGACCCTGGATGCGTTGGCGACGTTGCGCAAGAAAGCGTGTCCTCGATGCCGAAGCACTGCGCCGCGACACCCTCAAACATGTCGAGCGGGCCGAGCGGCGACGGACGTCACGGAGCGGGTTTTTTTTGGGGGGGCGTGCCGTTCGCGCCGCGCTGGGCGCGACGGCGTAAATCCCGTCGACGCCGCAGCGAAACGTCGCAAGACTGGTCGCGATGTCGATCCGCATGCACGACGATGAAGTCGACGTGGACCGCGCGCTCGTGCGCCGGCTGCTGACAACACAGATGCCGGAGCTTGCAGACCGGCCCGTCATCAAGGTTGAGCCGTGGGGCACCGACAACGCGATCTGGCGTTTGGGTGACGACCTGGTCGTGCGTCTGCCCCGTATCCACTGGGCGACGCAACAGATCGGACGGGAGGCGGCCTGGCTGCCTCGCTTGGCCCCGCACCTCTCGGTTGCTGTGCCGGAGCCTGTTTCTGTCGGCGTGCCCGGTGAGGGCTACCCGTACCAATGGGCCGTACACCGGTGGATACCGGGCGAGGGCGCCGCACTCGAACGAGTCGACGACCCGGTTTCGTTCGCGGTCGACCTGGCGAACGTGGTCCGGCAACTTCAGGCCGTGCCCACCGACGGTGCCCCTTCGCCCTTCAACCGGGCGCGACCACTGCAGGAGTATGACGCTTCCACTCGTGTTGTGATCGACCGCGCGAGCCATCTGATCGACGCGCCAGCAGCGATCGCAGTGTGGGAGGAAGCACTGGCGGCGGCTCCACACGCCGGCCCTACCGTCTGGGTACAGGGAGATCTCGAAGGGAACTGTCTGGTACGCGACGGCCGCCTGTGCGGCATCGTCGATTGGGGTTCGGCGTGCGCCGGCGATCCCGCCGTCGATGTCCAGGTCGTATGGTCGCCCCTGTTCACCGACGACTCTCGCCGCGCGTTCGTCGACGTCCTCCATGTCGACGACGCCGCCCTCGCTCGCAGCCGCGGCGCCGCGATCAACCAGGCGTGCGCCGCGCTTCCGTACTACCTGCACACCTACCCGCTGATCGTCGAGCGGTCGTGGCACAAACTGGCGTCGCTGGGAGTACCGCCGCTGACCGCTACGTAGGCGGCGGTCGGCGATAGGAAGTGGCGGGATTTGGGGACGTCTGCCGTTCTCGTTCTGAGGTCGGCGCGGTGCGAGCGCCGGGTACCGCTTTGGTCCGTACGCTGGGTATGCCGCACCGACGGCGGCGGGGACAGTGCCGTTTCTGTTCGCGGATATCGAGGGGCCGACGCGGTTGTGGCGGGAGTGTGCCGAGGAGATATCGGTGATCTTCCACGGCGTGGACGCGGGGTTTCTGGGTCAGGTGTGATGGGCGGGTCTGACGCTACGGTTCTCGCGCGATGAGCCCGAGTTCGGAGATCGAGACGGATTATCTCGTTGTGGGCGCGGGGGCGCTCGGAATGGCGTTCGTTGACACGCTGATCGAGCACTCGGACGCTGACGTCGTGATGGTGGATCGGCGGCACCGGCCCGGTGGTCACTGGCTCGACTCGTATCCGTTCGTGCAGTTGCACCAGCCGTCCATGAACTACGGCGTGAACTCGACCCCGCTCGGAAAAGACCGAGTCGAGCCCGGCGGAAGAGACGCGGGGTTCTATGAGCGCGCGGATGGGACGGAGATTTGCGGATATTTCGACGAGGTCATGCGGTATCGAATGTTGGCTTCGGGCCGGGTGCGGTTCTTTTCGATGTGCGAGTACCTCGGGGCTCGGCGATTCCGATCTCGATTGACCGGCACCCTGACGGACGTGTTGGTGCGCCGCCGGGTCGTCGACGCCACTTATATGGCGTCGCGCGTTCCGGCCACGGACCCGCCCCCGTTCGAAGTGGTCGACGGAGCGACCTGTGTTCCCGTTGGTGCCCTCACGAACGTCGCGAAACCCGCCGCCGGCTATGTGATCGTCGGTGGCGGCAAGACGGCGATGGACGCCGCGTGCTGGTTGCTCGATCAGGGCACTCCGGCCGACGACATCACTTGGATCCGTCCTCGCGAGTCGTGGATCCTGAACCGCGCGTTCTTCCAGCCTGGTCATGGCGTCGTTGCGACGTTTGAGGGCGTCGTGCTCGAGCTGGAAGCGGTCGTCGCGTGCGACTCGATCGAGCAGGTCTACGAGCGGCTCGAGGAACGTCAGGTGGTGTTGCGCATCGACCCGTCAGTCCAGCCGTCCATGTTGAAAGGCGCGACGGCAAGTCTGGACGAACTGGAGCAGCTCCGACGTATCGAAAAGGTCGTCAGACTCGGCCATGTCGAGCGCATCGACCTGGATGCGATCACGCTCGAACACGGATCGATCCCGACCAGTCCTGATCATGTGCATATCCACTGCGCGTCGGCCGGGCTGAGCGACAACGCGCCGAAGCCGATCTTCGCCGACGACAACATCACCCTGCAGCCCATCACGCGCGTGAGCCTGAGCCTCTCGGCGGCGCTAAGCGGGTTCGTTGAAGCGTCGGGACGGACAACGGCCGAGAAGAACCGGCTCTGTCGGCCAAACCCGTGGCCGCACACGGGGTTCGACTGGACACGCCACTTGCTGACTGGGATGAGGACGGAGATGGAATGGCAGGGCGCCGCCGATGTCCTGGCGTGGGTCGACGCCTCGCGCCTCAACCTGGTGAAGGATCTCGATCAGGCTCCCGACAAAGCCGCGGTCGCAGACCTACAGCGCCGGTTCGTGACGGCGCTGTTTCCCGCGGTGGCGAAACTCGATGAGTTCGCGTTGCACGCCAGCCCCGCTGAGCGCGCTCGAATGTTCGAGCCGACCTAATGTCGGCGTCGCGCCCCGCAACGGTCACCGACCGGGGTTCAGCGACCCGCAATCACAACGTTCGCCGATCCACGTTTGCCGGCGCTCCCATCTCGTCAGCTCGCGGGCCTTGGCCAAATCCGCGCGGTGAGTTGCGTGTCCGCGGCGGACGCGTCCCCAGAGAGGCCGAACGGCACACTGCCAGCGCGTACGATCATCGGAAGTCGATGGCCACCTGCGGTCTCGTCGTATTCGTGGTCGCGAAAACCGGAGGGAAAGATGGACGCCGACGCGCTTCGGGAGCTGCAACGCCCGATCAAGGAGCACTATCGAGCCGAGCCGTCCGCAGCCGTGATCACGTTGCGTGCCGAAGGCACGCTCGCCGACCGCGACGTGAGCTGTTCGGTGCAGACGGGTCGCGCGCTCGTAGAGGCTGGGTTACATCCGGCGACCGGCGGCGACGGCACGCTTGCGTGTTCCGGCGACATGCTCCTTCAGGCGTTGGTCGCCTGTGCGGGCGTGACGTTACGGTCCGTCGCGACGAACCGCGGGATCTCGGTGAGTGGCACGGTTCGAGCCGCGGGCGATCTCGACTTTCGCGGCACACTCGGTGTCGATCGCTCGGCACCCGTCGGGTTTCGATCGATCCGACTCAGCTTCGACCTCGAATCGGACGCACCGGCCGCCGACCTTGACGCGCTCATCGACACGACGGAGCAATATTGCGTCGTGCTCCAGACACTCGCGCATTCACCCGCACTGTCCGTGGTTCGAGACTGATCCGCAGGCACGCCGGGCACAGACGGCCCCGGTACAGACCCGCGCAGTTCCGACGGCGACGTATCGCCAATGAGCGTCCGCGTGACCGCGCGGACGTATCGCTCAGAGCTGCGACTGAGCGCGCGCCAAGGGGAGTGTTCTTCGCTTCCGACATCCAGCCCGGGCGCCACGCCGCCGGCATCGTGCTGAGACGCCCCCAGGGCTGTGGTGACGGGACGTTGTCTGGGCAGTGGATTCCGATCGGCGCTGTCCGAGCGGAGTCAACCGGGTCGTAGTTTCGACCACCATGGCGATTCTTACCGCCACACCAAGACGAACAGAGGCACCCAAACGCTGGCGAAGAGAACCGCGGCGAGACACGTCAGTCCTCGGCGGCGAGGATGTTCGGTCTGCACGAGCGCAACGGCTGCTCCAGGAGCCCCGCCGATGATCACCGCGTTCACCACGTAGCCAGTGATCCCCAGGTGACGTTGCAGCCAACAGCACGCGCGCAGGAGCGGGTCTCGCATGCGCTGTTGGGGTCGTATCGCCCGCAACTCGACGAACCCAAGCAGCGTGCCTCCCACGACGAAGAGCGCCCACGCCGCCCATGGACCGGCGCTGGAGTGATGCAGCGAACGCGCCACGGCAAGTACGGCACCGACGACGACGCCTTCGAACGCGAGGAGCACCACGAAGACCGCATAGAAGATCCAGACGCCCCAGCGCGGCCCCGCAATGGGCACGGCCGAGTTCACGTCGACCTGCGGGCCGTCGACCTCTGACACCACCACTGCTTGGGACACCGCTTGTTCGTGAACGAGCACGAATGGGTGTTTATCAGCCATTCGTCTCATCAAGCAACAGTCGCCACAAGAGCAACAGGAATTCGAGGATGGGTCACGGAGGTACCCGAGGGGTGCGATCCGTTCCCCGACGGTCCGAGTAGGCATCGCCGACAAGCGATGTACAGCTCTCGCCGGCCGACGGCAGCGGATCCGGGTCGGCGCTCAGATGATCGACCGCACCACACCGAGGCCACGCCGGTTAAACGTGCCCTGACGCGCGACCCGGAGCAGCAATCGGCGTGTCGGCGTGGGTCGACGCGCAGTCCGGGCTCGGCACGCTGTTGGGGCTGGCGGTGTGAGGTGCGAGCTCGGCGACTGCCGCCAGTTCTCGCGTGCCCGCCAGGCGGTGCGCCACACCGATCTGGATGTCTCCTCGATGCCTCCATCGACACACGTACCTCTGCGGCCAACACACGGCCGAGACACCCGCGCCCGGGATCCCGATGTGTTGGTATGCGACGCGCCGTCGCGTACACCACGTCGAACATGTCGGTCGCTCCGTGCGTCTGACGTCTGAACGCCACGAGAAGACGGAACGGGCGGTCCGCCGGCGGCGCCCGGGTTGCTGATCCCGCACACCAGTCGTGTCTTGCGTTGCGCGTTCTTGAGCGGCCCGGCCCATCGGAAACATGCACCCGACTGGCGTGAGTCCGACAGTCCGCTCGAGGCGCACCGGCGCGGTCCCGACGCAAGAGCTCTCGGCACAGAGATGCCGCCACGCGTGGCCGAGGACCTCCCGGTCGACGGAACGCTTCTCAGCCAGCGTTTGCCCGATCATGGCCGGCACGTGAGAATGCCTGCGTCGGGCGCGGCACCGAGCCGCGCGGCAACGCAGGGAGGCACGCATGTCCGGACAGGGTGAGACGGCGGTTCATTTCGAGCCTCCCGGTCCCGGATCGTGGAACTTGGACCCCGTGCATTTCCCGCGTCCGGTGACGCGGTACTGGGCGGAGATGCACCCCGAGCCGTTCCGTCGCGGCACGCATGAGTTCATGGCGTACTACGGGACGCCGATCGAGTCGATGGAGACGCAGTACGTCAACGGCTTCGCATACAACACGATGCGGCCGGCACCCGAGGAGGAAATCCCGCAGCGTTTCGCACGCGCCGAAGAGGTGTGGGAACGCAAGGTCTGGCGCGAACAGCTGCGCGAGTGGGACGAGAGCGCCAAACCCGCCGCGGTCAGTACCCACCGCGAGCTGCAGTCGGTCGACGCCGACTCACTCTCCGACGACGGGATGGTCGCCTATCTGACCCGATGTCGCGAGCACCACTCGCAGATGATTTTTCAGCACATGCGCTTTACGGGTTCAGCGATGGTGCCAGTCGGTGACCTGCTCGCGCACCTCGGGTCCTGGACCGGCGTCGCGCCGGCCGAAACGCTCGCGATGATGCGCGGCGCCGCGCCCGTTTCGGCCGGCGCGTCGGGTGAGCTCGAGCGGCTCATCATGGCGATCACACAGGACACCACTGCTCGCGCGCTCCTCGACTCGGACGGCGACCCTGCCAAGACGCTCGGTGAGCTGCGCACGTTCGGCGGCGACGTCGGCGCGGCGATGTCGAACTATCTCGATCTCGTCGGCTATCGACTCCTCGACGGCTTCGACATTTCCGGACGCTACGCGCTCGAGCTTCCCGACGCGCTACTCCGCGCGATCCGACTGTCCGTGGACGGAGGCGGAAACGACATCGCGGACGTCGACGTGCGCATCGCCGACATCCGCGTCCAAGTACCCGACCAGCACCGCGCACAGTTCGACGAGCTGCTCGGCGAGGCGCGCCTCATGTACCGCCTGCGCGACGAACGGGGCGTCTTCAGCGACATCTGGGCATCCGGCATCATGCGTCGCGCTGTGCTCGCGGCCGGTCGCCGACTTGAGGACAAGAACCGCGTTCACGACGCCGAGCATTTCGTCGACGCCAGCTTCGACGAGATGTGTGCGCTGGTGACCGGTGCGGCGGGACCGTCCGCCGACGAACTCGCGCAACGCTACGCGGACCGCAGCTCGCACACCGCCAAGGAGGCACCCCGGTCGCTCGGGCCGCCACCTCCTCCGCTCCCTGATCCGGCGGGCCTCCCGCCGGGTATCGCGAGGGTCATGCAAGCGACCGGTATCGCGTTAGGTGAGCTGTTCGGCAGTTCTGAGGCTCCGCACGAGGAGAACCTGCTGCGCGGTCTGGCCGCCAGCGGCGGTGCGTACGAAGGTCCAGCTCGGCGCGTCTCGGGCCCGTCCGAGTTCGGTCGCATCGTGCAGGGCGACGTACTCGTCACCGAGTCGACGACCGAGGCGTTCAACATCTTGTTGCCGTTGCTCGGCGCGATCGTCACCGACAGCGGTGGTCTGCTGTCACACTCGGCGATCGTCGCGCGCGAGTACGGCATCCCTGGCGTGGTCGGGACGCGCGACGCGACCGACCGCATTCCTGACGGGACGCGCGTACGGGTCGACGGCGATGCGGGAGAAGTGACGGTCTACGCGTGACGGAGATCGTGCCGCTCGCCGACGCGCACGAGGAATCGCGCTTCGGAGCGAAAGCGACGGGTTTGGGGTCGGCGGCGCGAACCGGGCTTTCGATCCCGCCCGGTATCGCGTTGTCCGGTTCGTTCGTCGACGCGGTGGCCGCGGGGCAGCAGAGCGCAATCGAGCAGCTCGCGACCGCGGCCCGGTCACTGGTCGGGCCGCTCGCGGTGCGCTCGTCGGCCGTCGACGAGGACGGAGCCGACGCGAGTTTCGCAGGCCAACATCTCACGCTGCTCAACGTGCCGTCGGTCGACGACCTGAGCGCCGCGATCCGCGAGATCTGGTGGTCAGCGAACTCCGACTCGGCGATCACATACCGCCAACGCGTCGGCCTGTTCGCTCGTCCCAGCGTCGGCGTCGTCGTCCAGTCGCTGCTCGATCCTGACGTCGCCGGGGTGATGTTCACGCAGAATCCGATCAACCAGGCCGACGAGCGCCTAATCGAGGCGAGCTGGGGCCTCGGCGAGGTCGTCGTCGCCGGCCGCGTCATCCCCGACACCTTCCGTTTGCACCGCGCCGGCGCGGTGCTCGAACGCACCCCGGGCCTCAAGAAGATCGCGATCCGCGCCGCGGCCAACGGCGGCACCTTCGACGAGACCGTCGCGCCCGAACTCGTCGGACAGCTCTGCCTCGACGACCATCAACTCGCACAGCTCAATGCGCTTGCTGGGCGGTGCGAGGAGGTCTACGGACCGGCGCGTGACATCGAATGGGCGTTCTCGGGCGGGCAGCTCTTCCTGCTCCAGTGCCGCGCGGTGACGCGGGCGGGGTCGTCACCACGGTCGACGAAGCCCGGAGCGACGAGCGGGTCGGTCGAAGTGATCGAACGCGTGCCGCTCTTCGCCAATATGAGCCCACGCGACGTCGAGGGCATCGCGGCGCTGTTCAAGGAACGCCGCTTCGCCGAGGGCGAGACGATCACCAAAGAAGGCGCGGGCGGCGCAGCCTTCTTCGTGATCGAGTCGGGCGAGGCGACAGTCTCCGTCAGCGGCCGCCACCGGGCGACGCTGACGAGCGGCGACTACTTCGGCGAGATCGCCCTCATCGACGAGGGCGCACGTTCGGCGACGATCACCGCGAGGACCGAGCTCGTGTGCCACGCGCTCACCTACTGGGAGTTCCGACCGCTCGTGCAGCACAATGCGACCATTGCCTGGAATCTGCTCCAGACACTGTCCAAGCGGTTGCGCACCGCGCAGGACAACCAGCCGTCGTAGTTGGACCGGCAAACGTTCGCTTCTGACCGCGTACGATCGCGGCGCGAGCGACGTTGGGCGTCACCGCGGAATCGATGTTGATGGTTCGAGTGACGCTCCGTCTGTAGCATCGGCGTCACCTCGACGAAGGGACCATGGGCTGCGTGGATCGGCGCACATTCCTCGCGAGCGGTCTGAAGACGGGCGCAGTGTTGGTGGCCGCCGCGGCCGTTGGTGCCGGTGTCGAGGACGCCCGCCCCGGAGCGGCGTCCACCACGGCGAGCGGTACGTCGACGCGAACGCAGGCCGTGCCCGGATCGCCGACCGCGTTGACCGTCACCGGCGTGGCTGCGCCGATCGGCGTCGACCCTGACAGCGTCCTGTTCGCCTGGCAGGTCGATGATGTTCGGCGGGGCGCGGTTCAAAGCGGCTACCAGATTGCGGTCCTTGGACCCGGGGACTCCGCTTCCGAGGTGTGGAACTCAGGGAAGGTGCGGTCTGGCCGCCAGAGTTTCGTGGCCTATCGCGGACCCCGGCTTTCGGCAGACTCGCGCTACCGCTGGACGGTCAGCACGGCGGACGGCGCCGACCGTTGGAGCGAGCCGAGCGCGGCGGCGATGTTCACAACGGGACTACGCGACGAGGACTGGACTGCGCGTTGGTTACGTCCTGGCCCGGCCGAGCCCGGGGTGGAGGAATACACCTACGTCCGCACGCCGCGGGCGCTGCCGACGGGCACCGTCGCATATGCCACCGCCTACGTCGCGGCTGCCCACAAGTACCAACTGTGGGTGAACGGCGCCCACGTCGACTCCGGCCCGAGCTTCTGCTTCCCCGATGAGCAGTACTACCAGGCCACCGACGTGACGGCCGCGTTAGTTCCCGGACAGCTCAACGCCATCGGCGTTCTGCATCATTGGTACGGACCGGGGCGCGGACGTCCGACGTCAGCGCCGGGTCTCCTGGTCCAGATGATGGTGCACTACGCCGACGGCAACGTGGTGATCGTGGGATCGGACGGCGCCTGGCGCACCAGTCGAGCGGAGTGGCTTGCCGCTCCGCAGCGCAACAACGACAGCGGCGACTTCGTCGAATGGATCGACGGCCAGCTGTATCCGACCGGGTGGTCGGAAGCCGCCTTCGACGACCGCGCGTGGGCACCGGCTTCGGTGCGCGGACCGGTGGGTACGGCACCGTTCACCCATCTGTTCGCGCAACGCACCCGGATCAGTGAACAGGTGTTGGCTGCAGCATCGCTTCGGGTACTTCCGACCGGATCGGTCGTCGTCGACTTCGGCAAGGTGTACGCCGGTCGGCCCACCGTGTCGTTCCGCGAGGGCATCTCAGGGCACACCGTCCCGATGCATGTCGGCTACACCCTCGATCCTGACGGATCGGTCTCAACGACCCACAACACCCAGGGCACCGATCTGTCCTTCTCATACATCCAGCGCGCCGGCACTCAGACGTTCGAGCCGTACTGGTATCTCGGGTTCCGCTACCTGCAGATCGACGATCCCGGCGAAACGTTGGGGAACGACCAGGTCGCGCTCGTTGCGCGCCATGCGACGATGCCTGGCCTGTCGACCGCGACGTTCACGTCATCGAACGCGACGCTTGACGCGGTGTGGGCGCTGTGCGCCCATTCGGGTTTGTATACGTCGCAAGAGCAGTTCATCGACACTCCGACACGGGAGAAGGGACAGTTCCTGTGGGACGCCGCGAACGAATCCCAAACGGTGATGCGTGTCTACGGCGATCAAAACCTGAGCTGGCAGGGGCTGCGCGACATGGCACGGGCACAAGCCCGCTACTGGCCAAAAACCGGTGAGGTAAACGAGGTCTACCCGAACGACGACGGCCCCCAGAACTACCCGACATTCACGGCGCTGTATCCCGAATGGGTGTGGCGCTATTACTTGTCCACCGGTGACCGCGCCACCGTGACCAACCTGCTGTCGACCCTTTCGCGGCTGTCGGACTACTTCGCGGGTGTCATCGACCCGTCAACCGCCCTCATTTCAGGCCAACCGATGTCGACGAACGGGGACAACGAATACGGCTACGACTACAACACGAACGCCGATACGACGTTGAACGTTCTGGCGGTCAATGCGTTCCGTCGGATCGGCGATATCGCTGCCCTCGCCGGCGATGCGCACACCGCGTCGGTCCAAGCCGAACGCGCGGCAGCGCTCACCGCGGCGGTCAACACCCACCTGGTGGGGACCGACCAGCTTTATGTCGACGGTCTGCGAAGTGACGGCCAGCAGAGCACCCACTCGTCGCAGCTCGCGAATGTGGCGGCCCTCGCCTACGGCGTGGTCCCCAGTGCACAGATCTCCGGCGTTGCCAAATACGTCGCCTCGTTGGACATCTCGGTCGAGCCGGACCGCGGGATGGAGCTGCTGCGGGCACTCCACGCCGGCGGACGTGACGCCGACATTGTCCGCATCCTCACCGACGCGTCGTTTCCGGGATGGGCCGCGATCATCGCATCTGGCGGAACGTTCACGTGGGAAACATGGACTCCGAGCGACCTGATCGGTGACAGCATGTCGCACGGATGGGGCTCTTCGGCCCTGGTCGCGATCCAAGAGGCGCTCCTGGGCGTCGTACCCACGCCAGCACCGCCGAACGGGCCTGCCACGGTCGTCACGATCACCCCACCCTCAGGTGGACTTACCCGAGTCTCGGGCACGTTTCCCACACCGGCGGGAGAGTATTCGGTGGCGTGGCGCACCGCAGCCGCGGGCACTGCCCTCACGGTGACTGTTCCTCCCAATGCCGCTGCGCAATGTCAGTTCCCGGACGCCACGATCGCACGGGTGACCGAAGGCGGCACACCTGTCGAGCGCGCGGCGGGGGTCAGGGTCGTGAGCAGCACCGGCATGGTGGTCCTCGACGTGGGTGCCGGCAGTTACGACTTCGCGGTCGCGTCCCGGTAATCCCTCCGCTCCAGCTCAGCTGCCGGCCGGCAGTTCGCGCACGACGTTCGCTTCGGTGTCGCTGTACACGAGCCCGCCGCCAGGCGACCGGGCAAGGCCCGTCGGATCGAGCAAGCGCGTCTGAATCCACGTCGTCTGGTTGTGAAGCCCTCCCGTCGAAAGGGCACCCGCCGCGGTGTACATGTCGTCGGCCAGCGCTTTCTTCCCAAGCAACGTGCCCGCGACAGCCGGCACGAGACGGATCGTGCGCATCGCGCCATCGGCGATGTACAGACCTCCGTGGTCGACAACGAGGCCGCTCGGGAAATTGATCTCGGCCGCCTCGAAAAGCGAGGACAGTCCGTCCACGAGATACGGACCGTACGATCCCTCGCCGGCGACGGTGCCGAGATGGTCAGCGGCGAGCGGGACACCGTAGAACCTGCCCGTGTGCGCAGCGAGTACCCGGACGGTCCGGTTGCCTTGGTCGGCCACCAGCACATCGCCACCAGCATCGACTGCCAGCGCGCCAGGATCCCAAAGTTCCGCATGCAACGCGACGCCACCATCACCCGCCGATCCGCAGATCCCAGTACCGGCAACGGTGTAGATATGGCCCGCGAGAACGGTCACCCCGAAGCGAATGCCGTTCGTGGCGGCCACGAGACGAACGCGACAGTTACCGGTATCAGCGATGACCAGATCCCCGGCCTGGTCGACCACGACACCGGTCGGGTCGTCGAGCTCGCCGCGCCCGGCGGGTCCGCCGTCACCGCTGAACCCGGTCACGCCCGTCCCAGCCACAACCGCGAGCTTCCCGGCCTTCATCGGCACACCGAACGCCGTGGTCGTTCGTGCCGAGAGTTCGTCCACGCGCGCACCAGCGCCGAACGTGATGAACAGATCATCGTCGGCGTCAACCGCGAGCGCATCCGGTGCCGGGTTCGCCATCCCATCCCGACACGAACCGCCGGCGATGGTCACGATGTCGCCAGCCTCCATGTGCAAACCAAACGACATCCCTGTTCTCGCCGGGACCTCGCGCACGCGACAATTTCCCGCGTCGGCGATGAACAGGTCACCCGAAGCATCCTCGACGATCCCGGCCGGCGCATCGAGCTGAGCGTCGACGGCCGGCCCTCCGTCTCCCCGAAACCCTGGCGCCCCGGTGCCTGCCACCGTCGTCGCGCCCGCCGCGTGTGCATAGACGTAGTCGACCGCAGGCAGCGTCGTCGTGGTCGTTGTGACCACAGCCGAGGACGTGTGGGCAACATGCCTCGAATGGAGCACTGCGACCGTCGTCGCGACCACTGCCGCCACGACGACAACGCCGACAACTGCCGTGACCCCCCGACGGCCGTTCACGGCGCCCCCTCAGCTCGACCAGATACGAACCGATCGCGTGAGACTCCTCTCATTGCCACATCATGCAGCACGAGAACCCACACCACATGGCCGGCCAGTCAGGATTGGCCGATTGACGGCCCAGAACCGAACCACGGCCGCCAGTCAACCGAGTCTCGAGGAACAACAACAGTGGGGCTGGTGCGTGTTGGCCCCGAGTCCCGAGATCGTGGCGATGTCGTAGCCATGAACAGGTCGCTCGACGGTGCGCGTCTCGCCGGAGTCGTCGACCATTCGGAAACGCCGATCATGTCGGGATCCACGTTCAGCGCACGGTTCGAGCGCGGCCACCGCGCTGCGGCCGAGGCGTCGTGGTCACGGTTGCCGCGCACCTCGTGCTCATCACGTCTGTGCGACCGCGTCCCCGCACCGGCAGACGACGATCGTCGTCGGAACGTCGGGACCGCTCCCGACGAGCTGAATCGACCGTCGCACAAGACGACTGCTGGTCGGATCTCGTCCAACGTCTTGCGTTGCGTCATGCTTTCCTCGTGCGCTTCGGCACAATTGATCGGCCAGATCACCGCATGTGTGCCTTCACTGAGACTGTGTCGAAACCGTCCGCCGGTGTGGTGCAGGCGCCTGCAGAACTGTGGCCGGTCGGCCCTGTTGATGAAACGTCAGACCGCCGCCCCTCGCAGTCAGGGACGATGCCGACCATGAGGTCGATCTGTCGTATGGCCACGAGATCCGCCTTGGGCCGAACCTTGACCGAACTCGACTAGAAACTTGGCGTACACATTCCTCAAGATCGGCGAGAGCGACGGCCCTGACACCGCGTTCGCGCTCACGACCCGCCAACCCCGCCGGCGGGTCGTGACGCGTCACACCGAATCCGGCGCATCTCCGGATGCGCGGGCTGTGATGTGTTCGAGTCGGGAATGTGGCAGGCGCTTCGACAACGCCCAACGGCACCGAAGACCCCAGGGCGCCGGACCAATCAACGCCATCACGCCCGCGGGGGGCTCCGGCCGCGAGATACCGCGAGATCGCGTTCAGGATTCGGGTCGCCGGGCCCGACCGGCCAGACCGGCCAGACCGAACCTTGACAGAATCCGCCTAGAACCTTGTCATCGCCGGACCTGACAATCGGGGAGAACGACGGCCCCCATCCCTCGTTTGCACCCACGACCCGCCACCCCCCCGGCGGGTCGTGCCGCGTTCGTCGGCCCCGCACTTGATGGAGCCGCCTCCAGATTCGCTCTTGAGCATCCGCGTACGCCGACGTACTGTTCGGGCATAAGCGGGGGTGGGCCAGCACGCCACGACCGTCGCCGGGGGATACGGCGGCTCGTGGCGTGCCTGCCAAGCGACCACATGGCCGGCGGACCCGAAAGCGATCCAGCGCGACGACCACGCGCGATTGCACAACGCGCCGGAGCTCACAACACGGAGATTCACGGGTACGGCACCGTCGGCGGAGGCTCTGCAAGGGTCGCCGCAGCGCTTGAAGATCGAGATGCTGATGGCCGACTCCGCCAGGCACACCCCGGCACGCGTTCACGGTAGACGGACGGACACGTCCCGACGTGGGTGAGCCAACAACACCGATTCGACATGGCGGTCGTGCACGGCCTCGAACTAGTCGAGGCGCCCTCGCCGCGACCGCATACGCCGTCGAGTTCGACGAGATCGCCGCTCTCGCCGACCACGCGCTCTTTGATGCCAAGGCCGCCGATCGACATCGCGTCGTGATCGCCGAACTGCCAGATGCGACAGGCTCTCTCCTGCGCCGGCCAGCGCCCGTCGTGAGGACCGACAAGCCACCGAACCGCGGGCGAAGGCCCGCAGGTGCCCGGCGAGAACGTACGATCAGTACTCGAACATTGAGCGCGTGCCGGTCGGAAGGGACACCCATGACGAATGACATCGTTCCCGCCGAGCAACAGAGCGTCGAACCTGGGACGACCAGACCAGAACGGACCCCTCAACAAGCCTTTCAACGGACCGTTATCAAAGCGATCGCGATTTCGGTACCGGTCGCCGTCGCCTTCTTCATCGGACTGATCGCAATCGCCGTTGCGAGACAGCACCAGAACTGGACCGCGATGATCGCCGTCGGGGTTGGCCTGGGCGTGCTCGCCGGCGTCTTCTTCGGCCTGTTGGCGGCGTTCGTGAGCTCGTCGGAACTGTTCGACTGAACGACCGTTGCCACGCTGGGCGCTCACCGAAACATGCACCCACTCAAGCTGACTGACGACGCCGCAATAGGCCTGGTTTCGGGACTCTCGGCCTGAGATGCGCAGCGACCAAGGCGGACCGCTGACGTTTCCCACCCTCGAAGTCGTACACGGCCAATACTCGTCAGAAGATGAACGTGCTTCCTCATCCCAGCCCATGACCTACGCCGAAACGTGTCACCGACGGGCAGCGCTCGTTCGTCGTCATCGGTGCAGACAAATGCCTGGGGCACCAATGCCTCCCGTACAAGGACTGACGACCGACCGCCCGATGTCAGCGCGTCCTCTGGAACAAAAGCTGGCGCAACACAAGGCGACGGATGTGCCTTGGCGACGGCACGCTCGCTGAACCGTTCAGACGCCTTCTGCTCGTCGTCTACTCGCTGTGCGCAGCGCTGCCAATCGACGTTCGTGCTCGACGACGCTTTGCAACCAAGCCGAGTCTGACGACGGACGCAACCCTTCCTGCTGCGGGGTCGAAACCCAACTGATCAACTTCCGAATCGATATCCGTCCCACAGTCGGCACCGTAGCGAGATGTGGTCGTCGCCGTCACGTTCGGACGACGTGTACGTCCAGCCGAGGGACGGACCTTGACAGATGTCGCGGTTGGCCGATTCACCGATACGGCTCAGCGGGACGCTTGTCATCCGTTTACCTTTTCGCGTCGTCACCGACGCGGCGGGTCACAGATCGCGCTCGCGCGATATCGGCGCGCCGACTTTCGCGAAGGCGACGACTCGGCGAACACGATCGTGCGCGACCGCGACCCGCGCCGCGTTCGCACCACATGCTCCGTGTACCCCGCCGCCGGGATGCGCGCTGGCGGACGCGAGATACAGGCCTCGAATCGGTGTCTCGGGACGCCCAAGACCGGGCACGGGCCGAAAGACAAGCTGCTGATATAGCTGCGAGGTACCGCCGCCGATCGCGCCGCCGACGAGGTTGGCGTTCCGGGCTTGGAGATCGTCCGGTCCCATCACATGCCGTCCGCGCACGCTGGCACCGAATCCGGGTGCGAGCCGTTCGACCTCTCGCTGCATGCGGTCGGCGAACCGTTCGAGCCCGGAGCGATCGAGTGTCGAACGGTCGGCGGCGTTGCTCAACTCGTCGGCGGCGTCGCCGCGAATCTCGCGGGGCACATGCGAGTACGCCCAGGCGGTTTCTGTTCCTGCCGGCATACGCGTCGGATCGGTCATCGACTGTTGGCCCATGATCAGGAAGGGAGTCGCCGGGACAAGGCCGCGGGCGAGCGCCGAGCTCGACTCGCTCAACGCGTCGACGCTGTCGGCCACATGGACGGTGCCTGCTCGCCGCGCCGGCTCCGACGACCACGGGATCGGACGATCGAGGTTCCAGTCGACCTTGACGGTCGCGTTATCCCACACGAACCGCCGCACGTCGTCGACGATTTTCGACGAGAGGTGCTCTGCTCCCACCAGATCGAGGTACAGCGAAGGCGCGTCAACGTCGGCGAGTACGGCCCGCGTCGCGCGTACGTCGTCGCCGCGTGTGCGGACCGCGACGGCGCGCCGATCACGGACGATGATGCGCTCGACCGGCGAGTCACATACCACCTCTCCGCCACGCGCCCGAAGCCGTGCAACGAGCGCAGCGGTGAGCCGGCCGGAGCCACCTTCGGGAACCGGCCAACCAAGGTCTTGTCCGAGCCCGCACATCACCCACGCGAAAAACCCGCCCAACACGGCTTCGGGTGAGAGGTCGGCGTGCAAGGCGGATCCTGCGAGGAGTCGGCGCGCCGCGTCGGAGCCGAACTCCTCTTCGCCCATGCGACGCACGGATAGCAGCGCGAACCGCGCGACACGTGTCCAACCGTCGGGCCAGGCGCGCCGCGCGAGTTGAGCACTTGCGCCGACGGGCGGCGTAGGGGTGAACAGCGCCGCGAGCAACGGATCGCGCAGGCGCGTCCATCGGTCATAGAGCCGCCGCCACGCGTCACCGTCGCCGGCGTAGCCCGTGTCGAGCGACGCCGCGGTCTCGTCGAGATCGGTGGACAGCACCGGGCATGTCCCGTCGGCCGCAGGATGTGCGAGCACAAGTGGCGCACGACACCATCGCAATCCGTAGTCTTCGAGATGCAAGCTCGTGATCGCCGGCGACACGAACGCAAACGGGTAGAACGCGCTGAAGAGATCGTTGACGAATCCGGGTTCCATGAGTTCCGTCGATCGGACCGCCCCGCCCGGCTCGGGAGCGGCCTCGTGCACGGCGACACTCCAACCCCGGTCGGCGAGGATGTTCGCGGCAACGAGACCGTTCGGTCCCGCACCGATCACGACGGCGTCGGGCATGGGATGCTCTCAGTGCTCGTGGTGACCAGGATGGGCCGGGGCGACAGGGGTAACTCCAGTGTGGACGGGATCGTCGATGCAGGCGTGGCATTCGACCTCGAGGGTCGCGTGCTCGATCCCGAATCGGTCCGCGAGCATCGTCTTCAACGCTGTCGCGCGCTCCTGCGCGTCGTGCAAGCTGAGCGGTCCGGTGAGCACGACGTGGGCCGACAGTGCCGACGACTCCGATCCGAGCGACCAGACATGCATGTGGTGCACCGCCTCGACGCCGGCCTCGTGCGCCAACGCCGATCGAACTGCGGCGACGTCGACATCACTCGGAACTGCCTCGAGCAGCACGCGTGCAGCGTCGCGCAGCACGCTCCAGGCGCCGATGAGGACAAGCGCGGCGATGACGAGCGACGCGATCGGATCGAGACGATCCGATCCGAATATGAGCGCGCCGACCGCCGATGCGACAATCGCGAGTGAGCCCAACGCGTCGAGCGCCAGATGCCACACGGCCGCCCGCATGTTCAGGTTTCCATGCGCGGTACGCGCCAACGCCAGCGCGCTCACGACATTGACCACGACACCGGCGATGCCGATCACAAGCACGCCGGTCGCGTTGAGGTGGTGGGGACTGTCGAGTCGCCGCACGGCCTCGACGACAATGGCCACCGCTCCGGCGAAAAGCAGGACGCCGTTGACCTGTGCGGCGAGCACTTCGGCGCGGTCGAAGCCGTACGTATGGCGCTCGGTGGGCGGCCGCTGCGCGAGAGCCAATGCGCCCAGCGCCAAGCCGAGCGCCAACACATCCGACGTGAGGTGCACAGCATCCGCGATTAGCGCCAAGCTCCCGAACACGAAGCCGCCGACCAACTCGACCACGAGAAACGCCGCATTCGCGCCAAGGGCGATCAGCAGAGACCGACGGCGAGCACGGAACGACGTGTTGATGACCGACAATTTAGGTTCGTTGCGACGGGTTCTCCCCCATCGTCCCGCCAAGGCGCTCGGAACGGGCAGCCTCGCGGCGGAACAGCTCCTCCACGTCGCGCCGCATCTTGTCCTCATTGGGTGGCCAGCCGGTCGGTGTCACGGACTCGTCGATCTCGCTCGGATCGACCGCACGGCGTTCATTCGACGCCTGATAGACCGCGAACGCGAGCTGTAAAGCCTCGATTCCCTTGCGGGGCGACAGATCAGGGGTCTCGCCCGAAAGGATCCCGTCGACGAAGCCGGCCGCCGCATAGCGGAACGACGCGTCGTACGACGCGTCGAGTTCCGCGAACGACGACTGACGGCCGTCCTCTTCGTAAAGAACCAACGGCGGGAGGTCGACGTGCAGGTTCCCGCACAGTCGGGTCACCCACACGAAGCCGCGGGTACCTTGGATCTCGAAGAACTCGTCCGCGCCGTAGTAGTCGCTGCGGATAAACATGTCGGGCGCGTACGACACTTCCATCATGCCGAGGAGGTCGTCGCGTGCGTACTCCCACAGGGCAACGGTCGGCGCCTCGAAGAACAGTGGGCCTTGTCGTACGATGGCCTGCACGCTGCGTACCTGTTCGTCGACGAGCCACAATGCCATCGCGTACTTGTGCATGACGTCGTCGAACAGGTGACCGCCTGGGCTCTGATTGTTGAACCGCCAGGAATAACCGGCCGGATCGAGGTTGGCCTGGAACTCCGACTCGGTACGGCCGACCACGGTCTTGATCCGCACGACGGTTGGATCGCCGATGATCCCCGAGGCGATGAGGTCGCGGGCCTTGCGCAACGGCGGGTAGAAGCACGCCTGTTCGGTGACCCGGAAGATCACGCCCGCGTCGGCGGCGGCCTGCACCATCCGCCGGCCATCCGACACGGTGTTCGCGATCGGTTTCTGCACGCTCACGTGCTTGCCGGCCCGTGCTGCCGCGATCACGTGTTCGGCGTGCAGCGGGGTGGGGCCTAAAATCTCGACCGCGTCGATGTCTGGATCCGCGAGCAGCGCGTCGAGCTCCGCGTAGGTGCGATCGATGCGCCACTCGCGGGCGCGCCGGTCGAGTACCTCCGCGCGCGGATCGCATAACGCGACGACATCACAACGCTCGTGCGCGAGATATCCCGGCACGTTCAGTGTCGCGATGTTGCCGACCCCGACGATCCCGATTCGAACCCGATCCATCTTGCTCCTTGTTGACTCGGCTACGAGCTGATGAGGTTGGGCCCGAGGCGGCGCCGGAGCTCCGCTTCGTACTCCCGTACGGCCGAGCCGGCGTACTGTTCCCGCAGCCGGGTGAGCGTCGGGTAGCCGGCGTCGCGTTCGGCATCCCATTCGTCGGCGAACCGCCCCGACTCGATATCGTCGGCGAGGGCTCGCATCGTCGCGGTGAAGTCAAGGTGGTCGTACCGACCTCGCCGCGTCAGCTGCCCGTACTGACTCGTCGGCGAGTGGAACTCGGATTGCACCGCGTAGCCGACCTCGCGCAACAGGCGATAGGTACGTTCCACCTCTCCTGAGAGCACCAACTCCACGACGATCGCTTCGATGGGAATGTTGTGCTCGATCATGGTCTGGACGAACGCATTGTTGACGGCGGCCAGCGCGGGCGACAGCACCTGCTCGACCCCGAGATCCAGCACCGCTTCCTGCATCGGAGTCAGCGCGAGCGCGCCCTGGCGGAGTCCACCGATCGCATACGCGATCGCGAGCACGCGGTCGAGCGCACGCCCAGTGGCATCGTGATGCACTCCGACCGCGGTGATGAAACCGACGCCCTCCTCATAGCAGAGGCGGACTTCCGGGCCGAGCATCCGTGGGGCGACCATCCCGCTGTCGCCCGGTGGGTCGAGGCGGCCGAACCCGAGCGTGTAGCCGCTTGCGACGATCACGCAGGAGTCAGCCCGCGGCGCAAGCGGCAACTGCGCGATCACATCGTCAGGTACCAGCACACAGATGACGTCGGCGTTGTTCGCGGCTTCGAGGTCGTGGGCCTCGAACCCGTCGGCGACCGCTTTCGCGCGCGTGTCGTCGTCGCGTACACATACGTCGGGTGCGCATCCGCTATCGCGAAGATTCAGCGCCCAGGATCGACCCTGATTGCCATATCCGACGACCGCAACGCGCTCGTTGGCCAGCGCGCCGGGGTCCGCATCCCGCTCGTAGTAGATGGTGGTCACAGGAACGAGGCCTCCTCGGTGAGCCCCATCTCGGGATGGGCACCGGCGATGATGCTCTGCAAGTTACCGATCCCGACGCCGTCCCCGACCAGATCGGAGCCACGGAGGTGGCGCGAGCCAGGCGCACCTGCGGCTCGAACCTTCGAGCAACCAGTCCCCTGCCATTAGCTTCGGGAGATGCGGTTCACGATTGGGTTACCCACCGACCGTGTCGACCCGGCCGAAGAGTTTGTGAACGGCGAATCCGTGATGGCGTGTGCGCGCGCCGCCGAGGCCGCCGGGTTCGACGCATGCTTCGTGACCGACCATCCCGCGCCCGACGCGAAGTGGCTCGCCGGCGGCGGCCACCACGCGCTGGACCCGTTCGTTGCCTTGTCATTCGCGGCCGCGGCGACCACCCGTTTGCGCGTGCAGACGCACATCCTCGTGCTGCCGTACCGCAATCCCCTGCTCGTGGCGAAGTCGGTTTCGAGCCTCGACCTGCTCTCGGGCGGACGGGTGATCCTCGGTGTTGCGCCCGGCTACCTCAAGCCGGAGTTTGGGGCGCTGGGTGTCGAGTTCGACGAACGCAACGAGCTCACCGATGAGGCGATCGACGTGATGCGTCGAGTGTGGATCGACGGCGAGATCGAGATGGTGGGCCGGCATTTCCGCACGCGTGGGACGGTCATGCGGCCCGCGCCGGTTCAGAAACCGCATCCGCCGATCTGGGTCGGCGGCAATAGCACGGCCGCGATCCGCCGCGCGGTCGAGCGGGGTCAGGGCTGGGTGCCGTTCCTCAACCCGGGCGGTCTGACGTCACGGGTACGAACCCCCGAGTTGTCGACGTTCAAAGAGCTCAGCCGCCGCGTCACGATCCTGCGCGAGTATGCCGACGCGATCGGACGGGTCGAACCGATCGACATCTGCTTCTCGCCGTTCGCGCACGACTCGGCCGCAACCGTCGACGAGCTTTCCGCATTCGAGGAGCTCGGCGTGACCTGGGCCGTGCTCCACCTGCCGCGGACGACGACCCGCGCCGGGTGGATCGACGCGGTGCAGCGGCTCGGCGACGTGGTGATTGCGCCGTACCGAGGGCCAGCAGGTCGGAGCTCGTAGCGGTCAGGGGCGACGGGGCTTTCGTCGGGTTCGGTCGTTCCGACGAGCGGACCGACTGATTCGGCGATACCGGTGGCCGCGATGTCGACCGGACGCGAGCGCTCGAGGCGCGTCAGATGACGCCGGCCCGGACTGGGCCCGGAGCCGACCGTGCGTGGTGGCCGAGCACCACCGTCGCGGGGCGTTCATCCGGCACGTTCCTGCGCAGCGGTCGTCGACCGTCGAGGCATCTCCGCGACTGGCATCGGTGCTTGCGGCCGGTCGAAGACTTCGACGTCGGATTCATCGTCGGTACGACTCCCGCGGTGTCCGACCGGTCGTCGACGCGCGCCGTCGTACCATCCGACCAGCCACTGCGTGCGCCGACGCCGATGTGTACCGACGGGACCGAAAGGTCTTGCGTCTCGGAACCGCATGGTGTCGAAAACACGCGACGGGTGGGACCGGCGTCCGTCATGACGTTCTTCGCTCAGGATTGGTCAGGCGCGGTGGCGAGCTGGCCTTCGGCCGAGGTGCCTGGTCGCGCGGGACGCCCGCATCTCACGATCGAAGGCCGCCGTGTTCGTCCACGACGCAGGCTGTGGGGAACTCGCACAGGTTGTCGCG
>JBKQIY010000061.1:0-42553 GCA_052148155.1 Acidimicrobiia bacterium | reverse complement strand
GGTGAACACCAACGCAGCTTCGGGATCACGCCCAGTCGGCCACGCACCCATTGAGCCGAGACGTTGACGGTCTTGGTCTGCACGGTGCGTTCGCAGTACCTCAGCGGTCGTGACATCGATATCGACTGTGCGGTTCCCAGCTTCCGTCTTCGGCGACGACCAATGGACGGAGCCGTTCGCGACAACAAGTGCCCGCTCGATTCGAACGCTGCGGCTGTCGAGGTCGATGTCCGACCAGCGCAGCGCAAGGAGTTCACCCCGTCGCATCCCGGTGGTCGCGAGCAACCGCCATGCTGCAAACAGCCGGTCGTCGGTCACGGCTGCGAGAAACGTGCCGAGTTCGGAGGCCGTCCACGTCTTCATCTTCGGCGATGGTCCCTTCGGTGCGACGTCGGCTGCCTTCGCGACGTTGCGGGTGATCAGACCATCGGAGACCGCCAGCGAGAGCACGTTGCTCAGGACGCCGTGTGCATTCTTGAGACTCTTCGGAGAGAGATGCCGTGTGCGGACGAGATCGCGGTAGAGGCGGCGAACGTCCTCCGGCCGAATCGTTCTCAGAGGCGCGGTGCCCAGGACAGGAAGAAGGTATACATCGAGAATCATCCGGTACGAGGCAGCAGTCGATGCTTTGATTTGGTCTCTCGCGACCTTCGCTTCGACGTTCGGCCACCATGCTCGTTCTACAAAGTCCGAGAACTTGGTGCGGCCTCCGCCAACGTCCATGCCCTCGCGAACACGGCCCTTCATCTCGGCCTCTGCGGCTTCGGCCTCACGTCGGGTCGGGAACCCACGAGACCACGAGTTGGCGACGACGGCGAAGTAGCGGGCACTGCGGCGATCGACCGGTGGCCCCGTTGTTCGGCGCGTTCGACCGTAGGTTCCGTGCTTGTCTCGTACCGTGACGGACACGGCCCAGATCTTAGGAGAAACTTAGGTAAGGCTTCGGAAAAGCCCCAGGTTCAATTCCGAACGGCGACTGTTTCCCCAGGTAGAAGGCCTGTGCGAGCGGGGAGATTCGAACTCCCACCTCTTTCGAGACCGGGACCTAAACCCGGCGCGTCTGCCAGTTCCGCCACGCTCGCTCGGACTGATCTTCGCGCTACCGTGCCCACTGACGCAGGAGGTCGAGATGGGTAGGCAGGTCCCGATCGTCGGTTACCTCGCACTCGACGACGGACCGCCGCATCTCGTGGCATGGGAAGCCGTCGGCTCGGGTGCGTTGTACTTCGACCGTCGCAACGCCGACGCCGATCAGGGCGGGACGGAGTTCAAGCGGCGCACACTCACGAGTACCGGGAAGCTGCGCTCGTTCACGATCGTGCACCGCACAGTGCCCGGCGTCGCCGCACCGTACGTCTCGGCGCTCGTCGACCTCGACGGCGGCGGATCAGTCAAGTCCAACCTCGTGAACGTGCCGCCGGACCCTGAGCACGTGAAGCTCGGGATGCCCGTGCGGATGACCACGTTCATTGCCGGCACCGACGACGACGGCACCGAAGCGATCGCGTTCGCGTTCGAACCCGCGACCTAAGAGAGGACAACTCATGAGTGGCGACAACGTCTGGATCCTCGGCGCCTATATGACGAAGTTCGGCCGGCACACTGACAAGGACCTCATGGACCTCGCGAGCGAGTCGTCGCTGGGCGCGATGAACGACGCCGGAGTAACGATCCACGACATGGGTGTCCTCGCCGCCGGCAGCCTCTTCAACTCGCAGGCCGGGGTGGGCCAGCAGCTCCAGAAACAGATCGGCCAGACCGGCATTCCGGTGTACAACGTCGCCAATGCGTGCGCGACGGGCGCGACCGCGATGCGCACCGTCTTGCTCACGATCAAGGCGGGCGAGGCCGACATGGGACTCGCGGTCGGTGTCGAACAGATGGGCAAAGGGGGCTTGCTCGGCGCGGCCGGCAAAGGTGATCGCGGCCGCAAGGTGTACGAACCGAGCGGCAGGTATGGGTCGGTCATGTCGGTCGAGGGGCTGCTGGGCACCGGGCTCATGCCAGGCGTGTTCGCACAGGCAGGGATGGAGTACGCATACGAGCACGGTGGCGTCGACTTCGAGCAGTTCGCCAAGGTCGCCGAGAAGAACCACGCGCACTCGACGATGAACCCCCTCGCGCACTACCAGAAGCAGTTTTCGCTCGACGAGGTGATGGGTGCGGAGATGATGTCGTACCCGAACACGTTGCTGATGTGCTGCCCCAACACGGACGGCTCGGCCGCGGTCGTGCTCGTGTCGGAAGAGAAGTTGCGCACACTCTCGAAGGAGCAACAGCGACGCGCGATCAAGATCTCGGCCTCGGTACTCACCTCGGATCCGTGGACCGAGCGGGCGCAGGTTCAGCCCGACGTCAACACGCTCACCCGCAACGCGGCCGAGCAGGCATACGAGGCGTCGGGGGTCGACCCACAAGATCTCGACCTCGTCGAGCTCCACGATTGTTTCGCGACCGCCGAGCTGATCCACTACGACAACCTGAAGCTGTGCGAGCCGGGCGAGGCCGGCAAGTTCATCGACGAGCGCGGCCCGTGGCGCGACGGCAAGATCCCGGTGAACGTGTCTGGCGGCCTGATCTCCAAAGGTCACCCGATCGGTGCGACCGGCATCGCCAACGTGTTCGAGGTATCGACGCACTTGCGGGGTGAAGCCGGCGACCGTCAGATCGAGGGGGCGACGGTCGGCCTCACCCACGTGATTGGTCTCGGTTCTGCGTGCGCTGTTCACGTGCTCGAGAAGGCCGCCGTCTAGGGAACGGTTCGCTACACGCTGGTCCAGCCGCCGTCTACGCACAGCACCTGGCCGGTCATGAACGTGCTCGCGTCGCTCGCGAGGAGGAGGAGCGCGCCGTCGAGTTCGTCCTCGTTGCCGCCGCGGCCCATCGGAGTGCGTTGTCGCATCCATCGCTCGGCGTGTTCGTCGCCGAACATCAGACCATCGGTCATCTCGGTGCGGAACCACCCGGGCGCAAGTGTGTTCACACGTACGCCCTTGCGGGCCCACTGCGCAGCGAGCTCGCGGGTGAGGTTTATCAACCCGCCCTTCGAAGCCGCGTATCCTGCTTCGGGGATCTGGCCGACGCCGACGATGCCCCAGATCGACGCGACATTCACGATGGCGCCGCCGCACTCGACCGCGGTCATCGCACGCGCGCACTCCCGCGCGAGCTCGAACGGAGCGATGAGGTTCACTCGTAGTGTCGCGGCGAAATGCGCGGTGCTCTCGTCGAGCGCCGGCGTAGGTTCGCTCATGCCGGCGTTGTTGACCAGCACGTCGACCTGACCGAAGTGCGCGAGTGTGGCCGCGACCAGCGCGGCGGGCGCACCATCCTCGGCAAGATCGCAGGGAACGGGATGGGCGTCACCGAGCTCGAGCGCGAGCGCGTTGAGCCGGTCGGCGCGTCGGGCCGCCAGGACGACGCGGGCTCCGGCCGCGTCGAGTACACGAGCGAAGCGGGCACCGAGGCCGGCGCTCGCACCGGTGACGATCGCGACCTTGCCGTCGAGCCGGAATCGTGCGAACGGGTCGGCCAGCACGGCGGCAGGTTACCGAGCGTGGTGCCGACCCGTCACCGGAGTGCGCGAGACTTGGTGCGTGCTTTTCGGCCTTCTGCTCTTCGCGCTCGCAATTGGCAGTCTCGTCCTCTCGGTCGCGACCGCGATCAGTGCGAGCCGGTATCCCGATTGGGCGTTTCGGCGGAGCGGCAGCAGCAAGGTCGTCTGGATCGTGGTGCCGCTCGTGTTGTTCTTCGCGTGCGGCGTTGCCGGAGGGGTCATGGGCCTGATCTGGTTCTCCTCCAAGCGTGAAGTCATCGCCCGCGCCGCGCAAGGCGGGGGACCGCCGCCGTATGGGTCCGTACCTCCAAACCAATATTGGTACGGCGCACCGCAGCCGGGCTGGGGACCTCCGCCCGGGGGTTGGAGTCCGCCACAATCCGGTCCGCCGCCGCAGTATCCGTCGCAGGACTATCCGCCGCCGCCTCCTCCTCCTCCTCCTCCTCCCGGACCTCCGCTGTAGCGTTCCGGCATGGGTGACGACGACATCCGCGAGTTTCGGGTCGACGTTCCCGACTCGGTGCTCGACGATCTGCGCGAGCGGCTCGCGCGGACGCGTTGGCCCGACCAGATTCCCGGGTCCGGTTGGGATTACGGCACCGACCTCGCCTACCTGCAGGACCTCTGCGACGACTGGGGTTCGAAATTCGATTGGCGGGCGCAACAAGAGCGTTTCAACCGATGGCCGCACTTCCTCACCGAGATCGACGGTCAACGGATCCACTTCATCCATGCCCGCTGCGACGATCCGGACGCCTTGGCGTTGGTCGTCACGCACGGTTGGCCGGGATCAGTGGCCGAGTTTTTGGATGTCATCGAGCCGTTGCGCGCGACGTTCAACGTTGTCGTTCCGTCGCTGCCGGGCTACGGCTGGTCAGGCCCGACGGTCGAACCCGGCTGGGATGTGAGACGGGTCGCGCAAGCGTGGGCGGTCCTGATGGCGCGGCTCGGCTACGACCGGTACGGCGCGCAGGGTGGAGACTGGGGCGCGATGGTGTCGGCGCAGCTGGCCGCGATCGACTCCGAACACATGGTCGGCTTGCACAGCAATATGTTGCTGGCCTTCCCGGCCGACGCGAGCGGGATCGAGCTCGACGCGCAGGAACTGGCAGATCTCGCATCGGCGGCCGAGTTCATGACCGAAGGCGCCGCGTATCAGGAGATCCAGGGCAAGAATCCGCAGACCCTCGGGTACGGGCTGAGCGACTCGCCCGCCGGCCTCGCGGGTTGGATCGTCGAGAAATTCCGGGCTTGGACCGATAACGACGGGAACCCCGAAGACGCGGTGTCGCGCGACCAGATCCTGACGAACCTCACCGTCTATTGGGTGACCGAGACAATCAACTCGTCGACCCGCCTGTACTGCGAGTCGCGGCGCACGAATCGCTTCGGCCCAATGGACGAGAAAATTGTCGTGCCGACAGCCGCGGCCGTTTTCCCGAAGGAGTTGTTCCGCATCCCGCGCGCGTACGCGGAGTCGCGATTCAACCTCGTCCGCTATACGCGTTTCGACCGCGGCGGGCACTTCGCCGCGCTTGAGGAACCTGACCTGCTCGTCGATGACATACGAGCCTTCTTCGGGGAGTTGCGCTGACGTGCACGATCTCGTGATCAAGGGTGGAATCGTCGTCGATGGAACCGGCACGGCCGGACGGACAGCCGACGTCGCGATTACCGACGGTGTCGTCACCGAAGTCGGTCGCGTCAACGAACTCGCACACGAGACGATGGACGCCGACGGTGCGCTCGTGACCCCCGGCTTCGTCGACGTTCACACCCATTTCGATGGTCAGGTCACCTGGGATCCGCTGCTCACTCCCACGTGCTGGCACGGCGTGACGACGGTGGTGATGGGCAACTGCGGTGTCGGGTTCGCGCCGGTGCAGCACGACCGGCACGAGTGGCTCATCGGGTTGATGGAAGGCGTCGAAGACATCCCCGGCGCCGCATTGTCGGCTGGGATCGAGTGGGAGTGGGAAACCTTCCCTGAATACCTCGACGCGATCGAGCGTCGGCCGCTCCTCTTCGACGTCGGCACCCAGGTGCCGCATGGAGCGGTGCGAGGCTACGTGATGGGGGAGCGCGGCGCGAAGAACGAGGCCGCGACATCTGCCGACATCGAACAGATGGCGAGCCTCGTACGCGAAGGCATCGAGGCCGGCGCGCTCGGTTTTTCGACCAGCCGCACGATCGCGCACATGGCTATCGACGGCGAACCGGTTCCTGGCACCTTCGCGGCGCACGACGAGCTCTTCGGCATCGGCCGCGTGCTCGGCGAGCTCGGCACCGGCGTGTTCGAGCTCGCGCCGGCAGGCGCACTCGGTGAGGATCTCGCCGCACCCGATCGCGAGATGGCCTGGATGCGGGAGCTCTCGGCCGCGATTGGGCGCCCGATCACGTTCGCGCTCACCCAGAACGACCACGATCCTGACTCGTGGATCCGCATGCTCGAACTGTGCGCCGAAGCCGGTGCGGATGGCGCACCGGTGACCCCGCAGGTCGCGGGCCGGCCCGTGAGCTTGCTCCTCGGCCTTCAGACGTTCCACCCTTTTGCCTACTGCCCGTCGTGGGCACCGATCGGCGGCGCGTCCCTTGCCGAGAAGGTCTCGGCGATGCGTGATCCCGAAATGCGGCGCCGGCTGCTCGCGGAGGTCGACGCCGCGATCGCGCCGATGCGGCAGTTCCTCGATCCGGAACGGGCGTTTCCGTTCGGGAGCACCCCCAACTATGAGCCCGCCCGCGCGAGCAGCGTCGCCGGGATCGCGAGGGCGCACGGTCGCTCCGAGATGGAAGTGTTCTACGAGGTGTTGATGGAAGACGACGGACGGAAGTTCGTCATGCGGCCGTTGCTCAACTACTCAGGATTCTCGCTCGACGCGGTCCGCGAGATGCTGTCTCACCCGACGACGGCGTGGGGCCTCGGCGACGGAGGTGCGCACTGCGGTACCACATGCGATGCCAGTACTCCGACCTTCATGCTCACGCACTGGGCCCGCGACCGGTCGCACGACCAGCTTCCGCTCGAGTTTGTGGTGAACAAGATGACCGCGCAGACGGCTGCGCTCTACGGCCTCGGCGACCGGGGCGCGCTCGTTCCCGGATTGCTCGGCGACGTCAACGTGATCGATTTCGACGCGCTGCGGCTTCCGCTCCCTGAGCTCGTGCACGATCTACCCGCCGACGCGCGCCGCTTCGTGCAGGGCTCCTCCGGTTATCTCGCGACCGTCAAGCGCGGCACCGCGATCTTGCGCGATGGCGAAGATCAAGGCGCGCGCCCCGGCCAGTTGCTGCGCGGCGCGCGCTGAACGGCCCGACGCCGATCGAACGGGGCTGGCAGCTGGTCAGCGCATGATCACGGCGACCACGACGTCGAGCGACCGGCCGGCCGGCCGCGGCTTGTCGGTTGCCGAGTCTGTGGATCTGCGCAACCTGCGGCGCCTGACCGCCGACGGCGGCTTGTGATCTTGGGCCGCGTACAGACCCATTGAGGATCACGCCACCAAATTCGGTGGTGTCCTGTCCCACGAGAAACACGTTCGAACGTTCCCGAACCTGCGGTCTCGGACGCGAACATCGGTTCCCGACCCGAAGTCCGGAAGCCAGCTTTGAGCACACGCACTGCGCGCGCCAGTGCCCGAACGAAGTCGTGCGATCGCGGCGCGGGGTTACTGCGCGTTGGCGACCGCGACGACCGGTGAGGCGAGACCGGAGCCGCCGGTCGAGCCCGAGTACCGCGCATCACCGAAGTTGAAGACGCCGCCGTCGGAGGCGACGAATCGATAGCCGCGGGCATCGTCGGTCGCGGCGATGCCGACGATCGGCCGGTTCAGATGGATCGAGCCAGTGGATCCGTAGAACGGCGCATTGAACGCGAAGACTCCGCCGTCGGAGGCGACGAGCCAATAGCCGCCGGTCGCGGCGTCGGTGGCCATGCCGACGATCGGCTGGTTCAGATGCATACCGCCGGTCGATCCGTAAAACGGCGCGTTGAACGCGAAGAGGCCGCCGTCGGAGGCGACGAGCCAATAGCCGCCGCTCGCGGCGTCGGTCGCGATGCCGACGATCGGCTGGTTCAGATGCATGCCACCGGTCGAACCGTAAAAATGCGCGTGCCCGAACGCGAAGATGCCTCCATCTCGGGCGACGAGCCAGTAGCCGTCGCCGCTCTTGGTTGCGGCGATACCGACGATCGGTTGGTTCAGGAGGTGGGCTCCCGCACTGCCGTAGCTCGGTGCGTGAAAGCCGTAGACATTGCCGTCGGCCGCGGCGAGCCAGTAGCCGCCGGTCGCATGGTCGACGGCCATACCGACGATCGGCGCGCGCAGCGAACCTGGTTTCGGTGCGCCGTACGCGTGCGCCCCGCCGAAGTCGAAGACCTCCCCGTTCGCGGCTACGGTCCGGTACGCGCCGGTGTCGGTACCCGGGTATGAGAACGATGCGGGATCACTCCCCGTGCCCATCGGATCCTGGCCGCTGACGCTCACGGTGCCCGAACCTTTGGGGACGATCGCGACCGCGGTTGTTGAATTCCGCGACAGCAGCGTCGCGGTCTTGCTTCCAAACGTGATGGTCGCCTTCTCCAAACCGACGCCGTGCAGTGTCACGTGGGTGCCCGCCGTGCCGTGGTTCGGTGTCATCGAGGTGACCTCCGGGCATGCCAATCCCGACGCGATTGGCGCGCCGAGGCCGCTGGCAAGATCGAAGCCCTCCGTCGTTTGGAACGTCCCGCTATGCGTGCGGGTGAGATCGTTGCTGCCCGGAGTCTCAGGCTCGAAGGTGCTCCAGTTGAATCCTTGCGTCACGTCGGACAGGGCCGAGCCGTATACGTGGGTCGCGGCGAGCGCATAGAGCCTCGGCGCAAAATCGCCGAGCCGACCCCCGGCACAACTTTGCGCGATATCGGTGGACAGGGCGGCGAGCAACGGGGCCGCGATGCTGGTTCCCCCGACCGCGGTCCAACTGTGGGTCGGGGCCCCGGAGCTCAGGTTCGGGTCCGAGTCGTAGAACGTCTCGCCCACGCCGGCATTGGCCGAAATGTCGGGCACCTCGCGACACGTTGCGCACGTTGCGTTCGACGCCACCGGCTGCCAACTCGGCCGTTGAAAATGGTTCGACAGTCCACCACCGCCCGCGTGGAGACCGGAAGCGGCACACGAATCGCCGACGGTACCTTCGCAGTCGTTCCACACCGGCTCGAACGTCGCGAGCAGCAGCGTGGTTCCGCCAACGCCGGTGACGAAAGGATCATCGGCGGGATGGTCGACCTGAAGCGACTCGTCTGCCGGAACGTCGTTGTAGCAGTCTTCAGATCCGTCATCGCCGGTCGCCGCGAACACGCTTTGGCCCTGCGCGGCTGCTTGCTCGAACAGCGTATGCAACGCGTCGATGACCGGTGTGCCCTTCAAGTCCGGCTCTCCTTCGAGCATGGCCTCACAGGCGCCCCAGCTGGTCGAGACCACCTGCGCGCGATTGTCGCTGACGATCCGGCTATATGCGTCGTACTCGCCGGTGGCAGTGTTCGGCGCTTCGTACGACACGATGGTCGCGTCCGGAGCTTGGGTCGCGGCCTCTTGCGCGTCGATCTCGGCTTCGAGCGTGCCGGTCGGGTCAGGGTCCGCGCCACCGTCGATACGCTCGACATCGACGGTGTTATGCAGACCGAAGCACGACAGATAGGCGTTCGTGTCGGCGGGGTGGCTCTGCCCAAGCTCGAGCAGCGCGATCGTCTTGCCTTTGCCGGCTAACCCCGCCGCGAGGAGCTCGTTCACGTGGTAGAGGCTGCCGACTTGGCGCGGTGTCCAGTACGTGGTGCCGGCGAAATTGGCCGCTGCCGCACACGTGGACGAGTGGGAGTCGGCAACATCGGCGGCCGCCGCGTCTCGTGCTGTGGCCAGACGCGACGGAAGCCCGCGGGGCCGCAGGTCGAGCGCACTGTCGAACCGGACGGTGTCCGACAGTCCAAGGATCGCCGAGATGCTGCCGGCGACCGTCCGGGGTACGAGCGGTGCTGCGTCGGCGGCGTAGCCGACGGCGCCGTTCGCCACTCGGTAGCGGCCGAACGAGACGCTGAATGCCCGTGCGACGTCTTGTGCGTCGCCGATCGCGCGGACCGTCATCCCTTGGGTGCTTGTATCGGTCAGGCCCCGGCTGTGCAGCCATGCGGTGACGTCCGAGATCTCCTCCGCGCTCGGGCCGAAGTCGCGGTCGAATTCGCCGGTCGCAAGCCACTTCCCGTACCGCGGGGACGTCGGATCGTACAGGTCGTGCAGCAACGCGGACAGTTCTCTCGGGTGTGAGGTTTGCAGCACGACGCTGATCGCGAGCTGCCGACCTGACGGCAACTGACCGACGCGCGCCGCGCCGGCCGGAACGGGCGCGACCGCCGACGCGAGCCGAACGGTCGTCGACGGTTCGCTCGCGGACGCGGGCACCGGGACGATCAGAATCCCGAGCAGCGCGACGAGCGCGAGCACGAGCGGTCGCTTCACTCGAACCTCGGGACCATCGCTGCGACGTAAGTCACGCTAACAGCCTCGCGCAGCTTCGCGTACAAGGACGTGCAGCCATCGAGGCGACCCCCAGGTCCGACATTGCGCTCGTACACTCGGACCTGTGACAGCGACGACGCGGGCGACCGGAGCGGGAACGAGCAACGGCAGCCGAGGCCGACGAGGTTACCTTGTCGCCCTGGCGGCACTGATCCTCGTCGCGATCGTCGCGGTGCTCGTCGGCACCCGGACCAACCCGACCAAGGTGGCCGGACCCGTCAACACCTCCAACTTGAAAGTCGGACCGCTCGCACCCCCGCTGAACGCCAAAGGCTGGATCAACTCTCCGCCGCTCACACAGGCCGACCTCACCGGCAAGGTCGTCCTCTACGACTTCTGGACCTATTCGTGCATCAATTGTCAGCGCACCTTTCCGTATATCCGGGCGTGGTTCGATCGCTACACAGCCGATGGGTTGGTGATCGTCGGTATTCACTCCCCGGAGTTCGACTTCGAGAAGGTGCACTCGAACGTCGAAGCAGCCGTGAAACGCGACGACGTCACCTGGCCGGTCGCGCTCGACGACGACATGACCATCTGGAACGAGTTCAAGAATCAGTACTGGCCGGCCGACTACATCGCCGACCGGAGCGGACACATCAGGTACACGCACTTCGGCGAAGGCGACTACTCCGACACTGAAAACGTCATCCGCAAACTGCTCGGCGTCAGCGCGACCTCGCCGCGGGCCCAGCCCACAGTTACGAAAGACGACGCCACCTCGAGTCAGAACACCAACGTGGAAACCTACCTGGGTCTCCAATACCAGGACCCGACCCAACCGCTGATCGACATCCAGCCCGGCACGCACGACTATCCGACACCTGCGGCCGGAACTGTCGCGGCTCCGCAGCTTGGCCCCGACGGCCAGATCTCACTCGCGCAGGGCACGCTCGAAGGGGCGCTTTCCGGAAAGTGGACCGCCGACAACGAGGCGGTCACATCGGACGCTCCCGGCGCGACGATCCTGCTCGGCGTACACGCCAAAGAGGTGAATCTCGTCATGTCAACCGCGAGCGGAAAGCCCATCGACGCGGTCGTCGAGCTCGACGGTCAGCCGGTCCCCGCCGACGACCGCGGCTTGAACCTCCACGTCGACGGCGACGGGCAGACGGTCGTGACAGTGCAGGCGCCCGACATGTATCGCCTCCTGCTGAACTCGACCGTCGCAGATCACGTGCTCAGCATCTCGGCGTCGGCGCCCGGCCTCGAGGCCTACGACTTCACGTTCGGTTAGATCGCACGTGCCGGCGGTTCGGTAGCCCGTGTTCACACAGATCGTGGCGCTGTTCGGCGCCGGCGTCGCGTCGTTCCTTGCGCCTTGCATCATTCCTCTCGTTCCCGCGTATCTCGGGATCATCGTCGGCGAGATGGGCGACGCGCACGATCCGGCCCGCGCGGTCCCCGCGACGCTCATCTTCATCGCAGGATTCACGACAGTCTTCGCCGGGCTCGGCGCGATCGCGGGTGCCCTCGGTTCGTCGCTGTCGACCTTCCAGAGTGGGGTGCGAACCGTTGGTGGCGTGCTGATCATCGTGATGGGCCTCGCCCTGTTGGGAGTCGCGCGTGGGCCGCTCTCACGCGAACGGCGCTTGATCCCCACATTGCCGAAAGTCACGGGTGTGGCACGGCCCTATGTCGTGGGTGTTGCCTTCGGTGCCGGCTGGAGTCCGTGCGTAGGTCCGTTGCTCGCGGCTGCACTCACGATTGCGGCACGAAGCGGCGAAGTCGGGCGAGGCACCATTCTGTTGTGCGCGTACGCGATGGGCATTGGCGTCCCGTTCCTCGCGGCTGCGCTCGGATTAGCGTCGTCGCCGCGTCTGGCTGAGTGGTTACGGCGGCTCGGACCCGGGCTCGAGCGAGTATCCGGCGGGCTGCTCGTGGTGCTCGGTGTCTTGCTCGCGACCGACACCTACGTGCACCTCACGTCATACCTCGCACGTTTCGTCCCCGCGGTGCACGGCCTCTAACGACAGGACTGCGGTGTGCGTCGGGTTCAGCCGGCTCGACGGGGTGACACAGCTTCGAGGAGTTCGGGCAAACGCCACCAGACGGTGCGCCACGCGATGTTGCGACCTGATACCCAGATCGTCGCGCCGTAGACATTCGCGATCACCACCGTCGCGACGGTCGCCGCCGCGAGCGGTGTCGTCGCGACCAACGCGAAGGCGAGGACGCCGATCGGTGCGAGCAGCACCGCTTGTATCGCCAGCGCGCCGAAACCGGCAACGAGGGTCGCGCAACCTTGTCCGGGATTGAACGCGAGTGGATTGCGACGGTCGGGCATCGCATACGGGACACGTACCGACATCACGTCGCCGACACCCAACAACACGCCGAAGATCGCCGGAGCCAAGCCGAGGGTCAACGGCAGATACGCCCAACCATGAGTGAACGCGGCGCATACGCATGCCGCCACCGTCGCGAGCGGCACCATCACGAGGGCACTCGCGAGATTCTTGCCGATCAGATCCGAGCGCGGATCGTTGCCGGCGGCGACGGAACTCCAAAGTGCGGCACCGTCGAGGCCGAACTGGTTCAGGGTGAGGCCGGCCGCCGGCAGCACCGCGACGAGTCCGAGCAGGGTCGTCGACGCCGGCCGGGTCGGACCATGACTCAGCGAAGCGAAGAGCGCGACCGCCGGCACGATCAAAGCGCCGATGAGCGGAGCCCGCCGGCGGGGATCGCGAGCGAAGTAGCGCAGGTCCTTGGCCGCAACTGCGCCGACCCGGTTGCGCGGCAGGAACGGCAGCGCACGTGGGATCAGCCCGGCCGAGGGTCGGGCGCCTGCGGCACGGGGCGCGGTCGCCGGCGCGTCCGAACTCGTCAGCGCGCGTTCGAGGGCCCGCGACCAGATCCACAGCAACGTGCCGGTCAACGCAGCGACCGCCGCGAGGAGCACAACCGCCCCCGAATAGTGCCCGCGCGCCGCGTCAGCAGCCGCGCTGCCGCCCCACGCGAACGGTGTCAGTCGAACGCGATGTGCGGTCTCGACGACAACCTGTTGGAAGTTGTGCCCGCCCCGCGCGGCGAACATCTCGAGCAGGGGTGGCGTGAGACCGAGCAGGGTCACCGCGAGGATCGTGAAGTCGCGACCGCGGCGCGAACGAAGGACCGGGACAAGCAACGCGACGAGCGTTCGCGATGCGACAACGCAGAGCATCAGCGTCTCCACGACCGCGATTGCGATCAGCACCGCGGACGGCACATTGTTCGCGAGACCGACGAAGGCTCCGCTCAACGCGACCAGGGTTGCGACCGGTGCGACGCCGAGCACCGACGCTGCGAGGACGCCGGTGACGAGCTGGCGCCGGCTCAGGGGCAGCGTGGCGAGCCGTTGCGGATCGAGGGTTTCGTCATTGCCGAAGCCGAGAATCGGAAGCACTGTCCATCCGAGGGTGGCGAACGCGAACACCACGATCGCGAAATCAGGCGCGGTCGCGTTGTCTCGGGCGGACGCTAACGTCACGAACCCGCCCAAGCCGAGCACACTGGCACCCACCGCGCCGATCGCGAAGAGCACCGCGCCCTGACCGACGTGCAGGCCGTTGCGGAGCAGACGAAGTTTCAGTCGGACGAATGTTCCAACCACGACAGCCCTTGCCGCTCGACAGGCTCGCCCACGACCGCGACGAACGCATCTTCGAGTGTGCCGCCGGCCCGCAGCACGTCGAGCGGGCCCGCCCACGCGATACGTCCGCTGACCATGACCGCCACGTGGTCGCACATGCGTTCGACGAGCTCCATGACATGGCTGGAGAACACAATCGTGCCGCCACCGCTCGTGAAGTGCTCGAGGACGGAGCGGATGGCGCGGGCCGAAACTGGATCGATCGCCTCGAACGGCTCGTCGAGGAACAGCAGTCGTGGTCCATGGAGCAACGCGGCCGCGAGGACGAGCTTCTTGCGCATGCCGTGGCTGTAGTCGACCACGAGCGCGTCGGCTGCGTCGGACAAGCCGAGGAGGTCGAGGAGCTCACCGGAACGGCCGGCGATCACGTCGGTTGGCATGTTGCGCAGGAGTCCGTGGAACTCGAGCAGCTCGCGGCCGCGCAACCGTTCGAACAGCGCGAGGTCCTCGGGCAACACTCCGATCCGTGCTTTCGCCGCGATCGGGTCGGCCCACACGTCGATACCGTCGACCCAAATCTGTCCGCGATCGGGACGCAGCAACCCGGTAGCCATGCGCAACGTCGTCGTCTTCCCCGCACCGTTCGGCCCGACGATGCCGAAGAACGAGCCGCGCGGAACGTCGACGTTGATCTCGGCGACCGCGATCTTCGCGCCGAATGCCTTCGCCAGTCCGCGCACCGCGAGTGCGGGCCACGCCTCGCCCGGTTCGGTGATCGTCACCCTTGGCAGGGTACTCAGGTCAAGGTCTCGGACTGGACGCCGAAGTACTCCTGATAGCGGTGTGTGCGCTCCCGCCACTCGTCGAGGTCAAGCTTGGTGTCCGCGAACGTGTAGTGGTGGCCGCCATGCTTTTCCGTCGTGTTCTCGGCCAGAAAATCGCGCATGCGACGCTCGGCGTCGGCTCCGAGGGCCAGGCCTAATCGGTCGTAGATCTCGTGGACGGTCGCGAACGGATCGGCCATGAATCTCCGGAACTGCACGTCGATGACGCGGTCTGCGGGAACGGTGCGGTCCGAGCGTGCGGCGACCGATCGATCGAGCCCGTCGACCAGATAGCCCGCGAACTCGGAGGCGATGTCGGGAATCGAGATGTCGTCGCTGCCGAGGCGTCGCAGCACACTCAACAGAGAGCTCAGCGAAGCGATGATGCGCAACGGATCGCGGTGCGTCTGGACCAGCAACGCGTTTGGGTATTCGTCGAGCAGGGCGCCGAGACACCAGAGGTGACCTGGCGACTTGAGCACCCACCGCGCTGCCGGGTGCCGAGACTGCAGGTGCTGCAAGTACCGACGGTGCCACCGGTACGCCGGTGCCATGTCTGCTTCGTTGAGCAGCCATTGCGCGTACGACGGCACGTGATACTGCGTCGGGAAGATCATGCTGCGGAAGTCGCCGCCGGTGATGCGCACACATTCCTGCGGCAGTCGTGCGCCCATCGGGTGCATGGCCTGAAAACCCGGTATCACGAGTTCGATACCGTCGAGCAGCTCTTGTGACGCCGCGATGCGCGGATCGGTGTCGTACGTCGCCGTCTCCGGCGGCGGGAGCGGACGATCCACCTCCCACGTGAGCGGCACGCGGTTCGCGGGATCTTGGGCGAGGAGGTCATGAAGAATGGTCGTGCCAGTTCGGGCCTGACCGACGATGACGATGGGCGGCACGACATCGGTATCGGCGATCTCCGGATGTGACGTGTGCCAGTCGACCAAGCCCAGACGGGTGCAGAGATACTCGACGATCTCGCCCGATGCGATCTGTTCGCCGAGCTCGTGCAGGTGACCTTCGGTGCTGAGGGCCTCGACGTATCGTTCGAGGCCAGGCCGCCACGTCGGCTCGCCGAAATTTTCGAGTCCGGTGGCATCGACCGCAGTTGCCGCCAGACGGTCGGCGTCAAGAGCGAGTGAGGGCATGGCGCCTCCTGATCGACACGGCAAGCTAGCGTCTCATCGATGCGCGTCGTGCCGATCATCGCGACGTCGATCCTCGTCGTCGGACTCGCCGCGTGCGGCGGGGGCGGCGGTCCGAGCGACCTCAACCTGCCGTCGACTCCGACGACGGCGCCACCCCCGACGACGGGGACGACCGCGAGCTTGGGATCGGCCGCACCGACGTCGTCCCCATCGGGTTCGCAGACCGCAATGCCGGCCGTGTCGCTCGTCGCACACGCGCGTGTCGCCCGACTCATGGTGTACGACGAACCTGCTGCCGCCGGCCCGGTGCGTGAGCTCCCCAGTCCGTGGAGCCCCGCGACGGACGATCCAAGTATGCGCGTTCCGCAGGTTTTCCTCGTCGAGGCTCAGCAAGGCAACGGATGGGTGAAGGTGCTCCTTCCGGTCGCGCCCAACGGCAGCGATGGCTGGGTCCGCGCCTCCGACGTGACCATCACGAGCGACACCTATGCGATCCGCGTCGATCTGAGTGCTCGCGCCATGACGGTGTTCGCGGGCGGGAAGGTGTTGTGGGAGGGTGCGGTGGCGATTGGTGCGCCGGCGACGCCGACGCCGACAGGCCGCTACTCGGTCCGGATGCTGCTCAAGGCACCGAACGCGACGACTATCTTCGGACCGTATGCGTTCGGCCTGTCGAGCCGCTCGAACGCGATCACAGGTTTCGCGGGCGGTGACGGCGAAATCGCCATACACGGCAATGACGACGCCGCGTCGCTCGGCTTGGCCACGACACTGGGCAGCATTCGAATACCCAACGCGGAGATCACACGGCTCGCCGCACTTGTGCCACTCGGCACGCCGGTCGACATCGATCCCTGATCGGGTGTTCGCGTCGTCACTGCGACCGGCGGACGGAACGGACTCGCCGCGCTGGGCGGAGCTGTACGACGCGCCGCGCAACGATCGGGTGCGTCTCGACGACAAGGCTTGGGCGGGCCCGTCCGGGCCGGCTTCGGCGCATCTCGCGCGACGGTGCCGGCATGGTCAAGTCCTGACCTGAGCGTCGGGCGGCTCCTGCACTACAGTCGTCGTATGCGGCGCGAGATTGTGTGCGAGGGATGCGGTGAGGTCGTCACCGTCTCGGTCGGGAACAACAGCGTGAGTTTCGTGCGCGAGCCCGACTCGGCGCGTGCACCTGGCCGCGTGACGATCTGCGTTCGGAGCGCACGCGTGCACCAATGCGCCGACGGTGCCTTCTTCCCCTCGACCGCGCAGGTCGTCGCCAAGCCGGGCTGATTGCTGGTACTCGGCTAGCTTCCAGCGATGAGCGAAGACGTGATCTTGGTCGATGAACCGTTGCCGTTGGTTCGGCGCATCACGATGAACCGGCCCGAAAAGCGCAACAGTTTGATCCATCCGCTGCGAGGAGCGATCCTCGAGACCCTGCGCGTACACGACCAGGATCCGGATGTCTCGGTCACGATCATTCGCGGCGCGGGTCCGTCGTTCTCGGCGGGATACGACCTCGGCGGTGGCAACGAAGGCCAGGAGATGCCGTATTACACGCCGGGCGGAGAAGGAGCGTGGCCGCGCCACGTCACCGAAGGCTGGATGAGCATCTGGGATCTCGCCAAGCCGGTCATCGCGCAGGTGCACGGATACTGCCTCGCCGGCGCGAGCGAGCTCGCGACCGGATGCGATCTTGTCTACATGGCCGAAGACGCGCAGATGGGATATCCGGCGGTGCGTTTCGGGGTGCCCGACATGCATTTCCATGTGTGGTTCCTCGGCATGCGCAAAGCGATGGAGATGATGCTCACGGGCGACTCGATCTCCGGCGTGCAAGCAGTCGAGCTCGGATGGGCCAACGACGCGTTCCCAGCCGACGAGCTCGACGCACGCGTCCTGGAGGTCGCACGCCGGATCGCGATGGTGCCCAGTGAACTGTTACAGCTCAACAAGCGTGTCGTTCACCGCCAGATGGACATGATGGGAATGCGCGCCGGGATCCGGGCGGGGACCGAGCTCTGTGCACTCGGGACCCACACCACCGCGATGCGCCAATTCGTCGGCGCGGCGCGCGAGCGCGGGCTCACGACCGCGCTGCAAGAGCGCGACGCTCCGTTCGGCGATTACCGCACGGCTGAGCCCAGCTAGACCTGACGGGTGACACCCGTGACGGTTGGCAGATCGATGTGCACGGAGCTGAAGGCGATCGTGCCGCCCAGTCGCGGTATGGCGTATGCGGTGGTGGTTGCGACGAGCTGCAGCGTCAAGTGCGCGCCGGGTTTTGCGGTGAAGGCAACGATCTCGAGTGGCACCGTTGTCGTGTGAGCCTTGCCGTCGAGGGTCACGTCGATCGGCGTGATCTGATTTCCGACCACGATTCCGGTGGTGTCATCAACAAGTTGCGCGAAGACGCGGGTCGGGCTGACACCAGCGGGCGACGTTCCCGTGTAGCGGAGCGTCAGCGTTGGTGCCCCGACGATGTTGGCGGCGTTCGGAGCCGTGATCGAAATGTTCAGCGCGTGTGACGCCATGCTCGGCGTGATAGGAAGTGCGGCCCCGCCGAGCACACCGGTATTGCCGGTCGCGTGCGCCGGGCCCGAACCGCCGCCAGCGACCAGCGTGAGGGTGCCGCTACCGTCTGCCACGATGGGCGACGCGGCCGGCAGCGGATACTGATTTGCGGTGTACTCGACACCGTTCTGGTCGACGTACTCGAACGGCGCGCCGAGTCGTTGCTGCGTGTCGTTCTTTACGTAGCGATTCAGCCACGCGATCGCGGCGTCGCCCGCCAGGTTCGGGTTGCCCGGGTTGGTGAGGCATACCCCGTGCCCGCTGCACATCCACAGCATCGCGGTGGGTACGCCGTTGGCCCGCAGGATCGAGTAGTTGGTCACCGCTTCTTCGAGGGGGAACAGCGTGTCGATCGTTCCCTGTTCGAACAGCGTCGGTATCTTGATTTTGTTCACCAAGTCGCCTGGGCCGCGGTCGAGAAACCACTGCTGGTCGGCCGCGCTCACCACGCCGGTTGCGTCACCTTCGGTGTGCGCGCTGGTGATGTGCGGATCGAGCGGGCGGCCCGCGGCCGCGTTGTAGAGCAGATCGCCCCAACCGCGTTTTACGGTCTGCGCCGGAAAGAGGCTGGTCCCGAGAGAGTTCCACGCAATCTGCGGCACGATCGCGTCGACGCGGCAGTCGATCGCGGCGGTGATCAGCTGGATGCCGCCGCCGTACGACGCGCCCACCATTCCCATGCGCGGGTTGCCGGGCGCGTCGAGCTGCACGCCGGGTTGCTGCGCGACCCACGAGATCAGTTGCTCGACGTCGCGGCCCTCAAAGTCGGCGCTGTCGGTTTCGACCGTTCCGCCGGACTTCCCGAAGCCGCGCGGATCCCATGTCAGTACGTTGTAGCCGGCGTCGTGCAGTGCGCGGATGCTCAGATCTCCGAACAGGCCGTAGTTCGTCGACGTCGTGTTGGTGTCCCCGGATTGGCCCCAGCCCGGGCCCTTCAAGACGGTCGGAGCAGTGCCCCCCGGCGGAAATTTCGACAACGGGAACCAATGTGCCCGGATCTTTGTCCCGTCGAACGAGACGATGTCGTAGTCCGATTTGGAGCCGGGCACCCGCGCCGCGTCGACTGGCGGACCGGCCGTTGTCGGACAAAGGGGAGGTTTGAACGCGCCGCCGGGCACCGTCGCGGACGTGGTCGACGATGCGCCAGTCGTCGTCGATGACGGCGGGCTCGCCGACTTCGCGGAACTCGAACAGCTCGCGGCCGCGAGGCACGTCGCGGCCAGCAGCACAACGAGTGGTTTGAACAACCCGACACCCCCTGCAAGCGATGTGGGGGAGCGTAATGGTCGATCATGCTGGTCTGCGGCCGCGTCTCCGGATCCCGTGAGATTTGAGGCATGCCCCTTCGTCGGTGAGGTCTTTTCACCTGACGAGTGGTCCGCGAGCGGCTGGGGCGAGCCCGAGGACTGGAACGCGCGCGCGACCATCCGCGTCGTGTTGTCGTAGGTGCTCGGCGAGGTCGGGCCGGCACGACGCAGGATCAGGCGTGTTCGCAGCTTCGCTCGGTGGTGACCTTCACCACATGGGCGAGCGTGTCACGCCGACGGGTCGACGCCATCGACGATGGCTGTGGCTCGAACTGTCTGCATGTCGCGCAGCGTGTTCTGGTCGGAGTTGTGATTCGTCCTCGCGCAATGTCGCGAATGGCGAGCACGTCGGCCGGGCGTAGTCCTGCGCTCAAAGCTGACCTTCCGGGAGTGGGCCAAGCGCGGCGACGAGGCGCGGGTCGATGTCGGGCATCGGGTCGGTCAACGTCGCCACGAAACGCCACCCTGTGGGGGCGTCGTAGCTTTCGCGTCCCGCGTCTGACCGACGCGGGACACAGACGCGATGTTGTGTGCGAGGCCACGCGTCCGATCCCAATGCTCGCGACGTCCGTGCCGTCGCCTCTGCGGCCGCTTCCCCGGTCATGTCCGCGCCGCACGACGACGTCAGCGCCGGCGCGGTCGCGGTTCGGAACGAACGAACAAGAAGTCTCCTCCTGCCCTCGCCGTTCGTGTTCATCCATCGGTACCGACAAGAACCTGCCAGACAACCACTCGTGCGACAAGACTCCCCGATTTTCGGGTTCTGTTCGACGGGTACGATCATCGCTCAATGCTCACGTACCGACGAACCACCACGACCAGCCGTGAGATGCGCGTCGAGGGTCGGATGTGAGCCTCGTCGAACGGCTCCGAACCGGTATCGGCACGGGAGACGGTCTCGGGCCCGCGCTCTCACTCGACGAGCACTTGGTGAGCGCGATCCCCGGTGCTGAACCCGATATCGGCACCTCGCAGGAGCGGTACAAGCTCTGGCGCGCAAGCCAGACCGGGACACGACCGGCCGAGTACCTTTTGCCGCGTATCGTCCGCGACGTCGAGTGTACGTCGCCGCCGTTTATGCACCGAGCAACGCGAGCCATGCCGGTCGATGCGCTGCGAGCGAAGTTGGCTGATCTTGGCCCGTGGTATGTGCCGTTCGCGCTCGGGGATCCCGTGGTGAACACGATGGAGTTCACCGATAACTTCGGCGCGGCGATCTTCGCAGACGACAACGCGCAGCGCATGCAGTTCCGCACGGACCTGATCAGCGGGACGCTGGCGCGCATACTTGGCGACGAGATGCAGCAGATGAATGTGCTTGATCTCGGCTGCAACAGCGGCTGGTTCGCCTTCGACCTTGCACAACGAGGTGCGCGTGCGGTCGACGGCGTCGACCTGCGGGCACACAACATCGAGCAGGCGCGATTTCTGCGTGATTACTTTGGTCTCGAAACGACGCGGTTCGATGTCGCCGACGCGATGTCGTTCGATGACCAGCGCCGCTGGGACATCGTGTTGAACCTCGGGGTGCTGTATCACGTGACTGACCCGTTGCGTCTCCTCCAGCGCACGTACGAGCTCTGTGAACGATTCGCGATCGTGGACACGATCTGTCACGAAGAGCCCTTCTCCGGCTTTGTGCTGTTCGATACCAAGGACGCGTCACATCCTCACGAGGGCAGCGAATCGTGGGAGTTCCATCCGACCTATCGAGGTGCGATCGACGCGTTGCGCTACGCGGGTTTCCGCGAGGTCGTCGAAATCGTCGCGTCCGAGGCCACGGCGAGCGGGCTCTATCGGGGTGGCGGGCGTCGGTGCTTCCTCGCCGCGAAGTGAGCTATCGCCTGGAGGTTTCGCGATAGAGCCGATTCGCGACGTGTCCGTCGCCTCCATCGTGTTCGGCAGCGAGGTGACGTACCGGATCTCGAGCCGGTCGGGCTTGGCGGTCGATGATCCAGCGAATGATGGGGCGGAACGCGTCGTCGTGTTCGGGATCGGCGATCCTGTCGTGATTGGCAACGCCAGCCCCGAGCCTGGGGACGCGGCCGATCGTGGGCAGGGCGGCCAAGCGGGTCTCGAGCTGGCGGCGCGCGAGCCCACGTCCGGCAGGCTCGCCGATCGCGACGACTCGGACGTCGACATGTTGCGCGGTCGGTCGGGCGCCGAGATGTTCGACGAAGCGCCGGGTTTCGGCGAGCTCTCCGGCGTCGAGCGCGGTGGCGACGAAGAGGGCGTCGAGCCAGTCGAGCAACACGCCGGCAATGCCGACGCCCATCCCGGCTCGTGATGGAGCGTCGACGATCAGGAAGCGGAAACGTTCCTGCAGGGTGGGGAACACGAGGTCGAGACTTTCGCGGTCGGAGACCGACACAACACAGATACGGGAGCGCGAGAACGTCGCGACGTCGACATGATGTGGCCCGCGTGTGACTTGGATGCGGGACGGTTTGCCCCAGGCTCGGGCGAGCTGCGGAAGGTGACGGTCGACGTCGCGGTCGGTCGGGTCGGCGCCGACGAGACAGACGGGCGTGTCGGTCATGGCAGCGAGTCGGGTCGCGACCTCGACCGCAATTCCCCGCTTCGCAGTGGTGAGGCGAGGGTTGGTGATCCCCACGCCGAGTCCGAGGCGTGTGGACTGTGAGGTCACGTCGAGTCGCTTCCGGCGAGTGGGTTGAACGCCATCGCACTGAACGTCGACCGCCGTGCCGTCCCGGTCGCGAGAACTCGCGAGAGTGGTGACCAATGTCACACCCGCGCGGTGAGCCGTACGCGGCTGAAGTGCGCTGAGGCGATGGCGACGGTGGCGATGTTTCGATTCAACGTCGGCGGGCTCGCTGACCTGAACCAACCTGGCGGCTTCGACGTCGCGCCGACGTCGGCGGGTGCCGGTGAAGATCACGTCGCGAGCAGCCAAATCTGGTCTGGCATCTCACGCCCGTCAGACATCTCTGGACCGTTGCCCGCGACCTTCAGGCGAATGCGCGCTGGCCTTTCATTGAGCGGCCCGGCGGAAGATGCCCGTGCAGGACTCGGCCGGTCGGATCCGCTGTTCTGCCCGTCAGTCCGTTGTTTGGTCGTCTCTGGTCTGCGGGCCTTCCATGACCGCCGGGATGAAGAGGTCAAGGAAGGTAGCGAAGAGTTCTTCGGTGTCGGTGTCGATTCGTGCGGCTTGTACGAACCCGTCCGAGGCGATGAGCAGGATCGCGGCGATGGTCTCTGCTGGAAGCCTGAGCGTGTAGCCCATCTCGGTCGTGTAGTGCTCCATGAGCGTGGCGACCGTTGCACGCTGCTGGCGTCGCCGTCCGGCGGAGCGTTCCCTCGCGGCCGGGTTGCGATACTGGTAGAGGCTGAACTCGAGGCTCAGCGCCCAAATCTCCTTGTCTCCGGTCAACGCCTTGAACCATGTCGCCGCGGTCTGTCGGTTGTCGACATCTCCTTCTATCTCGAGTTGCTCGACGAAGATGTCGAGTACCTCGGTGTTGACGGCGTCGCCAACCGCGAAGAAGAGGTCCTCTTTGTTCGCGAAGTGCTTGTAAATCGCACCGCGCGTGTAGCCCGCCGCGTCCGCGATCTCGTCGAGCGACGCGCCCTCGAAGCCACGCGTCGCGAAGACATGCCGAGCGGAGGCGATCAGCGCCGCTCGGGTGCGTTCCATCCTGCGCTCAGGCGTCCACCGCTCGACCGTCACACAGCACCTCGTCGTGATCCGAGGTTGACACTTGGGTCCCTTACTGTATTCTAGATACAGAACCGTATCTAGAATACGATACCGTTGCGAACGGGGACGCATGCTCGACGTGCAGGGGCTCTCGAAGGCCTACGGGGCGCGTCAGGCATTGGACGCGGTAGACCTGAACGTCGCCGAAGGCGAGATCACGGCGCTGTTGGGGCGCAACGGTGCCGGCAAGACGACGCTCGTGTCGATCGTCGCTGGGTTACGCAGCGCCGACTCGGGGTGTGTCGTGATCGGCGGAATCGATGCGTTCGCCGAGCCGCGCCGAGCGCGGGCCCGCCTCGGACTCGCTCCCCAAGACACCGGTGTCTATCCGACACTGTCTTGTCGGGACAACCTGCGACTTTTCATGGGCGTAGCCGGGCTGGGTCGCAGGCAGGCACGTGCCGCGATCGACGAGCTTGCCGAAACGCTCGGTCTCAGCGAACTGCTCGACCGGCGCGCGAAAGAGTTGTCCGGCGGCGAACGGCGGCGGCTGCACACCGCGATCGCGTTGGTGGGTCGTCCGGCGCTGGTCCTGCTCGACGAGCCAACCGTGGGTGCAGATGTTCAGACCCGCGCCCAGCTCCTGCGTGTCGTACGGAATCTCGCACACGACGGTGCTGCGGTCGTGTACTCCACCCACTATTTCCCCGAGGTCGTCGAACTCGACGCGTCCGTCGCGATCCTCGAACACGGCCGGCTCCTCGCACGCGGCAGCCTCACCGATGTCATCGCCGAACACTCGGTCGGTGCTGTCGACCTCGTGTTCGAGGGACCTGCGCCCGACCTCGCCCGACTGGCCCCGAGTGCCACGGTCACCACCAGCGGATCACGCGTGCGGATCGACACCAACGACCCCGCAGCCGTCACCGCCAGCATCCTCGCCGGGCTCGATAGCCACGCGGCGAACCTTCGCGGTCTGACCGTCTTACAACCGAGCCTCGAAACCGCGTTCCTCCAACTCACCCAAGACCTCACCGAAACCCCGATCGAAGAACAAGCCAATGTCGCCTAGACGGACCATCTCGATCGTCGGTCACGAGCTCCGCCTCCTCACCCGCGACCCTTTGCCCATCATGATCCTGGTCGTGTTTCCGCTCATCCTGATGGGTTTTCTCAAGCCGATGGTCGCGCTTGCGCTCGCCGCGCACGGCCACGCGGGAGCCAACGGCGCCGAGCAAGTCGTGCCCGGCGAAGCCGTCGCCAACGGCTTCTACATCGTCGGGATGACCAGCTTCGCGTTCTTCTCCGAATACGGCTGGAACACCTGGGACCGGCTCCGTGCCAGCCGCGCCACCTCCGCCGAGATCATGACCGGCAAAGCACTTCCATTCCTCGCCGTGTCGGCCACCCAGTTCCTCGTCATCTTCGCGATCGGCGTCCCCCTCTTCCATCTCAGAAGCCGCGGACCGCTCTCAACGCTCGTTCCACTCGTCGCGGCGTTCGCGACGTGTCTCGTCCTGTTGGGCGTGATGATCACGGCCCTGTCTCACACCATCCAACAAGCCAGCGCGCTCGCGTTCGGCGGCCTGGTCCTGTTCGGCGCGCTCGGCGGGGCGCTCGTCCCACTCGAGGTCCTCCCACCGTGGGCTCGCGCGATCGCGCCCGCAACACCCACCTACTGGGTCATGCGCGGATTTCGGTCCGTCATCCTTGACGGTCACAGCTATCCGGCGATCGTCCTGCCCTGTTGCGTGCTCCTCGCGATGAGTCTCACCTTTGCGGCGGTGTCGCTCACACGGTTCCGCTTCACCGACACGAAAGTCACTTTCTAGGCCTGGTGCACCCACGAAAACCGATCTTGCACGTCGAGCGGGTCACGCGTCGTCGCGGGCGCTGAGTCGAAGGCCAGCGGACGTCGTGCGTTGCCGAGCACTGTGATGATGAAGTGTTCGAGGTCGGCGAACGCAGCTCAGACTTCCGAACGAGGTGCACGACCGACTCCGTTGTGTTCCCATCGGACCTCCAAGCTTCCGTCGTCCGCCCGGAACTCGTGGTCGGCGAACGCTCGGCCAACTTCTCGACGGTCACGCCATGCCACGGTTGGTCATTGAGAACGTGGATCGCCATGTTCGCCGAGGTCGACGAGCGAGCAGCGTGGTGGGGTGAAATGTTGGCCGACTTTGCCATTCGGGCGCGTTTCCTTTTCGCCTGTTGGACGATCACTCGGATGACCAGCTTTACAAAGCGCACGACGGGAACGACGAGCGGTTCGGATCATGTCGACCTGGGGCCTGGTGTCGGCGGAATACCGCGCACTTCGGCCAGATTCCGGTAGGGGTGGGTTGTGAATGTGAGACGCGTGATGATCGGTGTGGTCGCGACCGCGTTGTTGGCAGTCGGGATCTCGGCGACACCGACGTCGGCGACGACGTCGGTGGTCGGCCCGAACGAGCACTATCTCGGTTACGTCAATGGCGAACATGCTCACGCCATCATTCGCGTGGTGTGTCCCGGTCCCGCCGGCGGCAACCGGACCGGTTCCCCGACCGAAGGGCAGACCGTGACCGTCCGGCGAGTGTTGTCCGGTGGTGGCAAGACCGGATCCTTCGGGCACGAGATATGGGCAGAGTTCGGCAGGGATGCGCTACACGTCGTCGGTTTCACGTCCTACAACGCAGCCAAGGCAATCCCGACCGCGCTACGGCTCCCGTGTGGCGGCACCGGGACGGTGACGTTCACGACGTGCTTCGGGACGCTGGCGTGCGCATCGAACGCGAAGGACGATGTGGTGCATGTGACGTTCGCGAACATCGCCGTTTAACTGTCGAGGCCAGTCCCGTCGGCGCTGGCATCGAAGGGTTTCTGCACCTCTCTTGCTTTCCTCGCGTCTGAGGAGCGCCAGTTGTGATGGGTCCGAGGACGGCTTCCAGTCGCGCCAGCACAGCGACCGGCGTGGAAGAGATGCTGCGTTCCCGTTCATCGCGACCGCGCACCCGCCCGTGTCGAGAGACACGGCCCGCTCGTACGCTTTTCTTACACAACGCTCAGCCCGTTCTCAACCTGGCCTCACAATGGCGGTGCAGGCCTCGATTCTTCGACCGACGAGACGCGTCGATCGCATGACGGAGTCGGGTGCCTCACTACGATTTGGGATCGTGAGCGATTCCTCGTTCCCGAGGTTTGCCGGAGCGCCGGACGAAGAGGAAACGCCCGGAGCCGACACCTTTCCACCAACCTTCATTGCGTGCAACGCGCGTAGCGGCTCAACACTGTTGCGCTGGCTGATCGACACTCATCCGCAGGTCGCATGCCCTGGCGAAGCCGACGTCGCACTGCTCATCAACAGCTACGTATACACCGCAACCGCGCTGGCGGGATCGGCGCCGCACGACGATCTGTCGGCGTTGCGGCGGGCACGGGTGATCGCCGATGATCTTCGAGGCGCGTACGTCGCCCACGCTGCCAAAACCCGCTGGTGCGACAAGTCGCTCTCGAATGTCTTGCACCTCGATCTGCTCGCGTCGGTTTGGCCCGACGCCCGCTTCATCCTGCTGCACCGCCACTGCATGGACTTCGTGATGTCCGGTATCGAGGCCTCGCCGTGGGGTCTCGATGGGTTCGGCTTCCCCCAGTTCGCGGCCGCGAGCCCGACCAACGCCGTCGTTGCCCTCGTCGCCTATTGGCTCGACCGGACGACGCGGATGCTCATGTTCGAGAAACAGTGGCCCGAGCGGTGCCTGCGCGTCCGATACGAGGACCTGGTCACGAAGACGGACGAAGTCGTCGACGGAATCTGGGGGTTCATCGGCGTGCCACAGGTCGCTGGGGCGGCGTTGGCCGCGTTCGAGCAACAGCACGACCGCAACGGGAGGGCAGACCACAAGGTCTGGTGGACGCGGTCCGTACATAGCGACTCCATCGGGAACGGGGCCCGGGTACCAGCCGGTCTCGTGGTGGGCGCCGTGCGAAGGAACATGAACGAGCTGTTGGGGACACTCGACTATGCAACCGTTGGCGACGACTGGGGAAGCGGCGCGTCGGCGTCGCCCGATGAGCCGGACCGTGAGCATCCGACCGGGGACGATGATGCTGCGCTCGTCGAATTGCGCGTCGTCGAAGGCCACAACGTGATCGGGCGCGGGCTCATCGATCTTGCGGCCGCCGCGTGGGTTCATGTCTACGTCGACGACCCTCGAGCGAGACGCCTTCCACCGCAGGCTTCGCGCGTGGTCGTCGCAGAGCGTGTCGCGCTCGCGGAGATCTGCGCCGGCACGCAAAATGTCGGCGCCGCGCTCCGAGCTCGTGCGGTGCGCTACTACGGCCCGCCCATACTCGGATACGAGGACGAACTGGAGATCTTCGAGCGCTTGGTCGGGTTCCTCGTCGCGGCGGTCGGGCTGCAGCGAGCGCCCGCGTAGAGGTACCGATACCACCTACCCACGGGCGGGGAGAAACGCGTGCTGGACCATCTCGGTCTCGTCCGCCAGGTCCAGCCCCGGTATCCATGCCTCGTCGAACCCACCCACTCGACCGTCGATGGGCTCGGTGGCAGCGCCAGGCGCGATGAGGAGACGTCATCGTCGAAGCGCGCGTCTGTCCCGGCTGCGGGAACAGCGATGGAGCGAAGGTTCGACGGATCGCGTTCCATCCGACCTTCTGGCGCCAGTTGTGAAACGCGACACCGTTGATCCAGGTCGGACCGGGTCATTCTCGCTTGCAGCGATCACGCTGGGACGGGAATTGTTGCCGCGGTGCGGCCGGCGTCGAACGCCCATCTGGAGAACGGGCACCTCCCTGCGATATTCGCTCGCTCAGCGTAGGACCGAATACATCGTTATGGCGGGCCTCGCGACTCGGAGTCTTGTCCTATTCCTCCTGCCGCGTTCGTTCGCGTCGCTTCGATCAACAACCGGGGGAGGTCCGGCTATCCGAGCGCGTCGTTGACGATGTACTCGGACTGTGAGATCCGAGCATTCGGCGAGCCCACCGAAGTGGCGTGCGTTTTGAGGAGGCGCCCCGCCTGAGAATCGGTGTACGGTCCCGCCTGGTCACGCGACCGAGCCCCAGACCCCGGCTTGCTCGCCCGTCATGAAGGGCAGCGAGCAATGCGGGGGATTCCGCGAGGCAAGTATTTGCGTCGATCTGTTCACTACCCCCGCCTTCGCGCCGGCGGCGCGAGCCGAGATCGACGGGGCCGAAAGCCAAGCCGAGTCATCGACTGTGCGGCGATCACGTCGATGGACCGCAGCACCTTTCACGCGCTCGACGATGCCCACGGTTATGCCATCGAACCCGGTCATCTGCTCGTCGTCCGCGATCAGGGGCCGAGCTGCGCTCGCGTTGTCCGCGCGTGCGACTCGGACCACGAATGCACGACCGACGCTGAGTTGGAGTCGGGTGTTGTCGCTCCGGTCGAATTCGCGGTGCAGGCGTCGAAACCTCGACGGATGTCAGAACATGCGTGCCGCGCCGTCCGCGGTCGGATGCTCGTCGCCGCTCCCCGGAAAGGCGGGTGGGGTACGGCGGGCGCAGCGGTCAGATCTCTACAGCGTGCCGTCCCGAGCCCGCCGCCACGCAAGGAACTGCCATGACGATGAACGCTTCTTCAGGAGTACCGCAGCCGTCCCGCGACTTCAAGCGCGGCTACTGGATCGGTCTCGCGGCTGTTGTGTCGATCGGGGCAGTGATTGCTGGAACGGAAGGAGTGGGCGCTCTCGTCGCGGTTCTTATCACGGTGTCGGTGCCTGCGATCTCGGGGCTGATGATGTTCCTCGGCTGGCGCGTCCTCTCGAGACATCCGCGCGTCCGTGCCGTGTTTTATGAGGACGTCACTGTGTCACCTCTGACGTCGGGCAACCGTGACAGACGCGACAAGTTAATCTCGTAAAAGGACCGACGACTTCTTCGGAACCTGTCTCGGAGCCGCCGCGACGTGCCCTTCAACCCGAGCGAACGGACGTCCGCGACACGAGTCACGGCAGTTCGGCTCGCGAGCGTGAACGATGCCGGCGCCCGACGCGGCTTTGGCTTTCGCGGCCGCTGACACGAAGCCTCGGCGTGGATATCGCGTTCACGCCGAGAACTCCGCCGCCGACGCTTCTCTGTAGTGAGCGTCGCTCTCGCTTCTCTACGCTGCGGACATATCAACCGCGACTGCACGCTGATTTCTCCGAGCCGCTCCGGGTTGTCATCTCGGTATTGCTGCAAGCGATTCCCGGACGAACCGACCGAATCGAACGCGGCTGACCCAAACATTCGGCCGATTGCTCCTCGCGTCGCAGCCAACGTCAGCCTCAGGGGCCACGCGACCGAGCATTTGAGGTATCGCATCGCAAAATGCACACTGTCGTCGAGTGCGTGTTGACGCCGCACCGCAGAATCAAGGCATGCCGCGATGGAAAGCGAACCGCGATCAGAGTCGCGGTAACAACAACGCTGCCGAGCGGGAAGCGTCGGTGTACGTTCGGGTCGTCCTCGAACTGGTCCGTGACGCGAGATATGTGCCCTCCCAACGGCACGCCGCCTTCACCCGCGAATCCTCACTATCGCTCGACTCGGCCGAACCGCACTCGTCGCCGCGCGCGGAGGGCATTGCCGATCGCGATGGCTCCTAGGGCCTGGATGTGTTCGCACCCATTTGTCGCGCACGCACGCGGCGCCGCGCTCGACCGGATCCTGCCCGCTCGACTGTTCGGTATCAAAAAATAAGTCACGCAGCCGTGAGGGCCAACACGCTGAACAGACCCGCTTCCACATTGCCGACCAAGAACTGGAGGGTTTCGAACGGCTCCCCCGAGCTGGATCACGTCGCCCTCTTTGCGCCTTGCAACGACGACACCTCTCGCGGCCGCGATGATCTCGCGAGCATCAGCGAGCAGCTCGCGAGATTCAACGAAGGATGCTCGCTTCCGATGACGCCTTCCTCTTGTCTCATGGTTACGTCCGCGTGCGTCGCGATTACGCCGAATCGTCATGGCGACTGTCAGGGCGGAGCGTCTGATCCTGACGCGGCAGGCTCCCCGGTCGGAAGGGCCTCGCAGCGCGCGACCCGACGCAGCGTGCGACAACCGGCCGGTCGCGAGACTGGTCGCGCTCAAACAGTGCTAGAGGCCGAACCGGATCGAGCGCGCGACCACGGCGTCAGCGACTTGGTGCAGCGTCTGGTGTTCAATCTGGGCGCGTTCGTGCATCATCGTGAGGGCCTCGGCGACGGTGCAGCTCGCCTGCACGCTGACCATGCCCTGGGCCTGCGCGACTTCGGGGATGAACTCTTCCCACATCGGCACAGTCCGCCCCTAGCCGTTGCCCGACACCGGGAGTCGATCGACGCGTCGAGCGATCTGATCGACGACAACCTGTTGGTGGTGCAAGCACTCGGAACGCGTGTGCTCATCGCGACACGACCACCATCCCAACGCGTCTCCGACCGAGAAACGTGTCGGTTCGTCCAAGGAGCGAACCGTTAACATCTCGATCGGATCGAGATCGTTGTCCGCAACGGCCAGCAACGTCGCGTTGTTGCACGCAAATGCGATCTCGACGGCGGCGGCGCGACGTTCGAACGCGTCGGGGTTGTCGGCGAGTTCTTGGACGCGTGATTGCAAACGATGGGGTACCGTGTCCAGGTCATCGACCACGCAGACGATGTCACTGTCGGAGCGTTGCACGGTTCTTCTTCGGCGGGATCAGACTAGAAATGAACGCGCGCCTGGCGCCGCTACCGGGCTGCGTCGACGTGTACGTCCAGTCGCCGACTCGCGGCCCGGTCGGCGCAAGCAAGACTCCGATCACTCGGTATGCGACGAGCCGCGTGCGAGTTAGGTATTGGCGGGAGCCATGCTGATCTCGGCGAGTGCCGATCGGGGATCGCGACAGCATGCCAGGTCGCCAAGTGAGACGACGCCGACCGGGCGACCAGCTGCCACGACCGGGAGGCGCCGTACAGCCTTGTCGCGCATGAGTTCGACGGCCTGTTCGATCGGCTCGTCGGGTTGGATCTTCGCCAGGTGCGCGCTGCAAATCTCACCGACGCAGGTCATTGCCGGATCGTGACCGTCGGCAACTAAGCGGACCACGATGTCGCGATCGGTGAGGATCCCGCATACGACGCCGTCATCGTCACGTAGGACCAGAACATCTCCGACGTCGGCTTCTCGCATCGCGAGCGCAGCCGCTTGCACCGTGGCGGATTCGAACAGCGCGATAGGCGATTGGGTCATGACATCTTGCACGAGTTGCGACACGACACCTCCTCGGCCACCCGGCCATTTTTGGGGTACCCGACCAGATTTGCCCGGAAACATCACGATTCGACGTCCCCGGCTTCTACCCACAACGCCCGCGAAATAAACCTACTTGTCTTCTTTCTTGATCTCGCCCGCGCGCGGATACTCGTGACATGCGAGTCAAACGAGGGCACGCTTCGGTTCCGTACTCACGCGGTTGCGATCATCGGTCTCCGACTGCCGACGAGCGCATCGACGAGTTCGCGGTACCGACAACCAGCCGCTCGCGACAGGCGATCAGCATGCTCGCGACCGGCGCCAGGGAGGAGTCCGGCATGAACACCATGGCAACGAACGCTAGCGAGATCACCTCCGCCGACACCTTGATGAAACGCGCCGCGCTCGCCGGTTTCCAACTCATCGCGAGCGAGACGGATACCGGTCAAGTGGTGTGGGAGTGGTGCCGGGGCGGGGAACCCCGTCCCCAGTTCGTCAGCGAACGCGTGGCGCGGCACTGGATGTTCAAATGGCTGGAGCACCAACCGCCGCGGAGCACCAGGCAAGCGAGCTAAGACAGATCGTTGGTCGGGCCTGTCCCGCCCCTCGTTCTACCCAGTCGTACGTCGGTACGCGGGTGCGCCAGTGAAGTGTCGGCAGGCCCGGTCACGCGTGCGAGGACACTGGGTCAACCATCAGGGCAGTCTGGGTTTGGTTGTCTTCGCCATCGGGTATCCGACGATGTGTGCGTTGTCGCGGCGGACAACCACGCGAGAAGTTGTTGATGGCGCTCATGCGAGAGAGCGAACGCCGGAGCGGCACCCAGATCTCGGTGCTCGCCGTGACCTGCATGCTCGAGACTTTGGGTGCCGAGCATTGGCACGCGCGCAAGCGCGAGGCGCGGCTCGGGAACGCGTGAGACGAGCACACGGAGAAATCGAACATTCCGGCCATTGTCCGCCGCTCGAGCCAAGGCGGCTGCGGCCCTGACCGGAGACCGGACTGGGCGTACGGCGCGGTGTATGAGGGGAGCCGAGTGTGAGCGCCAACGAGGGCTCTTGCGAGTCGGGCACCCGGTCGTGAACGGCGACCAAATGTTCGCGCGGTTGGAACCCGTTCGACGGCGACGTGTCGAATCGATTTGCGTGATCGTGTGAGCAGGCACTCGTATGGGGTCGACCGCGACCAGTTCAGTGCCTCGCGGTGGGGTAGCGGAATCTCTCAGGGAGGAAACCATGAGGTCGTTGCGGCTTAGCTCAGTGGTGGCCGTCGCGTTGGCGGCTGTCCTCGTGGGTGGAGGTGCGGTCGGCGCGTGGTCCAACAACGGGAACTCCGGTAACGGAACCGCGAGTAACTGGTCGTCCGGGAACGGGTCCCGTGGGGACGGTTCATACGGCCACCGGTCGCACGACGAGACGTATGACTGTACGGGCGCTAACGGCGGGGTTGTTCCGCCCGGTTCGTACGACTCGATGCTGATCACTGGCGTGTGTTACATGCCGGCGGGCGCGATCGACATCAGAGGCGACCTTACGATCGCGCCGGGCGCGTTGCTCGACGCGACGACTCCCGGCGACCCGGCCGGCAATCCGCTCTTGCCGGCGACAGTCGAAGTCGGCGGAGACGTCTCGGTGGGTACCGGCGCGGTACTACTCCTGGGCTGCTCACCGAATATCGGATGTCACGCCGTGACCTATGACCACATCAGCGGTGACCTCACCGCGAACGGCGCACTCGCCGTTGTGGTCCACTCGGCCGCAATCGACGGCAACGTCTCCCTTCAGGGTGGCGGCGGCGGTGTGGCCGGCGCTCCCGAGTCTGGAGCCTGCTTTCTTCCGAGCAACCCGCCTCCGGCGCCGTGGTCCGAAGACGCGGCTGTGAGCCAGGGAACAAACGCGTCGCCGGTCTACAGCGACTTCGAGGACACCACGATCGGCGGCGATCTCAGTGTGATCGGGTTGCAGTCATGTTGGCTGGGAACGGTGCGGGATCAGGTCGCTGGAAACGTCACCTTCGCGAACAACACGATGAGCGACCCCGACGCGATGGAAGTCAACAAGAACGTGATCGGCGGGAACATGGCATGCTGGAACAACCTGCCGGCCGTGCAGTTCGGTGACGGCGGCACCCCGAACATCGTCGGCGGATACGGGACTGGAGAATGCGGCTTCGATGTGCTCGCGCTCAACCCCGCTGCGGAAGCGATGGAAGGACCCGGCGTCAACACCAACATCGCAGTCAGCGCTCGAAGTCTGGGGACCTACTCGGGAACACACACCCAAATCGGCGCGAGTGTCCCGATCCCGTTGGGGACCCCGAACGTGACCGAATCAGGCGACACTCTCGCAGCCGAAATCAACACGGACACCCTGACCGGAACGGGCCTGACCGGCGCAATCACACCGGTGCCCGGCGGCGCTATGGGCAAATCTGGTGAGACGGTCCTCGCCACCATCCATCCCGATAACTCGGAGTCGTTCCTCGCCATCGACAACTGCGCCTGTAGCTTCGATGGCCAAAGTGGCATGGTCACCATCAGGGCCTACGGGACAACCTCCGCGTCCGGATGGACCCATGGCACGTTCATAGTCGCCGGTGTCGGACCGACACCTCCTGCCACAACGACCGGATTGGCCACGTTGGCTGGCTACGGCACGTTCTGGGGGTCGGGCGGAACCCTGCAACTGGTCGAGCATCTCAGCATCACCGGAACGTCCAGTTCTTCCTGCGAGGGGGGTTCACAACAGATGTTCGACCAGCCGAGATTCGATAACCACGGACACGGATCGAGTGACGGAGGTTGGTGGCGCAGACACCAATGCCAACCGTCCTAGACAAGCTGAACCTCTTGGGCGTCACGATCGGCGAGGACTCGAAGCGCTGACCAGAACGAGATCGGGTGGTCGAGCGGCTGGGCCGCGACGCCTTCAACGTTGGGCTGAGAGCACTCGATTTGGGTCGTGAGCCTTCCTGATCCGCTGGCTGAAACGCGGTGACACGCGGGACGCGCGGCTGGGGCAAGATCACGCGTAGCCAGTCGCATCCGAGTTCTGGTCACGCCACAAGAGCGGTGCACGCCGGGACCTCCGCTCGATCAGTTCGGCGTGCATGAACAAACGCCGCACTGTCCTATCGCCTCGGATACGCGGGTCGTGGCGGACACGCGTCAAAGTTCGGTTCACCGGGCACGCTGAGCTACTCAATGCGGAGGTGCTCAGGTCCGTCGTGCACTCGGAACGCATCGTCCCCGAAATCAAACTCTCGGACCGCGCTCACGCCAGGCACTGGCCGAACGAGCGAGAGCATGCAAGCTGCCGCGGCTGAACGGAGCGCGCGGCCGAAAGGTGATGTCCGGGTGGAACACGCAACCGATATGAAGGCCAGAGTCCCAACTCAGCGCGCTCGGGCACGGAGGTCGTTGACTCGAAGTCGACCGGTCCGCTCGGTGCGGTCCTCACCCGGGTGCGCGGCGACGAGAGAAAGCGGCTCGCGTTCTGTGCGCCTCGGGATTTTCTTCGACAGGCGCCGAACGACAGTTCTGTGCGTCCGAGGTGCAGCCGTTGAGAACCTCCATTTTGTTTCGCTCGCGCGGAGCGATCATCCTCGTCGGACTAGACGGACCGCTGTTCGCAGTTGGCCGCTTGCAGGCACGAGGCCGCTCGCCGCTGACGCGCTGGCACGCCAACCCACATCGAGGCGAAGATGCGGCATCGCTTCCTCGTCGAACGGAGACCCGATCGTGTGGGCACAACTCATCAAGATGCGACTAAAGCCGGGCCGCGAGGCCGACCTGGAGAAGGTCTGGGCGGGGTTGCGCGCGACCGAGCAGCCGAGCTCGGGTCTCGTGCGCTCAACGTGATGCACGATCAGACCGACCGCCTCAGCATCTACACGCCGGTCGTGTTCGACAGCGAGGACGCCGCCCGCGCCCGTGAGAACGACCCGCGCCGCCAAGAGAGCCTCGCCGAGATCCGCGCGCTAATGGGCGAGATCTTCGACGGTCCGCCCGAGTTCGTCGATCTCATCGTCGACGACGATCACACCGGATAGGCGCGCAAGTGCCGATCGATGGCAGATCTGCACTCCGGTCGTCAGCCAGGTGAGGCGAGTCTGCGTTCCTCGTCGATGCGGTGAAAGTCGTCCGGCGTCGGCTGGCGTCCCGAAGCGAAGATCGCGCCGATCCGCTCGAATACGAGATCGAAACCACCCGGCGTGTAGATCTCCAACACCCGCGCAATGTCGTCGCCCTTGTTCCAATGCCCATGCGGCACGCCACGGGGAAGGAACACCACTGACCCGGCGGTCAGCTCGAACTCCTCGTCAGCAAGCGTTGCTCCTACCGTCCCAGCTACTACGATGATTGCCTGATCCTCGTGCGCGTGAGCGTGCGGCGCGACGTTCTCGCCTACTGGCATATGGACCGCCAGCATCACCATCCGGTTGTCGGTCGCATCCGCAGGGATGACTCGGCGAAACGGAGTATTCGGGATCGGCTGTCCGCCACCCCAAGGAGTGTGCATTTCTGAGACCTCCGGCTCTCGCGCTGGTATAACGACTGACGCACAGAATGTCGCTCTCGAGCGTGTTACGCCACCAGCCGAGCCGCACCCAACGTCGTCGAACGGTCGGCTGCCAACGCCGTCTGTCACCGCGACCCCGCTGAGATTCGAAGATCCGAGAAAGCGGTGCTCGCCCGACGGGTGCACGCAGACGCGATGCGGCCCCCGGATCGGGGGCCGCACTTGCGAACGCTTGCTGATCTTCTGCGTGCTACACGACGAACTTGGTGCCCGGGTAGATGGTCGACGCACCCGTCGTCGCGTTCGAACACGTGGTCTCCGAGACGGGCGAACCCTTCGGGATCCCCTTCAGCGCGGCGCCCGACCCGCCCTGAACTTTGCCCGTGCTGACGAACTCCGAGGTCCCTTTCGGGCACTTGTTCGGGGTCTTGCCCCCCGCCGTTGAAAGCGAGAAGGTCGTGGTACCAGTGCCGTGCCAGGTAATCGTGCCAGCCACAGCGCTGCCCTTGCCCACCGTCTTGAAGTTGACGACCGCGGATCCGCTGCCGCCCGTGGCTTTCGTGTTCGTGCAGGCGGTCAGCGTGAACGTGGCGGTCAACTTCTTAATGTTGACGGACGATTTCGGGCTACTACACGTCGCAGGCGGTGCGGCGGCACTGGCCGGGCCGGCCAACCCGAACGCGAGCAACGAACCCGCCGCGAGCGCGACGGCGATCAAACCTTTCGGACCAGTGCGACGCATTGACTCCCCCTGTGATCGTTTCTGACCCCGCTATTTGGCAGGACATCTTCGCACGAGACCCTCACCGCAGCCAGATGGGGCCCCAACCTGACAAGCGGGTCGAAAACGGTCACCGGCACCCGAAGCCGCTGGCCGGTGCGGCCAAGTCGCGAACGGCCCCACGGTCAATCGCGACCCTACGCAACCGGTGAGCGTCCTGACGGGCGCGACGGCCGTCGCCGCCGACGATGCGAACGTCTGCGCGCTGTTGAAGGCTGGGACCGTGACGTGTTGGGACGCCCTCGGATATGACGGTGACGGCACCACGAATTATGCGGCGCCGGTCAGCGTGAAGGGCATCAACGGGAAGGGGCTGCTCAGCGGCGTGACGGCGCTCAGCGCGGGCGGCGAGAGCGCATGCGCGTTGACGACATCCGAGACGGTGAAGTGTTGGGGTCAGAACGATTACGGGGTGCTCGGCAACGGCACGATCAAAGATTCGGTGACGCCGGTCAGCGTGACCGGACTCCGGAAGGTCACCAGCGTTTCGATCAGCGCTCAGGTCGCGTGTGCGTCGTTGCAGAACGGCACCGTCAAGTGTTGGGGCTACGTCGGCAGCGGCGAACTCGGTGTACCCCCGAATGGTCAGGCGCAGTGTCCCTTCGGAGAGTTCAGCGCTCCGTGCAGCAAGATCCCGACAACGGTGAAGGGAGTCAGTGACGTGACCAGCGTCTCCGCAGCCCAAAACCATGTGTGCGCGCTGTTGAGGACCGAGACGGTCGAGTGCTGGGGGGCCAACTCGGTGACCCCGGTCGTCGTGACCGGCCTCACCGACGTCAAAGCACTCTCGACTGACGGGAGCGGCACCACCGACCGAACCTGCGCGTTGCTGGAAGACGGAACCGTCAAGTGCCTGGCCGGCTACGACACGAACACCTACAAGCCTTCCCTGGTGAACCTAGCCGGACTGAGCGGCGTCACCTTCGTCGCGCTCGGCGACATCGATGACTGCGCCGTCTTGTCCGTCGGGATCATCAAATGCTGGGAAGACAACAACGTCACCAAGACTGCGCCGGTCACCGTCACCGGCCTTTAAACGTTCCGCGTCGACCCTCTCGCAACGGTCCAGGGTCGCACCGACTGCAAAAGCAGGATCGCTTCGCAACAGACGCTCGCGACGTTGGTACCCGAAGACCAAGACGCCGAAGTCGATCCGCTAGAGATCATCGACATGAGCCTGCCGTTCGGTCGCGCGCCATGCTGGACCGACACGGCTTCTCGCTGCACGACGTGCTCGACGGCAATGTGCCGGAGCTGGATTCTGAGTCGATGGTCGAAGCGGCCTGGCATGAAAACGACGAGCCCGGGACCGACTCCCTGGTGCTGCGACCGGCAACGTTCGCTTGTTTCCGCTGAGCTCGATGCCTTGACGGCAGTGCCGATCCGTCGTTCGGTGCTGCAGCCATGATCCACAAGACATCTGGTTGTCGCAACAGAGCGATCGTTTCTGGATCGTTGGCGACCCGAACGCGTCTCACCGATGCCGAACGACACCCGACGAGTAGCGTTCGTGTGGTGGCGAATGCGCTGCTGCAAGCCGACATCGTCGCAGTTGTCAAGAGGGCGACATCGGACTACATCGGCAAACCGTGGGACTGGGACGACTTCGTCGACCTGACCGACCGGGCATCTCACTCCTGCGGCATCTTCCGAAGCCGTGTCCTACCTGTCTTCGCCAAGCTCAGCACTGATCCCGGCGGGATGGAACTCTTCGACGCCGAGTTGAAGGGGTTGGCGCTCCTGCGCACGGCGGCCCAGGCTCGAACGTCGACGCCGATCGGAACCGGAAAGTTCGCCGTCGGCGATGGCGCCTTCCTGTTGCTGTCTGAGGGATTGTTCGGGCGTCACGGTGACTCGCGAACGTCACAAGATTGGCGTGCGATGGGCGAAGCCCTCGCTGCGCTGCACCACACCCGAGGACACCACTTTGGGCTCGACGATTTCGACGGTTTCTTCGGGCCGTTGCCGCAGGACAACCAGTCGATCAGCTCGGCCCGCTGGGCCGACTTTTACGCCGAGCGGCGCCTCGTCCCCCGGTTACGAGACGCAGTCGACTCGACGTCCTTGCCGATGCCGTTGGCCGATGGCGTCGAACGAATCATCCGCCGCTGTTCCACATTGTCCGGGCCTGAACCGCAACCGACCCTCTTGCACGGAGACCCTCAGCCGAACAACTGCGTCAGCACCGACGCTGGCGCGGTGCTTGTCGATGCCGCCCCGTACTTCGGCCATCCGGAAGCCGACTTGGCCCTGGTCGACTGGATCGAGCCGGTACCGGTCGTGCTCTTCGACAGGTACAACGAAGAAATACCGATCGATCCGGGTTTCGGTGAACGGCGCGAACTGTGGCGTCTTCACGCCTACCTGGCTGCCGTCGCCGTGGCCGGCCACAACGCCCTCGGTCGTCGCTGCCTGCAGAGGATCAGCGATGCCATCGACGCTTACCGGTAGCCACGGTCGGGGCATGTCCGACGTCCGCTGATATGTGTGACGACGGATCGCCTCCGTACGAGTCGGAGTGGCGTCGTACTCGCTGTCCGAGGCGTTCCTCAGCTCCAACGCGGACGGTCAATCAGCGCAATCGTTGTCGGTCGTGGCACTAGCGCCGCCGGTAGGAGTGTTCGCCCCGCTTCGATGTTGAACGCAGTCGGGGCGATCCGTCGTACTTGTTTCGCGTCGATCTGTGCTGCTCGACGGCCTGGTGGGACGCGCACTATCAGGCATGATGCGTGCGTGCGCAGCGACGAACCTTCGGAGATGTTTGATCGTTCGGCGGGTCGAGACTTGTATGGACAGGACCCTGCCGGGTACACGTTGGGACGGCCCCCGTATCCCGAAGTGGTCTACGACGTCTTGCGTGATCGTTGCCAACTTCGCGGTGGTGCCCGCGTCTTGGAGATCGGGCCGGGCACGGGCATCGTGACGCGACGGCTTGCGTCATCGGGCGCGGCGGTGACTTGCGTCGAGCCGAACCCGGCACTCGCAAAGTTCGTTCAGCGAGTCTTGACCGATGCAGACGTTGAGGTCGTTGTGAGTTCGTTTGAAGACGCGGTCATTGCCGACGGCACGTTTGACCTCGGAGTCGCGGCGACATCGTTCCATTGGGTCGATCAGCGCATCGGTACCCGCAAGCTGCGACGGGTTCTTCGCCCGGGTGGAAGCGTTGCGATTTGGTGGATGCTGTTTGAGGACCCGACGATGGTCGACGACTTCGACGTGGCGATACGAAGCGTGTTAGGCCCACCGCTCTCGATCGTGGATCCGGGTCGACCACCCTTCCAGATCGACGTCGACGCCAGGTGCGCCGACTTGCACGATGCTGGCTTCGTTGAAATCCGCAGCGACATCATTCGAACCGACTTCACCTTCGACGCTGCCGCGATCCGAGCCCTATACGCGACGATGGCGATCGTCTTGCACCGATCCAAGCAGGAGCAAGCGCGCGTACTCGACGAGCTACAAGCGCTCGTCGACCATGACTTTGGTGGCCTGGTCACGCGACACTTCGTCACCGCCCTGTACACCGCACAAGCACCGACGCGGTCGACGCCCTAGCCGCCCGCAGATCGGATACTTCGCTGCCACGCCCAACCGTGGGTTCGACCTCGAACCGATCGCCGAATCCGACCGTACGACTTCGCGTGGGTCGTGCGCCACGTTGGCAGACGGTGGGCACGGCGACGACTTCTCCGTCGTGGACAAGACGCCGACCGGTGCCAGCCAAACCTTGCAGAACTTCGACCCGGCCGGTGATGTCACGGCCGGTGCGGGTCCGTGCCGCGACGACACCGTCGACGTAGACGAGCGCCCGTCAACCATCGAGCTTGGGCTCGAAGGCCCAATCGGCACCGACCGTCGGCGGCCGGATGCTTGCGAGCATCGGAGCGAACGTCGGCAACGCACGTCGGCAGTGTGGCGTCGGCTTGGGCTGCTTCACAACTCTCGGTAGTCGATGGCTATGACTCGGTGATGGTGATCTTGAAGATGTAGAGCGGACGTGTCGGCTGGCCGTCGTTCGAGGCGGGTGCGAACGTCATGAGTTTGGGGATGACACCGAAGTTCTTGGTGATGGTCCCGAGGTCGGAGTACAGGTACGGGGGACCTCCGAGATCCTTGGCTCCGGTGGCGCTTACGGCCACGAAGAACTGCGACCCGGTCGTGTCAGGCCCGGCGTTCGCCATGCCGACCGAACCTTTCATGTAGCCGGTCTTGGGTGGTTCGGTCGGCAGGACGTAGCCCGGGCCACCGGTCCCGTTGCCTTTGGGGTCGCCGCCTTGGATGACGAAGTTCTTGAAGAGACGGAAGAAGGTCAGCCCGTCGTAGAAGTGGTGCCGGGCGAGGAACACGAAACTGTTCGCGGTCTTGGGGGCGACTTTCGGGGCGAGCGTGATGTCGAACGTTCCACAGGTCGTCGAGACATGCGCGACATAGGTCTTGGCGACGTTGATCGTGAGTGGTGGTGGCGACTTGTAGATGGGCTTGTGCGTCTTTGGCGCGACTGCGGTGACACAACCGGCAGGGAGCACGACACGCGAAGACGTAGCCAGAGGAGTCTTCGCAGTGGGGGACGTGACGGTCGGGCTCGTCGTCGCCGCCCCACTCAACGAACCGGTCACAGCGACACCGACCACGGAGGCGAACAACGCAACGACGATGCCGGAACGGCGACCGAGACCGAACCCAACGGACATCTACTGCTCCTCTGCGACGTGCGTATCGGCGTCGAGAAACAAACCGAGCCTAGGTGACCGTCGACCGGTCCAATTACGAGAACCGCACCCCGAAGGGCGCACACCACGGGGCGTATCGCTTCATCGTCGGGGATCGCGGGCGGGGGGAGGTTTCAGTCGAGCGTCAGTGCGCAGCATCGGGTGGGCGGCGTGTGGCGGCAGTCGACGGCCTACGCTGATGGGTGTCCCGATGGTTGATTGAGGGGTGGCCGATGACCGGGCCGATGACGCATAGTCAGCGCCGACAAGGGCGTCAGCTTGGGCGCTTGTGTGCGATAGGAGCCATCGCCGTCGTATTGGCGGCGGCGTGCGGATCCTCATCGCCGCACGCGACAACATCGACGGTGCCGTTCAAAGGCCCCGTCGCGACGACTCCGACGCCGGCAACGACTGTCGTCAGGACGACACCCCGCACAACGAGCGCGGCAAGCACTGTTCCTTCGACGACCGGTCGGGCCAGCACGACGGTACGGACAGGCGTGCCGGTCACGGCTTCGCCTACGACCGCCTCAGTGGCCCCGTCGATCGTGCTCGCCAGCGAGCCGGGCGTCACGCCGGCCGAACTGCAGCGGGCCGAAGCGCTGATCTCGGCGACCATCGTTGGCCTCAAACGCTACGAGTATCCGGCCGAGGCGTACGCGGCGGGGTACCGGTCGATCGGCGACGCCAGCACCGGCGACGAGCACTACGTGAACTGGTCCTACGTCGACGACGGCCACATCCTCGACCCGGCTCGGCCCGAATCCGTCGTCTACGAGGTCCGAAACGGTCAACAGGTCGCGGTCGCCGCGATGTATATGTTGCCTTTCGGCAGCACTTTCGCCGACGTCCCCGACGTCGGTGGCGCACTCACCCAATGGCATGTGCACCGCAATCTGTGCCTCACCGAAAGCCCAACCCACAAGGTCCTCTCCGGTGTGACCGCCCCCAATGGGATCTGCCCGCCCGGGACGAACAAGGCCGGGAACACACCGATGCTGCACGTCTGGATCGTCCCCAACCCTTGCGGGCCGTTCGCCGCGCTCGAAGGCATCGGCGCCGGACAAGTTCCACCCGGCCAAACCCGCAACTGCGACACCCGTAACGCATCCGTCCCCTAAAGCCGCAGCATGATCCTGAAGCGCCCAAT
>JBKQIY010000060.1:0-3490 GCA_052148155.1 Acidimicrobiia bacterium | reverse complement strand
ACCCATCGCGCGTTTATCGCGCGGTCGCTGTCGATCGTGAAGGTCCGCTGGCGTCCGTGCGTCGGCTCTGAACTGCGGTAACGGTTCGTCGTTGTCCGCTGAGGACCGTCCGCTCTTGCCTTACAAGCAGGAGGTCGTGGGTTCGAAACCCTCAGCGCCCACCATATAAGCCCTGGTAAGAGCGTATTTTCTGTCGCCTAAGCCTCTTGAGACCATCCAAGAATCGGCGGCCATCCAAGAATTCGGTTACTGTTTTGTCGTGGGAGCGACGGAACGGCGCCGAGTTGAGCGAGGGATCTACCAGCGCGGTCGTGGTGTGTTCGACGTCGTCGTGAGCACCGGACGGGGAGAAGACGGCCGCTACGGCCAGCGGTCAGAAACCGTGCGCGGGACGATCCGCGACGCGCGCCGTGCACGCGCGCGCATAACGACGACGGCCGAGGCGAGACCCGCGAGAAAGCCGCGTGCGTCTGTCATCGAGAAGATGACGATGGGGGAGCTGTTCGAACGGTTCATCGCGAGCAAAGTGGACCTCGCTCCGAGGACGGTCGACCTGTACCAGAGTCTTTGGGATCAGCACTGCGCCGCGCGACTCGCACAGTTGCCTCTCGCGGAACTTTCGGCTTGGCACCTCGATGAGACGTACCGGTTGGCGCGGGCGCGGCTCAACGCGACCTCTACGAGGAAACTCCACAAGCTTCTGAGCGCCGTGCTTGTTCAGGGCATGCGGTGGGAGCTGGTGTCGCGCAACGTTGCCGTTCTCGCGTCGCCGCCACGCGAGGTGAAACCGGAGATCTCGCCGCCATCGATGAGCGACTACTCCAAGATCGTTCGTGCCGCTGATCGTCACCAGCCCGCTTTCGCGACGCTCGTTCGGCTCGCCGCCGTCACCGGGTTGCGACGCGGTGAGTTGTGCGGGCTGCGCTTCGACGACTTCGACGCGGCGGCAGGCTCATTGTCGGTCAAACGGCAGATAGTGATCAATGACGGCAAACTCGTTGTGTCGCGGACCAAGACGAAGTCGTCGCGGGTCGTTCCTCTCGACGCCGAGACGTGTCGATTGCTCGAGCAGCATCGCCGTGAAGCCGAGGCGAGCGCCGAGGAGCTCGGCGTTCCGTTGCGGGGCGACGCGTATCTCTTCTCGGCGATGCCGGGTAACGAGAGTCCGCTGCGCCCCGACGGCGTGACCGCTCGATTCGCGAAGGTCGCCGACCTTGCGGGTGTGCGCTGCCGCTTTCACGATCTTCGACATCTGTGTGGGACGCAGATGATCGCGGCCGGCGTCGACGCCAAGACTGTGGCGGACAGACTCGGTCACTCCACGCCAGTTGTGACCCTGGCGTTCTACACGCATTCCGTCTCGGAGACGCAGCGACAGGCCGCCGACGTGATCGGTTCTGTTATCTCGGGCATCTAGCCCAGCTGGCGAGTGCGTTCAGACGCGCGTGCAGCTGCCCCGTGAGCCTCGCCCGCGACGAAGTCGCGTACTGATTGCAGGTTGATGAATATCCTTCCGTTTGCGGCGCTTCGGGCGGCTCCGAGATGGCCCGAGCGGATCATCCGGTAGACGGTGCTGACCGAGCACCCGAGCGCAGCCGACGCTTCGCTGACCGAGATGGCGAGGCGGTCGGCTCGGTACGGGTTTAGCGCCGGCTCGTCGTCTCGCGGCGTCGGGACTGTCGGTCTCATCTGTTCCACCTCGGCGAAAAGCGCGTCCAGTACGAATCCATCCCACGGATCGTCCGCCATGTGTGTCCCGAGATTGCTTCCGAAATGACTCCCGTCCCCGTCGATTCCGTCGATTCGGTCAGCGACGCTTCAACGCGACGAATGGCACCTTCGCTGCGCCATGCAATCCGGCCTGGGGTATTGAGTCCTTCCACGATGGAGGAATAGCGCGCGCGATGCGCTGGATGCGACAACGTCGACGATCTTTTTCTACGGACTCGCGGCTCGTGAAGCGAGCAGGCCGAGATCCGCGCGGTTGATCCTTTGACGCTGTCGTGTCAATCGGCACGTCAACGAGGCAGCCCCGTCTTACTCGTTGCTCGGGTTCTGTTCGAGCTCGGATCGAACTTCCCAATGCACCCCACGACCCAACGCCCAGCAGATCTGCACGGTTTGCTCGTCGCGCACGATCCGATGCGGGTGACCGCGCTGATCGAAGCGAACCTCGATCAGGACGGATTGGATGTTCGCGGCATGTACCTCGAGACCGACTGGCTTGCGCTGTTGGGGCCGTCGACGACAAGGTTCATCAGCATGGGTCGCACCCCAGCCCAGGGACGCCGAATTGCTCTTCGTGCACCGGGTGGATTCGTCGCACCTCTGCGGCACGTGGCGAGGGTGGAGAGCGGGTTGGAGTGGCGAGTGGGCGTGTACGCCGGAGACCATGAAGGGCCCTGAACTGGGGCCGGAGCTGTAGGCGATCTGCAGCCTGACCTGCGGTTTGCTGTTCGACGGTTGTCGTCGATTCGCATGGTTTTTCGATTTCCCGCGGCCCATCCGCGCCCGGAGATCGACTCAGCTACAGCCCGCGTGCATTCAGGATCCCTCGCATTGTCGCCGCGAACCGAGGCACGCCTGCCCGGTCGAGATCGTCGATCAGTATCGCGGCGGTCTTGGGAGGTTTCTGCTTCTCATCCGCGAGTCGGTCCACAGTGTCGGCGACCTCGTCAGGCAGTTCGCCTGCCAGCTCGCACAGGTAGGTGTCCGGATCAGTGACGCGTAGGCCTCGCGCGGCGAGCGGCTCGGTTGGGAAGTCGCGTGCGTTTCGCGTCAGGAGGACGGTCGCCCCTCCGGCGACGGCCGCTGCCATGTGTTCGTGGTCGTCGGGATCATCACCCGGCATCTCACCGATGAGGTGCTCGTAGTCGTCGCGCTCGATCTTGCTGTCGGCGAAGAACTCACCTACAGCGGCTGTAACGCTCGCCGCGGTCTCCGCGCTCCGCTTCTGCTCGCGCACGATCACGCGCTCCCATTCCTCGAGAAGCGCGTCCGTCCATATGACTTCGTATACGGCGTCCTCGGTGAGCGCGAGCAAGAGGTCCATGACGGAGAACGGAAAGAGCACGTTGGTGTCGACGAAGACGCGACCCATGTTTCAATCAGCTCAGTAAGGCAGTTCGGCTTCCTCGATGACCTGCGCAACACGCTGCCGACCGGTCCGCCGCTTCTCGCGCTGAGCCTGGAAGTTCAACACGTCGGAAAGCAGGACCCGGCGGTGCCGGCTCCGCGGCAGCCGCTCAGATGGAATCTCGCCCTCGTCGAGCAGCCGGACGACGAACGGCCGCGAGAGGCCGAGGAGCTCGGCCGCTTCCGCCGGGGTCAACGCGACCTCGGATGGCAACACCGTCACCGCATGCCCGTCGGCGAGCTCGTCGGCCGACGCTCGCAGGACGTCGACCAAGGCACGCGGAAGCGGCACGCTGCTGCCGTCGGGAAGCTGAAGGAGGATGGCTTGCCACTTCGGTGTCCTCACGGCGCGGGC
>JBKQIY010000059.1:0-42552 GCA_052148155.1 Acidimicrobiia bacterium | reverse complement strand
TATCGGCCAGTGCGACTGGCAGCAGGGCCGAAGAATCTTGTGGCATCGGAACCGTCTGGTCAGCCTGCCGCGATCGAATCACGTCCAAAGCCGCGTTGATGGCTGCCCGCCGCAGATAACTCTCGGGATTCTCCAGCGGATCGGCGTTGCTGCCCCGGCGGAGCAGGCGCAGAAAGACGGTTTGCAGGACGTCTTCCGCATCCCCGGCATTGCCGGTAATCCGGTAAGCCGTCGCAAATACCATTCCGTGGTGCACGCGAAATTCCCGCTCGAGCTCGTTCGGAATCGTGATTGCCGCTTCCTCCAATACGCTAAGCCTCGCCGGCTACTGCGCCGCCATCAACGACGGAGCGAACAAATGACCACAAAACTTTCACGACGCTTCAAGCTTCCAGGACACTAGAGCGTCGAAGAGGCGTTGTTGGACGGGGTCGGTGGCGGCGGTGTCTTCGGGATGCCACTGCACGGCGAGCAGCCAGCCGGCGGTCGGTTCGAGTTCGAGGCCCTCGACGATCCCGTCGTCGGCGCGGGCCACGACCCGCAGCCCCTCGCCGACCTCGGCGGCCGCCTGGTGGTGATGGCAGGTCGCGACCGCGCGGGTCGTACCCATGACCTTGGCGAGCAGCGTTCCCGCCTCGATCGTCACCGCTTGGGTGCGGCCGCTGTTGGGCTCGCCCGGGCGGCCGTGCGGCTCGACGCCCGGGTCGTCGGGAATGTGCTGGGAGAGGGTGCCGCCGAGCGCAACATTGAGGACCTGGAACCCACGACAGATCGCAAGCGTCGGCAGTGCGCGGGCGAGTGCCTCGTGGACGAGTGAACATTCGAAGTCGTCGATGGCGCGATCGACGCCGTACGTCTTCGGATGCGGCGGCTGGCCGTACAGAGCAGGGTCGAGGTCGGGACCGCCGGTGAGCACGAGTGCGTCGACTCGATCGAGGATCCCACGCGGGTCGCCGGCCGGGTCGATCAGCACCGCCAACCCGCCCGCACGCGCGACCGCATTCAAGTAACCGCGGGGCGACACGATGGCATGCGAGTACGGCCAGCGGTTGAACTCGGCCAAGTGGCGTCCCGTGATCGCAACCAGGGGACGAGCGGCGTCGCTCACCATTGGTCGAAGTTGCGGCGGCGCTCCCAGTCGGTGACCGCGCGGTTGAAGTGCGCCAGTTCCTGGCGGGCAGTGTTCAGCAGATGGTCGTGTACATCGGAGCCGAACGCGTCGGCCGCGACCTTCGAGTTCGCGAACGTCTCCGTCGCTTCGGCGAGGCTCGAAGGGACGCGCGGGAGCTCATCCGCCGCGTAAGCGTTGCCGTCGAAGCGGGGTGACGGTTCGATCCCGTGCTCGATGCCGTGAAGACCGGCCGCGATCGTGGCGGCATACGCCAGGTATGGGTTGACGTCGCCTCCGGGGATGCGCGACTCCAGCCGGAACGACGGGCCGTGTCCGACGACACGGAACCCGCACGTCCGGTTGTCGACGCTCCAGGCCAGCGCAGTCGGCGCCCACGACTCGGGCTGGTACCGCTTGTAGGAGTTGACGGTCGGGGCGTACATCCACGCGAGTTCGCGGCCACAGGCCAGCTGGCCACCCAGCCAACCGCGAAACACCGACGACTGGTGGTCGGTCGTGTCGTTGTCCCACATGAGCGGCACCGTGGCCGTCGGGTCCCACAGGCTGGAGTGCACATGGCACGACGACCCGACTTCCTCGGAGGAGTACTTCGCCATGAACGTGACCGACAGCCCGAGCAGCGACGCGATCTCTTTCGCGCCGTTCTTGTAGATCACGTGCCGGTCGGCCATCTCGACCGCGGTCGAGTAGGCAAGGTTGATCTCGTGCTGGCCGCGCCCGGCTTCGCCTTTGGAGAACTCGATGGGCACACCGGCGCCGTCCATCGCATTGCGGATCGCGCGGATCACGTATTCGTCGCGGGTCGTCTGGAGGATGTGGTAGTCCTCGATCACCTGCGAATGAGGCGTGAGGTTGGCGTAGCCCTTCGCGGCGGCCTCGTCGGGCGACTCCCGGAACAAGAAGAACTCGAGCTCCGACGCGAACAACACCGTGTAGCCCAGCTCGGTGGCGTGCGCGACCTGCCGTTGGAGGATGCGACGAGGTGAGACTTCCACCGGTTCGCCCGTCTCCTCGTTCAGCACGTCGCACACGACAAGCGCAGTCGAATCCAGCCACGGGATGCGCCGAATGGTTGCAAGATCGGGCTGTACCGCGACGTCTCCGTAGCCTTGCTCCCAGTTCGCGAACTGGTAGCCGGAGAGCGGATTCATGTCGACGTCGACGGCGAGCAGGTAGTTGCAGGCGTGCACCGGCTCGCGGCCGTTGTGCATCTGCTCGGCCCAGTAGTGGCCGGTCACACGCTTCCCGACGAGTCGGCCCTGGAGATCGGGGAACGCGACGAGCACCGTGTCGATGACGCCGTTCGCGATGTCGTCGTGTAGCTCCGCATCGGTAAGCATTCCCGGCACCGTTGTCATGCGTGCATGGTAGGAGAGCTACTCAGGCGTGACGTAGGAGGCGGTGATCCCACCGTCGACCACGAGCGCCGCGCCGGTCATGAACGACGCATCGTCCGAAGCAAGGAACAGCGCCGCCTTTGCGAGTTCCTCGGCCCGTCCGAGACGACCCATCGGGATGTGCACCATGCGTCGGGCGCGACGCACCGGGTCCGACAACAGCTCCTGCAACAGTTGGGTCTCGATCGGACCCGGGCAGAGCGCGTTGGCGCGGATTCCCTGGCGGGCATACTCGACCGCGATCTCACGCGTCATCGAGAGCACGCCGCCTTTGCTCGCCGTATACGCGATCTGGGCGGTCGCCGCGCCCATCAGCGCGACGAACGACGCGACGTTCACGATCGCACCGCCCCCGGACTCCAGCATCGCCGGGATCCCGGCCTTGCAGCCGAGCCACACGCCTTCGAGGTTGATCGCCATGACACGCCGCCACGTCTCCTGAGGCGTGTCCAGTACGCCGCCGTCGTCGGCGGGGAAGATGCCGGCGTTGTTGTAGAGCACGTGGAGCGCGCCATAGGTGTCGACCGCCGCCGCGACCATTGCCTGGCAGTCGTCCCAGTCGGCAACGTTGGCACGCACGAACGTCGCGTCGCCTCCAGCCGCGCGGACTGCGGCGACCGTCGCGTTCCCGGCCGCGTCGTCAATATCGCTCACGACGACGTGTGCACCTTCGACGGCGAAGAGCGCGGCGGCGGCTCGGCCCATCCCGCTCCCTGCGCCGGTGATCAACGCGACCTTGCCCTGGAGTCTCCCGCTCACGTGTTACTCGCCGGTCCATACGTCCGCAGGCCGAAGATCACTTCGGCTTGCAACTGACCTGTGTTGCAGGCGTCGGTGCGCGTTCCCTGTTCGAGAATCCAGTCGTTCATCTTGTCGACGATCGGGTCGACGCCGGCGGTCGCCGGCTCGACGAAGCGGGCATTGTTGCCGTCGGTTCGCAGGTCGTTCGCGTAGTCCTGGCGGGCCGTGATCAGACGCTCCCAATCGCCGAGCCAGTCGGTCAGCGCGGTGGCGGGAGTCTTCTGGTTGGGATGCACGGCGCGCAGATGGTCGACCATCGTGGTGAGGATCGCATCCTCGCGCGTGATCAGCGTCGCTCTCGCCGGGGCCGGCGCTTTCGCGCTGACCTGCGGGAGGGCGCTCAGCGTGTGTTGTGCACCGACACACGCGGTCTCCACCACGCGGGCCGTCGGATCGTCGAGACGCTCGGGCGATCGGCCGCCCGCGGTCACCGAGTAGGTGATCGCGAACGCCCACAACCCTAAGAACACCACCAGGCCGCCGACGATGAGGCGCCGCCGTGTGAGGCTCGCCTTCGCGGATTCCGACGCGGGGACGGCGCCGTTCGTATGCGGCGCCGCGGTCATGTCGCCGTCGGCGTTCGGGACGAACGTGAGGGGCTCGCGGTCGGGCACGGGTTGCATCCTTTCCGTCGACTGGCCCTTTTCGCCAGCCGGAGCCGTTTTTTCGGATGCCGCGATCAGGCCAGATCGTTCACACGAGCTCGAGCGTCATCGTCAACGAGGCTGCCCCATCGTCGGTTGACGACGCGACCTCGAAGCCGTGGCGTGCGTACAGGCGGCGGGCCGGGTTGTCGGCGGCGACGCTCAGACTGATCGCGCGACAGCTCCCGGCCCGGGCCCGGCTGACGATCGTGCCCAGCAGCAGACTGCCCACCCGTTGGCCCCGACACTCGGGATACACCGCGATCGCGAGCTCAGGCACATCGGCCGCGACGAATCCGTAGCCCGGCTTGTCGGCGCTGTAGTGGCGGTACCAGGCCGCGCCGACCGGCTCATTGAGACGGTCGAGAGCCACGATCGCGACGTCGCCGATGCGGCCCCAGTCCTCGACGTAGCGCCGCAGCTCCGGTCGTTCGAGCAACTCGTCGAGCGGTGGCCGCTCCTCGGCGCCGTCGTCGCGCCAGTTCACAACCTCGTAGAGCATCTCCGCCAGAAAGGCCGGATCAGCGCGCGAGCTCAGTCGAAACACAGCCGGCAGCGTATGGGCACGAGATGCCGCGCGTCGGGCGCGCGACTGTTCACAGCGGCGGCCCGCACATCGGACCGCCCGCAGATCCGACGCTCCGAGCGTTGCGCACGGACGCCGGCCGGGGACGTTCGCGGCTGGAGGGGCCAATCAGGTCGGTAGGGTGCAGGCCTTGGGGACGAGAGCGGGCGTGTGGTTCGGATCGCTCGTGGCCACCGTCGTCCTTTCGGGCCTGCTGGTCTCGTGTGGGACCTCGAACGTCGCCGATCGGACCGGCGCGCTGGTATGGCACGGCTGCGGCGGCATCGAGTGCACGACCCTGTCGGTACCCCTCGACTGGTCGCATCCGAACGCTGCTCGCATCACCCTCAGTTTGGCTCGCCGACCGGCCAGCGGGCGCCGCGAGGGAGTGCTGCTCACGAATCCGGGCGGTCCGGGCGGCTCGGGTGTTCAGCTTGTGCAACAGGCGACCGACGCGTTCGATCCGTCCATCTTGGACCGGTTCGACATCGTGTCGTGGGATCCGCGGGGCGTTGGCGCGAGCGCGCCGGCCGAATGCGGATCCCGACTCGATTACTTCTACGAGGTTGACCGCGACGACACCGATTCGGCCACCGCAGCAACGAACGCCACGGTCTCGAAGCGGTTCGCCGAAGACTGCGAGCACACGAGCAAGGGGCTGCTTCCGTACCTTTCGACGCCGGCCACCGTCCAAGACATGGACGCGATCCGTGCCGCGATGGGCGTCGCGACGATCGACTATCTCGGATTCTCGTACGGCACCTACATCGGCGCGCTGTATGCAGACCGGTACCCGAGCCATGTCCGCTCGATGGTGCTCGACGGAGCGATCGACCCGGCCGCAGATTACGACGATGCGACGATTCGCCAAGCCGTCGGCTTCGAACATTCGCTCGACGCGTTCCTCGCTTGGTGTCGCGGCAACAAGGCTTGCGCGTTCGCGCGCGGTGGAGATCCGACCAGCGCGTTCAACGATCTGATGACCTCGATCTCGAACGAGACCGACCCGGGAACGGTGCAGGGAGAACACCGCACGCTCGACATCGGCGAGGCGAATATCGGAGTCGCGACCGCGCTCTATGGCGGCGCGGGATCTGAGGGCTGGGGTGCGCTCAGCACCGCACTCAATGACGCAGCTCGCGGGAACGGGGCGGCCCTGCTGTCCCTGTCGGACGCGTACACGGGCCGGAATCCTGGCGGCACCTACGACAACGAGACGGCCGCCTTCTACGCGATCGGCTGCCTGGACGGACCGGCGCCGCCGACGCTCGCTTCGGTCGAGCAGCTGGCGAAACGGGCCGCCCGAGTGGCTCCGCACTTCGGTGCGTCCACGGTTTGGCTCGGGCTGCCGTGCACGTATTGGCCTGTGGCGCCGGTGAGCCGGCCCGGTCCGATCCGGGCCGCGGGCGCGCCGCCGATCGTTGTCGTCGGCAACACCGACGACCCGGCCACACCGTACGAACAGGCCGAGGCGCTCGCGCACGAGCTGCAGTCGGGCCGTTTGCTCACCTACGTCGGCGAAGGCCACACGGCGTACGGCCGCGACAATTGCATCGACAACGACGTCGACCGCTACCTGATATCGCTCGAGGTGCCGGCTCCGGGCACGCGTTGTCATTAACGCGCGGTGAATCGCGAAAGTCGCGGACGGCGGCCAGTTGCGTCGTCGACCCGCACGGCCGTCACGTCGCCGAGAGTGGTTATTTCAGGTCGAGAGACAGCATCCGGATCGCGTTGCCGCGCAGGACCTTGTAGACGACGTCGTCGGAGAGATCGTGCATCAGCCCCCGAGCGACCTCGAGCGTGTCAGGCCAGGTCGAGTCGGTGTGCGGATAGTCAGTTTCGAAGGTGACATTGTCGACGCCGACGCGGTCGAGTGACTCGAGTCCGTGCCGGTCCTTGAAGAAACAGCCGTAGACATGGCTGTAGTAGTAGCTGGAAGGCGGGTCGGGAACGAGATCCTTCACGCCGCCCCAGGCGCGGTGGTCGCGCCACACGTCGTCGGCTCGTTCGAGCAGGTAGGGAAGCCAGCCGATCTGGCCTTCCGAGTAGGCCAGCTTCAGCGTGGGATACCGCACGAGCACGCCTGAGAACAAGAAGTCCGACAGGCTCGCCATCGCGTTGTTGAAACTGAGCGTCGCGGCGACCGCGACCGGCGCGTCTGGCGAAGTGGCCGGCATCTGCGACGACGAGCCGATGTGCATGCACACCACGGTGTTCGTTTCCTGGCACGCCGTGAACAACGGATCCCACGCACCGGAGTGGATCGACGGCAGCCCGAGCTTCGGCGGGATCTCGCTGAAGCACACGGCGTGCACCCCACGCGCCGCGTTACGCCGCACCTCGTCGGACGCAAGTTGCGCGTCCCAGAGCGGAACGATGATCAGCGGGATCAGGCGACCATCGCTGTCGCCGCACCATTCTTCGACCATCCAGTCGTTGTAGGCGAGCACACACGCATGTGCGAGCTCGCGGTCCTTGGCTTCGAGGAACGTCTGGCCGCAAAAGCGAGGGAACGTCGGGAAGCACAGCGACGCGTCGACCCAGTTCAGTTCCATGTCGGAGATGCGCGCGGTCGGCTCGTAGCAGCCCGGCCGCATCTCGTCGTACGTGATCGGCGACATCGTCATGTCGTCACGGTCGAAACCGACCGCGGCCACGTGCCGCTTGTTGATATAGACGATGTCTTCGTACACCCAGCAATCCGCTTTCGGCCCGTCCTCGTCGAACGTCTGCTCGTAGGCGCCGCCACCGGTGTGCCTCATATGGCCGACGCCGCGACGCTCGACCTTCGGACCCCGCTCCCGAAAGCGGGCGGGAAGCCAGGTCTGCCAGAGGTGAGCCGGCTCGACGACGTGGTCGTCGACACTGATGATCTTGGGTAGGTCCCTCGCCACGTACGCTCCCGAGCCAATCTGACGGTCCGTCAGATTAAATCGGACTGAAGCGGACACCAACCCGCGGTCGTGCTGTCATCTCTGGGGACGTCCCTGCGAGGCCGATCGGGTCCATTTCCCACGCATCTGCGAATTCGAGGAGCTGGGCAGTGTCCGGCGAGCGGGTCACGCTCGGCGTGGACAAGGAACGACCCCCAGGCGTCTCGACGTGCATCTCTCGACCAGCGGCGATCCCGACGCAAGGACCGTCTATGACCCAACGCCTCGAAGCCACGGTGCGCGACCCCAAGATTGTGCGAGCCAGATCCTCGCCGACTTGGTGTTTGCGGACCGCATCGATTTTTGGTCAGGCGATCGAGTCTTCGACCGCATCCGGTTTCGACGACGCCGGTGGGCCGGGACCGACTGGTGGGTCAACGCGGTGGGAGGTACACCCAGAGCGACCGCTTTTTTCTGTCGCGTTGTCGATGGAGTTCCTCGTTCGTTTCATGTCCTCGTAGGCCAGCCAACGCGTTCCGTTTGTGCATCAGCACTGACCCGCCGACGGTGAGGAAGCAAAGACCGAAGACGACCATGAACGTCGTTCCGCTCCCCGTGAACGCCAACGTCGAGGTGAACGACGCCGGCTTCGTCGTCGACGTCGGGCTGGGGTCACCCTGTTGGATCAGCGGTGTCGTCGTCTGCTTCGTCGTCGTGGTCGACGCGATGGTCGCGGCCGTGACCTTGGCGCTCGCGCGGGTCGCCTTCTTCGCGGCGCGGGTCGGCGGTCGCGTCGTGCGGGTCGGCGGTTTCGTTGCGCTGGTCCGTGTCGTCGTGGTTGTGGTCGGCGATTCGGTTGACGTCGGTTGCGACGTGGTCGTCGTCGTGGTCGGTGTTGTCGTTGGTTGCGACGTGGTCGTCGTCGAACCGGGACAGGCTTGACCGAGGTCAATCGACCCGAAGACAAGAGTCGAGAAATTGTCGTCCGGCCAGGAGACATTGACCGTCAACGTGAGCGGGCCGTTGAGGCTGGATTCGGAGCCAGGAACGACTGAGGTCCCCGAGGTCGTGCCATTCGAGGGAACCGTCGACGAAAACCCGGCGACTGAGTAGAAATCGGAACCGATCTGTTCGGTCACGGTACCGATCAGCATGTTTCCGCCGACGGGTCCATTCGAGAGCGACCATTGCGCGACGTGATCGACGTTCGAGCAGGTGGTTGTGCCGGTCAGCGTCTCGACGCCAGCAAGCGCGGGAGTGGCGAGCGCGAACACGGTTGCGACGACGGCACCCGCGACGAGCGCCACTCGCATCGCCGGAGGGAACGCGATTCCGAGCACGCGATTCACAACATCACCATCCCCCGCACAGCATGAAGGCTGCCTTCATTGTGCGGGCAGAGCAAGTTGCCATCAGGTCGACGAGTCTCACTCGTCGTGTCGCGAACAGTTCCGTTCTGCGCTGCTCGACGTCTACCCCGAACTTCGGGCGGGTCGTCACCGTTCCTCGTGACGTTCGATTCGTGCGTGCTGGTGTCAGTGTTGCGTCTGTGGGCATCGTCTACTGCTGCGACCCACCGACCTCCCTCACGCGTTCGAAGTTCTGGGCCGCCAGATGATCCGCGCAGTGACGAGATCAGAGCGCGGCTGTGTGTACAGACCCGCCGTCCTCGCAAGTAGCGGTTCGTGGCCGCTCATCCACCGCGTGCATTCGCTGGCGACGCGTTCCGACGTGGCGCTGACGTCGGTTCGACGTGCGGGGGCGACCACGGTCGGCGACGCGGGTGTGTATCCACAACGTCGGTCGTCCTCCGACACGATCTGTCGGCACGGGCGGCTCTGCCACGACGTGCACGCCGCCTGGCCGACGACCATTGCGAGACATGCTGTCGCGGTGGCCGGTCGCGCGGCCACGTTGTCGCGGTTGCCGAGTCCGTCCTTGCTCGTGTTCGGCTCGCGTCGACTTGTCGGCGAGCGTGCTACCGGCAGGTGTCGCCGGGAGCGACGGTGACGGTGACGGTTGAACGGCCCGGTATTGATTTGATGGCGACGACCGGTCCGCCACATCCTGAGACGACTGTTCCGCCGGCGACGTTCACGGTGTACCCGGCGGGATAGACCGACGCGGGCACGGCGACGCTGGTGACCGCGGCGGGCGGAAAGCTGCCACCGCCGGCGCGGGTGGTCGACCACGTGAAGCTGAGGGTCCGGCTCGAAGTCGCGTAGACGAGGTGTTGGGGTAGGCCGGCGACCGCGAGGGGGTAGGGCTGGACGAGCGCTCCTACCGTTGTCTTCACGAGGTTCGTACCCGCGGGCGGCGAGTGGAGGGAGCGCACGACCTCGCAGCAATAGGACCAGAAGATCCATGGCAGCAGCGCCGAGTCGAGTTCGTTGGTCTGTCGGGCGATCGCGGCGGTGTCGGTTGTGGCGCCCCATTCGGTGTTGAGGAGCGCGCCGCCGGTCCGGGCCGACCAGGCGATGGCGTTGGCGAGCACGTCCGGGTCGTTGGACGGGCTGGTGGTGTAGAGGTGAAAGCTCATGCCGGCTTCGGGATCGGAGCCGGGCAACGGGATGTGGGTGGTGGACAGTCCGAAGTTGAACAAGACGAACGGTTCTCCGAAGACGAGGTGATGGTCGCCGGCCGACCGGATGCCCCGCACGACTCGGGCGTAGGCGGCACCAAGTTCGGTCGTGTCGAGGGTGGGACAGCCGTCGTGGTTCGCGAGGCACGCCTTCCACGTGGTGCCTGGCCATGGTTCGTTGAAGAGGTCATAGCCGAGCACGTCGGGATCGTCGGCGAAGCGAGCTGCGACGGCTGAGAACATCTGCACGTAGTCACTCTGGAGTGGCGCGTGGTCCGGTCCGGGGACGTTGTCCCAAAAGCTTTGGAAGGCGTGCTGGATGGCCGGATTCTGGATGTAATACAGCGGGAAGGACGCGTGCGTGTTCGTGGCACCGTCCGTGAGGGTCATCCAGGCAGGGAACCCGTCGGAGCCGAGCGAGGGTCCCCAGCCGTCTTGGTGGAAGTCCAACAGCACATAGATGCCGTGGTGGGACAGGTCATTGACCGTCGCCGCGATCGAGCTGATGTACGACTCGTTGACGGTGCCGGGAGTTGGCATCAAACCGGTTGCGAGTATCCCGAGCCGCACCACCCGGAAACCGTTCGCAGCCAGCCAGACCGCATCCTTGTCGGAAAAGCCTGTCGCGGCCGGCTCGTAGGGCGACTCCTTCGCGACCATGTTCACGCCGTGCAACAGCAGCACCCGCCCCGCGCTGTCGGTCAGCCAGCGGCCGTGGTGACTCACCGGCCCTGAGGGCACGACCTCGCTCGCTTCGGTCGCGACCGTCGCGGTATCGGTCGATGCTGGACCGCCGGCCCGGCCGGTCGGTTGGCCGGCACACGCGGCCAGAACCCCGACGGCCAGTCCCACGACGACCAAGCGGACGACGACGGTCCGGCCGGGCGAACGGCTGCTGGCTCGTCGCGTGAGATTGGTCGCCATCTCGATCAGGTCACGATACAGAATCGTCGATGACCCGGACGCCTTCGATCGCTGACGGTCTGTCGGGCAAGCCGCCAGGTCGGTCCAATCGAATATTCGACACCTCGACGAGGCGAACCTCGGCGTCGTTCACTCGACATCGTTGCTGTCGTGAGCAGTGCAGCCTCGGGCCTGTCGGTGTCGCCGACGAGACACAAACGGGCGTGTTGTCGCAGCGCGCAGGAGCTCACTCGGTGTGTCCTCGACACCGACCGTCGAGTCGGACGAGGACGCATGTCCGCCAAACTGGCATGTGCGAACGGCCGCATCGTGTTGTGTTGCACCGCGACACGCGCGACCCGCGACTCTGCGACGGTCGACGACCAGACGCGATCTTGCGAGACAACGCGGCGGGCAACGGACCGTCAGATTTTCGGGGCCGATAAGAAAGACGGGCTACAGCGGCCCGCAACGCCGGTCGAAACGCTCAGGTGGTCCACGGACGGCGCGAGCCCGGATGGCAGCGCGAGACCGCGGATCTCGTGTTCCGACCCCGCGCTGCGACAGCGAAGGTGTCGGCCGCGGCGTGCGCGATGTTGCTCGGGGCAAGTCTCGCGACCGGATCCCGTGGCCCCATCTGGCTGGCGGCGGTCCCATTTTTGTTTTTCGTGCAGTGCTTCCAACATCTCGACGTTGTCGGGAACCGTGCCCGGCGACACGGCCTGCGCGCAGTCGAGCTCAACCTGGCGACGGCGCAGGTCACTGCGACCGGCCGGTCCTGGTGGATCGAGCTGTTCTTCCTCGGCCATTGCCTCGAGCTTCGCGACGCCGATGGCCACGGGCTGCTGCTCGAGTCGTGGTTGTGGTCACGGTCGACCCGCGACGCGTTGGTGCAGGCCGTGCGCGCCGCGAACGGGGCGACGAACGATCACCCGCTCGAGGATGAGAACGGCAGCGAAGCCCGCTCGTAGACTCCCTCCTCCGTGCGCCTTGGATACTCGGAGAACGACGAAGCGTTCCGCGCGACATTGCGCGCATGGCTCGAGGAGGAGCTCCCCGCGCTTGCGTCACAACCCGCGCGCGACGCCTGGGACGAGCGGCGAAAGTGGGACACCGACTGGCAACGACGCCTGTTCGACGCCGGCTATGCAGGGCTGCACTGGCCGGCCGAGTTCGGAGGTCGTGGTGCTTCACCCACCGAGCAGCTGATCTTCTACGAGGAGACGGCACGGGCTCGTGCGCCGTACGTTGGGGTGAACTTCGTTGGTACCCTGCACGCGGGCCCGACGCTGATCGAAGAGGGCAGCGACGCGCACAAAGCCAGTCACCTCCCGAAGATCCTGCGCGGCGAGGAGGTGTGGTGTCAGGGATTTTCCGAGCCCGGTGCCGGCTCTGACCTCGCGTCGCTACGCACCCGTGCCGTCCGCGACGGCGAGGACTACGTGCTCAACGGCCACAAGATCTGGTGTTCGTTCGGCCAGATCGCCGACGTCGGCGAGTTCTTGGTACGCACCGATCTCGACGCGCCCAAACATCGCGGTATCTCCTGGTTGATTCTGCCCATGAACTCTCCCGGCATCGAGGTACGGCCGCTGCGCACCGCGCTCGGGTCGTCGGAGTTTTCGGAGGTATTCCTCACTGACGTGCGGGTCCCGATATCGAACCGCGTCGGCGCCGAGAACGACGGCTGGCGGGTCACGAACGTCACCTTGAAGTACGAGCGCGGGACAGCGTTCGTGAGCGAGCTCGTCGATTCGCTGCGCCTTTGCGAAGATCTCGCGCCGCTCGTTCACGATCCGGGACACCTGCGCGAGCTGGGCCGGTGCGCGGCGGAGCTCGACGCGCTCTGGGCACTCACGAAGCGCAACGTGTCGCAATCGGCACGGGGCACGGTCGGTCCGGGCGCGATGGTCATGAAGCTCGCCTACTCCGAGGCCCGTCAGCGCTTCGGCGAGCTCTGCCTGCGGGTATTGGATCGGGAGGCCCTCCACGTCGAGGACAACGAGCTGGTCGAGGAACGACTCCGGGTCCTCGCGCTGACGATCGCGGCTGGCGCATCGCAAATCCAACGCAACATCATCGGCGAACGGGTGCTCGGCCTCCCGAAAGACGCGCGGTGATGGATCTCGACCTGTCTGTCGACCAGCTCGCGCTGCGGGACGGCATCTCGTCGTTGCTCGACGCACGATTCGGTACTGACCGAATCCGGGCAGGTTTTGACCGCGTGATGTTCGACGAGCTGGCCGCGGCCGGCGTGTTCTCGCTGCGTACAGATGGATTCTCCTGGGCCGATTGCGCCATCGTGTTCGAACAGTTGGGGCGCTTTTGTGTGCCAGGCCCGTTGGTGGCGTCGCTGCTGGTCGGGGCGGAGCGGATCGCCGACCTCGTCGAGCCGCACGACGGCGGCGCGGTCTGGGTCGAACACCTCGACATGCTCGACGAGCTTTTCGTGCTGCGCGAACGCACACTCTGGCGTGTCGATCCGCATGAACTCGCCCTGTTGCCAGCGACGTGGCCGCTCGATCCGCTGACCCCGGTGACTCGCGTCGAGGAGCTCCCGACCGGCCCGGAGGTTCCCGTCGACGCTGGCGAGCTGCGCCGCACCGGCGCGGTACTCACGGCCGCGCTGCAACTCGGGCTCGCCGACCGCTGCACTGCCCTCGCAGTCGCCTACGCCAAAGAGCGCGTGCAGTTCGACCGTCCGATCGGCGGTTTTCAGGCGATCAAGCACCTGTGTGCCGACATGGTCGTGCGCACCGAGGTGGCGCGCGCCGCCGTGTACGCCGTCGGCGCGCATCTCGACGAACCCGACCAGCCCGGCCTCGACCGGGCGGTGTCGGGCGCCAAGGTGCTCGCCGGTGATGCCGCGATCACCAACGGCAAGGCTGCGATGCAGGTGTTCGGAGGCATGGGGTTCACCTGGGAGATCGACGTCCACCTGTACCTCAAGCGCGCGTGGGTGCTCGATACCCACTTCGGTTCGGGCGACGCGCACTGCGACGCGGTCGCCACCGCCCTCGCGGCGCGAACCTGACGCTACTGTCAGATTCATGGGAAAAACCGAGCCGCTCCGCCCCCAGACCACGGTGCTTGAGGCCCTCGCTCAGCGTCTCGCTTCCGACCCTGATGGCCTGTACCTCGACTTCGAGGGCAATCAGTATTCGGCGCGGCAGATGGATGTGCAGTCGACGCGGTTCGCTCACGCCCTGTCGGTGCTGGGCCTCGGTCACGGAGATCGTCTCGCGACCCTGCTCGACAATCGCGCTGAGCAGGTCGTGGCATTCTTCGCGGCGTTGAAGCTCGGAGCGGTGCAGGTGCCGATCAACACCGCCTACAAGGGCGAGTTCCTCCGTCATCAGCTCGCCGACTCGGGAGCGAGGATCTTCGTGGTTCAGGGCGACTACGCCTCCCGGGCAGCTGAAACCGTGAGCATCGACTCGACACCGGCGCTGACGCATTGCATCACGGTCGAGACACCCGACGCGGTCATCGACGCAGTGCCCGCAATCCGCTGGGCCGACGCGATGGCGCGCGGGACCGAGGACCCGATCGACGTCGAGCACGTGCGGCCAAGCGACCTCGCGTGTTTCATCTACACCGCGGGGACGACCGGCCCAAGCAAAGGTTGCATGCTGCCGCAGAACTACATCGTCAGCCTCGCCGACCAGATCGCGCGGACCTGGCAACGCAAACCGGAGGACGTGATCCTCACGCCGCTTCCGCTCTTCCATTTCAATGCGATCTCGGTTTGTGTCGTCGGAACGTTGCTGGTCGGCGGCAGCGCCGCGATCGAACGTCGTTTCTCCGTGAGCAACTTCTGGCCCGAGATCAAGCGCACCGGCGCCACGATGGTCTCGATGCTGGGTTCGCTCGCGATCCTCATCGCCAACGCCGACGACCATCCCGACCAGCGCGGCCACAAACTGCGGCTGTGCGCGGCCGCGCCGATGCCGCCCGACACAGATCGATTGTGGCAGGAGCGCTTCGGTTGCAAAACCTTCAGCGCCGGCTACGGCCTCACCGAAGCGTCGCTGGTCTCGATGCTCGATCCGGGCGAGACGAACAAGCCGGGCGCGATGGGCAAGCCGAATCTCCACGAGTTCGATGTGCGCGTCGTCGACGACGACGACGTGGAGGTCGGCGTCGACGAAGTGGGCGAGATCGTATGCAGGCCGAAAGGGCCGAACTTGATGTTCGCCGGCTACTGGAACCGACCCGACTCGACCGTGGAGGCGACGCGCAACCTCTGGTTCCACACTGGCGACCTCGGTCGTGTCGATGCCGACGGTTACATCTTCTTCGTGGACCGCAAGAAGGATGCGCTGCGTCGACGCGGCGAGAACATTTCGAGCTTCGAGATGGAAAAGACGCTGTTCGGCCATTCGGCGTTGCGTGACGTGGCGGTCCATGCCGTACCGAGCGAGCTCGGCGAGGACGACGTCAAGATCACCGTCGTGCTGCAAGACGGCGCGCAGCTCTCGGAGGAGGAGCTGTGCCGCTGGATGGCGGAGCGCGTCCCCTATTTCGCGATCCCGCGCTATGTCGAATTCCGACCCGACCTGCCCCGCAACCCGGTAGGCCGGGTTCTGAAATACCAACTCCGGGAGGAGGGCGTCACGCCGACGACATGGGACCGCGAGGCGGCCGGCGTCGTGTTCGAACGGCGATAGCTCACCGGCTTTATTCGGCCTCAGGGCGGGTTCTCGAAACGCCGATCCTTGTCCGGTGGACGAGCCGGAACCGTACGAGTCGCCGCCGGTCGCGTCTCGCTTCCGGGTGAGCGGACTCCAGGCAGGACCGCCGCAGTCGTTCGAGCTCCCGTCCCACCGACGCGCGGACGCCCCGTCGCCCCAGGCGGCCACCGGCGCCCACGATCCGCTCCCGCCCGGCGGGCCGACGTTCGTCCGGTCGTCGACGATCGCGGCGCCGGTCGGTCCGCCCGGTCGACGCAAACCTGGCGCCTCGTCGGCGCCGATGCCCGGCACGTTCAAGAAGGACTGGTCGACGCCCGCGCCGAGGCGGTCGCGACGCACCGGCCGCCACGTGGCCCAGATCTTGGTGCTCGCCGTTTTGGCGGCCGCCGCCTACGTTGCCGCTCCGCGTGTCCGCACGTGGCTCGCGGACCGATCGGTGCCCGCCGATCTGCACGCATACGTGCAAGGACGCGGGGTGTCCTACGCGCCGGCCGGACAAGGAATCGTCGTTCGATTGCCCGCACAGCCAGTGATCGGGGACGTCGTCGTGGCCGCCTCGGGCGCGGAGCCTGCGCTGGTCGTGCAGCGAGCGACCCTGTCCGGTGCCGACTTCAAGATCGTCATCCGCGTCGCTGACCTGTCCGGTGGGGCCGCACTCCGTAACGGGCTGCTGGGCGTCCTGCAGGACGCTCAACTCGTCGGGGACGCGCCGACCCATGTGCGCGCGGTCGTGGTCGCCGGTCGGTCCGCGATCGACTACGACTTGAACGCCAGTCCTCCCATTCACGCGAGCGTGTTCCTCGACGGGCAGCACCTCTACGTGATCAGCGTGCAAGCGAAGTCGGCCGGACCCGTGCTCGACGCGCTCACCAAGTCGTTGCGACTGTCACCCTAAGGTCGCAGACGCCTGGCTTTCCAGATCCACTCCGCAGGCCAGCGGTGGGCCCACTCGACGGGGACAAACTCGTAGGTGGTCGACGCCTCGGGTCCCGGCCGCAGCTCGATCAAGTCTTCGACGTCGAAGCCGTGGGCGCGCAGCAGCCGGATCCACTCGCCGGGCGGGAGGACCCAATCGACGGTCCCATCTTCGAAGGCGATCAGGCCAAGGTCGTCGTAGGTGCGATGCAAACGCCGCGACTGTTTTTCTTTGCGTGCGTTCCACGTGAGGTACAGCAGTGGCGTCGCAGCGCAAAAGGCGAGCAGTCCGCCGGGGCGGAGCACGCGTGCAACCTCAGGAAGCGCGCGGGTCGGATCGCAGAAGTTCATCGCACCGTGATCGCAGAAGACGATATCGAACGTCGCGACCGCGAAGGGCAGCCGCTCGGCATCCGCCACCAGCAGCGGCAACGACACCGAGGCCCGTCGTGCGTGACCCAGCTGCGCGCGTGACACATCGAGTCCGACCGGACGGGCACCGCTCGCCTCGAGCGCGACCGACCACTGGCCGCCGCCGCAGCCGAGCTCGAGCATGTCGTAGCCGCGCACATCGCCGAGCACTTGGAGCTCCGACTCCGGGGCGCGGAACCCGCCCCACGCGAGCGGATGCCGCACAAGGTATTCGCCGTGCGCAGCCTGGTAGTCGTCAGCGTCGGCGTCCCAGAACGCCCGATTGTGCTTTACATGATCAGGTGGCACCGAACACGGCAACCTTTGTCGGTTCGCTGCGCTCGACCCGGCGTCCCTTCGCGACGATCGAGATGTCGTGGCCGACGGCCTCCGAGCGCAACGCACCGGCCGTGCACTGCTCGCGCGGGCGGATCTTGAAGGGTTCGTACTGGAAGAACTTCATGGCGTTCAGGTGCGTGATCTGATTGATCTCGTCGTCGCTGAGGTCGGTCGGGGCGAACGCCTCCATCGTGCGCTCCGGCGCGTTGGGCCACACCGCGTCGCTGTGCGGGTAGTCGGTTTCGATGCAGATGCGGTCGGTGCCGATCTCGCGTGCCTGACGTGCACCGAAGTCGTCTTCAATGAAGCACAAGATCATGCGCTCCATGAACACCTCGCTCGGCAACTTTCCGCCGAAGTCAGCGAACGTCCATGCCCTGTGCACTTTGTAGGTGTGGTCGATGCGCTCGAGGAAATAGGGAATCCAGCCGATGCCGCCTTCGGACAAGGCGATGGTGACGTCGGGGAACTTGCGGATCATCGGCGAGAAGAGCACGTCGGCAGCAGCTTGCACGATGTTCATCGGTTGCAAGTTGATGAGCACGTCGATCGGCGCGTCGGGCGCAGTGATCGCGAGCTTGCCCGACGAGCCGATGTGCATGCAGACGACGGTTCCTTCGTCGCTGCATGCTTGCCAGAACGGATCCCAATAATCGGAGTGCAGGCTGGGCAATCCGAGCGGCACCGGGTTCTCCGGGAAGGTGATCGCATGGCACCCCTTCTTTGCGACGCGACGCACTTCGTCGCCGATCGCTGCCGCGTCCCAGATCGGTGGGATCGCGAGTGGGATGAAACGCTCCGGCGCGAACCCGCACCATTCCTCGATATGCCAGTCGTTGTAGGCACGGCAGAACGCCAGCGCGGCGTCCTTGTCTTCGAGCGCGGCGAAAAGGCGGCCCGCGAAGCCGGGAAGGGACGGAAAGTTGAGCGAGCCGAGCAAACCGTTGGCCGACATGTCGAGCACCCGCTCGCGTACGTCGTAGGTGCCCTTGCGCAACTCGTCGAAACTGGTCGGATCCATGCCGTATTCCTCGGGCGGACGGCCCGTGACGGCGTTGAGCCCGACGTTGGGGATGTGAAAGTCGAGGAACTTCCACGCGTCCGTACCGTCGTCGCGGTGCTCGACCCGGGGCGCGATGTCACGGTATTTCGCCGGCAGGTGATGCTCGAACACGTCGGGGGGCTCCACGACGTGATCGTCGACGCTGACCAGGATCAGATCTTCGAGAAGCATGAGCAGAGCATATGCGTGCGGACATGCAGGCTGACAGCGGTGTCAGGTACGTTCCCGGCATGGATCGGCGGGTCGGCCAAGGATGACACGGCGCGTATGCGTGGCGGGGCTCGGGCTCTCCGACGGGCCGGTGACGCCGGACATGAGCGGGATCATGTTGGAGGCGCAGGCGTTCCGGCGCGCACTTGACGATGCTGGCCTCGAGTCGGCCGACGTGGAGGGCCTGGCCAGCGCCGGTTACGGCGGCATGCACGAAGTGATGCTCGCGGAGTATCTCGGCCTGACGCCGCGCTGGCTCGAGTCGTCGAGTACTGGCGGCTCGAGCTTCGAGTTCCACACGATGCATGCGTTCCGCGCGATCGAAGCAGGCGATGTCGACACCGTTGCGATCGTCTACGGCAACAACCAGCTGTCGGCGTCGGGACGGACGCTCGGTACTGGCGGGGGCGGCGGACGCGCCGGAATGGCGATGCCGTTGCCGATGGCCTACGAGTTTCCTTCAGGTCTCACACTCGTCGGCGCCTACGCGATGGCCGCGCAGCGGCACATGCACCAGTTCGGCACCACCGCTGAGGAGCTCGCGTCCATCTCGGTGCAGACCCGTGAGCACGCGGCGCGTAATCCCAACGCGATGTACCGCGACCCGATTACCGTCGACGACGTCTTGTCGTCGCGCCTGGTCGCGGATCCCTTGCACAAGCTCGATTGCTGCGTGATCTCCGACGGCGGTTGTTGCATCATCCTGACCACCGAAGCGCGCGCTCGCGATCTCGCGCATCGTCCGGTCTACGTACGGGGCGCGGCGGGCGGCACGACGCATCACTCGATCCAAGCGATGGCCGACATGACACGCACTGCCGGGGCGGTGAGTGGCCCGAAGGCCTTCGCGGAGGCAGGCATCTCGCCGGCCGATGTCGACATGTTCGCGATGTACGACTCGTTCACCTATACCGTGCTCGTGATGCTCGAGGACCTCGGCTTCGCCCCCAAAGGCGAGGGCGGGGCGTTCGTGACCGACGGCGGTGGCAACCTTCGTCTCGGCGGCGCGTTGCCGACCAACACCGACGGCGGCGGTCTGTCATCCACGCATCCTGGGATGCGCGGATTGTTTCTCCTCTGCGAGGCAACCCGTCAGTTGCGCGGCGAAGCGGGCGACTCGCAGGTTGTCGGGGCCGAGATCGCGGTCGCGCACGGCAGTGGCGGATGGCTGTCGACCCAGGCGACGGTCGTGCTCGGAACGGAGCCCAAATCATGAGGCGAACTTTCGGCTGCGTAACGTCAAAGCGCAGAACGAACCCCGGACCGGACAGTCCGCCCGCGCGGCAACCATGACCGGTTTCGTCGCGCACAACGGGGTCGACTGGAGCGAGAGCCCGAAGTATTTGTGGCCGCGGCCGAATACTGAAGACCGAGAATTCTGGGAGGGTGCTCGGCGCGGCGAGTTGCGTATCCAGCATTGCACGAGTTGCGGGAAGCATCAGCACTACCCGCGGTTCCTCTGTAGCCACTGCGGGAAGACGACGCTCGAGTGGATCACCGCGAGCGGCTTCGCGACGGTGTACTCCTTCACCGTTGTGCGTCAGAACGGCGTGCCACCGTTCGACGAACGAGTCCCGTTCGTTGTTGCCGTTGTCGATCTCGACGAGGAAGGCGCCCGAATGATCGCGGCGCTCCCGAAACTCGATCCCGACGAAGCCCGTATCGGTATTCGGGTACGGGCGGATTTTCGACCCGCGAATGACGATTCCGCGTACGTGGACTTCGCGCCGCTCGGCTGACTGTGGTGGACCCGGCGGTCGCGCTCGATGGTCGTGCACTGGGTCGGCGCGGTGCGCAGACTCGCCGGCGCATCCTCGACGCGACCGCGCAGATGTTGGAGACGCACGGCACTCGGGACTTGCGTGTGGTCGACATCGCCCGCGCCGTCGGCTCTTCGCCGGCGACTTTCTACCAATACTTCCGCGATGTCGAGGAGGCCGTGCTCGCGCTCGCGGAGGAGGCCGGCGACGAGCTCGCTCCGTTCGTCGCGCGTCTCGACTCGCCGTGGGATGCGGCCGGAGGCCTCGACGACGCGCGGGCGCTCGTGGACGGCTTCGTCGACTACTGGGATCGCCATCGTGCCGTGTTGCGTACCCGCAATCTTGCCGCGCAGGAGGGCGACGAACGCTTCCGGGACGTGCGGCACCGAACGCTGCGCCCATTCATGGCGGCCTTGACGGCCAAGATTGCCGAATCAAGATCGGCTGGGCGCGTCGTCGACGCGATGTCGCCGGTGGCGGCGAGCGCAGCCCTCGTGGCCCTGATCGAGAGGATGGCTGCCTTTCATCGCGAGCTCGAACAGCTCGACATCCCACGAGCCGATCTGGTCGAGACGACCGCCCGGATCATCCACCAAACAGTGGTGGGCGCGACTTCCTAGGTCAGGTGTCAGCCCGCGTTGGGCGCCACGATCGCGACCGCGAGCTTGGCGAGCACAGCCTCGATCTGCGCCGCGTTGCGGAGTGCCGGGCCGCGCAACTGCTCGTACGTGGCAAACGACGTCAGCAACGCGAGCGCGTCGACTGCGTCGTCGGTCGACCAGTGCGTTCGCAGATGCCCGGCCGCGGACAGACCGCCGACAATGCACCGAAGATATTCCGCGTCCACAGCTTCCGGTCGTGTATCGGTACCCGTCGCGGCTGCGAGCGAGCGCAGTTCTCGGACAGTTGTCTCATGTTCGGTCCAGTGCCGGCACACGGCGCCGAGCAGGCCGCGCAGAGCGGTGAGTGGATCTCCGACACGCGATCCCTGAGGTGCAAGCGCGAGCGAACGCGACGTCGACGACGCGAGCTCGTCGAGGACGACGCGCTTCGAGCGAAAGTGCTCGTAGACCGTCGCTCGGGCGACGCCGGCTTCTTTGGCGAGGACGTCCATGCTGAAGCTGTTCGCCCCCCGTTCGCGCAGGAGTCGCGCGGCAGCATCGATGATGCGGGTCCGGGTAGCCGAAACCAGCTCGCGCCGGGTCGGGCTCATGACGAACTCCACGTAGAAAGATGCGGTGCATATGCAAGTTCCCGGCTGATGGGTGCGATTATCTCACTGGCGTCGGTTGGGGCAAGCGTTTCCCAACGATTTTGCGTGGATGTGAGCGGGCAATGAACGTCGGGCCGGCCCGCGCGTCAAATATCGACTGCGGACATCGTTGCTGACGCGCTGCGCGTGACCGTCGCCTCCAGCTCCCGCTCGAAGACCTTTTCGAACAGGTCGCGCCGTCTCCGGACTCCCCAAAGCTCGAGCTCGGCATTGTCATACGAGTGCAATCGCAGCATCACGAGGTCGGCGCCGATATCGACGTCGACGCCGTCGACGACGCCGCGACGCCCTCGATCGAGCCCGTCAGCGAGGCGCAGGAGTGCGGCGAGCTTGCGGAGCCGGTCCCGTGCGCTCTTGTCGAGCGCCGCGACCCGCGGCTCCGAAGCTTTGATCTCGCCGCGTCGGTGGTGACGAACGAGCGCGGCTAGGAACTCGATTTCGTCGGGCGCGAAACCGCGGAGTTGCGCGTGGTCGACCAGATAGGCCGCGTGTCGATGATGGCCTTTACGCGACACGTGCTGTCCGATGTCGTGGAGGAGCGCGGCGTACTCGAGTATCTCGCGATCGGAGCGGTCGAGCTGATGCAGCGTCTGCGTCTGATCGAACAGACTCAGCGCGAGGAGTGCGACATGGCGCGAGTGTCCGATATCGGACCCGCACCGGCGCGCCAAACCGGCGACCGCGGCGCGTCGGAGCGCGTGCGGGTCATCCGACCAGTCGTCGGGATCGTGCACGCGGACGGCGTCGAGCACGATGCCCTCGCGCAGAGCCCAGTCGCTGGTCACCATCGCGCCGATCTCGAAAACGTCGAAAATGGTCGCCAGCAACGTCACGCCGGCCGGGAGCAAATCGGCGCGCTTGTCTTCGATCCCCGGCAGCCGGCGCCGTTCCGTACTGGACATCCGAACGATCCGACGCTGCAACGCGCGGAGCTGGTCGGCCTGAATCCGAAGTCCGTTCGCGCTCGCCGGAATGTCGCCCTCGTCGTTCACGGCCGCGAGTCGCGCGAGATCGTTGATGGTGCCGCTCGTACCGACCGCCATCAACGGCTTGCGTGCGCGTGCCTCGTCGACGATCGGAGCCAGACCGTCGCGTATCCGGGCCTCGAGTGCAGCCCGGTCGGTTCTGGATGGCGGGTCGGACTGCACCAGCTCGGCCGTGAGCCGCCCGACGCCGAGCGGCACGCTCGACGACCAGCGCAGGCCTGCGGAGTCGCCGATCACGAATTCGACGCTGCCGCCGCCGATGTCGACGCACAGCGCCGGTGCGGGCTCGAGCACGAGGCTTGCCCGCACCGCCGCGAAGATCAGACGGGCCTCTTCGACGCCGCCGATCACCTCGACCTCCACACCGGTCTCGGCTTCGATGCGGTCGACGAGTTCGCTGCCGTTGGTCGCGGTCCGGATCGCGCTCGTCGCCTTCGCGATGACCTCTTGCGTGCCGAGCGCGTCAGCCAGCTGGCGGAGCCGTCGAACGCTTGCGACGGCTCGGTCGGCCAGCGACGGGGTGATCCGGCCGTAGCGCGCGACGTCGTCTCCGAGTCGCAGCATGTCCTTCTCACGGGCGATCGGCTCGAACGTACCGTCGGGGTGCACGTCGGCGATAAGCAGGTGGAACGAATTCGATCCGAGGTCGAGCGCCGCGATGCGCATGCTGCGTCGAGCGTACTCAGGGATGCGGCGCGCGCCTGACACCGCTGTCAGGTCCTCGGTAGCCTGCCTCCAGCGTCACGAGGGGAGCATGCACAGATGACAATGACCTACGAGCCGAGGATGTTGATCGACGGGAAGCTCACTGACGCTTCCGGCGGCGCGACCTACAACAACATCAATCCTGCGACGGAAACCGTCATCGGATCGGTCGCCGACGGAAACGTTGCTGACATGGAGCGCGCCATCGGCGCGGCCCGCCGGGCCTTCGACGAGACGTACTGGTCGACCGACAAGACGTTCCGCAAGGCCTGCCTGGGCCAGCTGAAGGACGCGCTCGACAAGCACCGGGAAGACTTGCGTCCCCAGATCGTCGCCGAGGTCGGCGCTCCCATCGGATTGACCTACGCGATCCAGCAGGACAGCTGCATCGACGACATGCAATGGGACATTGACCTGATCGATCGCTACGAGTTCGAGTACGAACTGGGCCGACACGAGTTCTTCGGCATGTCCTCGAATCGGCTGGTGGTGCGGGAGCCGATCGGGGTTGTCGGGGCGATCACACCGTGGAACTTCCCGTTCATGCTGAATCTCTCGAAGCTCGCGCCGGCTCTCGCCGCCGGCTGCACAGTGATCCTGAAGCCGGCGCCCGATACGCCGTACTCGGCGACCTGGATCGGCAAGCTGGCCGCCGAGGAGACCGACATCCCCGCCGGTGTTTTCAACGTCGTGACCTCGAGCGATCCGGCCGCCGTGGGCGACGTGCTGACCGGCGACCCGCGCGTCGACATGATCTCGTTCACCGGATCCACCGCGGTGGGCAAGCACATCGCGGCACGAGGCTCGGCCTCACTCAAGCGGGTGTTCCTCGAACTGGGCGGAAAGTCAGCCAATGTCGTGCTCGATGACGCCGACTTCCCGTCGGCGCTCGGCGGGGCGGGCATGGTGTGCATGCACTCCGGTCAGGGCTGCGCGATCACGACCCGCTTGCTGCTCCCGCGCTCGCGATACGACGAAGGCGTCGACATCGTGCGCAAGGAGTTCGAGTCGTTCCCCTACGGAGACCCGACCGATATGTCCAACATGGCCGGTCCCCTGATCAACGCCCGTCAGCGCGAGCGGGTGCTCGGCTACATCGAGAAGGGCAAGGCGCAAGGGGCGCGGGCGATTGTCGGCGGCGGACCCGCGACGCAGTTCGACAAGGGCTATTACGTGCAGCCGACGCTGTTCGTCGACGTCGACCCCAACTCGACGATTGCGCAGGAGGAGATCTTCGGCCCGGTGCTCTCCGTCATCGCCTTCGAGGATGACGACGACGCAGTGCGGATTGCGAACAACTCGCGCTATGGACTGTCCGGCGCGGTGAACGCCGGATCGCTCGACCGTGCACTCGGCGTCGCTCGAAGGATCCGTACCGGCACGCTCGCAGTCAACGGCGGCCAGTGGTTCGGCCCGGACTCCCCGTTCGGTGGCTACAAGGAGAGCGGCCAGGGCCGCGAGCACGGTGTGCCCGGCTTCGAGGAATATCTAGAAACCAAAACGATCGGCCTGCCCGCCCAGTGAAAAGCCGCCGAGGCCGACGCGCCTGCGCGGTACCCGCCGCGCGCCTTTCACGAGCGGTCGAAAGAGATCTCCCAGACGTCGCGGTGTCGACCGATGCGCTGGTGTACCCGGCCGAGCGGCGCACCGTGACGACGGCGGCTGTCTGACGAACTCACCTCAGCCGATCTTCGAAGACGTTGTGGGTCAAGCGGGTTGGGCTCGGACGAAGGCGATGGTGCCGTCGAGAAAACCGGCGACGTCCTTGTACTTGTTCTCGAAGACCCGATCGAACCAATCCGGCACCGAAACTTCGAAGCGGCCGGTTTCAATCGCGCCGAGCACGGGCTCGACCATCGCGTCGACGGGCAACATCTCGACGCCGGTTGGCGGGAGCGGATCGTTGTCGGGGAGATGGAACAGCTCGGTGTCGATCACGCCGGGATAGACCACATGGATCTCCACGTCGGTATCGCGCAGGTCGACCTTCATGCATTCAGCCCAGGCCGAGATGGCCGCTTTCGTTGCCGCGTAGGCCGCCTCCGCGGGCGGTGAGAGTCGGGCGGCGACCGAAGACACGAACACGATCCGTCCGCCGCGTTCGGTGATGCCGGGCAGCAATGCGAGCGTGAGATGTACCGGCGAGAGGTAGTTGATCCGCATCAGCGTGTCGACAGTGTCGGTCGACAGGGTCTGCACCGGACGGCGTTTCGGGATGCCGGCGTTGTTCACGAGCACGTCGATCCCACCGAGCTCGTCGGCGGCGCGCCTCGCGAATCCGTCGAGCGCGTCGAGGTCAGAAAGGTCAATGGTCCACGCCCGCGAGTTGGGTGCGTGCTCACGGCAACGCTCGAGCACAGTCTCGAGCCGATCGGTGCGGCGCGCACAAATGCCGACTGTCGCGCCGCGTTGCGCGAATCCTTCGGCGAGCGCGGCGCCGATGCCGGCCGACCCGCCGGTCACCAACACGTTCTTGCCCTTCAAGTCATAGGTCATGACGGCAAGCTAGCCTCCGCGCCCGATGCCGATCACGCCCGACTCCGTACTGCTCACCGGGCGACGTGCAGTCGTCACTGGTGCCGCGCAAGGGATCGGTGCATCGATCGCGATCACGCTCGCCCGATTCGGAGCCGACGTCGCGATCTGCGACCGCGACGCCGACGGACTGGGCGTCACGACCGGAGAGATCGCGGCCGCGGGCCGGCACGTCCACGCCGAGCTCCTGGATGTTCGCGACGCGCAGGCGGTGCGCACCTGGATCGCACCCCTGGATCGCGTCGACGTACTCGTCAACAACGCCGGTGGCGGCTTCGAGTCGGCATTCATGGCCGTGAGCGAAAAGGGCCAGGACGCCCTGATCCGCGAAAACTTTGCGAGCGTCACCCACTGCATTCGAGAGTGCGTCCCGAAGATGCCCGAATCGGGCGGTTCGATCGTGAACATCACCTCAATCGAGGCGCACCGTGCCGCGCCGGGCTTCGCCGTGTACAGCGCGATGAAAGCCGCACTCGTGAACCTCTCCAAGTCGCTTGCGCTCGAACTCGGCGATCGCCGCATCCGGGTCAACTGCATCGCTCCCGACGTCATCCCCACACCCGGGATCGGCGGACAGGTGCCGGTCAAGACGCCGTTGCCGTACGCGGGAACTGTCGACGACGTCGCGGCTGCCGCGCTGTACCTCGCGTCGGACTGGTCGCGGTTCGTGACCGGCACGACGATTCACATCGACGGCGGCAATCTCGCCGCCGGCGGTTGGGGCCGCGGAACCGACGGCAGTTGGATCACCGCCGGCGAGCCGAACCGGTGAGCGCATGAAGTTCGGAGTGGCGCTCGGCGCGCTCAACCCGCGCGTGCACGAAGAGGCGACACGTGTGGCCGAGCAGCTCGGCTTTGAATCGGTATGGCTGCCGGAACATCTCGTGTTCACCCGTACGATGAGTCGCTCCCCGCATCCAGGCGAGGACCATCCGCCGGTGCCTCCCGACACGCCGATCTACGACGCATTCGCGTACCTCGCCTATCTCGCGGCTCGCACCGAACGAATTCGGCTCGGCACACACGTGTACAACATCGGGCTACGCCATCCGTTTACCGTCGCGCGGGGCGTGCAAACAGTAGATCTGCTGTCGAAGGGAAGATTCGAGTTCGGAATCGGAGCGTCATGGCTCGAGGAAGAGTGGCGCGCGGCGGGCCTCGACTTCGGGACACGCGGCCGTCGGGTAGACGAGGCGATCGACGTGTGCAAGCGGCTTTGGACCGAAGCGACGGTGACGCATCACGGCGAGTTCTTCTCCTTCGACGAGGTGGTCTTCGAACCGAAGCCGGTGCAACGGCCGCGGCCGCCGATCCTCGTCGGTGGCGAGTCGAAGGCCGCGCTGCGCCGCGCGGCACGTCTGGGAGACGGCTGGCTGGGAATGGGTCACACGTTCGAGTCGGCCGCGGCGCAGATCGACTGTTTGCGCGCGCTGCTCGTCGAGCAAGGGCGCCCGAACCCGGATGAACCGGCATTCCAGATCGTGCTCGGCGGTGCCGTTGAGTCACGAGCTGATGTTGCCGGTTGGGAAGAGCTCGGCGTGACCCGCATGATCGTGTCGCCGTGGCGGCGCTCGAGCGAGGCAGTCGACGGGCTACGGCGTTTCGCGGATCGAACGTTCGGCGTCAGCTAAATCAGTTCGCAGGGATGTTCGCACAACCCGTCGATGGTGACGGAGTGGACCCGTGTCGACGCCGACGCGCCGACGACACGCGAGAGATCGCCGTCGACGAAGTGCAGCGCCGCGCCGTCATGGACCGCCCAACCCGGCGCCAAAGACCCGTCGCGAACGCTCGCCGCATACGCGTCGAGCCGGCCGGGCTGATCCGCATGCGGGCAGAAGCTGCCGGAGAACCAGCCAAGACCGTCGTAGAGGGGAGCCAACGGTCCGAACGACATCGTGAAGCCCGAATCGAACCAGCACATCCCGCCCGCGCTCGCTCCGCCCGCTACGAAGTCTTCCCGCGCGGCGCGCTCGGCAAGGGCACGGTCGAGCCCGTGCGCGCGCCACACGCCGAGCATGCTCGCCGTGTTGCCGCCGGCGACGTAGACCACATCGCACTCGTCGAGGAACACGTCGAGATCCTCCACGACGCGGTCGTCGAACAAGGCGAGATGGCACGGGTCGCACGGCAGGGCTTCGCTGATCTCGTAGAAACGGGCGATGGTCTGCGGCGCGTCACCTGACGCAGTCGCCAGGCAACACACGCGAGGCGTCACCTTCCCGGCGGCTTCGTAGAGATACCGCTCGAGCTGAGACGGGGGTCCGAACGGACCGGGAATCTCGTAGCCGCCCATCGCGATGACCTGCAACGACATCCGATCAGTCTCGCAGGAGACGATCCGGGTCGTGTGAGAAATCGCGGATCGAGCCGACATGGCGGAACGCCACCTCCACGACTCCGGGTTGCATCGTGTGACAGATCCCGGCCATGGACCCGGGAAGCTGCTCGGCGACCGGGACGCCGTCGAGGTCCATCCCTCGACCCATCCCGATGTCGCACGCGCGCCGGAGCGCGATTGCACACTCGGCGTCGTCTTCGGCGAGGTTTGCGTCGGCCCAACGCATGAAGCCGCCGCGCCACGGCGCCTGGTCGAACGGAGACTCCGGATTGGTGATGCCGCTCCAGTCGATCGACCACGCAAGCCGCAGCTCGCCGTCGACCCACAAGCGCACATCCGTCTCGCCCTGCTCTCGATCTCGTCGTGGGATCTCGAGGTCATAAATTCGTGACTCGCGACGCCACCCAGCATGGGTGACCGCGTGACATGCAGCATCGAACTGGTGCGTGCAGTTCTGCTTCGGATCAGTCCACTGGCCGGCTGCAGTGAACCGACGCGACAGCGGCATCCCCGACAAGTTGCGCAACGGGACGGCCGCGTCGGGACACGTCGCCCACGGCCAGCGGAACGATGTGTTCTCACACGACACCACACGCTCACCGTCGTGGCGCAGCTCGACCACGAAATGATGGAAGTCGTCCTCGAGCTCGGAGACGACAACGCCCGGCTCGGTCGTGCGCACCCGTATCCGGCGCCGGAACGCGTCGGCGTCGAGATCGAAGCCCGGCGACGTCCTCATGCGCGCATGCCCGTCGCCGCTCCGGGGTAGCCGCCGCCGTGAAACTGGGCGTCGAGCGCGTCGTAGTCGACGGCGAAACCGTCGCGCGGAAGCGAACCGACGAATTCCACATGCTTGGGCTTCTTGTACGACGCGATCCGATTACGGCAGTGAGAGATGATGTCCTCCTCCGTGGCGTGCATGTCTTGGCGAAGCACCACAATCGCTTTGACTGACTGGGTCCATGTCGCGTCGGGGACGCCGATCACGGCCGCGTCGGCGACCGCCGGATGCTGTTTCAGGCACCCTTCCACCTCGGCGGGATAGATGTTCTCCGCGGCCGATTTGATCATGCGGGTCTTCGGCCCTATGAACGTGAGCGAGCCGTCAGACTCGCGCCGGCCGAGATCGTTGGTATGGTGCCAGCCGTTCCGGAACCGGTCCGCGGTTTCGTCCGGCCGGTTCCAGTAACCATTCATCACGAGCGGGCCGCGCGCGCAGATCTCGCCCACCTCGCCCGCGCCGAGTTCGTGATCGTCATGGTCGACGATGCGGAGCTGCATCAGCGGAGACGTCCGTCCGTGCATACCCATTGCGTCGATGCCCAACGCCGCGAAGGTGAGCATGCCGACCACTTCGGTCTGTCCGTAACCGCCGGGATAGCGCACCCACGGCGAAGTGTCGACCGTGACCATCTCGTTCCAGTCGGGTGCACCCGGATACGCGCGCAGCGACTTCAGGTCATAACGCCTATCGGCATTGAGTTCCCGCATCTGCTGCGTCGTCGGCGGAAGCAAGAACGCGCCCGTACACCGCTCGGCTTGTATCAAACGGCACAGCTCTTCAGCGTCCACGCGGGGCGTGAACACGTTGGTGCCTCCGTGCAGGAACGTCGCAAGCGTGGAAAAGAATGTTGCGATATGAAACAGCGGTCCACAGTTCAGATAGACGTAGTTGGTGTCGATCTCGGACAGCCGACCGATGATTAACGCCTGGCCGATCAGCGCCCGGTGCGAGAGCATTGCCGCGTTCGGACGCCCAGAAAACGCGGCCGTGTACATGAGCAGCACGGGCTCGTCGGGATCGACGTCCGAATCTGTCGGCTGATCTGGCTCGGCCGGAGAGCCGGACGAGAGCATCGCCTCGTATTCGCCGTTGTCGTGTTGCACCCAAACCGCTGCCACGCCTGCCGCCGACTGTTCACGCGCCGCGCGGACGGTCTCGCCGATCTCTGCCAACTGATGCACGACCAGCACAGGGGTAAGGTCGTCGAGCGCGAATGCCACTTCTTCGGCTGACTGTCGCCAGTTCGCGGCGCAGAAGTACGCGCCGACCTTGGCTGCCGCGAGCAGGCATTCCAGCAGTCGGACCGAGTTCTGGCCGAGCCAGACAATCCGATCTCCCGTCCCGACGCCGGTCGCGACGAAAGCGTTCGCCAGGCGGTTCACCCGCTGGTCGAGCTCGGCGTAGGTGAGGCGAGCGTCGCCGTCGACCGCCGCGAGCCGGTCCGGCCGCGAACGGCGGTGCTCACCGAGCACGTCGCCGAGGGTCAGGCCGTGCAGGGATGACATTGGCGTCAGGTTATGTGACGATGGCGTTCGTGGCTTCCGTGATCGACTCCGACCAGCACCTCTACGAGACGCGCACGACCTGGCTCGACCATATCGATCCAGCTCGCCGCGACGACGCGTTGCGCATCGTCGACGATGACCTCGGCTACCCGTGGCTCTGCTGGGGAACCGACCGCAAGCTCGGTCCGGTTGACGTGCAACATCCCGGTCTCACGAGCGAGCTCGGTCAGCGCCGTGAGCGCATCCGCGCCGGGCTCCCACCGGAGTCGAGCTACGACGATGACCTGCCCCGCGACTATTGGGACGCGTCCGCACGCGCCGATCGTCTCGCCGAGATGGGGGTCGACCAGGCCGTCGTCTTTCCCAATTTCGGATTGCTGTGGGAGCGCACGCTGGACGAAAACCTCGGCGCGCTCACCGCCAACATGACGGCGTGGAACCGCTGGTGTGCGTCGGTCGTGGCCGACGGCCGAGGCCGCGTGCACCCGGTCGCGCACGTCACGTTACGCGACGACCGTTGGCTGATGCGTGAGTTGGCCGATCTCGAACGGGGCGGCGTACATCTCGCGATGGTCGCGCCCGCGCTCGTCGAGGGCCGTCCACTCTCGCATCCTGAGCATGACCCGATCTGGCGGGCGTTCGTGGAGCACGGGATCACGCCCGTGTTCCACGTTGCCGATCAGCGCCGAGTGTTCGACGATGTCTGGTACTCGACCCCCCAAGATGGTGGGCTGCCACCGCTCGAGTCGATCTTTCTTTGGACCGCGGCCGCGCTCGCATGCACCGATCTCATCCTCAACGGCACGCTTGAGCGGCTCCCCGAGCTCCGGATCGGCATCGTGGAACTCTCGGCCGTGTGGGTGCCGATGTTCTTGATGATGCTCGACGGCGGGACGGAGTTCACGAGCCGGCTGAACGGCCGGCCGGTGTACCCGCTGCGCATGAAGCCCAGCGAGTACTTCCGGCGCCAGGTGCGGGTGTCGTCGTTCTCGTACGAATTGCCGGGCCGCCTCATACGCCAGACCGGCGACCTCTATATGTGCTGTTCGGACTATCCACATTCGGAAGGGACGACGACGCCGCTCGCCGACTATCTGGGCAGTGCGAAGCCAGTGCGACCGGTGGATGCGCCAGGCCTGTTCGGCGGCAACATTTCGATGCTGCTCTCCCACCCGTGACGGTAGAGCCGGTGCTGTCCGAGACGCCGCGCCACGACGTCCCCCGGGGCGGGCACAGCGGGTTCACGCTCCTCGGCGAATTCCAGATCCATTACCTGTGGTGGGGTCGGAGGGACGCAGATCCGGTCGTGTGCCTCCACGGCGGCGGGCAGACCGCGTACATGTTCGAAGATCTCGGCGCCGCGCTCGAGTCCGACTGGTTCGTGCTCGCTCCAGACCTGCCCGGACATGGCGATTCCGATATCGACCCGTCGGTATCGTCGAATATCGGCGGACTCGACCGTCGCGCGCTGGCCTCGAGCGTTGTCGCGCTGCTCGATCACGTTGGCGTCGAGCGTGCCGCGTTCGTCGGCGCGTCGCTCGGTGGGATCACCTCGCTGACGATCGCCGCACTGCATCCCGATCGGGTCTCGGCGATCGCGCTCATCGACATCGGCCATCGTCTCGAAGACGAAGGCGTCGCTCGCATCGTCGAGTTCATGCAGCGCCATGACTCCTTTGCGTCGCTCGACGAGGCGGCTGCCGCGATTGCCGAGTACCTCCCGGGTCGCAAACCGCAATCGCCCGCCCGCCTGACCCGAAACTTGCGCCAACGTCCCGACGGCCGGTGGGAGTGGAAGCACGCACTCGGCCGGCGACTGCGCGATGCGAATGCATCAAATCCTGACTACAAGCCCGGCGACTGGCGCGGACTGACCGAAGGCATGGATGCCGAACTCACCCGACTGACGTGTCCGGTGCTCGTGTTGCGCGGCTCGCGCAGCGACGTGCTCTCCGACGAGGGTGCGCAGGAGGTCGCCGCGCTCATCCCGAATGCACGCACCGCCACCATCAACGCTGCCGGCCACCTCGCCGCGGGTGACAATCCGGAGTCGACGACGTCGCTCATACGCAGCTTCCTCGACGAGATCACCTGAGCGCGGGAGGAGGTCCGCGCTGAGCACGCCCGCCGCGTCCGCCTCCGGTCGTCGCGGCGGCGGCCACCGGCGACGACCTCGGAACCCGGGCTGGTCGGCCACGTCGGGCACGCCGACACGCTGCTCACGTGCTGGGTGCGGCCGCTCCGAGCGCCGGAGGTGGCGCACACCGGCGCGTACGCGATCTGTGACGACGAACGTCGGGGTTCGGTTAGATGGTGCGCAGCAGCTCTGCGGGCAAAGTGCCTTCGAACCAGAGGGTGGTTTCGACGCGCCGCGCGATGCGCCAACCGCCAGGCGTCCGCACGAGGTCGTCGTCGTAGCGGCCACCGACATAGAAGAAGTGCAAAGGACCGGCGCGCGTCGCGGCGCCTTGCGGATTTGTCACCATCGTGCGAGCCGTCGCGTGATCGCCGTCGAGCTGCACGTCGATATTCGACATGAGATGCTGTGTCACGGGGAACGCCGAGAGCATCTTCTCGAGCCACGAGCGCACCTGCCGGTACGGGCCCTGTTTGCCGCCGGGGTTCGACGAGTAGTCGACCTCGGCGTCATCGGTGAAACACGTGTCGAGCAGCGCCCAATCCTTGGTGTCGATCGCCCAGCCGTAACGGACGATGACGTCGTGGATTTCGGCGCGGTCGGCGAGCTCTTGTGCGGAGTAGCCCACGGCGCGGCTACGACAGCGGCTTCGGCTCGGCGGCGTCGGGCTTACAGTTGATGGCCAGCGTAAATTTTGTTGTCACGACCGGCTTGCCGGTGCGTTCGTTCTTCCATGTGACCTCGGTGACGTAGAACTCGAGCTTGCCGCCGCCCGACTTTTCTTTCTCGTAGACGTCGGAGATTTCGCCCTCGCCTACGAGCGTGTCGCCGACGTGGGGCCATTCGCCGCCGTAGTACACGAACTCCTGCTCGCCGTGCAGGATCGCTCGTCCCTTCCCGCGCAGGTTCTCGATGGGAAGGCCAGCCGCGCCACCCTCACCGAGCGAGCCCCAGTAGGGCATCACGAACGGGAACGTGGGCGGTACCGGCGCGCCGTCTGCGGTGTACGCGGCGTCGAGGTCCATGAGTGCCTGCGCGAAGACGCGCACGGGGCCCCGCTCGATGACGACCCGCTGGCTGCCGAGTTGGCGACCTTTCAGTTCCGTGAGTGCCACTGTGTTCGTCCTCCGCGACGCCTGTTGGTGTGAGGGTGCTGTACCGTCGAGATCGAGCGGCAGGCTACCGAGTAGGCGGTTCCCATGCCCAGTGGAGATCTTGCTTCGGGTCCGGCGCTTGTCACGGGCGCGTCGGGGTTCATCGGTTCCGCGGTCGTGCGCGCGCTGGTACGCGACGGGCGCGAGATCCGCGCGCTCGTTGAACCCGGACGCGACGACGCCAATCTCGACGGGCTCGCGGTCGAGCGCGTCGAGGGCGACATCCGCGATCCAGATGTGCTCGACCGTGCCGTGAACGGCGTCTCCACCGTGTTCCATCTGGCGGCGGTGTACCGGTTTTGGGCTCCGAACCCGGACCTCTTCTACGACGTCAACGTCGGCGGCACCCAAAACGTGGTGCGCGCCATGGAGCGCGCGCACTGCCGGAGGCTCGTCTACACCAGCACGGTCGGAACGATCGGCGTCGCGCACGACGGTGCTCCGGCATCGGAGCGGACGCTGGTCAAATTCGAGCATCTCTTCGGCCACTACAAGCGATCGAAGTACCTCGCCGAACACGAGGTGCTGCGCGCCGGCGCCTCCGGATTGCCGGTGGTGTTGGTGCATCCGACTTTTCCGGTCGGTGAGGGAGACTCGGCGCCGACGCCGACCGGCCGCACAATCCTGGAGTTCCTCAACGGCCGGATTCCGGCCTACGTCGACACCGCGCTGAATGTCGTACACGTCGACGACGTCGCCCGCGGCCACATTCTCGCAGCGCAGCTCGGCCGTCCCGGTCGGAGCTACGTGCTCGGCGGCGAGAACATGACACTGCAGGAACTGCTCGCCGTCTTAGCGAGCGTGTCCGGACTCACGGCGCCGCGGGTGCGCCTGTCGGCACGGGCAGTGCTGCCGATCGTCCGCACCGCAGAATGGGTCCAGGCGACGTTGCTCCAGCGCGAGCCGGTACTGCCCTCGGAGCCGGTCCGGATGGCGACAACCCGGATGGAATACGACGACAGCCGCGCCCGTTCCGAGCTGGGATACACGAGCATTCCAGCGCGCGAAGCGTTGGCGCGTGCGGCAAGATGGTACGTAGAACACGGTTTCGTCAAAGGTTCCCAAATGGCCCGCATCCGCCGCGACGGCAAGCTCCGAACGGACATCGACGTGCCAGGCGCGCGCGAATCCGCACAGACCGAACCGGCGCCCACACAGGATCGCCGACCGTGAGCGCTCGACGGGTCACCCGCCCGCGACACGTCGAGTCCGGGCCCCGGCCGGTAGCAGCGGTTCCGACTCCAAACGAGGCGGTTCGACCTTTTGATGTGCGTGCCTTGCTTGAGACGCGAGGCCGCGAGGCGTTCGCCTTGCATGAGCGTTATCTGAATCCGCAGATGCCGCGGGTACTGCGCACGATCGGCTTCGACGCCGACTATGTGCGCGCCGAGGGCGCGTATCTCTTCGACCGCGACGGGCGACGGTACCTCGACTTTCTCGCCGGGTTCGGAGTGTTCGCGCTCGGCCGGTGCCATCCGGTGATCGAGGAGGCGCTACGCGACGCGATGTCCTGCTCGCTGCCGAACCTCGTCCAGATGGAGTGCTCGCCGCTCTCCGGGCTGCTCGCCGAAGCGTTGGTCGCCCGCATGCCTTCCGACTCGTATCGATGCTTCTTCACAAACAGCGGCGCAGAGTCGGTCGAGACGGTCCTCAAGTTCGCGCGTTGTTCCACCGGTCGGTCGCGAGTGCTGTTCGCAGATCATGCGTTCCACGGTCTCACGACCGGTGCCCTCGCACTGAACGGCGCTCGAGAGTTCCGCGACCGATTCGGCCCGCTGCTTTCCGGCTGCGTCGCGGTACCGTTCGGCGATCTCCAAGCGTTGGAGCGCGAGCTGCGAGACGGTGACGTCGCCGCGTTCGTTGTCGAGCCGATTCAAGGCAAGGGGGTGTTCGTCGCGCCCGACGAGTATCTGCGCGACGCGGCCGAAATCTGTCATCGGCACGGTGCGTTACTCGCGGTCGACGAGGTACAGACCGGCCTGGGACGTACGGGTTCGTTCTTCGCGTTCGAGCAGTGGAACGTCGAGCCGGATCTCGTCACCATCGCGAAGGCGTTGTCGGGCGGCTACGTTCCAGTCGGTGCCGTGATCGCGAAGTCAGCGGTTGTCGAGGGTGTGTTCGACACGATGGACCGAGCCGTCGTACACAGCTCCACGTTCGGCCAGAACGTTCTGGCCATGACCGCCGGGTTGGCGACGCTGCACACGATCGACGCGGAGTCCATCGTCGAGCGCGCCCGCACGACCGGAGCGTCGCTTCTGGACGGTCTGCGCGTGCTGGCCGAACGTCACGAGCTCATCCATGAGGTTCGGGGTCGCGGCTTGATGATCGGCATCGAGTTCCGGCGACCGAAGTCGATGCGCCTTCGCGCCCAATGGTCGTTGTTGGAGACGATGCGCAGCGGTTTGTTCACCCAGCTCGTCATCGTGCCGCTATACCGCGATCACGGAATTCTGTCGCAGGTCGCAGGTGATCATCAGAACGTTCTCAAGATCCTGCCGCCGCTCATCACGAGCCAACAGCAGGCCGACAGCTTCGTTGACGCGCTCGACGACGTGCTGAACAATCTGGAGCGGTCGCTCGGACTGCTCTTCGGTGTGGGCCGTTCGCTCGCGATACCGGCGCTCAAGGCGAGCCGCTGATGTCCCGCGGGCGACGCGGTCGGACTGGTCGTCGTCGCGTCGATTCGTGCAAAGACGTCAGATCGTCGAGTGCTCGCTGCTCCGTTTGCCCTGGACGTCGCACCACGAACCTGCCTCGCATGCATCAACGATGCCGAATGAGCGCACAACGTCTGTGTGCGTCGGTGGGAGCGCGATCGGCGATGAGGACGCTGTCGTCGATGGTTGTGAGAGGGCACACCCGTCCGGCGTGGAGCGCGCTCTCGCGAACACCGACGGCTACCTCTCAAGCGATCTTGGACGAGGTTGCAACGTGTCCTCGGGCGCTTGCCGCGACGGTCTCGAGACCGACAGTGCCGATGACAATCGTCGGCGTCGCCTAGACACTGGGATTTGGACGTTGGTATCCGGGCGCATCCGCAAGTGTGTTCAGATAGGCGGCGATGCGCGCCAGTCGTGCGGCGTTCGCGCGCATCGCCTCGCGCAAACCCTGCGGGCTGGAAAACATGCATGACGGACAGACGAGACCGAGCAGGACAACGCCAGCACCGTCGTCAGCGTCCGGTTCCGGGTGGTCCACGGCGACTCCGTGGTCCGATGCGAGCTCATCACTCAAAAACGCGTTCCCGCAGGTGAAGCAATCAACATGCCGGCCAGCTTCTCGGGCAAGCGCCGTGCTTCCTTCTCGACTCGCGATGTTGAACGCCATGCGCGGAACGTAGGCCTACCGTCAGGTCGGTGCAACCTCAGACAGCGGGGTCGTCGCGCCTGCACGCCGACGAGTCGTGCGGCTGCGACGGGCGATCGCGTCACCCGCGCGCTCGTGCCCTATCCGGGTCGGGCGGGTTAGGGCGCCGCTCGCTCTCTGAGCTTGTGCTTCATGACCTTGCCGGTCGCGTTGCGAGGAAGCTCGGCGACGAACCAGACGCGGCGCGGTCGTTTGTAGTCGGCGAGCCGCTCTGCACAGAATGCGGTCAATGCCGTCGCGTCGAGAACGACGCCGGGCTTGCACACGACGAATGCGCCGACATCCTCGCCGAGCACCTGATGCGGCACGCCGATCACGGCGGCTTCCTGAACGTCGGGATGTTCGAGGATGACGGCCTCGACGTCGGTGGCGTAGATGTTGTTGCCGCCGCGAATGATCATGTCCTTGATGCGACCGGCGATGTACACAAATCCGTCGACGTCGAGGAAGGCGAGGTCGCCGGTTCGCAACCATCCGTCATCGGTCCAGGTTGTTGCGCTTGCGCCGACGTCCTTGTAGTACTCGCGCCTTTTGCCGGGAAGGCGCACGAGGAGCTCGCCGACTTCGTTCGCGGGCCGGAGCTCGTCGGAGTCGGAGTCGGGATCGACGACCTTGACCTCCATCGGCGGCATTGGCTTGCCGACGGATCCGACGTGGCTGGCAGCTTCTTCCTTCGGCATCGTGATGAACGCCGGCCCGGCCTCAGTGAGCCCGTATGAGTTGATCACTGACGCTTGCGGCATGCGGTCCTGCAGTTTGGTGAGCGTCGCGGGCGCGAGCGGCGCGCTCCCGATCGACACGGCGACCGGAGCAGACAGGTCGGCGGACTCAAAGCGGGGACTGGCTGTGATCAGCTCGGCCATTGCGGGGACGAGGAAGATCATCATTGGCTGGTCGCGCTCGACGACCGCGAACCAGTGGTCGACGTCGAAGCGCGGCATGTACAGTCCGGTGAGGCCCATCTTCATGGGATTGAAGATGAAACTCATACCGGCGAACGTGAACAGCGGCGCGCCGTGCAGCCAACCCCGATTCGTCCACTGCGGCGCCGTGTTCGGGATCATCGCCACGTTGCGGTGCCGCACCAGGACACCTTTCGGCAGTCCCGTCGTGCCCGACGTATACATGATGTCAGCCATGTCGTCGACGTCGATCGGCACCTGGATCTCGCTACCGTCGACTGCGCCGATCTCGTCGTCCCATCCGAGGATTCCGTCATCCGCCCCTTCGGCGCAGACGATCAACCGAAGGGTCGGGACGTTCTCGCGCACGGCCCGTGCGGTCTCGAGGAGTCCCGCGCAGGTGAACATGACCGAGATCTCGGCGTGGCCGAGGATCGCGATCATCTCCGGGGTCGACAGCCGCGTGTTCGCGGGCACCATCGCGGCGCCCGCCTTGTGCACCGCGGCGTACGCGACGATCCACCGGAGGCAATACTCGTTCGGCAAGGCGATCGCGACGCGGTCGCCTTTGCGGACACCGTTCGCGACGAGCCATCGCGCGACCTGGTTCGACTGTTCGTCCCATTGGCGAAACGAGAGTGTCGACTGCGCGTCGAGATCGACGTAGGCCGGCTCGTCGGGGAAACGGCGCGCCATAAATCGCAGCTGGTCGACCAGCAGCGGCCCGGCGGGTTTCTGCTCGCTCGGCGTATCGCTCACTGGCCGAAGCCCATGGGCGGAACTTTGCTGCGATGGCCGGCGAAGAGTTCGTCCTTGCGGGCGGCCAACTCCGCCGGGGTCCACCGACCCTCGCCGCGGTCAAGCGTGCTCGCCAACGTGAAACCTTCCATGAGGTGTACGCGTGTTCCCCATACCACGAAGACCTGACCCGACACGTCGCCCGCAGCGTCGGTGGCGAGGAAGACGACCAGCGGTGAGATGTTCTCGGGCTCCCATTCCGGGCCGCTCATGAAGTCGACCGCTCCGGCCACGGTCTCGGTCATGCGAGTGCGAGCTCGGGGACACACGACATTGGCGGTGACGCCGTACTTCTTCATCTCGCGGGCGAGCACCATGGTCATCGACACGATGCCGGCCTTGGCGGTCGCATAATTGATCTGACCGGCTTGTCCGTACAGGCCCGATTCGCTCGCCGTGTTGATGATCCGACCGGACACCTCTTCGCCGGCTTTTCCGAGCGACCGCCAGTGCTTGACGGCATGATGGCAGGTCGCGAGATGTCCCTTCAGGTGCACCTCAATGACGGAGTCCCACTCAGCTTCGGTGATGTTGAAGCTCATCGCGTCGCGCAGGATGCCAGCGTTGTTGACGACGATGTCGAGCCGGCCGAACTCGTCGAGGGCCTGCTGCACGAGCGAGCCCGCGCCAGCCCAGGTCGCAACGTTGGCGGAGTTCGCGACTGCTTGTCCTCCGTCGCCCACGATCTCTTCGGCGACCTGGTGCGCGGGCGTTGTGTCGGAGCCGTCGCCGGCGGTTGCCGTCCCGAGATCGTTCACCACTACCCGTGCACCCTCCGCCGCGAGCAGTCGTGCGTGGGCTCGTCCGATCCCTCGGCCGGCCCCTGTGACGACGGCGACTTTGCCGTCCAGCATTCCCATTCGACCCTCCCGTCACGGCTCGCGGGAGTTTGGTCGGGCGCTCGCCTCGGGGTCAATCGCAAAGCCCGGCGAGCTGGCCGGTATCGGACAGGTGCCCGATGCCTGCGATCGCGCCGCCGTGTGACCTGGGCCGGGCCTGCGACGTCGCAAAGTTCGTCTACCGCGGTCAGGGTGCTCTCCGTTCGTCTGAAACGCGGATATTTACGATCCAGTCGATCCCGCGACCGGTCGTCCGGGACAGGTGCGCAAGGTCCCCTGCTCGGGTCGTGCGGGTCTGGGGGCCTCGTGGATCACGACGCTGCGGCCGGGGGCGCGTCCGTGCTCCGTCGCCGGTGACAGCGCCGACCTGAGGATCGGAGGCGCCCAGTCTCTCGAGAGTCGGGGAGCGGGTGCTTCACGCGCTCGTCTCCGCGAGGCGCGCAACCTGTCGATGAGGGCACTCGCGGCCCGAGGATTGGTGCTCGGTGGGCCGGGTCGCGCTCGATTCCCGGTTGCTGGCCCGAGTTGACGGCACGCGGTCATCTCGCGCTGTTCATGCCCGGATTGTGCCGCGCGTCGGTTTCGCTTGGAGCGGGACGGACCCATCCGCGGCGGGCGCGGCTCGACGGTATGCGGGCCGGATCGAGCCGGCGCCGACCGCCCTCTGGGAGACGGTCCGCGAGCGCGGGCTGCTCGTGTACGGATGTCGCCCGGCTTGCCCGCCGCCGGCCAGTACTCGTTCCACGCGTGGTGGGAGTCACACTCCGAGCGTTGCCAGCGTGAGCTCCCTGACGCGCGCGTCAGACTTTGGTACGTTCCGCCCCGATAGGTCGTCTGACCCGGGAGTGTCGATGGAGATCTTCAGTCGCGAGGGACTTTGGGGCGCGTTCGTCGCCGCCCATGTGATCTTTGCCGTCATGTGGATGGGTCTGCTGTGGTTCTTCAACTTCGTTCAGACACCCGCCTACGCGGAGATGGACGTCGCCGCGCGCAACAACGCGTTCGACAAGCTCACCTGGCGGGCCTTGTGGTGGTTTCGGTGGGCGGCAATGGCAACGGTCGTGATGGGGCTGCTGATCATCGCGGTCGAGGGAAGCAACCTCTACACGGGCAATTTCTGGCGTTCGACGCCGGGTGTCACGCTGCTCGTCGGGATTCTGATGGCGATCGTCATGCTCTACAACGTGTGGATGATCATTTGGCCGAATCAGCAGGTCGTCATCGCGAATGCGCGCAATGTCGCAGCCGGCGGCGAGGCCGATCCGAATGCTGCGGGCTCGGCGCGCGCAGGTGCGATGGCGTCACGGCAGAACACCATCTTTTCGTTACCAGTGCTGTTCTTCATGGTCGGCGTCGCACACTTCTACGACGCCAGCCACTTCTCGTACCGGCCGTCCGCTGCGAAGTGGTTGGTGTTTCTGCTGATCGCGATCGTCGTGATCGTCGTGCTGGAACTCAACGCGCTCGGAAAGATCAGCGGCCGCGGGAACACCGGTCTCAACGTGATCTACGAGACGCACAAGAATGCGATGTACTCCGGCATAGCGTTGATCCTCGGCTTCTACATCTTCGCGGAGATCTTGCTGCGGGCGGCGTGATCGCTAGACGCCGAGGATGTCCGCAATCCGGGCTCGGTGCCACACGCTCGAACCGAACATGGGCTCGCCCGACTTGATTCGACGCACGAAGAGCTGCATGTCGTGCTCCCACGTGTAGCCGATGCCGCCGTGGATCTGAATGCCTTCCTTGGCGAGCAGGCGCTCGCAGTCGCCGGCTGCGGCTTTCGCCGCTGACGTCGCGTTGGTACGTCGCGGGTCGTCTTCGGCGATCGTGAGGGCCGCGAAATAGCCGAGTGATCGGGCCCGCTCGAGCGACACCAGCATGTCGACGAATTTGTGTTTGATCGCCTGGAACGAACCGATCGGCACGCCGAACTGCTCGCGCTGCTTGGCGTATTCGAGCGTGGTGTCGAAGATTGTCTGCGCAGTGCCGACCATCTCGAGCGCGACGGCGACGGTGGCTTCCTCGAGCGCGCGTCGCAGGGCAGGCGCGGCCGACGCGTCGGAGTCGCCGAGAACGCGATCACGGCCTACCCGCACGTCATCAAGGTCAATGTGGGCGAGCCGGCGGGTGCCGTCGAGGGCACGAACGACCGCGCTGCGCGTTGCGTCCACTGGCACGACGACTGCGCGGACGCCGTCGTCTCCAGTTGGATCGGCCACGCGAGCGACCACGACGAGCTCGTCGACGCAGTCGCCCTCGACGACGAATCGTTTCGTACCGCGGAGCACAACCTCATCTCCATCGAAGCGGACTGTCGCTTCGACGTCGGCCGGATCGAACGAGCCCACCGCCTCGGCGATCGCGAGTGAACCCGAGAGCTCGCCGGCGGCCACTGCACCGAGGAAGCGCGCCTGTTGAGCTGGGGTGCCGATCTCGCGAACTGCAGGCACGAACTGAGACACCGTCGCCAGGAGCGGACCCGGACCGATGACCCGTCCGATCTCTTCGGCGAGGATGGCTAGCTCGAGCATGCCTAACCCGATCCCACCGTACGGTTCGGCGATGGTCAGGGCCGGCCAGCCGAGCTCGACCATCGTCGCCCACAGCGCCGTCGGTCGAGCGTCGCGTTCCACGACGGCGCGGGCCAACGTGACCGGGCTCTCCTTGGCGAGCACCGCCCGTATCGAGTCGCGCAGTTCGTCCTGGTCGGTGGTGAACTCGAGTTCCATGCGTGCTTCCTGGGAGAAGGGTCGTCAGGCTAGGTCGTCGTTGATCTCGGCGACCAACGCGCGGCGGTCGACTTTTTCGCCCGCGGTGAGAGGAAGCTCGGACCGCACGATCAGGACTTCCGGCAGCTTGTACGGCGCGACGTTTGGCGCGGCGAAGGCGCGCAGGTCCTCGATCGTCGGGACCTGACTGACGTCGCGCGG
>JBKQIY010000058.1:0-13798 GCA_052148155.1 Acidimicrobiia bacterium | reverse complement strand
GCGTGTCCCGGCGCTGGTTATCAGTCCGTACGCCAAGCGCGGGTTCGTCGACCATCAGATCTTGAGTTTCGACGCGTACGACAAGTTCATCGAAGACGACTTCCTGAATGGACAGCACCTCGACCCGAAAACGGACGGCCGACCCGACCCACGGCCCGACGTCCGGGAGAACGTCTCGATTCTCGGCAGCCTCGCGCGTGACTTCAACTTCAACCAACCGCCACGACCTCCGATGTTTCTGCCCGTTCATCCAACAACGACGCTGACGAACCGCCCACCGTTCCAACCGGTCAACGTCGCGGCACACACAGAAGAGGGCCGAATAACCGTGACGTGGGACACGCCGCTCAGCAACGGTGGGCTGGCCATCACCGGCTACGAGGTCATCCCCTACCTCAACGGCGTCCCGCAACCGTCACGGCTCTTCAAGCCGAGCACGCATCGGTGCGTCATCACCAACCTCACGACAGGGAACCGTTATGCCTTCAAGGTGGCGGCCGTCAACCAACTCGGCAAAGGGGTGCTGTCGGCCCCGACAGCGGCGCTCAGGGCCTGAGCGGCATTTCCGGGCGCGTTCTCGCCAAGGGGACCGCCGACGCGACACGTTTCCAACGTCGTTGGTCGAGCAGACGACCGGGATCGACCCTGCCGCCTCGTCCGCGGCGCTGCGCTGTTTTGTGATGTCACCCCGAACCGAACCGCCTCTGCCTATTCATAAGGTGCGGCTCACATGCTCCCGGACCTGCACACCAACGCGACATGTCGAGGTCAAGCGGGTCGACATCGATCACGCCCCGACCCAACGAGCGCGGACGGTGCTCTTCAGCGAATATCAGAACAGCCGGATCACGACGCGTGTGTCACCAAGCCGTCCTCCCCCTTCCTGCAGATGCAAACCGTTCCGGCCATTCGCCCTCGCTGCTCGCCCCACCGGAACGGCCCGACAGTGCTGATCGCCGCGCGGCGCCGTCCAGGATGCGGTTGACGGAACGCCGAACGCTGCGTTCGGCACCCGCGACACATCGTCGGAGTCTTGAGCGGTTCGCGACTCCACGAGAGGCGGCTCGGCCAGAACGCCACTGCCCGCCGGCATTCGCGACGCCGGGACGGCATCGGATGGCCTCCCGAATGATTTGTGACGTCGTCACCCACAGTCAGGCCCAGACTCGTCCGCGTGTGTGCGCCGCTGCGATCGGGTAGATGTACGTCGTGCATATCGAGCTCGGGCCCGTCTCGTCGGCCAGCGCCCAGGCGTGGATCTCCTACGCGACGGACGTCCTCGCTGTGCTTCGCGCCGTACCCGAACAGCATCTGCCACGCCCTGCGCTCGACGTCTTCGCCTCGCTCCTCGATGAATGGCGACCGATCGCGCAACGGCCGATACCGTTTCGCTGGTCGAGCGAGCAGCAACCCGAGCGAGTGCAGTATCTCCTAAACGCGCTCTACGTCGCTGGCACATTGATCGAACGTGAGGCGGCATCTGGCCGAGCTCACCTACGTCCCGCTGCGGCTGACGAATTCCATGTGTTGCTCGTCCGTGAAACACTCGACGCGCTCGAGCGCGAAAGCGAAGCGGACGCACAGTTCGTGGAGCAGATGCGCAACATCTGGAGGATCGCCCGTCCCGACTGAATCCCGACGCAGGCGGTCTGCGGGAAGAGCCCGCGAGCCGCCGCCGCTGCCGTACGGCCGCGCATATCGACTCCGGATGACCGGCCTGGATTCCCAAACGGCTCGCGTCACAAACGTCCTCTGTTCCGGCCTTCCGTAACCCCGACGCGAGCTTCTCTGGATTGTTCCGGAGCATGCAAGACAACGCGCGCTGCAGACGACCACCGTCTGCGGCGCGCCTACGATTAGCGGTCGGCTCGGATTAGCGACACTGCAGTGGTGCGAGCCCACGCGTTCGAACGCCGTAGCCTGTACGTCGTGGCAGACAATGGTGGGGACGCGGCGGCGTTCGCGATCGTACTCTCCGACCGTGGCGAACCTGCATGCAAAGGTCTGCCCGACTGCTCGCCGCTGCGGGCTTCGGGAGTCTGAGCGTCGTGGATCCGACGGTCGGGGCCGTGCCGGTGTACTTCGCGACAATGGGCGCCGAACAGAGATATCTGAAGGCGCGCGCCGCGCAGCACGGTCCGAGCGCGGCCGATAACGAGCGACGGGACACGATCACGAGCCTGACGATGGGTGTGGGGAGCTTGCTCGCCCCGATCGTATTGCCGAGACTGCTCGCGCCGTTCACTCCGGGCAAAGGTCGACACGCGAGGAAGTTGATCGCAACGGCGGCGGTCGCAGCCGCCGTCACGACCGTCGCCGACCAGATCGCGCGGCGGGCCCGACAGGGTGAGGCGCCACTCGATGACGTCGCGGAGGTCGCCGGCGTCGCGCGCAATATCGCGAGCGCCAGCGGCGTCGTCGCGGTCGTGGCGGGCATTGTCACGGCGACGACCGGCTGGGCCGAGCTGACGAGCCCGGAACGTATGTGGGACCGTCGGTTCGTGCACGATCTCGGGACCGGCCCGATCGCGCTCGCGGGCGCCGTGTTCGGATGGGACCTCATTTACTACTTCAATCACCGGCTGATGCATGAGAGTCGGTACATGTGGGCGATCCACGAGGTGCACCACTCGAGTGAGCGCTACAACCTCTCTACCGCGCTGCGTCAACCTGTCGCTGACGCATTCGGCACGTTCCTTCCTTACAGCGCATTGTCGCTGCTCGGCCTCCGTACAGAGCTCGTCGCCACCGCCCGCGGCATCAACCTTCTTTACCAGTATTGGATCCACACCGACACGATCCGCAATCTCGGCGTGTTCGAGCACGTGCTGAACACGCCGTCGCATCACCGCGTACATCACGGCAGCAATCATCAGTACATCGACCGCAACCACGCCAGCATCCTCATCGTGTGGGATCGCCTGTTCGGCACCTTCGAACCTGAACGCGAACCCGTCGTCTACGGCCTCACGAAGAACATCAAAACCTTCAATCCCGCGCGCGTGGTCACCCACGAACACGCGGCAATGCTCGACGATGTCGCGCGGTCTACCACCTGGCGAGAGCGACTGTCCTATGTGCTGCGCGGACCGGGCTGGGCCTACCGCCAGCACGCGCTCCAAGCGGCACGGCCGTACGCTGACTGAAACCGCATGCGGGTCCCGTGGTAGACCCGCCGATCATCGGTGCGGGCTCGGCAGCGCATTTCGAGACGTCTCTCGGACGCACAGCCGCAGTTCGCGGGCCCGCGACGCCGTTGGCCCGAGGATTCGTTCACGGACGATCGAGAAAAGCTCCAAGTCGGGCGATTGGCGACATTCCCGACGCGAACGCTTGAAAGACATTTTCGACGAACTGCGGGCCCGTTTAGGGCCTGCTGCGACACCACCAGGTCAACGTCGACTCCCGACCAACGTGGGCCGCTCCGCACGAGACCTAGGAACCGCGCACTTGTCGATCGCGTCATGATGACGAGTGCCGGACATGATCAGTTCGATTGTTCGGACCGTGCGCGCAGCTGTCGTCGTCTGTGCGTCCCTGTGTGCGCTGAGGGTCGTCGCACATTTGCGGGCCTCGCCATCCCTTCCTGGTGGCGACAGTGATCGGCCTCGGGCTGTTCGTCGTCGCCGACACAGTCCGCACGCTCAGGCGCGGGCACCGGCCCGACCTCGACATGGTTCCTCTGCTCAAGTTTGAGTGAGAAGTCCGACTGTCATTGACCAAGCCGAAGGTCGACTGCGACCGTGACGCTGACAGAGTTCACGCACTCCGCACGAGCAGAAAGTTTCCGACGAACATCAGCGCGCCGGCCGCGACCACGAAGGTATGCCAGACCTCGTGGTAACCGAACCAGCGCGGGTTGAGACGGGGCCGGCCGCTGGCGAACAATGCCGCGCCGACCGTGTAAAGGATGCCGCCGAAGAGGAACAGCAGGCCGACGAGCGGCCGACGCACTAACGCCGGGGCGGCGACCACGCCGGCCCATCCGAGCGCTATGTACAGACCCCCTCCGAGTCGCGGGAATCGCTCGAGCGCCAAGCACTTGAGCACGACGCCACCGGCCGCGATCGCCCAGACCGCGCCGAGCAACCCCCAACGCCATGGGCCATGCAACGCGAGGAGCGCCACCGGCGTGAATGAGCCGGCGATGAGAACGAAGATCATCGAGTGATCCGCGCGCTGCAGAATGCGGCGAGCCCGCGGGCCGCGGGCCAGGACATGGTACGAGAAGCTCACCAAGTACAGCCCGGCGGTCGCGCAACCGTAAATCCACGCAGCCACGAGCGCGAGGGTGCTGTCTGCGACGTGCACGAGGGCCGCGAGTCCGGCGAGCGATGCCCAGAACGCGACCTGGTGGAGTCGGCCCCGTAGCCGGGGACGACTCGGCGGGTAGAGCGGAACGGCCGACGGGCCTGGGATCGTCATGGAAACCACCAGGTGTAGCAGGTGGGCACGGCGTCTGGGACCATGGCCACCGAGATCGGCGGTCGCGGCGGCGAGGGCCGTCACGACTCGGCCCGGATGATGCGGAATTTCGACAACCGCGTCGGGGATCACGCGTGGCGATCAACGTCGCTCCGTTCCCAGGTGACACCGACGACTCCAGCGCGAAAACGCCCAGCTTCAGGGCCGCGATCCCGAACGCCGCCAGATAACGCGACCCAAACGCCTCTGTGACACGCAGCCGGCGTCCGGGACCGTCGCCCGTTTAGGCGACACTCGGCTGGGTTGGTGCGCGCGGCCTTGTCCCGATGGCGCAACGGACGCGGCGCGGGCATCATGCGCCGATGGAACGGAAAGCCAGAGTTGTGATTCTCAACGGCGCTTCGAGTGCCGGGAAGACGACGCTCGCGACGGCGTTTCGGGATCAGCGCGCCGCGGTCGGGGACTTCTGGCTGTTAACCGGAATCGATGATTTCCTCAAGAAGTTGCCTTCCGAGTGGAGGAGCGTCGGACACGACCGTGGCGCGTTCGCGATGGATGGCCTCCGTTTCGAGACCGCGCCGGAAGGACTACGAGTTCGTGTCGGTCGCGTGGGTCGACAGTTGCTCCGCGCGTACCAAACGGCGGTAGGGGCGGCTGCGCGTGTCGGCCTGAACGTCATCGTCGATGACGTGGTGATCGATAGGACGCACTGGGACGACTGGAACACTTCGGTCGCAGGTCTTGAGGTTGTGTGGGTTGGCATTCGGTGTGCGCCGGACGTGGCTGAGGAACGGGAACGTACCCGGGGCGACGACCGATACTCCGGCTTGGCCCGCGCTCAGACGGGCGTCGTCCACAGAGACGCCATATATGACTTCGAGATCGACACGACGACACAGACGCCAGCGCAGGCATTGTCCGCGCTCACCCGTCAACTCGGCTACTGACAGACCTGCCGGCAACTCTGGTGCCTCAAGACGCCGACAGATTCGCCGCGCCCGTGACACTGACCGCCTCTCGATCGGGCCGATACCCGCTCGCTGGTCATGCCGATGACGCGCAAGGCGACCTTTGCCGCTGCGAACACGACCTCATGCCCGGCTGCTCTGGGAAGACATGCGACGTCTTCGAAGACGGTGCGGGAACGATCTCTGGTCTCGATGGTGCGGGCCGTGTTCATGACTGGGTGCGACCGAGCCGAGCGAGGGCTGCCTCATACCGAGCGATCCGATCAGCGTTCGCAGGTGCGTCCGGGAAGAGACGATTGTTCGCCAAGTTCTCTGTGAGGTCTGCGATTTTCACGCGGCGCGCCACCTCGTTCGCCGCCAATCGCTCGATGTAATCCTCATAGGACTCGTCGGTGCGGTGCGTCAGAGAGTCGACGGCGGCTACCACTTCGGCCGGGTAACCGGCGTCAACCAAGTCACGAACTTCGAAGTCACTGTCCTCGATGGCGTCGTGGAGGACGGCAGCCATCTGGTCGACCGCGTCGCGGAAGCACAGCATGATCCGCAGCGGGTGGAAGACATATGGCTCGGCCTCCGGCGAGGGATAGCGCTGGCCGCGATGCGCGTGTGCGGCCAGCGCAACCGCGTCCTCCAGGCAGGCGGCTTCTCGCTTCACGCGACTACGTTACGGCGAGAAGAAGACGCGCACCGCTCGTTCCCGGCAACGAAGCGCCGAATCTGCCCACATTTGGCCGCCGGCCAGATGTCGTGCGATCCTTGCGATCCGGGACTCGTCAACGAGGGGATCCGCAAGAAGCGCGTCGCTGAGTCGGGCGTTGTCGGCGTAGACGGGACTGCGTTGCTGATGCGAGTGCTGCGCGGCTTCGCACAGTGCCCACCGCAAGGTGTCAGGTCCCTGCTAGATCGTGATCGGGTCATACAGGCAACAACAACATGGTCACCCACGAGCGAGCCGGGGGGGCACAGACGTTGATTGCTCTCGGACGCCGTCTTTGACAGGCGGGCAAGGTCGAGCTCACCAGCGAGGTCGAACAGCTGTCGTGCACGCGGTTGGCTTCGCTCGATCGTTCCGGCGTGCGTCAGCGACCAGCGAGCCGTTCGACGACGGGAGCGAACGTATCCATCGCGTCGTCGGGCACGATCCAGTAGGTGAAGCCCCACCGCGCGCGTCGTCGTTCGATCGCGTCGCATATCTCGTCGATAGTTCCGATCAACGCGAGCGGAATGTCGAACGCTTCGTCGTCCGAGACGCCGAAGGCCTGGCTCAGACCGCGCGCGACCGACGCGCGGTCCGTCGTGATCGTCACGAACGGTACGTGACACTGGAGCTCGATGTGATCGAGCCGGTTGCCGGCCGCGGCGTGCACCCACGCGAGCTTCTCGTCGAACGCGGCGGGGGTCGCGGTCGCGGTGATCTCGGTGGTGAGTGCGCCGGCGGTCATCGTCGCGTTGACGGCCACAATGTCAGCGGCCCGGGCCGCGAACGAGAGCATGCGCTTGCCGCCGCCGCCGATGCACACCGTCGGGTGGGGCGTCCGGTGCGGCCTAGGCGTCCCGACCGCACCTCGGATGGTGTAGTGCTCGCCACTGAACTGCACGGGATCGGGTGACGCCCACAGACGCTTCATGACCTCCAGGCCCTCGGCCATGCGGGAGATGCGCACGCCGGGCGGATCGTACGGCATGCCCGCCTCGTCGTAGTCCGACCGCTTCCAGCCTGCGCCGAGCCCGAACTCGACGCGCCCAACGGCGGCGAGATCGAGGGTCGCTATCTCCTTCGCGAGCACGACGGGATGTCGGTAGTCGTTGTCGAAGACGAGCGTCCCGACGCGCAGCTGCTGGGTCGCCTCGGCCGCGATGGTCAACGCGACGAGCGGCGCCCACTGGTCCTGGAAGTGGTCAGGCATCAACAGGGAGGTGTAGCCGAGGGCCTCTGCGCGACGGGCGCGCTCGCGCCACGTTCGTCCGTCGGGCGCGTGCGACGTGATGACACCGAACCGCATCGGGTGCGTCACGACACCTCCCCGAGTGCGCGTCTCGTCGCGTCGCCGGCGCGCGCGGCCGCGACGGCACCCAGCGGGTGCAACGTGTCGGCGAGTCCCTTGACGCCGATCGGCGCGAACGCGCAGAGAGCGCCCAGTGCCGCAACCAACGCGTCGAGAGCGCACGCGCCGTCGCCGAGCACCAGCCGGTCATACGTCTCGGGCATCTGCATGATCCCATCCTGACACAGCTAGTGCTAAACGCCCGACGTCTCAGCGGACTCCGACGTCCTGCGAACGCCACGCAGTCGGCTGCGGCGACGCAACGCACTCACCTGCACTTCGTCTCAGCTCGAAACCGTCGCATATGTCGACATTCCCCAACGAGTGGAGATGGATAACTGGCTGCGCCGGTGACGATTCGACATGCTTTCACGATCCTGAAATGAACAGCTTGCCTTCAGTGCGTGACAATCGGGCCTTCACCGTGCAGCATTGCTGCTGTGCCGATCTACCGTTACTACGGCCCGCACGATGCCGAGGCTCACGAAGTCGTCGCGGAACGGTACGAACGAGACGACGAGAACCTCGTGACGTTCCGAAACGTCACGTCGATCGACGGCGATGACAAACGCGAGCCGGTCACCCTCGCGGTACGTGCTCTCGGCGCTGTACAGGTCCTCGACGAAGGTTAGTCATGCCGTCCCCATGACAGCCTCGAGCTCGGCGAACGTCCGGTCGTCGCCTCGACGGCGACTCTTGGCACTCAACTTCATCTTCACTCGTCTTCTCGCTCGTGTGAACATGCCAAGATCCGCGCTGACGCTGACGCACACGACTGCGGCTCGGACCGCGAACTCCCACACTCGATGTGCTGACAGACCGCGCTGACCGCAATCGTCGCGACGGCGACATGATGACGTCCCGTTGGTCGCGCTCCGCCGCCTCAATGCAGTCCACGATCGCGGACGTCACGGAACCCGCGATCTGAGACGAGACGCCCTGGCCGCGACATATCGGGATGCGTGTCCCGACTTGTATTGCCGAGGTTGCAGAAACGGTCCGCCGCGCTCGACGCCTCATCAAGATGAGGTGAGCCTCAGTTGACCGTTGCAACGACTGAGCGACCCTATTTCTTGCTGACAGACCGCCGTGCGGAGTGAAGACGCCCCCGACGCCTGGCCCACGTCCGCGACAGGTCTGCGAGCTGTATTCGAAGTCGCTGTTCTGGGACACAGACGTCTGTGACGGACGCCGTGGTCCGGCTCTACGGGTCGCGCCGCACGATCACAGCCTCCAACGGGCATCGGCACGCCGCACACGGGAGAGCCGAACGCGCGATACACCGCAATATGGGAGGTTGCACCCGTTCGTCTTGTTGGGCTGACCCTTGGGGTGACGCGCTGTGCCGGGAGTCAGGCGGCGACGTTCGGGCCGCGTTGGCGGGCACGGAATCGGCTCGAGACCAAGGTGGACGCCGGAGTGGCTAGGTTCGGTCTGAGCACAGGGGGAGCTGTTGGACGCGTCGAGATCACCGCTTGCCGATCCGGACTTTTGGCGTCAGCCGCTCGCAGAGCGGATGCGTACCTTCGCCGAGCTTCGCGAGTCCGGTCCGTTTGTCCCAGTTGCGGCGGAGAACCGCATGGCCGGCGTGACCGAACACTTCGACGCGGTTGTCCGATACGCAGAGCTGGTCGAGATCAGCCGACGACCACAGGATTTCTGTTCCGGAAAAGGTGCGGTGTCGATTCCGGACATGCCATCCGAGGCGATGGAGTTCTTCGGATCGTTCATCAACATGGACGATCCGCGCCATGCCCGCCAGCGCGGGATCGTGTCCCGGTCGTTCACACCCCGTCAGCTCCAGAGCGTCCTCGAGTCGGTCGAGACGATCTGCACCGAGGTCATCGACGACATCTGCGAGCGTGGTGAAGTCGACCTCGTCGAGACGTTCTCACAACCGTTCCCGCTCCTAGTCATTTGCGACATGATGGGCATCCCGCGCAGCGAGTTCGCAACCGTCTTGGATGCGACGAACATCATCCTCGGAGCGGGCGATCCCGAGATGTTGGGTGGTCGGGAGCCGTTCGCGGCGATGTTCGAGGCGGGGATGCAACTGTCGGGACTGATGGGTGAGCTCGCCGAGAAGCGACGCGCCGAACCGGCCGACGATCTCACCACCGCATTGGTGCACAGCGACCTGGGTGAGGACTTGTTGGCACCGAACGAGATCGCCCCGTTCTTCATTCTCCTTGCCGTCGCCGGCAACGACACCACGCGCACCGCTATCAGTCAGGGCATGCATCTCCTCTCCCTAAACCCCGACCAGCGCGCAGCATGGCAGCACGATCTCGACGGTGTCAGCCCGACTGCCGTTGACGAGATCGTGCGCGTCGCTTCACCGGTGACCTTCATGCGCCGAACCGCCACCAGAGACGTCACCATCACGGACCACCACTTCTCCGACGGCGACAAGGTGGTGCTCTTCTACGGCGCTGCCAACCGCGATCCGCGCGTCTTCGACGACCCCGAACACTTCGACGTCCGCCGAAACCCGAACCCGCACGTGGGCTTCGGCGGCCCCGGCCCACACTTCTGCCTGGGCGCCCACCTTGCCCGACGCGAAATCTCCGTCGCCTTCCGCCAACTCCTCACCAGACTCCCCGACATCGAAGCGACCACAGACCCGATCCCCCTCGACGCCATGGGCATCCCCCTCGTCGGCGGTATCAAACACCTGACCGTGCGATTCACACCTGCGGCGAAGGCCCGCGAAAACCGGCCCGACTGACACCACTCGACCCCACTGGAGAATCATCCCTCGACCGGAGTTCCGCTCGACACACCACCGCGTGCACGAACCACCGCGCACACGAGGCACAAGCACGCCAGGTCAGCCATTCCATTGAATGGGCGCCGTAGTTCAGCGGCGCTTCCCTTGTGGACAGGCTCTGCTTCGGTCGATTGTGTGCATCGGGGCCACCGCCTGCGGGGCGCGTGCTGGCGCCGACCAGCCCAGCATCTCCGGACTGCTGGCCGGTCCCGACCAATCAAGCGTCGGGGCGACCGCGGCGTCCCGACTTGTGCGCCTCGACCACGAACACGGCGATGAGGGAATGCTCGCTTGCGCGTTCGGTCCACGATGCGGCTCGTGCGACGAAGCTCTTCGATCGCAGGCCGTAACCTGAGCCGTGATTCTGATCGATGCACAAGACGTGCGGGCATCGCGCCCGAATCGCCCCCTGTTCACCGATCTCTCACTGACCTTGAGCGACGGCGACCGCATCGGCGTCGTCGGTCTCAACGGCGCCGGTAAGAGCACGCTGCTCACCATGATGAGCGGTGACCGCGAGCCCGAGGCGGGCATCGTGCGCCGCGGCCGCAATGCCCGGGTGGGCGCGCTCGCCCAGCTCCCAGTGCTTCCGCAAGGCACCGTTCGCTCAGCGGCGTGCACCGGCCTCGATCGTCAAGAGTGGCAGGGCGAAGCGATGCTGACACGCCTCGGCATGGGAGAGCTGCTCGAGATGTCAACCGACCAGCTGTCGGGTGGGCAGAGCAAGCGCGTCGCGCTCGCCGCGCTGCTCGCGCGGGAGTGGGATGCCCTCATCCTCGACGAGCCAACCAACCACCTCGATCTCGACGCTATCGCCTACCTCGAGGAGTGGCTGACCGCCTTCCCTGGTGGCCTGCTCCTCGTGACCCACGACCGTCACGTCCTCGACCGCGTCACCAACAAGGTGCTCGAGATCGACCGCGGCGCGTATTACCTCCACGTTCCGCAGGAACGGACGGGAGGATCCGGATACGCGGCATATCTCGCGGCGCGCATCGAACGCGCAGCGCAAGCTGCAACGCAGGAGCAAACGCGCAAGAACCTCGCGCGCCGCGAGCTCGCGTGGCTGCGGCGTGGCGCACCGGCTCGCACGTCGAAGCCCAAGGCACGCATCGACGCAGCCAACGCCGTGCTCGGGCGCGGCCCCGAGGCGAGCGCCCGCGAGGGCGAACTGGGCCTGTCGCTGGGTCACACCCGATTGGGATCGAAGGGCGTCGAGCTCCACGGCGTCGGCTTCTCGTGGCCCAGGCCGCGCGACGGTAGCGACGCCGGACCCCTATTCGTGTTGAAGCCGTTCGACCATATGCTCGAACCGGGCGACCGCGTCGGCGTCGTCGGCCCCAACGGCGCCGGCACGAGCACGCTCCTCGATCTCATCGCCGGCCGACGGCAACCTACGATCGGCTCGATCGAGGTCGGACGCACGGTGAAGATCGGCTACTACGACCAGCTCGGCCGCGACCTCGACCTGAACCTACGTGTACGCGACGCGGTCGCGAGCGGCAAAGACGAGCCCACGCTCGACGACGTCAAGCTGATGCGCCACTTCTGGTTCGACGGCGACGCGCAGTTCGCTCCGATCGGCACTCTGTCGGGCGGCGAACGTCGGCGCCTACAACTGCTGCTCACACTGATCGAGCGGCCCAACGTGCTGCTGCTCGACGAGCCGACAAACGATCTCGACCTCGACACCCTGCGCGCCCTCGAGGAGTTCCTCGACGACTGGCCCGGCATCGTGGTCGTCGTCAGCCACGACCGCGTGTTCCTCGATCGTACGGTCAGTGAGGTGTTGGCACTCGACGGCAACGGTCACGCCGCGGTCGTGCGCGGCGGCGTCGCCGGATGGTTGGCCCAACGAGCCGTGCAGGCCGGAACTGCGGCGTCCGCAGCACCGGCGGCGCTTCGCAGAACAAGGGCAACGACTGCGAAGCCCGTGTCGAAGAAGAGCCCCAGCACGTTGCGCCACCAGCTGGGCCTCGCCGATCGCGCGCTCGCCAACGCGATCGCGACGCGAGACACCGTGCAGGCTGAGCTTGTCTCGATGGGCGCAAACCACAAGGAGTTGGTGCGCCTCAGCGCGAACCTGGCAACCAGCCAGAGCCGCGTCCACGCCGCCGAAGAGCGCTGGCTATCGCTGGCTGATGAGGCCGAATCACTCGGTATTGAGATCTGAGCCGACCAATCGGACTGGGCCAGCCGCGTTCGTCGTCACTCTGGACCGCCGCCGCATTGAAGCGGAGAGACTCTCCCAGGACGGGACCGCGAACAGGCGCGGGTGTGGTCAGTAGGGCGTGGAGGTCACGGGACGCTGCTCGACCCGGCAACCACCCGAATTTCTCCCACTTGCTTGACGGGGCTGTCGACATGTCGGACCTGGCTGGGTTCGAACGGTTCCCGAGCTAGCTCGACTGTCCGAGCGCCGCTGGCCGCGGTCGGACGCGTCTGTCTCAAGCGATCCCTGACGTTCGGCAGGAGATATCGAAGCGTGGCACTCTGTGGGACAGGTACCGACACGGTTCTGGGTGGAGGCGGCCGCCGCCATTCGTCGAATCACTGTCTTTAAGACACTCGCAGCCTGCTCGCACCCTCGGACTTCACCACCACCGCAGATTCTCTCGCGTCGTTGCCTCGGGAGATGCGGACCTGTGCCGATGAAACCATCTGGAATCGCGGTCGCGTCGCGTGGCCGTTCGGAGGTGTTCGGGTGCGCTCGAGCGCCACGTACCCGGCGTTCGACGCCGCGGAAACTGGAGATGAGGTACTCGCTGTGATGACCGCTGCCGATCTCGCCACCTACGACATCTCGCACTTGAAGCTCGGCAAACGAGATGCGGTATTCCCGGTTGGGCTGTCCCCTCTGATGACTTACACGACAGCTGGTTTTCCGAAGCCGCCGCCCACGTTCGGGACGCTTTCGGTGCTGCAGACGATCCCGTGGGGAATGGACGGCAACGATGCGTTGAGCGACTGCGTGATCGCCGGCGTCGATCACGTGATCGCAAGAGAAAACGCGATCGAACATACGAGCGACGCCCGTCCGGACCTTGCGATCATCGAGTCGCAGTACCGCTACTTTTCACCGAGTGACGATGGCTGCGTCATCTCCGACGTGCTGCAGATCTGGCGCAGTTCGGGCTTGTTTCATCACATGCCGGCGGGACCGAACAAGATCAGCCAATATGCGCCGTTCAACTACCTGAGCCAGACCGAGATGATGCAGGTCATCGCGTACCTCGGGAACGCCTATCTCGGCATCGCCTGTCCGGAGTCTGCTCAGCAACAGTTCGCGAAGCAGGAACAGACCGGCGAGCTCGTGCCGTGGACCGTGGTGAACGGTTCCCCGATAGACGGAGGTCACTGCATCGTCGCGGTCGGATACACCGCCGAAGGGCTGCTCTGTGTGACCTGGGGCGGCGTCGTCCTCGTGACGTGGCCTTTCGTGACGACGTACTGCGACGAGGCGTGGGCCATTCTCACCCGCGAAATCGTCGAGAATGGAGCCGACACCTTCGGTCTGAAGACAGCCGTTCTCCAGGCCGACCTGGACGCGCTCACAACGTAAGCCGCACGGATCTGGCGCGGCGGTCGGT
>JBKQIY010000057.1:0-45093 GCA_052148155.1 Acidimicrobiia bacterium | reverse complement strand
GTTCAGCTCCGATTCCGGTTCGGCTTCGCCGATGGGCTCGACTTCGACTTCGACTTCGACTGCGGCTTCGGGCACGTCGACGGCACCGATGACCGTGGGCCGGCGAAGTCGACCGGTGATTGTCCTCTGTGTTGGTCGCGGGGCGGGTTCGGCGATCGCTTCGACTTCGACGGGTGCGAGCGATGCGGCAGTGTCCACCTGGTCGGAAACGTCTGCGAGGAGTTGCCTCCAGCGGCTTTCGACTTCGCCCACGATGGGGGCGAGCGGTTCGCGCTCCGTTTCGGCCTTGACCTCGACGTCGCTGGCAGGTTCGACCACGTTCTGGAGCGTCGACGATTTCGGCTCCGACTTTGTTTCGGTCTCGGCTTCGACGAATGTGGCCGAGATGGTGCTTTGCGGACGGCGGCTGTTCAGCGTTCGCCGCCGCCGCGGACCTTTGGTCGCGATCTGTGTCGGCGCCGGCCCGGTTTCGGTGACGACGTCGGCTTCGACCGGTGTGGATGAGGGAGGGGGGCCGACGGGGCGTCCAGTCGCCTCGGCGATGAGCCGGTACCAGCCAGTATCGGGACCGGGGGGTGCAGGTTTGGCTTCGTCGATCGGTTCACCCGCGATATCGACGACCGGCAGATCAGGTTCCGGCTCGGGCTCGGGCTCGGGCTCGGCGGTCGGGCGGGTCGAGGAATCCAAATCGGGCAGCGTCGGCAGAGCCGCGGCGACCGCGCGAGTGGCGGCCTCCTCGACGAAGCGACGCCAACGACCTTGCATCGCGGTCGGTTTGGATTGGGTGATGGGCTCGGACGCGAGTCGGATGATAGGCGGCTCGGGGGTCGGTTCGGCTGCGGGCTCGACGATGCTCGAGGGTGGCGCGTCTTCGATGTTCGGTGTTGCGTCTTCGGTTGTGGGCTCGACGATGGCCGAGGGTCGCGCGTCTTCGATGTTCGGTGTTGCGACCTCGGCTGTTGTCTCGACTTCGAGAACGTGTTCGACGTCGACCGGCGCGGCCGCCCGGGCAGAGTCCGCCTCGTCGTGGTTCGTCGCGCCGAAGGGTCGAAGGCTGTCGCTTCCGTTCGCGGTCGAGGTGTGGTCCGTCTCGCGGTTGAGATCACTGATCGGACGCGAGGCATCGGATCGAGGCGCTGAGGCGACGTGATCGACTGCCTCCGCGACGAGTTGGTCCCATCGACTGACCGTCTCGTCTGATTCCCACTCGGGTTCGTTCGCTTGGTCGATGATCGAGTCCGCCGTTGTCGGCTCGGCAGTCGGCGTCGCGGGCTCGACTTCGACTTCGACTTCGACTTCGGGTTCGACTGCGACTTCCGGTTCGACTTCGGGTTCGACTGCGATTTCGGGTTCGACTGCGACTTCGGGTTCGACTGCGACTTCGGGTTCGACTGCGACTTCGGGTTCGACTGCGGCTTCGACGGGTGCCGGCGAAAGGTGGACGCGACGCGCGACCTCATCGGCGCGGCCCGGCCGTCGATCCCTTCCGCGCGGTGCTCGCTCTCGAGCGGCTGCGGAGTCGGTTCTGACAGGTTCAGGCGTCGAGATGGTTTCGCTGGCCGGGGGCGTTTTCGCGACCGGGCGACGCCAGAGTTCTTCATTGGCGTTCGGAGCGTCGACTCGCGCTCGTAGCTCGCGCTCGAAGGGCAGCAGCGGTCGGTTCGTGACCCGCGTGCTCTCGCCAAGAACGATCGGCGCTCCGCGTTTGCGTAGCCGCGAATGGCACGCCGGGCACCGCTTCTCCCCGCTATCGAGGATCAGCGTCAGGCAAGTCGGACAGCGCAACGTCTCCACAGCCGGGCGCTCCTCTTCCCTGAGTGCCGCTCTACCTCCCCGTTGGAGTTAGAGGGTAATTCTAGCTCAAGAGGTACGCATCGGGTCAATAGCCCTATCAAGTCTGAAAACCCCCCGGCTCCGAAAACCAGGCTCACGTGCATAGTGAATCGGGACCGGAGTGACGCGTGCCGAACTCGAGATTCCAGGATATGGCGCCGGTCGACCTCGGTGCCGTGAGACGTAAGGCCCGCCTCCGGACCGTCGGCGTTCCGATGAGCTCGATGCCCAAGGGGTGGCATCGTCGTCTTCGGCTCGGGCGTCGCGGCGGGGGCTCCGATGATCTCGCCGACGCTGGCGCGCCTTCGTGGCACGCGTCCGATCGGATCGGGGCCGACGCCAACAGAGGCGGCGAGGACTTCCGGACGAACTCCACCTTGGGTTGCGACCGAAGGCGGATGTCCGTCGATGTCGTGTCGGCTTCTGCGATCTCGGCCTCGCGCGCCAAGGCGGCCTCGAGGGCCCTGGGGCTCCGGCGCGTCCGCAGGTGCGAATCGGGCGATGCTACGGCCCGGTTCGGGCGAGACGGCGCGGCGCTCGCCAGCGGGTTCGAGCATGTTCAACGTTTGGACACGTGCTTTCATCTCGCGTTCTCGGGGATGCGGACGGCGGGGCGTGATGCGAGAGCGTCGCCGAGCACGATCGGCTGTCTGCGTTTGCGCAGCCGTGACCCACATGCCGGACAGCGTCGTTCCTCGCCTTCGAGCACGGTCAGACAGGTCGGGCAGCGAAACTTGTGCATCGACGTCCGCTCCTCAGAACCTTCGGACGTTGTGGCTACCGGTCCAGAGGGATTATTTCCCCGATCGAGGTCGAAACCAACCCTGACCGAGTGACCACGACTGCCGGGTGATCTCGGTGGCAACCGCCGTGTCGAAGTCGGGCTGCCAGGGTGCTTCGCGCAGCGTGGCGCCCGCCGCCGCGCTCAGTTCCTTGGGGACCGAAGCCGCGCCGGCCGCGAACGCGATGGCCCGCTCGGTGAGCTCGGTGTCGGGATGGCACGCCCACGCGAGCCCGATCTCCGCGGCTCGCGCACCGTCGATCTTGGCGCCGAACAGCACCATCGCGGCGGCGGCTTGCGGTCCGACGGCACGTTCGAGCATCCACGCGTGACCGCCGCCCGGATGTAGGCCGATACGAAGGAATCGTGTGTCGAAGCGCGCCGACTCGCCGGCGAGACGAACATGGCAGGCGAGTGCGAGGTTCAGTCCGGCACCCACCGCCGGGCCGTTGATCGCAGCGACCGTGGGCAACGACGAACGCAGGACGCGCAAGAATCCTTCGTAGATTGAGCGGACCGCGCGGCGCTCGCCCTCGCTGTGCACTTCTGACAGCGAGCCCAGTGCCGCGACATCAGCGCCCGAACAGAACGCAGGCGGCTCACCGGTGATTACGACCGCGCCGACGTCGGCGTCGGACTCAAGCGCGTCGAACGTCTCGACGATCTCGTTGACCATCGTGGCGGTCATCGCATTGCGTCGCTCACGGTCGATGAGCGTGACGAGTGCGACGCGGTCATGGCGCTCGACAGTGACGTGGTCCATCAGTCGTGTCGGATCACGGCCGGGGAGTGCCGGAAGAAGTCTTCGACCTCACGCTCGTACCGATAGGTCGGATGCTTGTCGCCGATTGTCCGCGCGAGTCGGAGTCCGCGTGCGAACGCCTCGACCGTCCCCGCATTGGAGTACTGATACCGGAATCCCGCCGTCTGATACCTCGAGTTGTCGAGCGAGCGGCCGAAACGCAGGAGCTGTAACGCTTCGGGTGGTAGGTCCCAGAGGCGAAGGAGGCGCAGAGGTTCCGCCGCCAAGTTGGTCAGCCAGGGCGAGAGGGGAACCCGCGGCTTGCGCACGAGCGCGCACACCTCACTCCACGGCATGTTGCCGTCGCCGGCGACGTTGTAGACGCCGGGTACGTCGTTGTTGGTCGCGTACATCAGCGCGCCCACGACGTCATCTTCGTGGACGAACTGCACGCGGGGGTCGAACCCAAGGATCTCGGGCACCACCGGACGCCGCAACGCAAGCGCGAACGGGGTGTCGAGGTCGTCGCCGAGCACGTTCGTGAAGCGAAGAAGCGTGACGTTCACGTGCGGGCTGTCGTCCGCGAAATCCCGTAGGAACGCTTCGACTTCGAGCAACGAACGTTCGACGTTCGTGGTGGGCGGGCTGGTACGCGTCATCTCCTCGCGGAAGAAGTACGGGTCGGACTTGGCCGCGCCGTACACGAGGCCTGAGCTTTTGAGCACAACTTTGCGGACTGGACTCCCCGACGCTCCGGCCGCGGCGAGCAAGCTCATCGTGCCGATCACGTTGATCTCGTGCAAGGTTCGGCTGCTCGCGCGGGTCGAGTCGACGATGAGGTGTGTGTGCACAACCGTGTCGACCTGGGTTGCGGCGACGATGCGGGCCAGGATCGAGTACGACGAGTCGGTACGCACGAACTCGGTGCGTTCGAGCGGAATCCTCGGATCGGTGGTGTCGACGCCGACCACGGCCTCGACGTCTGGTCGCCGCTCGAGCTCCTGCGCGACTCGACCGCCCCAATACGTACTGAGCCCGGTGACCAACACGCGCATACGAGTTCTATCCGAACCACACACTGCGCCGAGTGCGCAGCATGTCATAGAGGGCTTCTTGCACCGTCGCTCTGATGCGCTCCGACTCGTCCATCACCCGACTGCGCGAATAGCGTTCCTGATCGGGTGCAACGTCGAAATGTACGGGTGGCAACACCCGAAGCCGGAATTTCGACGGTAGATACCCGACAAGCCCGAGCGGACCCATCATCAGCACGTTCGCGGTGACCGGGAAGTAGGGCAGACCGAGCAGCTTCGCGACACGACTGCTCTTGAACACGATGGGCATCGCCTCTTCAGCACCTACGACCGCGATCGGGATCACCGGTACGCCCGCGCGCATCGCTATCTCAACAAAGCCGCCGCGTCCGAACCGATGGAGCTGATAACGCTCGGTGAAGCGCTTCCCCGTCGCCTTGGTCCCTTCCGGGAATACGAGCACGAGTTGACCTTCGTCGTGCAACAACCGGTACGCGTTGTCGGGATGTGCGGCGACCCCTCCGCCGCGCGCCCACAGTGTCCCGACGACCGGCACCGAGCGAAACAGGTTCTCGGCGAGCCCGTAGACGCGCCGACCGAGCTCCTTCTCGATCCCGTGCATGATCGCAGGCGCATCCGGTGGAATCGCGCCCGCATGGTTCGCGACGATGAGCGCACCGCCCGTTTCGGGCAGCCGGTCGAAATGTTCCCATTCGACGCGGAAGTAATGTTTGTAGATCGGGTCATACATCCGGCGGGTCAACTCGCGCAGGTGCTCGCTGCGACCCCACGCGTCGACGTCCGACCGGCGCAGATCGTGCGTCCGACCGGCGCCCAACGCGCGGCGCGGCATGGGAACGAGGTCACCCTGACGTTCAAGCACGTCGGCTTCCGCCACCAGATCGAGATCCGGGCGCGTCACGCCGACGACTTCAGGACGTTCAGGTAGGTCGGGCACCCAAGAAGCCAACCGGAATCGAGCCCGACTTGCAAACGGCGCGTGCGTGTCTCAGCCGAGGTATTCAATACGACGCGATGGACCGTTCGTCGACCGTTGCCTTCGCCCACGCTGCGCGCCGGCTCGGCGCCGCGGCGCGAGCAGCCGGACTGACGGTGCCGGCGTTCCGATCTCCACCGCGCCGTCCCGAAGCCCCACGTACCATCCGCCGGCTCCCGGGCGGCCCGGTGGTTGCCGTCGCGCTCCGCGACCGTGCATTCCCCGATGTGCTCGCCGACATGGTGGAGGGCATCGTGATCGCCAACGCGTTACGAGAACCGGCCGCATCGCGGATCCGCCGCGCATTGCTCGATGCCGTCTTGCCGGCGGGCCCGAACGCTGGAGTGTCCGCCGCCGCCTAACTTGGGTGTCGGCCCTGGCCCGGGTGGCGGAACGGCAGACGCAGGCGGCTTAAACCCGCCGGTTCCTTACGGAACGTAGAGGTTCGACTCCTCTTCCGGGCACCCTCTGGACTGGGCAGACGGTTCGCGGGCGGCTGGATACCGCCTGCAATCCGGTCGGGCACGCTCACAATTTGCTAACGCCCGGTCGACGGCGTTGCCTCGGCTGACGAACCCGTCCGCGTGCGGCTTCCGGCTGCCGCAGCGTCGACACGGCTGTGCGCCATTCGGCGCTGGGCCTCTCGTTCCCCCTTGATAAGTGTGACTAATATTAGCTAAACTTATGTTGATGTGGGCGGTGGAGGTCACCGACGAGTTCACCGATTGGTATTCGGCGCTGGATGAGAAGGAGCAGGATGAGCTCATCGCCCGGGTCGATCTGCTCAGGCCCATGGCCCGGGATTGGGGCGTCCATTGGTCGACCAGGTCCACCAATCTCGTCACGCACACATGAAGGAGCTGCGCGTGCCGGCCGGCCTGCGCGTGCTGTTCGCGTTTGATCCGCGTCGGGCCACCCTTCTGCTGATCGGCGGCGACAAGTCCCCCGATGATCCGAAGAGCTCCAACTGGAACCGCTGGTACGACGAGTACGTGCCGATCGCCGACGACCTCTACGACGTTCACCTCGCTGAGTTACGCAACGAAGGATTGATCTGATGCCCAAGACCAAGAAGTTCTCCGAGCTAACCGACGCGGCCCGTCGTGACCCGATCCGTCGCACTCGCATCGACGCGGCGACGAAGCGGGCGGCTCAGGAGGTCGCGCAATACCGGCTCGCGGAGTTGCGACAGGCGTTGGGCGTGACCCAAGCGGAGCTGGCCGAGCTGATCGGCAAGTCACAGAGCGCGATCTCGCAGATCGAAACCGGCGAGATCGCACTCTCACTCGACGTACTACGCGCGATCGTGACCGAGCTCGGCGGCACACTCGAAGTCGCCGCGGTGTTTGACGACCGGCGCGTGTTCCTCGACGCCTAGGTGGGGAACGTCACGCTTCACATCCAACGCGAATGGTGCCGGCAAGCGTCACGGATTCAAGGCGCGTCGAGCAGGAGGTTGATCTCTCGGGCGTCGAAGTGGGCGGGATCGAATCCTGGCGGCATCCACTCGGCGATCTCTTCGTGCCGGGGATGACCTGGATCGCCAAGCGCCTCGAGCATCTCCGCGTAGCCATAGGGACCGCCGCAGTCGTCAGGTGGACATGCCCGGCGCCCGCCGATGCAGTTCGGATAATGCTGCGCGGGATCGCGATCGGTGATCGCTTCGACGACAACGTCGTGCTCCCAGCCGTCGCCGAAGTCGTAGTCCCACCGCATCTTCGAGCCGACGTCGGGAATGGCTTCGCCGACACGAACTTTACGCTCGTCGCGCACGTCCCAGTCCGGGTCTGGTTGCCCATAGGTGACTCCATCCGAGTCGAACGCGTGCAAATGCCCGCCGTACCAGCCCATCGCCGCCTCCAGCACCCCGGAGAGCTTGGACAGTGTCCACGACGAGTCGACGAGGATGCGTCGCCATACAGGAGGACGCACCTGACGGAGCGTGACCTTCAGCTGATGCACCGTCGCCGGGCGCAGGCTCGAGCCGACCGATTGAAGATGGCCGCGTGAAGCCATGGTCATTACCTCCTCGTCGTGCATATGCCAGGCTCACCCTCGCACATTCACGGTCCGCTGGACTCGACCTCGCATAGGGGACGAGGCGCCGCTGACGGGTCAGGGAGAACTGCGTTCAGCGTGCTCCACTCGTTGGGCGTCAGACCTTCGATCGCGAAGTCATCTGCGTTCGGGAGCGGGCGCGCGCGCCGAAGGGCCTCCTCGGGCGGAACGATGACAGGTACTGGTTCCCGCGGCTCCTCGGTGCTGCCCACATCCGACAAAGTACCGGGCGACCTCGGGTGGACTTGCCAATGCGCGGTGTCGCAACAGGTGGATTCGAGGTCACGGAGCGGACGACGCTTTCGCGAAAGCCCTGATCAGAGTGCATGGCGTGGAGAGGGGTGCGACGTGCAGACCCCACCAGCGCGGCTTGAACCCGCCGGTCCCCTACGGGACGTCGAGCTTCGACTCCTCTTCCGGGCACCGCTGACCAGGACACCTTGAACGCGCCCCGTCTGGGGTGGCACGCGGCTGTAACACCCGGTCGTGAGGATGGCGTTGAGGCATCGATGCCGATCGCCTCCAGCATCCGATGATCTGGTTTGGAGGACCTGGTGCGCAAGATTCTTGGTTCGCGTGTGACCGTCGCTGTGGTGGTCGCGATTGCGGTCACGACGTTGGTCGGGGGTGTCACGTATGCGGTCGCATCGACCAGTCCGACGCCGAACACCTACTACGCCTGTTCGTTCAACGGGTATGTGAACCCGTTGTTCATCACGGTCAATAAGGCACCGACTTGCCCCCGGGGACAGACCGTCGTGTCCTGGAACCAGGCCGGCACAGCTGGCGCGACTGGCGGCACGGGTGCACAAGGTGTGCCCGGCGCTACCGGTGGCACCGGTCTCCAAGGTGTACCGGGACTCCCGGGCGGTACCGGTCCGCAAGGTGTGCCCGGTGCTACCGGTGGTACCGGTCTCCAGGGTCCCCAAGGTGGCACCGGTCTCCAGGGTGGCACCGGTCCGGCAGGTCCGGTCGGGGGTACCGGCCCGGCTGGATCGATCGTCGGTTCGGCCTGCACCAAGGGAACAGCCCAGGGTCAAATCACGGAAGCCGTCGACCCGGGTACCGGCGCGACGACCTTCACCTGCGTCGTGCCCACACTCACCTTCAGTAATGAGGCGGTCGGCGGCGCCTGGGGAGTCCTGACCGGTTCCGGATTGCAGCCCGGGTCCAGCATTTCGGGCTGCAGCAACGGCTTTCCTGGTTGCGCGACGGAGGGGTTTGTGGTTGCCGCGGACGGCACCGTCAACACAACCTCCCTAGGGGCACTCTTCGAGTGCGGAAACCCCGGTCCGGAAGGCAACGCGTACTTCACGGGGACTACCCAGTTCGGAACGTCGATCACGTCCAACACCGTTGCCACTCCGCCCTGCTAACTCCCGGCCCAGATAGACCAACAACAGAAGGGGGTCGGTCTTCGGACCGGCCCCCTTCTTACGTCTCCGCGCGCCGGTCCGTGGCTACGGCCGGCGCTGCGGTGGGAGGCCGTCGACCTTCATCTCGTAGTACTCGTTGTCGGCGAACGGTCCGACCGCACGCTCGACGACGTCGCGGACGGCGGTCACCGACGCGCCCTCCCACACGCCGATCCCGATTCGGCGATCGCGCGACGTTGCGTTGATCGCCAACGCGAACCCTTCCGGCAGTCCGTCCGCACGCGCCTTGGCTTCGGCCGCCCGGAACCCGTCGGGGTCGTGGATGTGATGGATGACACCGACGAACATGCCTCGACTTTGCGGCAAGCCCGTTTCAGTCGTGTGTCACCGCGGCCGGCCGCCCGCGCCGCATGCGAGTATTTGCGGGTGAGAAACGTCCCGGACGGTGTCGACTTCGTCCGGGTGTTGGGCCCGGTGCAGGTCGTGATGTCGTCGGGTCGGGTCGTCGACCTGTCCAGTGTGAGCCAGCGGCGGCTGCTCGCGGTGCTCGCGCTGCACACCCGAACGTCGCTGCGTCCCGAGTGGCTGGCCGATGCGCTCGACGTCTCGCCCGGCGCGTTGCGCACACAGGTGTCGCGGCTGCGGAAGGTGCTCGGCGACGGGAACCTGTCGACGGCATCTACGGGATACCGCCTGGCCGTCGATGTGGACGCGGATGTGTTCTGCCGCGAGATCGCGACCGCGGCCGAACGCGGCCCGATCGGAACGTTCGAACGTGCACTCGCGCGGTGGAGAGGTGCCGCGCTCGAGGAATTCGCGGGCGAGGAGTGGGCGGCGGGCGAAGCGGCGCGACTCGCCGAATTGCACGCGTCGGCTACCGAGGATCTGGCCGCGGCACTGATCGCCGCGTCGCGGTGGTCGGACGCCGTCGCTCGGCTTGAGGCCCACGTCGCGGTCTACCCGCTTCGCGACCGGCCGCGCGGTCTGTTGATGGAGGCGCTCGCGGGCGAGGGCCGCCAAGCGGAGGCGTTGCGCGCGTTCCAGCAGTACCGCGCGTTGTTGGCGGAAGCGGTCGGGACCGAACCGTCCGTCGAGGTACGCGAGATCGAACGGCGCATCGCAACGAGTTGGGCGACCGTCAAGGTCGACCTCCCGCTACCCGGTGCACTGGTGACGCAGGGGCCGTTGATCGGGCGTTCTTGGGAACGCAGGACACTGGCCGAGGCCGCGAACCAGTCGCGGGAGTCCGCTTTGCAGACGATCTTGCTGAGCGGCGAGGCGGGCATCGGCAAGACCACGCTGCTCGGCGCGTTCGCCGCCGACGTGCGCGACCGGCACGGCGGGACCGTGTTGTACGCGCGCTGCGACGAAGGCGTCGTGCCGTTACAGCCGTTCCGAAGCTTGGTTGGATGGTGCGTCGAACAGGTCTCGACCGCGTTGCTCGAGGCTCACGCGGCCCGTTGCGGCGGCGAGCTCCAACGCATCGCTCCGCAGCTCGCCGCACGCGTCGAGGTACCCGACCCCACCTCGAGCGACGACGCGACCGAACGCTTCGTGCTCTTCGAGGCCGTCGCGGACCTGCTGCGACGGATCGCGGGCGCCGACGGCCTCGTCGTGATGCTCGACGACCTGCATTGGGCGGAACCGACCGCATTGGAGTTGCTGCGCCATATCACGCGCGCGCTCGTCGACGCGCCCGTGTTGTTGATCGCCAGCTTTCGCGACGACGTCGAGCACATCGGCGAAGGACTGCGTGTCGTACTCGCCGACCTTGACCGGAACGACGCGCACCGCATCGCGCTGCGGGGATTCGACGACGCGGACCTCGCCGATCTCGTGGCCATCGAGGCAGGTGCGAGCGCGGCCGCAGTCGCCGCCCGCCTTCGCGATGATTCCGCCGGCAACCCGCTGTACGCGACGCAACTCATCCGCCACTGGGTCGAGTCCGGTCAAGTCGAGCGCGATGTCGACACGGTCCGCTTCTCCGGCGCCCGATCCGAAGGCACAATCCCGCCCAGCTTGCGCGACGTGGTGTGGAGCCGCGTCGCCGCGCTCGGCGCCGAGACCGCGGAGGTCCTTTCAGCCGGCGCGGTGCTCGGTGTCGAATTCGACGACGCCGCGCTGCGCGCGCTCGTCGACGTCGACGAAGCGGCAATCGATCAGGCCCTCGATGCTGCGACCGTGTCCGGCTTGTTGGCGCCGGCCGATCCGGCAGCCGGGGTGATGCGATTCACCCATGCGCTCGTCGCCGACGCGCTGTACGCGGAGTTGCCACCGCTCCGGCGCCGGCGGCTGCACGAGCGGGCCGCCCATGCGCTGGAGCAGCACGCCGACGGCGGGTCGCAGAAGACGGTCGCACAGCTCGCCCGTCACTGCGCGCTCGGCGGTCTCTTGCCCGACGCGATGCGTTGGGCCACGGTGGCCGGCGACTACGCGCTCGCGCACCTCGCACCGAGCGAAGCGGCAACCTGGTATCGCACCGCGCTCGAACACTGCGCTGCGCTCGAACGGCCGGACGCGGAGCGCGCCGACCTCGTCGTGAGGCTCGGAGAGGCGCTTCACCGCGCCGGCGACCCTGATGCGTATGCGACGTTGCAGCAAGGCGCCGACCTGGCCGCGCGTTGTGACGCGCGGGCGGTGCTCATCCGGGCCGCGTTGGCGACCGACCGTGGATTCATGCAGATCGGCGCGTTCGCGCCGACGCAGTTGAAGATCGTCGAAGCGGCCGTCGCGGTCGCCGAACCAGACGACGTCGCTACGTACGCCCGGCTGCTCGCCCTGTTCGCGCAAACCCTGATCCATACGCCGCGCGAGCAGCTGCGCGAGGCCGTCGCCCGGCAGGCCCTCGACCTCGCCACGACCAGTGTGGATCCGACGTTGCTCCCCGCAATCGCGTCGTCCGTGCTCTACGCGCTCTGGGCGCCCGGCTCGTCGGCGCTCCGAGCGGCCGTCGCCGCGCGGGCCGTCGCAGCGGCTGCGGCGTCCGGCGACCCACTGCTCGAATTTACGACCCATGTGGCGGCGTACACGGTGGCGATCGAATTGGCAGATCCTGTGGCCGCCGCGCACAGCCTCGCGAAGCTGCGCGCCATCGCCTCCGAGATCGGCGCGCCGCGCATGCGTTGGACCCTCGGCATCTACGAGACCTTCGAAGCGACGATGGCGGCGCGGCTGGACGACGCGGAACGCATCGCGGGGGAGAACGTCGACCTCGGGATGCAGATCGGGGAGCCGGATGCCTTCACGGTGTTCGCGGCTGGCTTCTTCGCCATTGGGAGCTTCGGGGGTCGACACGCCGAGCTGTTTCCCGTCGTCGAGCAGATGTCGAACGACGCGCCGACCGCGTCTCCGCTGCGGATCGCGTATGCGATCATCTGCGCGGCGGTCGGACGCGAGGAAAACGCGCGCGAGATCCTGGCCGTTGGCCTCGCGGCCGGCTTCTCCGAGATCCCGCGCGACGCATTCTGGATGACGGCGGTGATCGGGTACGCCGTGCTGGCCATCGAACTCGACGACGCAGACGCGGCAGCACTGCTCTTCCCGATCATCGAGCCGTTCGCCGCCGAGGTCGCGTTCAGCGGGGGCAGTAGCCAGGGACCGGTTTCGGCGTATCTCGGCAAGCTGGCTTCGCTGCTGGGTCGACACGACGTCGCCGACGACTATCTGCACGCAGCGCTCGGTACGGCCACTGCGTTCGGCTGGGAGTATCACCGTGCAACGACCTTGATCGCGCTCGCACAGTCACGCCTCCGCCGAACGGGTGCGCTCGACGCCGATGCCCTCGACTGGCTCGATGAAGCCGATGCCATCTGTGCCAAGCGTAAACTGCTCAGCTGGGCGAAGAAGAGCGAAGCCGTGCGCCGCTGACCGCCCGAGTCGTCGGCGGCGGCGCATCGGCGCCGGCAGCTCGAGGAACGCCTGAACGCCAGTGAGGCGTGGCAAGACAACGACCTTGTGTTCTGCAACGAGGATGGCAGCGCGTTACACCCGAGTCGCTTCACGCGCCGTTTCGTTACGGCCTGCGAGCGAGCCGACGTGCCGAAGATCCGTCTGCACGATTATGACCTGCGTCACACCTGGGCGACGCTTGCTCTGCAGGCCGGGATCCATCCGAAGGTCGTAAGCGAGCGACTGGGGCACGCGACGACGACGGGCATCACGCTCGACAGCTACAGCCACGTCCAACCGGAGCTCGACGCCTACGCTGCGACAGCGGTTGCCGAACTGTTCGACAACAAGAAACCGGTCAAGAAGAACGCACGCCGTTCGCTGAAATCCGGCGTCGCTACAACCGAGATGTCGCGCGGTGAGCGCGGCGACCTCCCGACCTGGGCTGCCGTGTCCGCTCCGATATGGGACGCTATTCGCGCGCTCGAACCTGAATGATGACGTGGGACGGCCGGCCGCGGGATTCGGACTTTGTCTCACGTTCGGAGACCATCACTCGGGTAGAAACTGGCAGTCTCGAAGATCGCCCGGCGAGCCGTAACGGTCTCGCGATGTTGGAGCCGCGTTCGTGCCCTTGCTCCTGCGTTCTTCTTTGACGCTCAGGTCGTCGCGTTGGGTAACGCGATCGGATTGAGGGTTCAGGTGGTGAGGGTGAAGTTCTGTTTGGCGGTTGCGGCGGCGTTGGTGGCGGTGATGGTGATGACGTACGTGCCTTTGCTGGTGGGTGTGCCTGCGAGGAGTCCGGCGGTGGAGAACGTGATCCCTTTCGGGAGTGGTCCACTTTCGTTGAAGGTGGCGGCCGGATATCCGGTGGCGGTTGCCTGGAATGAGAATGGCTTGTCGAGGGTTGCGGTGGCGTGGTTCGGGCTGGTGATGGTGGGTGGCTGGTAGATCTGTTGGGTGAGCGAAGCCGACGATGCGCCGAAGTGTGCGTCTTTGCTGTAGGTCGCGGTGATCGTGTAGCTGCCTCCTACGGGGAAGCTGACGACGCAGACGGTCAGGCCCGCGAGGGGGTGCAGGCCTGTACAGCCGGTGATGGGGGCTCCGTTGTCGGTGTAGGTGATGGTGCCGGTCAGGGTTCCGGCGGCGGTTCCTTTGGAGACCGATGCGAGGTAGACGGCGGGCACCCGTGTTGGGAGCGGGATCGGCAATGCTGCCAGTGTCAGTTTTGTCGGCGTTAACGCGGTCGCGAACACGGTGCCGGTCAGTTGGGCGAGCGTCGGGCTGCTCGTCGTGTTCACGGTGATGGTCAGGCAGGCTGGCGGGCCGGCGGTGAGGGTTTCGGGTGTGACGAGCTGCCATGCTCCGGTGCTGTGGTTGGCGGCCGGGTTCCACCATTGGGCGCTGGTGCCTCCGAGCAGGTCACACTCTTGGATTGTCGCCGACGTGAAGGTGTTCGGGTTGGAGACGCTGACGTCGAAGAACGAGCCGGCCGCGGTGAAGGTGGGCGTGCCGGCCGGGTTGGTCGGGTAGCGGCCGATGGTGATCCCGCCGGCTCCTGTGCCGGTCGCGGTGATCGATCCGGTCGGGGTGGTGCTGGTCGCGACAGCCGAACTTGTCGGGTCGTTGCTGATGGCGCCTTGACAGTTGGTGAGGGTGCCGCAGGCAGGCGCGACGTTGCCGGTGTAGGTGTATTGGTCGGCCGGAACGATCGGGCTCGTTGCGGGGGTGGTGTCGCCGGGGACGGTGTCGGTGACTCGAATGTCGGTCGTGAGCGTGTTGTTGGTGAGCTGGGTCGCGTTGATCGGCGGTGTCGTGATTTGGAGGGTCGTGTCGGTCGCGCCGGGCAGAATGGTCGCAGGTAGGGAGTTGGTGCCGTTGCTCCAAGAGATGTTGACCGCGGTCAGGTCGGTGAAGCCGCTGCCGGTGACGGTCAGTTCGGTTCCACCGGCGATCGGACCTGACGTCTGCGACAGTCCGGTGATGTTCGGACCTTGGTAGGTGAACGTGTCGGCGGTGTCGACGCCGTTCACGGCCTGTTGCGTGTCGCCGGGGACCGACACGACGATCCCGACGTACGTCGCGAACGTGTTCGTGGCCGAAAGGTGAGCAGGATCTTGCGCCGGGAGCGTGATCACGATCTGGGAATCGGTGGCGGACACGAACTGGGCTGCCTGAACGCTGTGGGCGGCCCCGGCGCGATCAAGCGTCGCCGGTCGGAATTCGACCTGGGTGGCGTCGGTGAATCCGCTGCCGTTGATCGTGAGTTGGGTGCCTCCACTGATCGGTCCTGTCGTCTGTGACAGGTCCGTGATGTGTGGGCCGAGGTAGGTGAACTCGGCTGCGGTGACGTGGGCGCTCAACGCCAACACCGGGTAGCCGGGAACTGAGACCTGGACCGTGACCACTGCGACGAAGGCACCGTCGGGGTGTAGCGCGTCAGGGGTGAGCAGTGCCGGATTCTGCGCCGGGAGTGTGAACCCGATTTGTGTATCGGAGAACACGTCGAAGTCGGCAGCGGCAACGCCGTTCGCGCTTCCCTCGGTCAACGGTGAGAAATTGACCTGGGTGGCATCGGTGAATCCGCTGCCGGCAACGTTCAGGGTGATACCACCGCCGATCGGTCCCGACGTCACCGACAGATGCGTGACGATCGGCCCCAAGTAGGTGAACTCGTCGGCAGTGACGACGGGGCTTGAAACCAACGTGTTCTCGCCGGAGACGGGCACTTGGACTTGTACGTCGGTGTCGAGCTCAACTCCTGTGCCCAGCGCGTTGAGGGTCAGCAAAATCGGATTCTGTGGGGGAAGCGCGATCACGATCTGGGTATTGGAGACAGACACGAACTGGGCAGCCGCAACGCTGTTCGTAGACCCTGAAGTTGAAGGTGTGAACACGACGTCCGTCGCTCCGGTGAACCCGCTCCCGTCGATCGTGAGTTGGGTACCGCCCGCGATAGGTCCTGAATGGGTCGACAGGCCGGTGACATTCGGACCGTTGTTGTACACGAATTGGTCGGCAGGTGAGTTCGCGGGGCTGGTCTGGCCGCCGGCGGCGACTTCGACATCGGTGATCAGGCTGGTCTGGCCGGCGGGGACGCTGACGGTCGCGTCACCAGTCACGGCAGTGATCATGGTGTCATCGACGACAACGACGTTCGTCGCCGCGATCGGTGTGCCACCACCGGCCGGTACGAGATCGACCTCGTCGGAGGAGCCGGCGTTCCCGAACCCCGAGCCGGTGATCGTGATCGGCGTGTTTCCGGATATCGGGCCGTTCGGGGCGCCGGCGGGTGTGGTGACCGATTGCACCTGGACCGGCGTCGACACGAACGTGAAGGTGTCGTTCCCGTCGGGGCCGGCATTAACTGGACTGGTCACACCGTTCACCGCGACGCGCACGTCGGTCGCGAGTTGCGTGAACCCTTGCGGCAACGAGAACGTCGGCGTGGTCGCGGTGATCGTGCCGTCGTTGCTGACCGACGCGTTCGAGGCGCTGGCGACAAGCGCTCCCGTGACCTGGGAATAGAAACCGACCGCGACGGATCCCTGCCCTCCGACGCCGAACCCGAACCCGGAGACGGTGATCGGAGTCGCCTCGTCCGGATTGGCGGTGGTCGGGTTCACACCCGTGACGCCGAGACCGTCGAACTGGTAGCGGTCGCTCGCACCTTTCAAGTTGGCGTTGCCGTTCGTGTCGGTCACGATCACATCGACGACGACATCGGGTTGCCCAGCCGCGAGCAAGCTGGTCGCGTCAGCCGGTGCGGTCACAGTGAGCGAACTGTCCGATCCGACGTTCACACCCGTGCCGGCGAGGCAGGTGGTAGTACCGACCGCGCAGAACTGCACGGTGTCTGCACTTCCGGTCGTGCCGAACCCGGCCCCGTCGACCGTGACCGTGCCCGCGTTGGTGATCGGACCGCTGGACGGGCTCACGCTCTGCACGACCGGCCCATCAGTGACGACGAAGTTGTCGGCCGTATCGCCAGTCGTCGTGTCCACAACCGCGCTCAACGGATCCGAACGCAAACCGGTCGCCAAACCGGCCAGCGCCACCGTATATATGCCGGGAACGACATCGAGTTCGTAATCACCGGCAGCGTCCGTCGTCGCCGTCGCCGTCGCCGTCGCCGTCGCCGCAGGCACGGTCGCGTCCGACGCGGACGCGGTGACAGTCACACCCGACACCGGGTTCGCACCAGTATCGGTGACCTGGCCGGTAATCCGATGCAACGACGGTTGCAGCATGTAGGCGTCGACGCCGCTGTCGTTGGTGTTGGTTGCGTAGCCGATGATGTCGCCGCGGTTGTCGATCGCGACTGGTGTCCCCAGATCGGTGAATCCGGAACCGGCGAGGTTCGTCACGAGCGACGCCAGGTCGACGGGTCCGGTCTGGGCGGTCCACGCGAAGGCTTTCGGGTTGGGGCTGAGACTTGCCAACCCGACGGCGATACCGGAGTCGTTGAGGCCGGTCGCGTCGAACACCCCGGGACCACCCGTCATGCCGTCGAGCGTGCCGTCGATCGGGACTTCTGTCCCGAGCGACTGTGAATAGAAATACGTTCCGATGGGGCCGGGCACGTTCTGGGCGAGAAGCATGTCGCCGTTGTCGTTGAACGCCTTGACCTGCGCCTGAACTCCGACGAGCCCCGGGACGTCCGCCGGCGCTCCGGAACCGCTCCACGTCGCGATATTTTCGTCGTCATTCTCACCGACGATCACTCCATTGTCATTGATCTCGTCTGCGGTCAATGCCGCGCAGTACAGGAGGACCGACATTGGCGGGCATGGCGTCTGGCCCGTCAGCGCAACGTCCCCGCCGCGGTATGACGTCACGGGGAAGTCCTCAGCCGAACAGGCTCCGAGCGTGGTGCCATCCGCCAGATAACAGCCCTCGGCTCCGTCGCCTCCGATCGCCAACCCCGAGCCATTGACCGGTCCGAGGTCCGGAAGGTTCGGCAAAAAAGCGACCTGCGTGTTGCCGCCGCCCCCCACGGCGACCTCGGTCCCATTCGACCACCAGTAGGCAGCGCCGCTTTGATCGCCGGCCACGTCGCCCGTATCGGTCACACCCGTCGCAACGAACCCGCTCGGCAGCGTCCATGTCGCTTGCTTGGTCGCGAGGTTGTAGAGCTCCTCGGCTCCCGTGGCGTGACTCATCACAATGAAGTTGCCCGCCCGATCCATGGTCAGGCCTTGCGGAATGCTCTCGCCCAAATCGACGATCGTGTACCCCGCCGCCAACGGCGAACCCGACCCGCTCGGCCCGGCGGGCGCTGCCCCAGCTGCGACCGGGACACCCAGCCGCGCGACCACCACCGCGACCACCCCGACCACCACGAGCGAAGACCGCGTACGCGAGACCCGCCGTCGCCCAGCCTCGTGTCCTCGACCGCATATGAGCGTCATCTCGCACCATCCGTTCCGCGTCGTAGACGACTATCCGGTCCTCGCCGAGCGTAAGAACGGTCGGACCGGTCCCGCATCGGTAATCGGCTACCGATTTTCTGGTTCCTGCGGAATCGGACTGCCACTGGGGGAACCGCGTCCCCATCGTGATCTGGGCCAGGCAACCTTTCGCGGTCGGTTGACGGCGGTGGGACCCGTGGACCGGATGGTGGGCTGCACGTGCAGTTCGGGGTGTCCGCCTACGGTGAGGGTCATGGTGAAGAGGCGCGTTTCGACTCCCGAAGATCGTGTGCACGCGATACGAATCGCGCTCTCCGGGATGGCCACCGGTACCGAACTCGACGAGTTGCAGGGCCAGCTCGCGCTGTTGCATCCACCGCACAACACGTTCCCGGGTGACGTGCTCTTGGACCTCGCGGCTGATGCATCGAAGCGTCGGGCGCGTCTCGGGTCCAGCCCGATCGAGTTCGAGCAGATCTGTCAGCGTTACCTGCCGGAGTGCCCCCGGCTGACCAAGGCGGAACATCACAAGAGCAAGTACGCGACTCGTGCTGCGGCGATGATCCGGGCCGGCGTCGATCCAGGTTTGCTCGATGAGGTCGGGTGGTGGCGGACTGATGACTTGTGGGTCTGGGCACCACGCGCTTGTCGTGTATTTGCGCGCCGCCGCTGAACGCTTGGGCGTCCCGAGCGCTGTGGTTTGTGAGCGGCTCGCGGCCCGCCACGACGTGGAGCTATCGGCTTCGAGTTAACGCCTGCAGCGCCCCAGGCGAGTCGGGCGCAGGCGCGTCTACGACGGTCTGTACCGCAGGTCCGCACTCTGCACGAAGCTGCACGCAAGGTCTGCACGGTTGTCCGTGACGTGCGGCTCGGCTGATTTGTCGAGTTTTTCGCGCGCGGGCGTTTCGTCGCGCCATTCCCTTGTGACGGGGTCAGTGCGGGCAGGCGTCTGTTGCCGGGCTGGAACGAGGGTCGTGTTCGTTGTCCGTCGTCGAGCGCGATGAGGAGGAATCGATGCATGAATCAGAGTCGGTAATGGCGGCGCGTCCGTTGGTGTTGTCCGTGGGGGAGGCGGCAACGCTGTTGGGGATCTCGCGGGCGCATGCGTATGAGCTCGTCGCGCGCGGCGAGCTTGTGGACAGGCGCCGTGCCTCGGCCACTTCTGGCCGACGACGAAACCCTTGGGAACCAGACCACCTCGCGGGCGGTCATACTTCGAGATGATGCGCGCAAAGCTTTGTGCACTCGCTCTGCTCGTTGTGGCCGTGGGCTGTGCGAGCGGGGGACGTGTGCGATCCGCGTTGCCAACGGCGACTGCTCGTGTCCGCATCCCGCCGACGACGCAACGGATCTCAGTGACGGCGTTGCGGGAGCTCTCGCCACTCGTAGGTGCGTCTTCGCCGCCTTCGCAGATGGCGGCCGATCCTGTGCGAGGGGGCGTGTGGTTCTGGTCAGATACGAGCTCGGCAACCGAGCTCTACCACGTCAGCGACAAGGGAACGACAACGCGGCATGCGGTCGGCGAGACGCGATCGGATGGTCTGCTCTCGTCTCTCGACACTCCGATCGCGGTCGGCGCGGACGGCTCCGTGTGACTGGCAGCGAACTCGACCATTATGCGATTCGTGCCGTCTTCTGGTGCTGTCGGTTCGTGGTCGCTGACGTTGCCTGTCGTCGCTCCGGATCCGGACCACCGCCGGCTCCCGCAGGACGGGATCACCGCGATCGCGGTCAGTCCCAGAACCGGAACGGTTGCGGTGGTGTCCAGGGACGCGCTGGTCACGCTGGTGGATCCAACGACCGGCACCTTCAGCGCGGCGCCCGGTTCGATAGCCGGAGCCGTCGCGAGCGTCGCCTACCTGTCAGACGGGACGTTGATTGTCGGTTCGCTCGGTGTGTACTCGACCAGAGGAGAGGTCGAACGCGTTCGTCCGGACGGCAGCTCCAAACGGTTCGCCGTGTACGCCGAGTTCCTCGCGCCCGATGGCGAGTCGGTCGTTGCCGCGGGCGGTCAGCTCGCGCGGGTAACCGCGACATCGAGCATCGCACTCGGAAACCCGGCGGCGGCAGCCTCTGGACAGAACCAATCACCGACCGCGCTTGACTTGGACGCGCCGATCGCCATCACACCGAGCGGGAATATCGTCGCGTCCTCGCGATCGGGGCTCGCGATCCTGAACAGCTCCGGGACGGTAAAGGACACGCTGGCGCTACCCGAGTTCAACTGCTCGGGTAGGTCCGGCATGGGACCGACGGGACCCAATCCGATGTCTTCGACGACGGTGCGGCTGCCGACAACCTGTCCGCAAAGTGCCGAACCCGTCGCAGCCGACAGCGCCGGCTCAGTGTTCTTCTTCACAACCGGCCCGGACTCCACACTGGAAGAACTGCCTGCGCCGAACGTCCCCAACTCCTGACGCTGAGGCGCTGACCAACTCAGGCGACAATACGAGCACTCGGGTGGTCCACATCTGGGACCTGTTTCAGGGTCGGGGTCATGCTCGTTTGACGGCGGGCAGGATCTGACAAGGAACGGTCGCAACCGTCGATCGCGGACAGTCGGGCTGCCATTGGGCGCCGGTACGCCTGTCCGCGATCGTTGGGTGACGATCCGACGCGACCATCCAGTTGAGTATCCCCTGGACACAGCGACCGGGTTGCACCTGACCGTCAGGCAGCGCCGGACGGATCGCTCCAGTCGTCGCTGTGATGCGCTCGCCGTCCGCGAGGACGAGTTGGTAATCGCTCGCCCGGACAAGCTGTGTCTTCGCGTCCGACGGTACGCACACCTTCAGATCGCCGACTGCGAGGTCGCCCACTTGGCTGGCGAACGACTGAGGGAGCACGCGTTCCGCGTACGCTCGGACAGTCTCGCTCCTCGTCTGCGAGAGCACCGTTGTGCCGATCGAGACAGGCGCCAACGACCGCGGTGGTGACGCTCCTGAGCCGCAGCCAACGAGCAGAGCCGCGATCGCGGCGATCGTTATCAGCGGTGCGGTCTGCACGTCGTCACGCTATTCGCGAGAGATTCAGGCGCCGGTTCCGTTCAGGAGGTGAGCCCGGATCTGCTCTCGCCATTTCTCGCCGTCCGTCCGGCCACCAACAGCGTCGCACGATCGGGACCTCAGGAGACATCCTTAACGAGCTGGGGTGGCCGTCAGGAACCGTTCGACCTCAGCAAGTGTCATTCTGAAGTGGTGGGACCGACTGCCCGCAGTGGCTGTGCCTGTCGCACTGCCTTGACACTGATTGTTGGTTTCTCGAGTGGCAGTGTGAACGAAGCGACACCGGCGAGCACGGACGTCACGACACCCACGACTGTTGTGGCAACCACGACGACGAGGCGAACGTTCCAGGAGATGGCGTCTGGTTGTCCGTCGAGGTGGCTACCGACGACGCCGGTTTCGCACATGGATGGGAATTCTGGAGCTCATTCCATCCATAGCCGCCAGCCGCGATCGCTTGGTGGTTATCGGGTTGGGTGGGGGCAGAGGTGGTGTGTGGTGAAGAGCGCGAGTCGGCCACCGACTGCGACGGCGACGGTCTTCGTCCGGGACTGGCCAAGCCGGTACAGGTAGTCGACCGGGTTCGCCATTGCCTGGACGCGACCCCGATGCACCCATGCCCACCCCGACGCCTCAGCTACAGCCTCCCGACCCCGCTCAACGCCGTACCGAGCAATCAGCGCGCGTCGCAGCCGAGGCTCAGCCTCAGCGACGAACTCCTCGAAAGCGTCAGCATCACGGCGACCAGGACCCACTCGGTCAGTAGAGCCACGACCGGCCAACGCGCGCTACATGCCGCCCGAGCAGCTGAGAGTCCCTTTGTCACAGCCCAATGTGGGTGGGCGAGTCGGCTTGTACGCCGGGCTCTGTACGGTAGGGCTCGGCATGCGATGGCCGGACGGTTTCATGTGGGGCACGGGCGCGTCGTCTACGCAGTGCGAAGGCGCGGCGCCGGCATCTGACTGGTGGCAGTGGGAACGCGACGGCCATGCCCCCATATCGGGTGACGGCAATGGATTCGCGTCTCGCTACGAGCAGGACTTTGCACTGTTCACACGTCTCGGGTTGGCTCACCACCGTCTGTCGATCGAATGGGCTCGAGTGGAGCCTGCGCCGGGAGTCCACGACGACGTTGCCATCGCCCGCTATCGCGACATTCTCCAGGCGGCGCGCGACGCCGGGATCGTGCCGTGGGTCTGCTTGCACCATTTCACGTTGCCGCGTTGGTTCGCCGACGACGGCGGCTTTCTTGTCGAGGCCAACCGCACAGGTGCCTGGGCGCGGCAGGTCGAGTTCGCCGCGGAGACGTTCGGCGATCTCGTCGGCGGGTGGCAGCCCGTGAACGAGACGAACTACTACGCGCGCGCCGCGTACCGCGGCGGGGGATGGCCGCCCGGTCGCAACGACTCGAACGACGCGGCCGTGGCCGACGAAGCGATCCACCTCGCGACCGCGGAAGCGGCGCAACGCTTACGGCAGACGGGCGCACCCGTCTCCTCGATCTTCGGTCTCTCTCCCATCGTGGCGCAGGACGGTGCCGCCGCGACTGCTCGTACGATCCAGACATTGTTCGATATGTATTGGGCGCCCGGACTCGGCCTCTTCCGTGATGGCGTGCTGCACGTGCGTGGGCGCGAACCGGTCGAGCGCCCCGATCTGGCCGGCGCGTTCGACATGATCGGCTTCTCGTACTACGCGGCGATGGGAGTCGCGGACGGCGGTCTCGCTGTTCATCCGCCCGGTGCGCCGGTCTCGCCGCTCGGCTACGGAATTTGGGCCGACGGTGTCGGACTGGTGATCGACCGCTTGCACGCCGAAGTGCCCGGCACGCCCCTGCTGGTCGCCGAGTTCGGGATCGGCACTGACGCTGACGAGATACGAGCGCGCTACCTTGCTCGCGGACTCGAAGTAATTCACGACGCGATCGGGCGCGGCGCTGACGTTCGCGGATGCTTTCACTGGACCGGCGTCGACAACTACGAGTGGCTGCACGGATTCGATGTCGCGTTCGGCATCATCGACCGCGATCGCAACGTCAAGCCGAGCGCGTTCGTCCTCCAGGCGGAAGCCCGACCGTGACCGCCAGCTTTCACACCGCGTTGCCCGCCGGCGGAGAATCCAGAGTTGGCGCTTGAACAGCCACGCGTTGATAAAGCGCGATCCGCCCCGCGTATTGAACGACGAGATCGCCGTTATCTACGACCTCGGGTCGCTGCTCGGAGCTCGAGTGATCGTCGACGTATGGCGCGTCGAGTGCCCGCGCCTATCGCCCGCACCGCGCGCTCGCCGGCCTCATGCCCCAGGAGATACGCGCCGCGTGGACGGCCGGCGACCACGCTGATTGAATCGTGTGATGCGGACGGTGGTTCGGGTCGCCGCAAGCGCTCTCGTTGCAATTTGTGCGGCCGCGTGTAGCGGGACGTCCACGTCCCACGGGTCGGTACCGCGGTCAACGTCGACGGCGGGCGCAGCGTCGAAGGCTACGAGTGCGATCTACTTAGCCCCGATTATTCACGAGAGTTGTTGAGTGGGTTTCGGGGGGTGTGAGAGCGCGCGTTGATGGCGTTGTTTGTCGTCGTGTCGTGCTCGTGGTGGTGTGTGTGCGGCGCGGGGGCTTGTGGGGCCGGTCCGGGCTGGTTTTGGGCGTGCGCGTGTGCGGGCTGGCCGGTGACGCGAGTCGGCGAAAGCCGGTCGGGTCAGGTGAGAAGGTTGACGCGCATGTAGGCGTTGAGGAGCGCGTCGGTGGTGGGCCAGTCGTCGAGGATCCGCACGATTTGTTGGCGGGCGCTGCGGACGAGTCGGGCGGGGGTGTGCCAGAGCTGCCAACGCAACATTTTCGGTTCCGCGATCGCAAGCGGTCCGTCGAGGCAGCAGAGTTGGAACCAGCGGACGAGATCGGCGGCGAACGCGACGATCGCGAGGCGGGCGTGGTTGGCGTCGAGATCAACGAAGGGGAACCGGTCCAGGCCGGAGTCTTTGAGGCGGCGGATGTGGTCTTCGACGTGCGCGTGGGCGCGCATGTGGACGTCGAGCGCGACGGGGTCGCCAGGCTGGTCGGTGTAGTGGCCCCAGTAGCGGTACTCGAGCGACGGGAACAGTGTTGTTTGCGCGCCGGGATGGAACGGTTCGCGACGCACGATCAGTCGGGTGCGGTCCGGCCAGGCTGACAGGTCAACCAGGTCGGTGACCTCGCAGACCGCGGCACCGGACCGAAGGGCACCGCCCTGAGTTTGGGCGGGGGTCCAGCGGTTGTCGTCCGCTTCGATCTTCGAGATCGCCGCATAAATCTGAGCGTTTTTGCGGGCCACGACCGCGAACCCGACGTTGCGGGCCCGACAGCCCCACACGAACCCGGCCGTCGCGCCCGCCGAATCGGCGCGGGCCATCACCGACCGGATCGCGGCGGTCGGGTCGTCTCCAGGCCGGTGACCCGAGCTGATCTCGGCCGGTAACTGACCGATCGCCTGATCCAACACGGCGAGATGATCGGCCGAGTCGTTCGCGGTCGCGTTACCGGGCCGCAACACCCCAGCCAATGTCTCGCCCGTCAGATCCGCGAAACAGAACATCGGATGGTACCCGAACCCGCGCTTGTAGTTCGATGCCGTCCCTTCCTTGTTTTCAGAATGGATGTCGACCAACGTCGCGTCGATATCCAACACGACCCGTTCGCCGGTATCGACCGCCGACCACACATCCGCGCGGACCTCAGCCATCGCCTCCCACAATCGGGCGAGGGTCACTGCGTCGATCTGACGGTACGTGCGATACAACGTCGAATCCGACGGGACCGGCCCGAACAACACCGGCTGCGCCCGCAAGAACTCCACATCCGAACACGCGTCGCCGCCACCCGCGAGTGTGAGCATCGCGTGCACCAACACCTTCCCGCGATCATGCAACGGGAACCGTTCACCCGCCGGCACGATCCGTGCCGACAATGCCGCACCCAACCCGAGAGCGTCCGCGAACTGGCCCAACGCGTGCAGTCCCACATGCGCGACAACCCCATCGCCGCCAGGCTCGACCCGCGCTTTCAGGGTGCTGGTAACATTCATCTGTCAGGTGCCCTTTCGTCAGACGATCTTGGTGTCTCGCAACCCCAAGAATGCCTTACGGACAGGGCACTTGTCGCGCTCAGCGACCAATCTCACCAAAAAACTCGTGAACGATCCGGGTTAGCGCTCGGCGATTCGGCCGCGATGTGGAACGGCAACGCGTCGTACCCGAACCGTATCGCGCACTATTACTCCGGCGCGGTCTCCGGTCTCAAACTCGTCGACATGGCATGTTCGGGCGAGACGACGACGTCGATGTTGGACGGTCACAGTCCTGGACGCACGGTGGGCGCGACATGCCCTCCGCGGACAGCTCAGTACTCGCGCGCCATTTCCTTTCTGCGAGCGCACAAAGGCTCAGTGGTGCTCATCACGATCGACCTCGGCGGAAACGACGTCCTCGAGTGTGCGCACGTCCCGGATGCCGCGCACTGCTTCGTCACTCAGCTGACGGTCATGCAACACAACTTGGCTGCGATCTTGAGTGGATTGCGACAGGCGGCAGGTCCAAACGCTCGTATCGTTGGAATGACCGTTTATGACCCGCTCCTTGGTGATCTCCTCGGACCTCCAGGTCCGCAACGGACGCTCGCCGAATCGGCGGTTGCGGGCCTGGGCACGCTCAACCACGACTTGGAACAGGTCTTCGCCCATGCGTCTGTCCCCGTGGCCGACGTCGCCGACACGTTCGGGGCAACCGATCTCACGCACACCGTGTCCTCGCCCTGGGGACAGATACCCATCGGGGTAGACAAGGCGTGCACGCTGCTCGACATCACATGCCGAGTCGGAGCCACCGAAGGCTTCGGCGACGACCCGAACGATGCCGGCGACACCGTGATCGCCCAAGCCTTCGAACAGAAGATCGGAACGCTTCGCTCGTAGGCCGCAGCCCCAACACCAACCAACACTTTCAAGGAAAGCTGGACCACCAAAACGGGTCTCCTGGAGAACTTCTCCCATGTTGCGACCCGAATGCACACGAAGTTCTTGCGGTCGCGCCATCTTTGCCTGTCTGGGCACCTCATCAGCCCGCATCGTCAAGCACCAATGACGGACACTGGAGTGTGCTCGCGTCGAGAAGAGCGTGACTTTCTCCGTGGGAGCCATGCCGAGTCGAGTGCAGATTGTTTATGTGGTGCCGGGAGCGCTGGACCTCTTGTGGGGTGATACCGCGAGGTAGAACCCGCCGCCCGGGTTCTTGATCTGAGCTTCTTCCTTTCCGCTGCGGAGGTCGACCAGGTCGATGGTTGGGTATTCGACACCTACGAGGGTGCGGCCGTCGGGCGTGATGGCGATCGTGCTGAACGGCGCCGCCGGTGGGACGTGTATCGCCGGACGGCTGGTGTGTGTTGCAAGGTCGATCGGGGTAACGGTGCCGAGGCCGTCGACGTAGGCGGTCCGTCCATCGGGCGTGATTGCGATGGGCCCGGCTGCCGCGCCGTCGCGGATCATTGGTCCAACTTGCTGTGTGCTCACGTCGATCGGGAACACGCCACTGCCTTGGGGGGTGGTGTCTGACACGTAGACGGTGCGGCCGTCGGGTGTGATGGCGATACCGCCGATCGTTTCGTTGAAGCCGCAGCTGTCTTGGCAGATCGGCGCTTGGAACTGCACCGTGTGACCGCCGCCCGGCAAAGGTTCAAGAGCGATCGGCCGGCGTGCGGTGTTCGTGACGAGGTCAATCGGAACGACGAAGCTCGGGAGGATCTCGGTGGTTGTCGCGGACCCCGGTGCGATCGAACGATCCTTGTCTTCGCTGAGGGAAGAGACGTAGGCCATGTGTCCATTGGGAGTGATGGCGATCGAGGACCCCAGCCCGTTCGGTCCGATGACATGGATAGCCGGACCGACGGTGCCGGTGGCGAGGTCGATCGGAACGACGATGTCCGCGATACCACCTTCGACGACGTACGCCGTCTTGCTGTTCGGCGTGATGGCAACTGCCGCGACCGGGAACTCGCCCACCGTGATCGGTCGGAGTGCTCGGCCGGTACGGAGATCGATCGGCGTCACGACACCATCGTGCGATCCGCCGACGTATGCGGTGCTCCCGTCAGGAGTCACGGCGATCGGACCGAGCGAGGAGAGATACCCGGTCGCCGAGCCCGGGAGTGTCAGCCGCGTCAGTCCCGTCGCCGGTGAGAAGCTCGGCACGGTCGTCGTCGGTGACACTTCGACCAGGCTGTGTGGACGACCGGTCGGGCCCATGAACACGAACGCGGCGACAACGCACGCGCACACCACCACCGCGATACCTCCGAGCAGTCCCGCGCGCTGTCGGCGAAGACGACGCGACGCACCGATCGACTCGTCACCGACAACGGGGAGCGCACGGTCGGTGAGCGCCGTCTTCGAGGCGATGTCCGCGTACGTTCGCCGGAGTCGTTCCTGGACGGAAGCTTCTTCGATCATGACAGTTCCTCGCGTAGCTTGGCGATGCCACGGTGATGCGCCGACTTCACAGTCCCGAGCCGGCAGTTCAAGATTTGAGCGATCTCGGCTTCGGGGAGATCGAGGTAGTAACGAAGAGCCAGTACTGCCCGCTGTCGGAACGGAAGCCGGCACACTGCCGCCCACGTCTCATCCAGCTCGGGGTCACTGACCGAATCGACGGTCGACGATGATCGACGGATCGCTAAACGTGAGCGGCGGATCTCGGTGCGACACAAGTTCGTCACGACCGTTCGTAGGAATCCGGGGGGATTCTGCACGTCAGCCCAACGACGGTGGAGTCGCACGAACGCTTCCTGGACGATGTCTTCGGCCACCTCGTTCGACCCGACGATGACATGCGCGAGGCGCACCATCGGCAGCCGATACTCCGCGAACACCGACTCGAACGAGTCGTCGTCCGATAGCGCAGCCGGCACCTGTACCGTTCGCGTTGCTATCCGTCGCACATCCACATGACCAACCAGAACCCGGAAAGGTTCCAACCGGCCACTCCTGCCAAACGAGAGCAACTTCCCGATCCGCGAAGACCACCGACCGACCGCGGATTTGCTAGCGCCTTGCGAACGCGCGGCGTCGCAACGGGTGGATTTGAGTTCACGGAGCGGACACTGACTTCGCGAACGGCCTGATCAGAGTGCATGCCGTGGAGAAGGGTGCAACGCTCAGACGGCACCAGCGCGCTTAAACCCGCCGGTTCCTTAAGGAACGTACAGGTTCGACTCCTCTTCCGGGCACTTCTGACCGACCGTCGCGGGTCAGCGCAAGACCGTCGACGGTCGCTATACGGTGCCGGCGGCGTCGATCGATGCGAACACCGAGACCTCGGGAGGTCCAGACATTCCGATAGAACCCATGACCTCCGCGACCTGCGGGTTCCCGTCGAAGAAGCTCTGGAACTGTTCCGCAGTTTCCCACTCGTCGACGACCATGATTTCGCCGTCTCCTGCGACGAATCGGTGGTGAAGCATGCCAGCACCCTTCACCGACGCGGAGATCTCTTCGAGGAACTTGGCGTTGCCGTGCAAGCCCTCGATGGCCTTCGCGACGTCTGAAACCGGCACACGAATCGTTACCAGGACACTCACGGCTACTACCCCATTCGGTTGTGCACTCGACCACCCCGTCTGAGGCGACCGTCGGCAGGCTACGACAAGCGCCCGCGATTCGCTGCTCCTGCTCTTTGCTTGGATGTTCCGACCAGCATCCCGAAGAAGAATGGATTGGGTCCGTGCGCCTCGCACCCGCATACCGCCCGCCCGACGGCCGTCGTCACGGCTCCTCGCGAACGCCTCTGTGCCGGCGAACCGGGTCAATCCCAGGCGGGTCGTTCGGAGGCGTCGTGTGTTCTGGGACTGTGTCAGGTCGCCAAGGGTCGTTGGCGTGCTCAGTCGAGGAGGTCGGGATCGTCGCCCATTGCAGTCGTCGACTGCTCGACCGGCGCCGAAGCGGACTCGCTCATTTGATCGAGGAACTTCCGGGATGCGGTGGAACCACGAACACGATTGGAAGTCTCGCGTGGCCGCTGCTCGTACGACGGCCCACCGCGACTACGCCGTCTTGCGGACGTCCGAAAGATCACCCGTATATCAAGCGTTCTGAGACGCCCGGGGCTGTTTGGCCCCCGGGGTTCTGGGACTTGGTGGGTCGGGCGGCAGCGTGCGGGTGGTCGAGCGCGAGGTTTACGGTAGAGGTGTGGAGGCGCGGGCAGAAGGTCGATGACGGCCGAGAACGTGACGGTGTTGTTCACCGACATGGTGGGTTCGACGGCGCTGGCGTCGAGCCTGGCTCAGGATGCGGCGGACGAGCTGCGCGTGGAGCACTTCTCCATACTGCGTCAGGCGATCGCCGAGTCTGGCGGTACCGAGGTGAAGAATCTCGGCGACGGGCTCATGGTGGTGTTCTCGGCTGCTTCGGCCGCGTTGTCGTGCGCGGTGGCGATGCAACAGGGAGTGGAGCGCGACAACCGCGACCGTGAGCAGGCAGTTGGGCTGCGGATCGGTTTGAGTGTCGGCGAGGTCAGCAAAGAAGAAGGCCCCGACTATTTCGGGGATCCGGTCATCGAGGCTGCCCGGTTATGTGCCGCTTGCGAGAGCGGGCAGATCCTGGCGACCGACATGGTGCGGGGGATGGCCGGTCGTCGGAGCCGTCACGAATGCCGGTCGCTTGGAGAAGTGACGCTCAGAGGTTTGCCGGAGCCGGTCGAGTTCGTCGAGGTGCTCTGGGAGCCGATTGATGGGACGCAGTCGGACACTTCGATCCCGCTTCCTCCGCGTCTGGCCTTTCGTCCCGCCGTTGGGGTCCTCGGACGTAGCACCGACCTGGCCGCGATCGTGGACGCGTTCAAGCGCGTCGCGAGTGGTGGGGGCCGTGAGGTTCTGCTGGTGTCGGGTGAGGCCGGTCTCGGCAAGACCACGCTGGTCGCCGAAGCAGCCCGCGTGTTGTTCGACGCGGGTGGGTGTGTGTTGTTCGGTCATTGCGAGGAGGACCTCGCGACGCCCTATCAATTGTTCGCGGAGGCGCTCGGCCATTTCGTCACTCACGCTCCTGAAGAACAACTCGTGGCTCATGTCGCCGCGCACGGTTCGGAACTCGCCCGGCTGGTTCCTACTTTGGCGAGCAGGCTGGCGGATCTTCCGCCGTCCAAAGCGACGGACTCCGACACCGAGCGGTACTTGCTGTTCGCTGCTGTAGTGGGCTTGCTCGCGCAGGTCTCGCGGGACCAGCCGGTCGTCGTCGTCCTCGACGACCTTCAGTGGGCCGACAAGGCAAGTCTGTTGTTGTTGCGTCATCTCGTCGCGGGCGAGCCAACGATGCGTGTACTCGTCCTGGGTACCTACCGCGACAGTGAACTGTCAACCGCGCACGCACTGGTCGAGACCCTTGCCGCAATGCGGCGACAGCACACGCTGTCGCGTATCGAGCTGGCCGGGCTCGACGACCACAGTGTTGTGGCGTTCCTCGAGGCCGCCGCCGGATACGCCCTCGACGAGGCGGGAGTGAGCCTTGCCCACGCGGTCTATCGCGAGACGGACGGCAATCCGTTCTTCGTGAGCGAGGTGCTCCGCCATCTCTCCGAGACAGGGATGATTTATCGCGACGCGGCCGGGCGTTGGGTTGCCGACGAAGCGCCCGACCAGTTGGCATTGCCCGACAGTGTCCGCGAGGTGATCGGCGCCAGGGTCCTGCGACTGGGACCGGACGCCGGCCGCGTGCTGTCGACGGCGGCAGTGGTCGGACGCGACTTCGACCTCGAGCTCCTCGCGAATGCAACAAATGCCAGCGAGGAGGAGCTGCTCGACATTCTCGACGCGGCCGCCACCGCGTCGTTGGTGCGGGAACTCGCTGACGCCCCCGGGCACTACAGCTTCGCCCATGCCCTCATCCAGCACACCTTGTACGAAGACCTGAGTCCCACGCGTCGAGCACGCGCCCACCGTCAGGTGGCCGAAGCCCTCGAGGACTTGTGCGGTGAGCGGCCCGGGACACGGATCGGCGAACTGGCCCGCCACTGGTTCAACGCGACCCGACCCAACGACGTGAGCAAAGCCATCAGCTACGCGCGACAAGCGGGCGACGCCGCGCTCGCGGGCCTCGCGCCCGCCGACGCGTTGCGGTACTACGCCGAGGCGCTCGACCTGTATCCCCAAGCTACGGAACCCGATCCGGTGCTCGGACTCGATCTGGCGATCGGGATCGGCACTGCCCAGCGCCAGACTGGTGACCCCGCGTTTCGCGTCACGCTCCTCGACGCGGCTCGCAAGGCCGTCGACCTCGGCGACACCACGCGACTGGTGGCCGCTGCCCTCGCCAACGATCGAGGCGTCCTCAGCGCGGCCGGCCGTATCGACACGGAGAAGGTCACAGTCTTGGAGACGACCGTCGAACGGCTCGCGGCGGACGCCCCCGGCCGGGCGCTCGCGCTCGCAACGTTGTGTTCGGAGCTCTCGAACGGGACTCCACTAGAGCGCCGCCTGGCTCTCGCAGAAGAAGCGCTCCCGCTCGCCATTGCCTCTGGTGATGACGCCATCGTCGTGCGGGTGCTCAACAACCTGTTCAGCGCGCTCTTCGTGCCACCGATGCTCGAACAGTCCTTGGCCCGGACTGCCGACGCACTCGTTCGCGCCGAGCGGGTCGGAGATCCGTGGCTGCTGTTCGTCGCGCATCTCTGGCGTTCCCTCGCGGTTCTCCACACCGGGGACGTCGACGAGTTCGACCGCAGCGTCGACCGAGCCCGGGAACTGAGCGAACGGATCGACCAGCCGTTCGGCGATTGGGCCATCGCCCTCTGTCGTGCGCTGCGCGCCCTGGTCGCCGGGAACACCGACCGGGCCGAAGAGCTGGTCACCGAAGCTCTGCGGGTCGGCAACGACGGGGGCCAACCCGACGCAGCAGTCATGTTCGGCGCGCAACTCGGCGTCGTGCACCTCCAACGGGGAACCATGGGCGACTTCGCACCGCTCATCGAGCAGATCGTGGGTGAGACTCCCGACACCGCAGCCGCGATGAAGGCGGCATTGGCCGTCGCCTACGTTGAAGGAAACCGCATCGACGACGCCCGGCAGATCCTGGACGAGTTCGCCGCGACAGACTTCGACGTTCCGCTCGACCATGTTTGGACGAGTGCAATGGTCAACTTCGCCGAAGTCGCGATAGCCGTCGGCGATGCCGGATACGCAGCGCCGCTGTTCGATCGGCTCGCTCCGTACGCCGACCAGTTCTCCACTGCCAGTGTCGCGGCGCCGGAAGGTCCGGTCAGGTACTACCTCGGTGGTCTCGCCACTCTGCTCGGCCGCTACGACGACGCCGACGCATACTTCGCCAAAGCGGCTGCGATGAGCACAAGGATGGGCGCCGAGTTCATCGCCGCCAGGACCGACCTGATGTGGGGAACGATGCTCGCCGAGCGCGACGATCCCGGCGACACCGAACGTGCGCTCGACCTCCTCACCCGAGCGCGAACAGTCGCAACTGCCAACGGGTACGCGAATGTCCAACGCCGAGCCACCCAAGCACTCCAACGGCTGCCATGACGACGCGTCGCGAGGTGGCGACGCCCAACGTCTCGAAATCATGAGCGGTCAGGCTGCGATACAGCCGCTCCATAAACAGCACGAGTTCCGGGGCTGGCTTGTTGCAACTCGCGAGTCCAGTCCGCAACGAGTGGAGCTAGGACGCGAGCGTCGAGCTCGGACCGCACACTCGAGGCGATCGAGATGTCGCGAGCGTGCATGGCTTCGACCGTGTCGATGATCGCGGCGCGCGCCGTTTCGTCGAGCGCGTAGGTCTATGAGGCGGGAGCGCAGACGTCGTTGGCTGTCCACACCGCGCCTGACGTGACCGGCCGTCTTTTCGGTCTGCCTGCCACTTCCGACAACGTCACCCGATCCAGCTCCTCGATGCGACCAGCTACGACAGTGCGTCGCGGAGGGCGCTTACCCGCTCGGGCACGACCCGCCACCACATCCACCGGCCGCGTTTCTCGCCGACGATCAAGCCGGCTTCGACCAGCGCTTTGGTGTGGTGACTGACCGTCGGTTGCGAGCGGTGTAGCGGTCCTTCGAGGTCGCATGAGCACACTTCGTCTGACGCGGCGATGAGGCTGAGGAGCCGGAGGCGGACTGGGTCGGCCAATGCCGCGTAGCCCGCGGCGAGCTCAGCCGCGTCTCGTTCCGAAAGCGGCGCGGCGAGGACCGATCCGCAACAGCCGACGCGAGTTTTCGGCATCCGAGCTCCTCACATATTGACAATAGTCGATATGATGCTAGGGTGACGTATCGACGAACATAAATGTACCAGGGAGTGATCGGAATGTCCCGAGTCCAGCTCGCACTGAATGTGTCCGACCTCGACGCCGCGATTGAGTTCTACTCGAAGCTCTTCGGAACGCAACCGGCGAAGACTCGGCCCGGCTATGCGAACTTCGCGATTGGCGAGCCGCCGCTGAAACTCGTGCTCATCGAAGGCGTCGGGCAACCAGGCTCTTTGAACCACCTCGGTGTCGAAGTTGGATCAACAGACGAGGTGACCGCCGCGCAGGCGCGCCTGACGGGCGCGGGGTTGGCGTGCGCGACCGAGGACGAGGTCGAGTGCTGCTACGCGCTCCAGGACAAGGTGTGGGTCGACGCACCGGACGGTGAGCCGTGGGAGATCTACACCGTGCTCGCCGACGTCGAGCACGACGCCGGTCAGCTACACACAGCCCAGCCCGACGCGGGCGCGGTGTGTTGCGCGAGCGCGCCCGAGTCGGCCGCGCGCTGCTGCTGAGGTGTTCGATCGAGAGCTCGCGCGCCGAGCGAGCGCGGAAGCGGTCGGGACGGCATTCCTCGTTGCGATCGTCGTCGGCTCGGGCATCGCGGCGCAGCGGCTCTCGCCGGGCAATGTCGGGTTGCAGCTGCTCTACAACTCGACGGCAACCGGAGTCGGCCTGACGGCACTCATCCTCGCGTTAGGGCCGGTCTCCGGTGCGCATTTCAATCCCGTCGTCACGCTGGCCGACCGATTGCTGGGCGGCACCACGAACCGCGATCTCGGCGTGTACACCGTCGCCCAAGTCGTCGGCGCGTGCGTCGGATGCATGGCCGCGAACGTGATGTTCAGTGACGCGGCGGTCAGCGTATCGACCCATGTTCGCTCGTCGGGCGCGCTCTGGTTTAGCGAGTTCATTGCGACGTTCGGTCTTCTGATGGTGATCCTCGGTGTCGTGCGTGCGGGTCGCGCGTCGGTCGCGGCGTTCGCGGTCGGTGGCTACATCGCGGCCGCGTATTGGTTCACGTCGTCGACGAGCTTCGCGAATCCGGCCGTGACGATCGGCCGCACACTCACAAACACGTTCGCGGGCATCGCGCCTCGTTGTGTGCCGATGTTCGTCGTCATGCAAGTCGTGGGTGCGTGCGCCGCAGTCGCGCTCGGCCGATTCTGGAACCCGAACATCCCCGCAGCGGATCTCGTCATGCCCCACGAACAATGACCACACCAACTGTGCTCTTCCTTTGTATCCATAATGCCGGCCGCAGCCAGATGGCGCTCGGCTGGTTCACGGAGCTGGCCGGCGACCGTGCGACCGCGTTCTCGGGCGGCTCGGAACCAGCCGATGCAGTCAACCCCGCCGCGATCGCCGCGATGGCCGAGGTCGGCATCGACATCTCGCGCGCTCATCCCCGGCGGTGGACGGACACAGACCTCCAAGATGCAGACGTCGTCGTGACCATGGGATGCGGCGACACCTGCCCATTCGCCCCGGGCACCCGCTACGAGGACTGGCCGGTCAGCGACCCGGCCGGACTCGACCTCGCAGACGTCCGACCAATACGAGACGACATACACGAACGCGTGCTCCACCTTCTCGACGAACTCGGCGTGACATCACACGAGAACACGTAGCAGCACCGTGCCGCGATGGCTATGGGATTGCCGCCCGCGTCCGGGCGCGTTGGGGGATCGTCTATCGCTTCGTCAACTGCGTCGTCGGCAGTTCGTGCATATCGCACGCCTGCTAGCAAAATGGACGACGTGGAGATCGCGGGCGCCGGCTGTGGATGCGTCGTTGAAGGTGGCGTCGTGCCGGTCCGTTGCGGCGACCTGGACTGCTGCTCCTGCGACCTTGCCGATCGGGAGCGAATCTAGGGTGGGGTTCTGCGTCGCCTACTTCTTGCCGTCATCGGCCCAGATGTCCCGTCCGCTGTGGTTACCGCGGACGCGGAAGCTGCCCGCGTCGCACGACAGTGCGGCTGCCGGTCCGACTGCCGGTGCAAACGTCCAGGGCTGCGAGCGTTCCGATGGATTCCACCGATGAAGCATCGCTCGCTCGATCCGAACGAGAAGCGAGCGGGGGTTCACGCATGGCGGATGTGAATTGTTCGTGCTGCGAAGAGGCGGTCGATCGGTGGGTGACGTTGTGGTCGCACAAGGACGTCATCATTTGCTATGGCTGCCTCGACTACCTCAACAGTCGCAGAGAGAAGCAGATCGCGATTCACGGTGGCTTGAAACCGCTCGCGGGGTATGACCCTGTCTTCAGCGTGCTCGACGTCGAACGAGCGGTTGACCATTACCAACGACTCGGGTTCACGACGGAGTCCCACGACGAGACCTATGCCTTCGCGCGCTGGGGCAACCTCGTCATCCATCTGGCACGCGACGACCGCCCCGAAGCGCACATGACCAGCACGATCTACATCCACGTTGACGACGCCGACGAGCTCGCGGCCGACTGGCGCAAAGCGGGCATGGAAGTCGTCGGGCCCGAGAACCAGGACTACGGCAAACTCGAAGGCAGCCACGTCGATCCGGACGGCAACCTCATCCGGTTCGGCGGTCCGCCGCGCTGACGTCGAGAACTATGGCCGATCGGCTGTCGTCGGAGCACGGTTCCGAGCCCGGCCCCGAGACGGCTGATACCCTCCCGGGGTAACCGGGAGGTCCAGTGAGCGGTTACAGCGGGCATAAGGAAGCCGTGCAGGGCCGGCTGCGGCGTATCGAAGGCCAGGTGCGTGGCCTGCAGCGGATGGTCGACGAGGACGCCTATTGCATCGATGTCCTGACGCAGGTCGCCGCCGCGACCAAGGCGCTGCAGGCCGTCGCGCTGCAACTCCTCGATGATCACCTGGCCCATTGTGTGCGCGACGCAATCGACGCAGGTGGCCCCGATGCCGACGCCAAGGTCGCCGAAGCGACCGCCGCGATCGCCCGGCTCGTCAAGTCATGAGCATCCGACCATGGGTCGACAGCACACCGACACGAGGCTGATGCCTACGGGCAGGCGAGGACACTGAACGATGTTCGTCGTCTCGGATATCGGTCGGAGTTTGCGCGAGGCGTTCTTCATGTTCTGGGTGACGCTCTGGCCACTCATCCTCGGGTTCTCACTATCGGGCGCGGTGCAGGCCTTCGTTCCTCGCGAGGCGATGGAACGAACGATGGGCGACCACCGAGCGGTCTCCGTGACGCGAGCGAGCACGTGGGGAATGGTCTCGTCGTCGTGTTCGTACGCCGCGACCGCGGTGGCCAAATCGCTCTTCCAAAAAGGCGCCGACTTCGTGACCGCGATGATCTTCATGTTCGCGTCGACCAATCTGGTCATCGAACTCGGGATCGTGCTCATCGTCTTGATGGGCTGGCAGTTCGCCGCGGCCGAGTTCATCGGCGGTCCGATCATGATCGCCCTCCTGGCGCTCACCGGCTCGGTCGTCATCGGACGTGTCCGCGCCGAACGAGCGCGACAACGCCTGCAGTCGGGCCAGATGCTCGACGGTCACGACCACGACGCCATGGTTGGCGTCAGCGACGAACGGCAGGCCCAGCTCGAGCGCACGTCCTGGTCGACGAAGCTGCGTTCGCGGGCAGCGTGGTCCGACGCGGCCAGCTACACGATGGCCGACCTCAAGATGCTGCGCCGAGAGCTGCTGGTCGGCTATCTCGTCGCTGGATTTCTGGCGGTGCTCGTACCCACCCACGTGTGGAACGCGGTGTTCTTGCAAGGACATGGCGTTTGGACATCACTCGAGAACGTGATCGTCGGACCGTTCATCGCGATCATCAGCTTCGTCTGTTCGATCGGCAACGTCCCACTCGCTGCCGCGCTATGGGCCGGAGGGATCAGCTTCGGTGGCGTCATCGCCTTTATCTTCGCCGACCTCATCACGTTCCCGCTCCTCCTGATCTACCGGAAGTACTACGGCACCCGACTGATGTTGCGGCTCCTCGTGTGGTTCTGGGCCGTGATGGCGGCCGCCGGCCTCATCGTCGAAGGACTCTTCTCATGGGCTGGCCTCATCCCGCACCGGACCAGCACCTCGATCGTCACGACCAGCTTCCAATGGAACTACACGACCTTCCTCAATTTCGTGTTGATCGCCGCGGGCGCGTACCTCTACTGGCTTTACCGTCACCGCGACCGGCTCGGCGGTGGAGCTGGCCTCGCGATCGATCCCGTCTGCGGGATGCAAGTCCAGACCGCCAACGCACCCGCGCATCACGCACACGACAACCAGCAGTACTGGTTCTGTTCCGACGACTGCGCCGAACGGTTCACACAAAGCCCCGACCGTTTCGCGACCGCAGCACACCACCGCGATCATCGACACGACCGCTGACGTGCCAGGAGGAGACGAGTCGGGCGCCTGACTGAGGGCGGCTCGCTGTTCCTCGCCAAGCAAAGTCCCGTGCCCAGTAGCGCGTCGGTGTGATGGCGTCAGCGTCGATCGAGTCCGTCCTGACCTGGTCGTACTCCTGAAGAGGATGGGACGACCGCCCATACCACGAGACCACCACTGACCACGTCAGCCGCTATACGCGTTCAGGGCGCCAGGTGAAAGATCCGTATTGCATGGCGGGGGGCCGTCAGGGGCGCGGCGCGCCGGGAGGCGTCGCTCGCGCGATGGTGCGCGAAACCGGACTCAGCGGGCGCGGGACCGCTCGGTGCATGGCATCAGGGTCGGTGGAGTACTTGTTCGAACGCGTTGGCGATCGCTCGGTGCGTTGCGGCGTCGGCTTCGGGTGGTGATCGGTGATCAGTGACGAAGGTGACATGAAGGTGTTGAAGTTCGACGAGATCCGCGCCTGCGGATTGCGCGACGGTCCGGATTGCAACGTCGTAGACGGCCGCGTTTGATCCGTAGTCAGACGGGATGTCGGCTATGAGGATGCGTCTTGTTCCATCGGCGCGCAGCGTTGCGATGAGTGTGCGGAGTTCGTGAGTGAACGTGGGGATCGGTGTCCGGTCGCGGAGGTCGTCGATTCCGATCCACATTGCAACGATGTCCGGGGAGAGCTGACGGACGAGGGAAGCCTGTGTGTCGACAACATCGGCGGCGGTGGCCGTGTCGAGGGCGTCGTTGACGAGCACGGCCGAGCGCGGGAAGGCGTCGTGATAGAGGATGTACGGCCAGGCGTTCTGCAGACGGTCGGGTACGGCTTGTCCTTCGTTGTCTGCGCCGCCGAGTACGAGCAAGGTCTGCGGCCGGGCGGCTGCGTTGTCGGTGGGGGCCGCCAATCGCGCGGCTGAACGGCCGCCGCTGCAAGCTGCGCACAGGAACGCAACGGCGCATACGGCGGCGAGACGGCGGACCGGCGGCGGGTTCATTCGTCGCTGATCGCTTGCCGTGCCGGCATGCGGGCTGCTCGGAGTGCCGGGATGGTTCCTGCGGCCAGTGCGAGCAGGGTGGCGCCGGTGACGACGGCGGCGAGCAGCGCGGCCGGGAACCCAAAGTTGACGGTCTGGAGCGATTGGCTTGCGAGGTAGCGGTTGACGACGGCCGCGAGCAGGCTTGCGACCGCGAATCCGAGCGTCGTACCGGCGACGCCGCCGACGAAGCCGAGCGTGCCCGCTTCGACGAGGAACACGCGGCGGACGTCTCGATCGGCGGCGCCGAGCGCTTTGAGTACGCCGATCTCGCGGCGGCGTTCTCGGATCGCGGCGAGCATGGCGTTCGAGATGCCGAGCGCGGCGATCGCGAGTCCGATGAGGCCGATCCCTGCGAGTACGAGACTGACGACGTGGAGGTAGCGCTGCACTTGGGCGATGAGCGTTTCGGACGCGCTGGTGGAGTAACCGACGGCGTTGATCTCGGCGCGCACGTCGGGGACATGTCCGAGGCCGTGGGCGACCACGAATAAAGCCGAATATGGCGACGGGTTCGCTCCGAGGTCATCGACCGCCGAACCGGCCAGGGTCCAGGCCCGTGCGGTGCGCGCGACGGAGAGCGGCGCGAGCAGGAGGCCGTTACTGGCATCTTGGGCGACGACGCCGACGATCACGACGCGGGTCCAGCGAGCGAGAAAGCGTCGGGACTGGCCGTCGCCCGTGGCGCGCGGTGCACCGAGGGTGAGTTCGGTGCCGAGCACGTTCGCGGCCTTCGTCTGGTCGATGCCGATGCGGCTGAGGAAATCGAGCGTGACTGCGACTTCGGTCGTGGAGTTCGTTTGGGGGAGGCGGCCGTCGAGGACGGTGAGCGGCACATCTCGGGCGCGGGAGAGGTCGATCCCAACGATCGAGTCGAAAATCGGACCGCGGTCGGGCCGCGAGAGACGGGTGCCGTTGGGGAGCATTGTCGGGGGCACGATGAGGATCGGTGTTGTCACGACGGGGACGACCGATACGACGTTGGCGAGTTTCGCGATCCGAGCCAGGGCATGGTCGTCCAAGGCGTGCGGCGGGCCAGGCGATGGGTTGTCGGTGTCGAGCGAGCCGGGATTCGGGACGGCCGGAGCAACTTGGATGGCGGCGAGTGGGCCGCCCTCGCTCACCTGGTCGAGCACTCGTTGTTTGGCGGCGCTGCTCGCGATGAGCAACGACGACAGCAACGCGGCGCCGAGCGCGACCGCGAGGACGGTGAGTAGAGCGCGCCCACCGCGACGTCCCACGCTTCGGCGGGCGAGCACGATTGCGTTACGCCACGTCATGACGGTTGGAAATGTCCGTCGAGGAGATGGAGTTGGCTGTGGGCCGCGCCGGCGACGGTTTCGTCATGGGTAACGACAATGACGGTTGAGCCGTGGTCGGCGGGGACGCGCAGCAACAGCTCGAGGACGTTGTCGGTTGCGTCGGCGTCGAGGTTGCCGGTCGGTTCGTCGGCGAGCACCAGTTGGGGGTTGTTGGCGAGCGCACGTGCGATCGCGACCCGTTGTTTCTCTCCGCCGCTGAGTGCCCGGGGCCGGTGACCGAGTCGCTCCGCCAGACCGACGGCGTCGAGGAGCTCGGCAGCGCGGGTTCGCCGCACTCGGCGCGGGTTCGGTGAGAACATGAGGGCGAGCTCGACGTTCTCGAGGGCGGTGAGCTGGCCGAGGAGGCCGAAGTCTTGAAACACGAAGCCGACCACGTCTCGGCGGTAGGCGGCAATCTCGTTGCGCGTGAGTCGGCCAAGATCGTGTTCGCCGACGGTCACGCTCCCGTCGTCGATCTGGTCGAGGCCGCCGAGGAGTGAGAGCAGGGTGGTCTTCCCAGACCCGGACCGTCCTCTGATCGCAACGACGGCGCCGGCTGGTACGTCGAACGACACGTGGTCGAGCACGACGAGCGGACCGTTGGGCGTGTCGTAGGCGAAACCGAGGTCGCGTACCTCGACGGCAACGCCGGCGCCGGCCGGTTCGATCTTCACACCCACGGGTACGAAACGCGCCTGGGAGTCAGCTGAGACCGTGCTGTCGGGAAGGCTCGGGGCGTGCACGGCCGTCGCCGTTGCGGCGATCTCGGACGATGATGACGACGAGCCATAGCGCGCTGATGATCCAGACCACGCCGACGACGGTCGCGACCGCCGTGGTGTAGTTGAGGGGTTGGACACTCTTGTTGTCGGGTGTGCGCATCCGACCGTAGCTGCGTAGTTCCGGCCACGCGACCGCGACTGCGACCGCGGAGCCGAACAGCGCGGCCCGCAACGGGGCACGTGCAAGGGCGGGGACGCGGCGGATGACGGCCACGCCGATGAGTGCGGCGACGGGCGCCACGATCAGATCGTGCACGAGGGCGCCGCCGATGAAGAACCGTAAGAAGCTCCGGAAACTGGGCCCGTCGAAGTTCGCGACGAAGTCCGCGACGCCGACGGCCATGAACGGGACTCCGAGCACGAGCCCTGCGATCAGACCGCGCCGCTCATGTGTTGTGGTCGGGGTGGGGGTGCTCATTGCACGACCAGGCGGTTGATCCACTTTGTTTGGAGCACGCCGGGGCGGTCAGGTGCGATCAGACGGCACGGGTAGCCGTGATCGAGCGCGAGAGTTTCACCGTTGACTTGCAGTGCGAGCAGGGTGTCGGGGTCGTGAGCTTGGAAGTGGTTGAGCTCGGAGCTGCGGTAGCTGCCACCCGGCTGGAAAGACAGGACCTGCGCGGCTGCGTGTGCGGGTGCGCCTGCCATCGCGAGCAGGTCCCGCACTCGTATGCCGGTCCAGCGTCGTGAGGCGCTCCAACCTTCGACGCAGGAGATCGGCAACGTGGCCGAGTGTTGTGGAAGGGCCCGGAGTTCGTCGAGCGTGAATGACAGCGGCCGGGCGACGTTGCCGGTGACCTGGAGCCGGTAGTCGGGCGACTGGGCGAGCGTGATCACCTGTGCTTCTTTTGCGGTTGCGTTGACCGGAAATCCTTGCGTGCCGGTATCGGGCCGTCGCGGCGACAACAGCGCGAGCCGTTCCAACGGCCGGAACGTTTCACCGACACTGAACAAGACGACGAGGGCGCTCGCTCCGAACGCCGTGTACAGGAATCGCCGCCGGTCGAGGGCGGCAGGGTCGGCGCGTCCCGCCGGTTCGGCTGGCTCGTGGCGCAGCGCGCGTCGGCTCGTCGTCCATTTCGCGCCGATGTGGATGATCAACGCGCCGACAGTGATCCACGCGGCGCGGTAATGCATGCTCGGGAAGTCGAAATGCCACGGGTACCACAAGTTGATGTTGGCAAGGCCGGTGAACAGCAAGAAGATGCTTCCGGCGACGAGGGGAAAGATGGCGAGCCGTTCGATCGCATGCGCGACACCCTTGACGGGCGGCCACTGAAACAGCTGCGGGTAGACGCTCCAGAGTTTCGCGAACAGCAGCGGTATCGAAGCGATGCCGGTCGCGACGTGGACGCCTTGTGTCACGCGATACAGGCCGACGGGCCGGGCGGGGAGCTCGAACCCCCACGACGGATGCTGCGCCAGATGCGAGTACAGGCCGGTCAGGAAACAGACCGTGAACGTGATACCCAAGGCGAGACCGAGCCGCGCCGCGACGCGTTCGTCGTGGACTGGGCTAGTCGCGGTAGCGGTCATCCGGCCACGCCCTCGGTGAGTTCGTCGAGGCGTTCGACCGCGGACGCGAAGCGCGACGCGGGGATCTCGGCCGCGACTGCGAGCACATCGGAGAAGGTGTCCACGTCGCGTAACGTGGGCAGTATCGCGGTACGGAGCCCGAGCGAAGCGAGTCTGTCGAGTTGCGCTCGTCCGGTCTGCGGGGTACTCATCGGTACCCCGACGAAGACGCGTGGATCCGCACGACGCAATCCAATGGCCCACCATCCGCCGTCCTCGGCGAGACCGAGCACGGCATCGATGTCGGGTTCGTGGAGTCTGCGCTCGGCGTGTTCCAACAGCGCGGGCGTGATTTGAGGGGTGTCCATGCCCACAAGGACGGCAGGTCCGGACACAGCCGCGAAAGCGTTCGCGAGTCGTTCGTCGAGCCCGGCGCCGATCTGAGGCACGATCACGAAGCCGTCCGGGATCCACGGGCCGCGCGCGCCGTCGAGCGCGAGCACCCTGCCGGTCGCGCGGGTCGCGGCGACGGTCGCCAACGTGTCGGCCAACGCCGCCCCGGCGAGGGCGGCGGCCTGGTCGGGGCGGCAGGGCGGACACAGACGTGTTTTCACACGGCCCGGGACGGGAGATTTCGCGATGACGATCAGCGTCGTCGGCATCATCGCAGGAGTCGGGCCATGTCGCGCACCGCGCGGGCGGTGCCGCCAATCGTTCCGGTCACCTTCGACTGGCCGACCCGCGGTTCGTATCCGACGAGCACTTCGGTGATCCGCCACTCAGAACGGGCGGCGCGCAGGACCATCTCGAGCGGCCAGCCGAAGCGTCGGTCGACCAAGCCGAGTTCGAGGAGCGGTTCGCGGCGTACTGCTCGCATCGGGCCGAGATCGCGGAGCCGAACGTCGGTGCGGCGGCGCACCTCGGCTGCGAGAAACTTGTTGGCGACGCGGGCATGGAACGGCCACGCGCCCCGGGCCGCGTCACGGGCGCCGAGCACGAGATCGGCGACATCGGTGTCGATTGGCGCAACCACGCGTACAAGGTCGGCACCGTCGAAGGAGCCGTCGCAGTCCATGAAGCACACGACGTCACTCGTCGCCGCCCGCAGACCGGCGAAACAGGCCGCGCCGAAGCCCCGCCGCGGTTCGTCGATCACTTCTGCGCCCGCGGCGCGGGCGACCGCCGCTGTACCGTCTTGGGAGCCGTTGTCGACGACGATCGCGTGATAGCCGGGCGGCAGGCTGGCCAGCACGCCGGGGATGGCGAGGGCCTCGTCGAGGGCGGGCAGGATCACATCCGGCATCCTGGGCACCGTAACGAGCAGCCGGCGTGCGCGGGCCGGAGACGTGCTTACGATTCGCGAAACTTTTTCGACGCAGACCAAGGCGCGCGTCGGAGGCTCGGTACCGTCAGAACCGATGCTCGACCTTCGCGCGCCGGCGCGCGTCTCGACCCGGCGCGTCCTCATCGCGTGGTCCGCGCTGATCGTCGTCGCGTTCGTATGGGGACGGATCCTGGTCCTGACCCACCATGACCTGTTCTTGGGCACGCCGCCGTTTTGGAGTCGTTCGCACCTGCACGTCAGTCTGCGCGTCGTTCCCGCCGTGGTCGTATCGGGCGTGATCATCCGATACGGCCCCCAAGCTGCGCGCACATGGTCGTGGCGTGCGGTATTGGCGAGCACGGCGATCGCGAGCACGGTGTGGGCAGTGGCGATGGCGTACGTCGACGGCCCACACGCGCTCACCGCGCTGTTCGCAGTCCAACGGTTCGACTACCTGCAGACCGCTCAGGGGATCCATTCGATCCACACGTACCTGTCGCAGTTCGTCGACAAGATCGCCACCTACAACCAGAACACGATTGGTCACCCGCCGGCCATGGTCGTGATCGAGTGGGTCATGTCACGGGTCGGTTTCGCCACGCCGGGCTGGAACGCCGCGCTCACGATCGGGGGTGGCGTCACCGCAGGGTCTGCGGCGCTGGTTGCGTACCGAGACGTCGCCGGCGAGGACGCGGCGCGCGGTGCCGCAGCGTTTCTTGCGCTCGTGCCCGCCGTGCTCTGGTGGCAGACCGCCGACGCATTCTTCGCAGGCGTCTCCGCGACCGCGGTCATGTTGATCGTCCTGGCCAGCAGCCGCGGTGGACGACGCGCCGACCTGTACGCCCTCGCCGGCGGTCTGCTGTTCGGACTCACCCTGTTCTTGTCGTACGGCCTTGCGTTGATCGCGCTGTTACCGATCGCGGTGTGCTGGGCACGGCGGCGGTTCCGCCCGCTGCTCGTCGCGGCGGTTGGCATCATTCCGTTCTTCGTTGGGTTCGCAGCCACGGGCTTCTCGTGGTTCGCGGGATTCGCGGCGACGCGCCACGAGTACTGGATCGGCGCCGCAAGCCAGCGTCCCTACTCGTACTTTTTGATCGCCGATCTCGCAGTTCTCGCGATCGCGACCGGTCCCGCGGTTGCGGTCGCCTTGACACGACTTCGCGACCGACAAGCATGGTTGCTCGTCGGAGGTGTCCTCGCGGTTGTCGCGCTTGCCGATCTCAGCGGCATGTCCAAAGGTGAGGTCGAACGAATCTGGGTCCCGTTCGTGCCGTGGGCCGTGCTCGCCACATCGGCGCTCGCAGTCGGTCCGCGCGCGCTGCGGTCGACTCGCACATGGCTCGCAGTGCAGGTGGCGTGCACCCTCGTCATCGCGGTGACGATATGGTCCCTGTAGTGACCGCCACCGGGCG
>JBKQIY010000056.1:0-32250 GCA_052148155.1 Acidimicrobiia bacterium | reverse complement strand
ATCCGGCGGGTCCACGATGACGCCGCGACCGGCGGGAATGCCCATCGACGCGCTGTGATCCTCCAGACCGGCCGCAGCCGTATTCCTCGCCTGCCAGATGCCCTGCAAGTCTGGTTTTCCATCCGCGGCACGGGGAATTTGCGCGAAGGCGCACAGCGGCAGTGACGCCGCGACAGATCCGCCGCCAATCTGCTGCCGCCGCCGCTGAAGAGCGTTCACAGTCACGCCTCCGCGCGGCCCCGACGCTCACCGAGCTGCTCCGGGGCGTACCCGAAGATGGTCAGTCTCGCGTCCTCTACCGCCTCTGCGTGCACGACGCATTCGCATACACGGCATGCGGTCACGATTTCTATCGCGCCGGCGATCTCGCGTTGTGGTCGCACGCGACAGAAGACTTATTGTTGTCTATCGCTCAGGAAGACCGCTCGCGCGCCGGACCGGCAACGTCTTTTGCGACTTCGAGTCGAACGTGCCGCTGTACTACGAGTCGCCCATCTCTCCCCGAACCTCCCCCTAAGACCGGGGAGATCGTGCGGCGCGGGTGAGCCTGGGATCGGCGCGCCCGCGCCGCACTTCATCAGCCCGATGGCGCTCGGCGCAAGATCGCTCAGTGCCGGCGCACTTATTCGCCATGATCCAAACACCGGGGCTGAGCCAGTTCTTCGGGCGCCGCCGCGCTCGGGCCCATCGGCTGGTTTATCGCCGTGGCCGCGTCCACCGGTGTCGCTGCGACGTCAGGGGCAGTCCAGTGGGTGTTCGCACGATTCGGCGAGCGCACCACTGCGCAGTCGGACACGATGAAAGGATCCACCACTCCGCTTGGTTTCGAAGTGGCGCGTGGACCAGGCCCGTTGTGCTGAAGATCTGTAGCGCTACTTCGCGCGGGAGGCGTGTCGAGCAATCACGTCGAGCGGTCAGCGCTGCTCGGGTCGTGCAGCCTCGGTGTGGAGGCCGCCTTGCGCGGCACCCGAGCCGGCTCGGCCGCCGCCCGAGCCTCTGAGGACGAACGCGGTGCCGACCGCGACGATGGCGCCCGCGAGCGGTCCCGCGACGTACACCCAGTAGGAGTGGAAGTCGGCGGAGATAAGGTCGGGCCCGAACGTGCGAGCCGGGTTCATGGACGTGCCCGAGATGGGACTTCCCCACAAACCCGCCAGCGCGATGTAGGCACCGACACCGAACGCACCGATGACCCCGAGGTTCTGGGCTCCTGATGCAGTGCCGAGAATAACGCTCACGAGACCGAACGTCAGCACGAGTTCCATGAAGAACGCATCGGCGCTCGAGAAGTGGGCGGCAGGGTAGTTCGAACCGTACGAAGCAGATACGTGCACGACCGCTTGCAGAAACCATGCCGCCAGCGCGGCACCCGCGAGCTGGACCCCGATGTAACCCGGGACCCGCGCCCATGGGAAGTCCTTCCGCAACGCGAAGGCGATGCTGACTACCGGATTCAAGTGCGCACCAGACACCGAGCCCATGAACAAGATGATCGCCAACACCATGAGGCCTGGCGCGACGACCGCAGCCTCGCGACTGATCGTGTTCGGGAAGGCGTGGCTCATCATCCCGCCGCCGGCCGCGACGAGCACCAAAAGGAACGTGCCGATCAGCTCCGAGAACAAGCGGCGCCATTCCTGAGAAGAGTCGTGAAAGTCTTCAATCGCCTCTTCGAATGTAGCGACGCGATGCTCGAGATGCTCCGCAGCCGCTCCCAAGAGGGCTTCGTCGCTCCGACCTGATGTCGACCGGTTGTCGTTCACGCTGCGCACCCGCAAGGGAGTCGTCGAACTGTCCGAAGCCCTCGCATCAGCCCCCCTGTTATCGATTGAACATGCAGCGCGGGTCCGCCAATCAGTGGCGCACCCGCACCGCACGGTCTCCTCTCACGGGCGGGGCGAGAGGAGAGTCCGCCGGTCGAACGTCGAAGTGGTCTGCTGGCCAGTCCGGATTCTGGATACGACTACGGCCGCTAGCACCCTAACGTCGCCGACTCTGCACACAGTGGCCGAACTCCTGACGACGTTCGTCCCCCGAAGCGGGTGATTCGCGATAACCGGTCCAAGGCTCCTGATGAGCATTTCGACGTTGGCGGTCGTGCCCAGATCGACCTTTGCGCCGAAGCTCACCCGCGGCGCTCCGATCGCCGAACACCCGAAAAGGGTGATGCAGCCCGTGCGACTCGTATCTAAGTTCGATTCGAACGCACTTCACCTGACACCGAGCAGGAGAGCACATGGCCACGACAAACGTGAAGCCCAAAGTTGCCCAGACGCAGTCCGAGGGGTCGAGAGCGTACGCAGGCGAAGAGGCAGGGGGCGGCTGGCTGCTCTTCGCGGGAACAATTATCGGCCTTGCCGGATTCATGCGAATCGTGGACTCGATTTGGGCATTCAGCTATAAGGGCGCGCTGCCGGCGGGCCTTCAGAATGGCGTCCTCGGCTCCAATCTGAGGAACTACGCGTGGACGTGGCTGATCGTCGGCTTCGTCATGCTGATCTCGAGTTTTACAGTTCTCGTAGGATCCCAGTTCGCTCGATGGGTTGGGTACTTCGCGGCAACCGTCATGGCAATTAGCGCAATAGCGTGGATGCCTTACTATCCCGTGTGGTCACTTACCTACGTCGTAATTGCCGTAATGGTGTTCTATGCGCTGGCTCGCTACGGAGGTCGGGGAATCGTCCAGACTGCGAACTCGCGGTAGTGACACCAGGGCAAGCCCACTCTGCAGACAAGTGTCGGCGGCGATTCGGGATGACGTCTTCGCGATCGGCTGCCCGCGGTCATCAATTCGATCGAAGATCGAGTGGCCTCCGAGAAGGACGGCAAATGATCGACTACAAAGGTCCCGATCCGTACGCCTGGATGAGCGACGCACCGTGTCGAAGCATGAGTACAGCCTTCTTCCCGTCCGACGGCGTCGGTGTCGCGGCCGCACAACAAACATGCGCCGGCTGTGGGCTTCGCGCCGTGTGTCTTGAGTTCGCCTTGACACACCGCATTGAACACGGCGTTTGGGGAGGTGCCTCCGAGCGTGAGCGCCGCCGCGTGTTGCAACACCGAAGGAGTCGGGCACGACACAGGCACGTCTGACCCTCATGCTTCCCGGCGAGCTGCGGGGTTAGCCATGTTCGCCCATCTGCGACGACGATGCCGAAAACGCGACTGCACGTGAGGAACTCGTCACCCGTCAACTAGGTAACGCTCGGTCGCCATGACATCGCATAAACAGCACGGACATGGGGTCCATGACGCTCACGTGTCGGGTCCGGCTTGGCTGCCGGTGGCGCTCGCGATCCTCCTCGGAGTCGCCGCGATGGTGGCTGGTGCAATCGGCTGGAGAGCGGCAGTGCACTCGGGCGAAGCCCAAAGAGAGTTCGCCCTCTCGACACAGGCGGACAACAACGCGAATTCACTGCAGCAGAACGCGTTCGAGGCTGCGATCAGCGAGCGAAGTCTCTTCGTCGCCTACGAAGACGCGGTCTCCCAACATGATCTGAACGGCGCCGCCGATGCTCGCGGGGTGATGGATCCCCCGACCGTCGGCGCCATCGATTGGTGGTTGCACCAACCTGCGGATTCTCGGCCTTCATCGCCCTTCGCGGCGGCGAACCCCGAGTGGACAACGCCTCGGATGATTATCGATGCACGTGATGCGCTCGACGAGTCGGTCGCGACACTCACCTCGGCCGACGAACAGATCCACCGTTCGCATGATCTCGAACTGCTCGATGCGATGCTGGCGATCGCGTTCCTCACCGGTGGTCTGACTGCGACGCTCGAGTCTCGTTCCGCGCAGGCGATCCTTCTCGCCGTCAGCGTGGCGGTCTTGATCGTTGCCGCCGTGGGACTGGTAGGGCTTTGGTGAGAGGCGGCGGAGCGCTCGGCCTCGCGATCAGCGCCTCCCTGGTCAGCGCGGCGCTACTGGCCGGTTGTGGGTCAAACGAACCGACTGCGAGCGCCGCAGATACGGCCAGTAGTGCGGTGTCTTGCACGGGAACGATCGCCGTGATGGCCTCCGAAGGCGCGGTGGGCTCACCGGCACCGGCCCAGATGAACTGGGCGCGAGTGGCGCTCGACGCCTTCAACGCCGAACATGGTTCGTCGTTCACCATCGAGCCGAGCGACGTGTACGACCAGACCCAGATCGCGGGCGCGGAGGCAAAACGCCTGGCCGGAAATCCGGCCGTCGTCGGAGTCGTCGGACCTGTCTCGTCGTCAGTGACCGAGATCGCCGGACCGATCTTCGATGCTGCAGACCTCGCCTACGTCTCGCCGTCAGCCACAGCAGATTCACTCACCGACGGGCATCTCAAGCTTTTCTTCCGAGTCGTCGCGAATAACGACAAACAAGCCGGCGCCATCGTCGGATTGCTCACGTCGGTGCTGCATCCGAAGACAGTCCTTGTTGTGGACGACCGCGAGATCTACTCGACCAACATCGTGCAAATCATCGTCAAGAGCCTCTCGCGGGACCACATCAAACTCGACCGGATCTCGGTCGCGGTCGGGCAGTCGAACTACGCGAACGTCGTCGCCAAGATCGGGCCGTCGACAAATGTCGTCGTGATGCCGCTCGTGAACCCGGTTGACGCCCAACGCCTCGTCGATCAAATCCACGCGGCCGGCAAGGCTCCGATCATCGTCGGAGGTGATGCCATGTTCTCCCTGAACGACTTCGACGTCCCCGGGGCGTACGTACCTACCTACGCTCCGGATGTGTCGAAGATGGCGGACGGAGCCGCGACCGTCAGAATGTACAGCGAGATCTTCGGCGACCTCGCGCCGTTCGCTGCAACTGCGTACGTGGCGATGCAGACCGTGGCTACGGCCGCCCTCGACTCGTGCGCGAACGGTCAAGCCACACGAGAAGGAGTCGCCAAGACCCTCCCCGATCTCAAGATCCCGTCCACCTTGCTCGGCAACTCCGTCTCGTTCGATGCCCATCACGAGCTCATCGGTAGCCGCTACTGGATGTACCAGATCGAGGGCGGCGGCTACCGGCTGATTCCATAGCGACAGCGTAGAAAGCGTCAGCGACCCTTCGTTCAGCCTGCGAGGACGATCCTCCGTCACCCGCACCGACGCGTTGCGTTCTCGACGATTCCAGCCAGCGACCCGTGACGGGATATCACCCCGGGCGGGTGATCCCAGCCGCGCAGATTCGGCGAAGGCTCTCGACAACGTGAACGGTCGAGCGAACACCGAACTGCAACGTATGCGTGCACGAAACGACGCGTCAGCCAGCGACCTGCGCTCGCCCGGACCGTGCGGTGCGAGTGTCGCGATCTTGCGGTTCCTACGTCACGGTCGGGCTCGTCGACGCATGGGTTGCACGCGGCACGAGGAACACCTCGTCGCCTGGTTGCCGTAAGGGCATGGTTCGTCGCGTGACGGTGGGCTTGGAGGCGATCTCCGTTGGCTGAGGCCATGGCTCCCTCACCCGATCCGACGGCTGTGCTTCGGAGCAAGAGCTTCGTCGTGATCTTGGTGTTCGCGGCGATCGTCGGCGTCCTCGTATCGCTCGCATCGTGGGGGTTCTTGGAACTCGTCCATCAAACACAAGTGGGCGTGTTCACCGATCTGCCAAGCGGTTTGGGTTTCAACTCGGTTCCGTGGTGGTGGCCACTGCCGGTGCTTGGACTTGCAGGCGTGCCGACCGCGTTCGCGATCTCGCGCCTGCCCGGAAACGGCGGACATGTACCCGCGTTCGGGCTTCGCCTCGGCAGCACCGAGCCCAACATGATGCCCGGTGTTGCGCTCGCCGCGTTCGCGACGCTCGCGCTCGGCGTCGTGTTGGGGCCCGAGGCTCCGTTGATCGCGCTCGGAGGCGGATTGGCGGTGTTCGCGGCGAAGCAAGCCAAGCGCGACGCGGGACCACAACTACTGACCGTGTTGTCGGCTGCAGGCGCGTTCGCCGCGATTTCGGTGATCTTCGGTTCTCCGATCGTCGCCGCAATCCTCGTGATCGAAGCGACCGGCTTAGGCGGCGCGACCCTGCCACTCATATTGATTCCCGGGTTGATCGCCGCCGGAATCGGATCCCTCGTCTTCCTCGGCATGGCCCACTGGACTGGTCTCAGCACCACCGCCTATGCACTCGTGCCGTTGCACCTTTCCGCGCTCGCGCATCCGAGCTTCACGGAAATCGGTTGGACCATCGCGATCGGCCTCGCTGCTGCAGCCGTGACGTACCCGATCCGTCGGCTCGGGATCCGGACCGCCACGATGACCCCCAAGCGACCGTTCGTCATCCTCCCCATGGTCGGCGTGGTCGTGGCGTTGCTCGCGATCGTGTTTGATCACATCACCAGCAAGGGTACGAGTGAGGTCCTGTTCTCCGGCCAAGATGCCCTCTCCGGACTCGTCGCGCATGCGGGGACATGGTCTCTCGGAGCACTCGCGCTCGTGTTTGTCTGCAAGGGACTCGCATGGAGCCTGAGCCTCGGCAGCTTCCGCGGCGGGCCGACATTCCCCGCGATCTTTCTCGGCGCCGCCGGAGGGATCGCCGCGTCGCATCTCCCTGGGATGCCGCCGACTGCGGCCATCGCAGTGGGTATCGGAGCAATGTTCGTCGCGTTCTTGAAGCTCCCGCTCTCAGCCATCGTCATCGCGAGCGTCTTGACCGCCGGCAGCGGACCGGCCGCAGTTCCTCTCGTCATCGTCGGTGTGGTCGTCGCGTATCTCGCCACCCTCGCCTTGGAAGGCCGCTCGCAAACCGCTGACGCCGACCATCACGGCGCAACGACAACGCCGTCGGGCGCGGCAACCATCCCCGACCCGGCACCAGGCTGACGCCAACCTCGACGCGCCCGCGGCTCCGATCACGCGCGAGCCAGGAAATGATGCGGTCGCTGTGCCCGTCAGCGACGGCGGCGCATCTCGTCATCGAGACTGCTATCGGCGTTTCGCGGCTCCTGCACCGGTGTCTCGTGAAGATCCGTTCGGAAGGCGTCACGGAAGCGGTGATCGAGTGGCAGGGTTCCCCGGGTTGCGGAACCTCCTCGAGGCCGGGCTCGACGAGCGGATAGCGGCGCTTCGTCGGCACCGAGGTCCGACGCGGGATCGGCCCGCTCGATTGATTGCAATGAGCATCGTCGGAGCCGTTTGGACCCCATGCAATCGTCGAATCGGCGAACATAACCGTTTTCCGCAGTTCTTCCGACGCGTCACGGCCCGCCGACACCGTGCTTCGGCGGGCCGTGATGTTGGCTGGCCCAGGCGGGATGCTCGCCAACAGCGAGGGATCCTCAGGAACCTCACGCTGGCCGACGGTAAAACCACCGCCGATGAGTTACATCATCCGTCGCAGGTGATTGCGTCCCCCGATGACGCGCCGACAGAGGTTCCAGCGCTCAGGACCTGCCGGACCGACCGAGGGCGGCCCCCCTCATGCGATCCAATTTACGACGAGCGACACTTCGACCGGTGCGTGCGAGAGATCTCGATCCGCTCTCAGGATGATCCGCGATCGGCACTGGGCACGGCGCGCTGAGCACGGAGCAGAGCGTGGCCGGTTTCGGCATAGCACTCATCGTCGACAGCAGCCCGCGCGGGTCACCGCCTCACGCTCTGTCAATGGGCGGACCGAATCAGCGACGGGTCACCCGAGGAGGCGGACGAGGGCCAGTGACAGCCCAGTTACGTTGTCCTGTAGCGGTCGCCGCCGCGTCGAAGGAGATCGAGCGCCGTCAGTTACGCCATCGCAGGCTTACGAGCGTCGTTCGCGGCGGCGCTGCTCGTCTTCGTGAACTTCGTCGCACCGATCATTCACCACCGCCGTTCGTTTGTTGTTCTGCGACTCACGATCGGTCTCGTGCTCTTCGCCGCGACGCTCGCGTTCGAGACCCAGGCAATCATCCGTTCCCGACGACCGATACTCCGGGCCGCGGTCGCCTTGGCCGTGCTCATTTCGATGTTCATCGTCGTCTTCGCGTGGACATACCTCACAATGTGTGTGTCATCTCTGCTCGCGTTCGGCCAACGATTGGATCGGGTATCGGCGCTCTATTTCACGGTGACCGTGTTCTCGACGATCGGCTTCGGGGACATCGTCGCCAAGACCGACGCGCGCGCCTCACTGTCACGGCGCAGATGGTCTGCGACCTCGTCGTTGTTGGGCTCGTACTTCGTCTTACCCTCTGTGCAGCACGCGGTGCGATCGACCAGCCAGAACCGCAAGCAGAAGCCGCCTCGGCACCTTCGTCGGACGCACGAGGTCCCCTTTCCTAAACCCGGATCCACCGATTCGGTGTCGTGATCGCGGGTGAAGCGCGAGGGGCTTGTGGTCGTGTGCGCAGCGTCGTTTGCCCGTTCTTGGTCACCGGGGGGTCGTCGCGGTGCGATGACTCACGTCCAGGGCGGGTGTCGCGTCTACGGCCGATGACGAGTTCTCAGCTGCGCCTTCACCGGCTAGCAGGCTCTTCTGATCGAGGTAGTAGAGCAACGCGAGCGACGGGAGGATCACGATCGCCGCAATCACGAACACGATCAGCACCGTTTCGAGCGTCGAATCGGGCGCCGCGGCCGCGGAGATCTTGAGGCTCGTCGGCAGAATGTACGGCCACTGCGCCACGCCCCAGCTGACGACAACCGCCGCGACCGCACCCATTGCGAGTGGCCTCGCGAAGCGCAGGTCCCCGCGGATCAGCGACCACAGCGACCCGAGCCCGCACAGACCCGAGAGAATAACGAACGGCAATGCGCGCGACGTGAGCCCATGGAAGATGTAGGCCGCGTCGGAGTGCAATATGAAAATGCTCCCGAACGCAATCACGCCCGCGACCACCGCGGCCCCGACCGCTCTGCGGCGGAAGTACTCGGCCATATCGTTGTCAGCGAGACGCCTGGCGTCCGTCACGAGATATACCGCGGCAAGGTATGCACACACCGCGACCGCCATGATGCCGCCAAGGACTGCTACGGCATTGAACCAACTGGACCACCAGTCGTCGGCAACACCTCCCGCCGGTACGCGACCCGAGGCGATCGCACCTGCGACGGCTCCAATGCAGTAGGGCACCAACACCGAAGACGAGGCGAAAATCGCACCGTAGAAGCGACGCTGGCGCGTCACAAAGACGGTCTTGCGGAACGCGAAGCTGGACCCGCGCAGCACAATGCCCAGCGCGGCGAGGGTGAGCGGCACGAACAGCGTGAGCATGATCGAGGCGAACGCCTCGGAGAACGCAGTCCAGAGCACTACCAAGCAGAAGATCAGCCAGACGTGATTGGCTTCCCAGACAGGTCCGATTGAGTGATCCACCATCGCACGCGGCTTCGCGCCGCGTTCTGCGCCACCCGCGACGAGATCCCAAAAACCGGCACCGAAGTCGGCGCCAGCGAAAAGCGCGTAGGCAATCACGCCGAAGAACAGCACGCACGCGACTGTTGTACTCACGGGACCGGTACCTGGGATCTTCCGTGTTCCTCTTCGTAAGGCAGTGAGAGTGGGCGCGGTCCGTAGGGCACGTCGCTGTCGTCGAGGTCATGCTGTTCACGAAAGTTCCGGCTCATCCGTCGGAGCGCGATGATCAACGTCGTACCCACGGCGAGGTACAGCGCGCTGACCACGACGAACGTGATCCATACCCCTCCATTCGTCGTGGACGCATCCTGGACCTTCAGGTAGTTATGCACGATCCATGGTTGGCGGCCAACCTCAGTGACCACCCATCCGGACTCGAGCGCCACTATCGACGCGGCTCCCGCGCCGGACGCGATCCACAAGAACAATTTCGACGGCGGCATCTTGCGGCGGAACAGCCATGAAAGCGCATACCACGCTGAAAGCAACGCAAGCAACGTTCCGATTCCGACCATCACATCCCATGCCAAGTGGACGGCATTGACCTCGCTGAGAGTCGGCTCGGAGTTGGTCGGGAACGCGTTGAGCCCCTGTACCACGGTGCTCTTTCCGGTGCTCGGATCCGAGAGCCATGATGCGAATCCCGGGATCTTGATTCCACCGGTGACGGTGCCGTTCGAGTTGAGGTGGCCGAGCAACGTCTCGGGAACGTCGCTGCTCGTCTTGGGTACCAACTCGATCGCGGCGAACTTCGTCGGCTCGTTGCTGTACACGTAACGGGCCAGCGTGTCTCCGACCACCATCTGCATCGGCGTTGCGATAGCCGCGACCGTGAACGGGATCAGGAAACCGAGACGGTGATACCGGTCGCGGCGTCCACGCAGCATGCCCACGGCATACACCGACGCGATCAAGAAGCCGCCCACGAGGTACGCGGCCACGAGCATATGGAGCGCTTCGTAGGGCATCGCCGAGTTGAAGATCACACTCAACGGTTGCACGTTCGTGACTTTGCCGGCAGAGTTCAACGTGAAACCGCCAGGCGCGTTCATCCACGCGTTCGCTGCTACCACCGAGACCGTTCCGCCGATGCCGGAGATAATGATCGGCACGACGACCCAGAAGTGCGGCCAGGGCTTCATGCGCTTCCATCCGTAGATGTAAATCGCGATGAAGATCGCCTCTACGAAGAAGAACAGACCCTCGATGGTGAACGGGATACCAAACGCAGCGCCGAAGCGACCCATGAAGGTCGGCCACAGCAGGCCGAACTCGAAGGTCAGCACCGTTCCGGTCACGGCACCCACCGCGAAGGTGACCGCCATATATTTGGACCAACGTTGCGCAAGTAACAACGCGTCAGCGTCGTTGCGCTTGATCGCTCGCCAGTTCGCGATCATCGCCATGAACGCCCACGACACTCCGAGCGGCACGAGAATGATGTGCGCGCCGAGCGTGATCGCCATCTGCGACCGCGCCCATAGAACCGGATCGCCGGCAACCAAAGCGAGCATCACGTCGAAACTCGCTTACCCTTTCCGTCTGGTGGTTCGCTTGGCGACGTCGACCCGGCCGCGACCGAAGGCATCCATATGACCCCAGCGACCCGGGATGTCGAGCAGTTCGAGGTGGCCAATCTGTTGGGGTAGTGCCGGATCGACGGCGAGGTACTCGCCGATCGGCTCGAGGCCGAGCATCGTCCGCAATAGCAACAGCGGCGCACCGGTCGACCAGGCCTGGGGGCTGCACGACGTCGGGTATTGAACGGGATACTTCGTCTGCGTGCGCTCGTAGCCACCGAACGCCTCCGGGAGCCGCCCCTCGAAGAACGTCGCGGCGTCGAGGATCCCTGCCGCGATCGTCGCCGCCTCATCCTTGAAGCCGTACCGACGCAAACCCCACGCGATGAACGAGTTGTCGAACGGCCACACGGTTCCAACGTGGTAACCGATTGGGTTGAATCGCTGCTCGCCTTCTGCGAGCGTACGGACCCCCCAGCCGGAGAAAAGGCGCGGGCCCATGAGGTGCCGCGCCACCGCCTTCGCCTTCGACTTATCGACGATGCCACTCCAAAGCAGGTGCCCGTTATTCGACGCCAGCGCATCGACCTGTTTGCCCTCGCTGTCGAGCGCGAGTGCGAAGTATTCACCGTCTTCGACCCAATAGTCTCGGTTGAAACGCCGCTTCAGCGCGGCCGCTTCCTTTTCCAACTTCTCGGCGAACGCGGGATCGTTCCACACCAAGCGCGCAAGACGCGCGCCACGTACCTTCGCGTCGTACGCGTAGCCCTGGAGCTCGCACGTCGCGCGCGGGAAGCCCGGCAGTCGGCCGTCGCGGTAAGAGATCGAGTCCCAGGAGTCCTTCCAACACTGGTTCTCGAGGCCGGTGTCCTCGTTGCGGCGCTGGTACGAGATGTAACCATTGCCCATAAGATCTGCATACTGGTCGATCCAGTTCAGCGCGGCCCGGGCCTCGTACTCCAGATCGCGTACGAGCTTGGTGTCGCCGGTCCAGCGTTCGTATTCGTCGAGCAGCACCACGTACAGCGGTGTGGCGTCGGCGCACCCGAAATACGGGGAGTGTGGGCGCTCCTCGAATGCAGTCATCTCGCCGTAACGCATCTCGTGCAGGATCCGACCGGGGTCTTCGTCGCGAAAGTCGTCCGTCCGGCTCCCCTGACGCTCCCCCAACTCGCGTAGCGTCGTCGCCGCGAGTTCGGGCGCGAACGGCAAGGACTGCAGACTCGTAAAGATGCTGTCGCGGCCGAACATGGTCATGAACCACGGCAGTCCGGCCGCTGGCAGACTCCGGCCGCTGGCAGTGAGCGGCGAGAATCGCAGCGCGGCGAGGTCGACCAAGCTGCGTCGGTACGTCGTCTTCATCGAGTCCCAGTCGCACTCGAGAGCTGGCGCGTCGGCGATCCACTTCTCGAGGTCGCGCTCCATGTTCGGCTTGGCGTGACGTGAGCCTCGGCCGTACTTCGTTCGAGCACGCTCATCACCGAAGCCCAGCAGCGCGGTCACGACCTCCAGGTCGGTCGACCACCGACCGTGTGGCTCAATCGTGACGGCGAACGTGAGGCCGTGCTCGTCGATCTGCGCGGGCTCCGAGGCGCTGATCAGCGTCTCGCGCTTGAACGGTCCCCGCTCATAACCGAGCAACAGCCGACCGTTGTCGACGCTGGTGTAGTACTTGCCTTTCTTCTCGAGCGCGTCCTTCACCTCGAACAGGTCGGCGAAGTCGCAATCCGCGTCGACCCGCACGGTCGCGTCGACTGCTTTGTCCTGGTGGTTCAGGATCGTCAGAGACTCGAAGAAGCCATCACCCACCGCCCGTTGCCGAATCACCGACATCTGGGAGTCGACATACACGGTACCGGTCCCAGGAACAAGGAAGAACCGCGTCTCGAAGTACTGCAGATCGTCGGTCGACAACGCATTGAGTCGCTCGCCGTCGATGCTCAGCACCCAGCGCGACAAGAAGCGGGTATCGAACGAGAACAACCCGGTCGGGTCGCTCATCGACGCTTCGATGTCGCCGCGATCGTCGCTGACGACGAACGTATTGCCTTCAAGAATCTTGACCACACCATCGCTCATGACGTTCTCCCTGCCACTAGTGCGGGAAACAACCGCTGAAACCGCATGACCAGCTCTGGGCTGCCCTCGAGAGCCAGTTCACCGCGGAGCCCCGCAGCCATCGCGTTCGCCCGACCGCAAACAATCTCGTCGAACAACGACTTTTCCAACCGAATGATCGTGTCGGCATCCGCGACCTCGCGCGAAACGACAACGTCCCCGTTCGTGATCGTGATGTGCCAACACTCAAGGTTGTCGCTTTCAGTAACATCGAAGCGCAACGTGCCGGTCGTCTTCGCGAGCAGCGGTTGGTGCTGCGCTCCGAGTTCATCGAAGAAGCCTTGTGTCGAGGGTTCACCGGTCTGTTTGGTAGCTGGCATCGTCACTCCTGTCGCGTAGGCGCCGACGTATGAGACGTCATCGCCGGGAATGGATTGGGCTGAATCGCCTCGCGCACCGAGCCGGGCGCGCTGAGGTCACCGCCGGTGTGCGCGACGCTGAACACTCGTTCCGGACGCGTGCGACCAACCATCGATCGGCCCCAAGCCCATGTCGTCGAGAACCGGTTTGCGAATCCGTTGAGGAAACCGAGGTGCACGAACAGCCAAACGACCCACGCCGGGAGGCCGCTCAGACGTACGCGACGCACACTGCAGATCGCGCGCCAGCGACCGATCGCGGCGACGCTCCCCACATCGCGATACCGGAAGCGTTTGGTCTCGGACTCGCCGCGCAATCGTCGCATGATGGTGTTCGCCGCGTGCAGGCCCCCTTGCATGGCAACCTCGGCAACTCCGGGGAGCTTGTCGAGTGTCACCATGTCGCCCACCGCGAACACCTCAGGGTGTCCAGGGAGCGTCAGGTCGGGTAGCGCCGCGATCCGGCCGCCGCGATCGAGGGCCGCGCCCGTCGCGTCGGCCAGCTGTGCCGCGAGTGGCGACGCGTGCACGCCCGCGGCCCACACCACAGTGTGGGCCGCGATGCGCTCGGTCCCACTGTCGGTCACGACGTTGACCCCGCCGGCATCGGCGCCGGTCACCAGCGTGCCCATCATCAACTCGACGCCCAAACCCTCGAGCGCCTCGCGGGCTTTCTCCGACAAGTTATGACCGAAGGTCGCCAACGGCTCGGCTCCACCGTCAAGCAGCAACACACGAACCGTCGACGGGTCGAAGTTACGGAACTCGCGCTTCAGCGAACGTGTCGCGAGCTCGCGAACCTGTCCGGCGATCTCGACACCCGTCGGCCCAGCGCCGACCACGACGACAGTCAACCATTGCTCCCGCTCGACGGGATCGCCCGCAGTCTCGGCCATCTCGAATGCGCCGAAGATCCGCCGCCGGAGCTCCAACGCGTCATCGATCGTCTTCATTCCAGGCGCGTAGAGCGCGAACTCGTCGTGCCCGAAATAGTCCTGGCCGGCGCCCGCCGCGACGATGAGACTGTCGTACGGCACATCGGTCGTGTCGCCCGTGGGCCGCCGAGCCTGCACAACACGCCGGTCCAGGTCGAAGCCAGTCACTTCCGCCAACTCGACGCGCACGTTCTTGGCCGCGCGCAGGATATGGCGTAACGCAGGCGCGATCTGACCGGGTGACAGCACGCCGGTCGCGACCTGATAGAGCAGCGGCTGGAACAGATGATGATTGCGCCGGTCGATGAGCGTGACTTCGACCGGCAGGTGCGCGAGGAACCGACAGGCAGGAAGTCCACCGAAACCGCCCCCGACGACGACGACGCGGTGGACGGGGGAACCGCTCGCCGGACCGCGGCTTCGTATACGCGCTCCGAAACGACGCAACCTTCCTTTCATCGGATCACGTCTCCGACTGCGCGGCGGTCGATCACATCTACCCGTCGAATGACCGCAGAACCTTTCTGCAGGCGTTCAGAATGACCCGCCGCTCTCGCGCGGCCGAGCCAAACACCGTTCGATGCAACCAGACAGTCCCCGGCGCAGTCAGAGACTGATGCATACTCAGCGATCGGCGGGAATCCGCTCATGCCGTGTGCCCTGTCCCCAACTGACGAAACCGACGCCGCGATAGTCGTTCCGGCTGCGACGTCAAACATCACCCGCGACGGATGATTCCTCTAGCCGATCTGCAACGCAGGGTTGCAGACGTCAGCGCCCATCTCGATACTGGTCGTACCCCCTCGGTCCGATGGAGGACCCGCATGCCCGAACGGTACGACGTCATCATCATTGGTAGCGGCGCAGGCGGCGGCACGCTCGCGCACACGCTTGCGCCGTCGGGGAAACGCATCCTGTTGCTCGAACGAGGCGACTACCTACCCCGCGAAATGGAGAACTGGGAGCCGGCCCCGGTGTTCATCGACGGGCGCTATATCTCCCCCGATACCTGGTACGACGCCGACGGTGCACCATTCCAGCCGCAGGTGCACTACTTCGTCGGCGGCGCGACGAAGCTCTACGGAGCGGCGTTGTACCGGCTGCGCCCCGCAGACTTCGGCGACCTCAAGCACGTGGACGGCGTATCGCCAGCTTGGCCCGTGTCCTACGACGACTTCGAGCCGTTCTACACGAAGGCGGAGTGGCTCTATCAGGTGCACGGCAACCACGGCGACGACCCGACTGAGGGCCACTGGTCGAAGCAGTACCCATGGCCCGCGGTGTCACACGAACCACGAATTCAGGAGTTGGTAGAGAACCTTTCGGCGGGCGGCTATCACCCGTTCACCGCGCCGTGCGGCATCTTGCTCGACGAGGCGGACCGAGCGAAAAGCGCCTGCATCCGTTGCACCTGGTGTGATGGCTACCCGTGTCTGGTGCACGCGAAGTCCGACGCGGAAACGATCGCGGTGCGACCGGCGCTGAGTCATCCGAACGTGACGTTGCTCGTGAACGCGGAGGTCGTACAGCTCGAGACCAACCCGGCCGGAACCAGCGTGAGCAGCGTCGTGGTCGAGCGCGGCGGCAACCGCGAGGCTTACGCGGCTGACGTCGTTGTGGTGTCGGCCGGCGCCGTGAACAGCGCCAAGCTGCTGCTGCGCTCTGCCAATGACAAGCACCCGAACGGTCTCGCCAACGGCTCCGACCAGGTTGGCCGAAATTTCATGTACCACAACAGCAAGGCGGTCGTCGCCCTGTCGAAGGAACTCAACGACACGGTCTTTCAGAAGACTCTGGGACTGAACGACCTCTACCTCGGGGCCGTGGGATACGACTGGCCGATCGGCAACATTCAGATGGTCGGCAAGTCCAACGCCGCGGCAATGAAGGGCGAAGAGCCAAAGTTGACGATGCTTGCGCCGCATTGGAGCCTCGACGAGGTCGCCCAACACGCGGTCGACTTCTGGTTGACGACGGAAGACCTGCCAGTGCCCGAGAACCGGGTAACGCTCGACAAGGATGCAAACGTCAAGCTTGTGTACACCTCGACCAACGACGACGAAGCGGCCCGTCTGTATCACGAACTCAAGAAGATCCTGAACCATGTAGGGATGGCAGACCACCACGTCCTCGACAAAAACTTCTACATGCAGATGAACATCCCGGTCGCGGGCTGCGCTCATCAGGCCGGTACCGTGCGATTCGGAAGTGACCCAACGTCGTCTGCGCTCGACGAGAACTGCAAGGCCCACGAGCTCGACAACCTCTACGTGGCTGACACAAGCTTCTTTCCGAGCATCGGCGCAGTGAATCCCGCACTCACCGCGATGGCGAACGGGATTCGCGTCGGCGAGCATCTGCTCGAACGCATGCAGTAGTGGCGTCACGAGCCGAAGTCCGTGTCGTCGCAGTCGCCGCCGTCGTTCAGGGCGTCGCGCTCGTCACGTTCCCGGCCGCGAGCGCGATCTTCACGAGCCCGAGCGGCTACAAGCTAACGGGCACCGCGTACGGTGCGATGTTCATCCCGCAGGCCACCACCGCGATTGGATCGTCGCTGCTCGGAGCCCGCCGGGCCGCGCGCGTCGGCCCACGGCCCGTCTATCTCTTCGGCCTTGGTGCCAACCTCCTCGCAATGACGCTCTTGGTACTGAGTAGCGCAGTCATGGGACAGCGAATGCTCGCGTACGTGGTGCTGCTCGTCGCGACTGCGAGCCTGGGCGTCGGTTTCGGGTTCACAGTACCTGCGCTGAACACGTTCAGCGCGGCCTTCCACCCCGACAAGGTCGATTCGTCTGTGCTCGTGTTGAACGGGCTGCTCGGCCTCGGGACCGCGCTCGCGCCGGTTTTCGTCGCGGTCTTCGTCGGGCTCGGTTTCTGGTGGGGTCTGCCTCTCTTAACGGCGCTCTGCTTGCTCGCACTCATCGCGGTGAGCCAACACGCGCCGCTGGTCGTCGACCAGCCCATGGCGGCAAACCGGCCGCGAACGCGAATCCCCGGTCGCTTGTGGATCTACGCCGCGTTCGCGTTGTGTTACGGCGTGTGCGAGACGATGAACGGGAACTGGGCGTCACTCGACATGAAGAACCTCGGCGCATCGACGACAATGGCGGCGCTGGCGCTCACCGCGTTCTGGGCGTTCGTCACGATCGGCCGCGTTGGCTTCGCCGGCATCCAACGCCGCTTCGCGACCCGACGCACCTACCACCTCTTGCCCTTCGTGCTCGCCGCCGCCTTCGTGACGATCTGGCAGCTCCCGCGCGGCAACGCCGTTTTCGGGATCCTCGCGTTCGGCATCGCTGGCCTCGGCTGTTCGGCGCTGCTTCCGCTCACGATCAGCTTCGGCCAAGAGGAACTCGTCGTGATGTCGACCGCAGTGGCCGGCTTCATCATTGCGTTCTACCAACTCGGCTACGGCGTCGCTGCTTTCGGCGCAGGACCGATCCAAACGGCGGGTATTCACCTCTCAACCTTGTACGCCTTCACGGCTTTCATCGCAGCCGGCATGGGTCTGGTCGCGTTCGTCATTACGCGGCGCAGGCCCGGCCCCTCGACCCTCCATCCCCGACCAGCCAGTCACCTCCCGCAGCAACACTCGAGCCCACAAGGAGCAATCGCATGAGCGTCAACGGCAAGGTCGCCATCGTCACCGGCGGCAACAGCGGCATCGGCAAGGCGATCGCTCTCGCGCTCGCCGAAAAAGGCGCCAGCGTCGCGATCGATTACGTCGCAGACCCCGACGCGACCGAGGAACTTGAACAACGCATCGTCGCGCTCGGAGACCAGTCGATAGGCGTCGACGCCGACGTGAGCAAAGTCGACGACCTCCGGCGGTTGATCGATACGACGGTTCGGAAGCTGGGCCGCGTCGACATCATGGTGAACAATGCAGGCGTCGAAACGCGCACCTCGATCCTCGATACCACCGAGGCCCAGTACGAGAAGGTGATGGCGATCAATTTGAGGAGCGCGTTTTTCGGCACTCAGCTCGCGGCGAAGCAAATGATCGCACAAGGCGGCGGCGGTCGTATCATCAATATCACCTCAGTCCACGAGGACTGGCCGATGCCGAATAACACCGCCTACTGTGTGTCGAAGGGCGGAATGCGGATGCTCACACGCACCGCCGGGGTCGAACTCGCGCAATACGGCATCCTCGTAATCGGGATCGGTCCCGGCGCGGTCGCGACACCCATCAACCTCTCGACGATGAACGACCCTCAGAAAATGAAGACTCTCGACGCAGCGATCCCGCTCGGGCGGATGGCGGATCCGCATGAGATCGCAAGCGTTGTCGAATTCGTGTCCAGCGACAGTGCGAGCTACCTGGCGGCGACGACCATCTTCGTCGATGGCGGGCTCATGCACTCGAGTCCCGGCTTGTAGTTTCCTGCGCGGTCGCGCGTGCCCGGCCATGAGGCGCGAGCGGGCCGCCATTCGGACAGGCCCTAGGCCCGGCACGCCTCCAGATCGGGTCAAGAACCGCACGACGCGCGAGCACTCGATGTGCAGAACGGGAAAGGCCGAGTGGTGAGCCCCGGAACTTCGGAAATCACGAGCGAGCACGACTTCGTCGGATCGGAAGATTCGCGCGCTGAGGAATCAGGCCAGCGGCCAATGTAACTCGCACTTTCTGCTGTATCCCCCGTGCGGCAGAGAGAGTGCGGCGCGGGTAACGCACGACGCGAGCCCGCGCCGCACCGCGACCCGCGGCCGGCACATCTCGCCCTGGCAAGGATCGATCCGTTCTCGCGAGCTTCGAGTCGTCGCGAGTGTTCGTCGATGCTGGACGGACGAACCGCGGGTCGGCACACGCGCCCGGGGTGATTTCGAGACTCCCGAAACGACCGGCCTGCTCTCGGCACGGCCACGCCGGTGACGGTCCGTTGGGAATCACGTCTGGCGACCCCTTTTCGACCGCGCCGCGCAACACGATCAACGATGGTGTATTTCGAAGCGCCGCCGCGTCGCGACGCCGTTCGACGCGTGGCCGTCTGGCGTTGGACGGAAGGTCGGTCAAGATCGCATCGTCGTGCGAGGCGCCGTGACGCTTGTATCGCGGCTCTCATCGGCCTTTGGGTACTTTGCGCGGTACACTATTGCTGCGGTTATGCCACGCACGAGGGGCAGCCAATACGACGCGAGCCGGTAGGCGAGCGTGGCGAGCGTGGCGTTCGCCACGCGAGACCTGCCCACACGAGTGTCGCCGCGAGCCCAGCCTCGACGAATCCGAGGCCGCCCGGCGTTATCGGGATCATGGCGAGCACGCTGGCGGCGACGTATGCGAGGAGCACAGGGACGGTTTGAACTCTCGTACCACTCGCAGCGATGGCGGCCACGAGCGCGAAGTAGTCGAACGCCCATTTGCAGACGACCGCGACCAACGCCCAGGGCCAGCGTGATCCGAGGGCGTCTCGAACACGGTCGCGTTGCTCGATCATGCGCTCTTCCATGTCCGCAACCGGAGATCTCCGACGCGGGGAACGGTTGAGAAGCCATTGCAGCGCGCGCCCAACGGCGCGGAGCGGCCGATCGAGCGCGAGCGCCGCCGCTCCTACGCACAGCAGGACGACGAAGGCGCCGAGCCCGAGCCACCCGGCGCGTTCGAGGCGCGGATCGATGTGCTCGAGCTGAAACATGATCGGAACGCAGAGCGCCGCGAGCCCAAACAACGTCGTGATCGTGAGGAGTGACGCGGCCGTCAGCCCCGACGCGGTACGCGCGGGATCTTCGCCGGCCCGCACCATGTATGAGAACTGGAATGGGCCGCCCGCCACTGCGCCGCCAGGGACGATCGAGCTCACCGCGTTGCCGACCAGTTGCGAGGTTGCGATGAGCATCCAGTGGGAGCTCGACGTCGACAATCCGATCAGTAGCCACACGGACACGAAGCTGGCCAGCTCGAGGCCAGCCATCGCGACGAACCAGCCTGGGCGGATGGTCGATAGCTCGTCGAACGAAGCGAACACCTTCACGAGCGCCGGCCACACGAAAAAAAGGCCAACCGCCGCGACCACAAGGCCGATCACGCGGCGAACCACTATGAGTCGGCCGATTCCGACGGGACTTCGGCTGATCTGGAGTACGAGGGCTCGAAGAAATGAGAGCAGCTCGGTACCACGACGACTCACCCGTTCGGAAACTCGTAGCTCAAACGCGCCCGGGTGAACCGTATTTGCGCACGCGCGGAGGGGCATCACCCTTGCCGAGTGAAAAGGCCAACATCACAACTCCGAAATGGGGGGTGCCTCGACTCGACCATCGGAGCGCGCGGCTTCGACATCTCCCGAAACTGCGCCTCTCCCACCGCCTTGCGCCGGTCGTGCCTCGTTGCATGAACTGTCCGGCGGGCCCATGTGGCGGCTGCAGACTCCTTCGGTTGTCGGTGTCAAGAATGAGTGGGACGAGGAGACAAAGGAGTCGCGAACCTTCCCATTCGGTGGCGACGACAGCGATGCCGTCGGGCGGTCGCCGCACCGGCATCAGGCACGTGGGCCAGCAGTCAGCCTGACGTCCAGTGCGTGCGGTCCGCCCGTCGGCTCGTGACACCGTCGAGGCGCATGCGACGTCGGTGGCGTTCGATGAACAACGAGAGGCAGCAGCGGCATGGCGTGACGGTGGCGTTTCCTGAAGAATTCACAGATCGCCATCACTTGGCCGGACGGGCGCGCAGAATGTCGTTCGCGGCGTCTGACGACGCAGCGGGCTCGCTGCCGGCGTTCGTGAGCATCGTCCAGACCGCCCACGCCGCGATCGCGCTGCGGAGCCGAGCGAGTTTCGCTTGCACTCGCGTCCAACGGGCTCTCAAGGGTGCATCAGCCATTGTCAGCGGATGTCGGACGGACTGGAGACGGTGAAAGTCGTGCTGCTCACCCTTGGCGGGTGATGACGGGCGCCGCCTCAGGGGCAATGGTTGATGCATCAGGCAGCGACCACGAAGCGGTCTCGATGCAAATCCCGGTGGTCGTCACGCGGGCCAGAATGGAGTTGCGTTTCTGAGTTCAGGCGTCATCACCCGAGGTCGCCGACTGGGGACGCCCTCTGTGCGCCGACGGCGCCGCCAGCGTTGTTGGTCGGGCGCTCCAAAGGTCGGAAGGTCACTGCGTCAGCCGCCACGCCGCTGTCCGCCAGCGCGGCGGACACCTCGACGGTCTCGATCGACGATGGCGCTCCCGGGCTCATGACCACGGTCGGAGGAGAAGTCACCACCGCGACTAGCGGTTGCATTTGCGCGCGCGAGTTCCAAACACGGAGAAGATCATGAGGGTCGCGAGCTTCGATGCCGGACATACGGCGGCAGGCTCTCGCGGCGCGTTGCCGTCAGAATCGCGAAGATAACCGTGCTCGGGACCTTCGAGACACACGCGAACGACGTCGCGGACGCGTTCGAGGCCGTAGGTGTCGCGGTCTTGAGCGTCGGCGTGCTCGTCGCATTCGTTCGCGCGGCCAACGATCTCGTACGGCAACGGCGCGGCGACACCTACCAACGGCTACGGGGCTTTCTCGGCCGGGGCATCTTGCTCGGTCTGGAGATCCTCGTCGCGGCCGACTTGATCCGCACCGTGGCGGTCGACCCGTCCTTCCAGAGCGTCGCCGCACTCGCGCTCATCGTGTTAATACGGACCTTCCTCAGCTTCTCGCTCGATGTCGAAATAGAAGGTCGCCTGCCCTGGCGCACCACAAAAACAGGGACGTAAGCGTGGAGCACTTCGCCCAACCCGACGACGCGACTTGTTGAGGTCTGTTGAAGGGCGCGGGAAAGCTATTTCCGAACCGTTCGGGACATGCGGCAAGGCGAAGCCCCGATCACGACCTTTGTGAGCAAATGCAAGCGCACCCAGTGCGTCTCGACTTTCTGCTTGCCACAAAGCATGTGTTCCGCCGTGACCGAACCAACTTCCTAGCGTTTCGCGGAGGTTGGGCTCGTTGCGTCGAGAACCGCGGTGGCGATGTCGACGAGCGAGAACGTGGACGGGCCGAGCTCGCCGTCGAGCACTCGGTCGCTGAGCCTCGTCGCGTATCCCCGCAAGCGAGCGAACGGGTCGGCGACACCGTCGAGGAGTATCGCAAGGAGGAGCAATCCATAGCCAGCGCGGCGTAGTCCTACCATCGCGGCGTTGACGTCGGCGCCTACCACGGCCCGGCGGCCACCCGTCGAGCGGTCGCGCCCGATATCCTTTTGTGTGTAATCGCTGAGGGACGTCCGGGTCTCATGGACCACCTCAGCATTCGTCGTTCGTTCCGCGACCAGGTTCGTCATGGGGCTCTACCTCAGGTCAGATATCGATGCGGAAGACGCGCTTCGTCCCTTCGGCTGCAGGCTGTAGCGGTCGGGACGCGGCGCGCCGATCACGAGGTTTCATAGCCTTATTGTGTTTTCGTGTCGTGACGTCACCCCTGTCGGATGAATTCGTCAGCGCACGACGCACATTCCTCGAGCACTTGCCGGCGAAAGCGGCTCCAACGTCGGATCGAGGCGCTCGGCGACGAATTCATGATCACCAACAGGCCGCGCCGGTTCTTCAACCGACAATCTCAGCTCTTGTTGGGACCCGACCTTCGACGCGGCGCGCCCACGCTCGACCGAGGAGACGGCATTCATCCCACCGGGCGCAAAGCTTCTCCGACGTGCAGATGACCGGAAATTGACCTGGAGCGGCGACCTGCGATTTCGTGCAGGTGTGAGCGTGTCTATTCGGACCACCGCGAGATTCCGCGCGTGGCCCAGTTCTTCCGTCTTGTGATCGAGTTACTCGTCCTGGGCAGTCAACCCGACGCTGAAGGGTCTGAGCTTACGTAGACACGCGGATCAGTCGATGATCTGCCGGCGAGTCTTGGCAAGTTCAGCCGGTTCGGATGGCGAACTCGGTGAGCTCGCGGCTGACGGGATCGTCCCCGTCGATTCCTCCGCCATGAAGTCGGGCAGCTCGGATACGCGAGGCGACACTGGTTCGGGCCGTGCTCCGCTGGTTCCGAGTAACCGTTTCGCGATCACGAGGTACAGGATGATCACGAGGTTCACCGCTGTGGCAGCAACCCGGACGAAGGTAACGCGCGCGAGCAACTCGTGCACCTCGATTGGAAGAAAGCTCGCCGCCGACAGCGCGGTCAGATATTCGGCCCAACGTCGCTCTCGCCAGAGGCCGATGGTCTCGAAGGCCGACACGACGGCGTAGGCGCTCGCGATCGCTGCCAGCACCGATAACGAATGGGGATTCACGATCGCGAGTCTCGACAGCAATCCCGCGGTCAAGCCGCGCGCGTCGAGTCCGCCCTGGCCCGCTCGTGCGTTCGAAACTCCCTGAAGCATGCTCGACGCCCAACCGTGGATCGCGTCAAGTTTCCATCGGATCGCGAGAGCGGCGATCGCGGTCACACTGAACGCTATGGCGTGAAATGCGCGCTCAACCGCGATGACGCGGAGAAGGATCGCCTGGCGCAGGGCTTGGCCGCGTCGGGGTCGCTTGAGCAAGTCGAGCGACCCGGCTGCCGTGCCGGCGCCGGCGGCGGGCGCGTCGCAGACCATCCACGAACCGCATCGGAGGCACTGTGCGAACCGCCGACCGTCGACAGTCCGCCGAACGACCAGGCGAGAACCGCCGTCGAGGGCTTCGACATCGGCGCCCGGTGTGTAGTGGCCACGGACGGCGCACACGAATAACTCAGCGCGCGTCGCTTCGGCCATGCGCTCACAGTACGCGTGACGTCGACGGTGCGCCCTCGATCATCAGGGAAGTCGACGCTCCCAAAGAGCTGCAGCAGATAATGCCCGCCCCTTTCGCGATCCTCACTGATCGCCGTGTCCACATCCACGCCGCTACCGGTCCTTTCGCGAGTTCGAAAAGCTCGACGAGCGGTCTTGCGGAACCACGTTCCGAGGCTTTCGGGCGCACAACAGGTTGAGGTCGACGTTTCGGTGTAGCGCTCGGCAGCCAACGCCATAGACGACACCCTTGTTCATGTCGATCGGCTTCGTGAACCGCGCCTCGTTACGGTCCGCATTGCCGCGGCGAAGTCGTCTACCGGCTTCCTTGGCGGAGTGGACCGTCCGATGAACTCGCAGAGCATGGGGCGCTACTCACGGCCGAGATATTCCCGCGGCGGCCCGCCAAGATCGTCGAGCGTCGGACGAACAGTGGACTCGAGAAGTCACGCCTCGGCCCCTTGCCCTCGACTTCAGGAACAAATTCTTCGACGCTCACCCCGGATATATCGGCGGACGGCGCGGAAGGTCAGACTGTCTATGAGTCGCCGATGTTCTGACCATTCCGATCTCGTGTCGTCTCGGGCGATGATCATGCCTATGGCACACGCTTCGTTGTCTCCAGTCGGCAGTCCGCTTGAGATCGACCAGGCCCGCGACCTCGACGTCGAATACGGTCCGGGCGAAGGCGACCGATCGATGTCTGCCGCCGGGGCGGAAGTCGACGAAACTGCGTGGATGGAAAAGGCGCGGTGCCGAGGGAGCGATCCCGAACGGTTCTTTCCGTCCCCCGGCACGGGCTTCGAATTAGCACGTCAGGTTTGCGCAGAATGCCCGGTGCAATCGGAATGTCTCGAGTACGCGCTCACCAATCGTATCGACTTGGGCGTGTGGGGCGGCGTGTCACAGCGCGAGCGTAAGCGCATCTTGCAGCGGCGCCGGAAGCTCGCGGCAGGAGGTACCTGACGCCGTCCACCAAGATCCGGCAACTCGACGGACCGGCTCAGACACAGCGAAACAGTAACCGGACCGTCGTTTCTCGCCGTTGGCGCGACCTTTCCGTTATCTGCCCGAAGCGTTCGCGACAACGTCCGCGATCGCGCCGTCTTCAGTTGTCGGCTCCAACTGTCGGGAGTCAGAGACCGACCTGATCCTCGTGATCGGCCCGGCATCGTCGAGCTCCAGCGCGGTGATGCCGACGATCAGTCCGGCGCTCGGTCCCGCGGTCCACTCGAAGCCGCCGCCGCGACATCCGCCGACGACATGACGCAGGCTGCTCGATCGGCCGTACGGGAACGTCACCGAGAGTGCGGCCGAGGTACTTGGTCGTTTCGATTCGGACCGGTCGCCTGCGTACGCATCGACATGTCGGTGACGACGACGTCGGTGTGCATGAAGTCGGCGGCGGACGCTGGATCGGCCGCCGCCGACTCTTGGGATTCGGCGTCGTTCGACAACGACCTGGACGGCCAGTTCCGTACGCCGGCCGAGCACTTCCCGACGGATCTGAAGGACGTCGACGTGCCGATTGCCGAACCCACCGAAATGGCCAACGTGTCACCGAAACGGCTCGGAGCGCCACGCCCAACGGCCGACTTGTCTGTCTGTGTTCCGCGACTGTTCGGGTTGGAACACCCAGGAGGAGCTCGTGCGCCAGACTGGGAGCGTGCGCTTCGATGTTGAGCCAGAACCGATCGCCGAGTCAGACGACGAGATCCGCGCGAGCCTCGTGGACGCCCCCATCCCGCCGCTGCTCGCGTCGGTTGCCCACCTGACTGGCGATCTGTCGATCGCCCGCGAAGACCTGCGTCCGGACCTCGCACGAGTGCTCGAGCCCGATGCCGGCTACTCGCCGGAGCAGATCGCCGAGGCGCGCGAACTGGCCGCCGGCGCGCTGATCCGTCACCGCGATTCGGGTAGCCCGACCCAGCCGCCGCTGACTGGCGCCGATCGCCGGCGGCTCGTCGAGTTCGTGAACGGCTCGCCGATCGACGATGACGCAGAGTCGCTCTACGAAGCCGAGCTCGCCCTCGACGGCGCCGACTTGCGGCGGCCGACCTGGACGGTCAGCGAGATAAGTCCCAGTACGCGCGTCAGCGTCGGCATTGTCGGCGCCGGCATGTCGGGCATCATCGCGGCGCACCGGCTCCGCCAGGCCGGCGTCGAGGTCGTGGTGTTCGAGAAGAACGACGATGTGGGAGGCACGTGGCTCGAGAACGACTACCCGGGATGCCGCGTCGACATCCAGAACCACTTTTACAGCTACGCGACCGCGCAGACGCCCGACTGGCCGCAGTACCACTCGCCCCAGCCTGTGTTGCTCGACTACTTCCGTACGTGCATCGAGCGTTTCGGTGTCGCTGACTGCATTCGCTACTCGACCGAGGTGCTGGGCGCGCGGTGGGACGAGACCGAGTGCGCCTGGTTCGTCGACACGTCGTCGTCGGGCCGCGGACCGGAAACGCACCGGCTCGACGCGTTCGTGTGCGCGACCGGACAGCTCAATCGGCCGTCGATGCCCAATATCAAAGGCATCGATGACTTCACGGGCCCGTCGTTCCATTCGGCCCGGTGGGACAGCACCGTCGACCTGCGCGACATGCGTGTCGGCGTGATCGGCACGGGTGCGAGTGCCGCGCAGTTCATTCCGCGCGTCGCCGATGTCGCGGCCAACCTCGTGGTGTTCCAGCGAACGCCACCGTGGCTCCTGCCGGTGCCTGCATACGAAGATGACGTGTCGGTCGCCCAGCGAGCCTTTCTGCGCAACGTGCCGCAGTTCGCAAACTGGGATCGGCTCTGGATATTCGCCCGCACACAAGAGGGCCTGTTGCCGCTGGCGACTGTTGACCCCAACTGGGAGAGCAACGGCACGTCGGTGAGCGCGCCGAACGAGATGCTGCGGACGATGCTCGGCATGTACTACGAGGTCGCGTTCCCCGATCCCGAGCTGCGGGCGAAGATGCTGCCGAGCTATCCGCCAATCGCGAAGCGCGTCGTTCTTGATGGCGGCCGCTTCCCGACGGCGCTCCAGCAGGGCAACGTCACCGTCGAGACAACCCCGATCGACGCGATCAACGCCGGCGGCATCGCGACCGCAGATGGAGTGCAGCACGATCTCGACGTCATCATCTACGGCACCGGCTTCCAGGCTTCCGAGTTCCTCACGCCCATGAAGGTCGAGGGCGCCGGAGGGCGCAATCTGCGTGAGCAGTGGGACGGTGACGCCAGGGCTTACCTCGGTATCACGGTGCCGCACTTCCCGAACCTCTTTTTGATGTACGGGCCGAACACCAACATTGTCATCAACGGCAGCATCACGTATTTCTCCGAGTGTGAAGCGCAGTTCATCGTCGAGAGCCTCGGCATGCTGCTTCGTCGGGGTCTTCGGGCGATGGAGCCGAAGGTTGAGGTGCACGACGCCTACAACGTGCTGATCGACGAAGGCAACCAGCAGATGGCGTGGGGGGTGAGCGACGTGAACACCTGGTATCGCAACACGAAGGGTCGCATCGCGCAGAACTGGCCGTTCGATCTCGTGCGTTACTGGCGCCAGACGCGCGAACCGAACGCGGACGACTACGTACTGCGGTGAGCGTGCCCCTCGACGCACGACGCGTTCTGGCAGCTACTCACGCGCGTGTGATGGGCTGAGCGGCGTCATGCGCATCCTGATGATCGGCGGCACGGGCCCGAGCGGTATACCGATCGTGGAGCGGCTCGTCGAGCGCGGGCACGACGTCACGATCCTGCACCGGGGCGAGCACGAGCGACCGGAGACGCCGCCCGATCTCGTGCACGTCCACGCCGACCCGTACGACGAGGTGTCGTTTCGAGACGCGCTGGCCGACACGACATGGGACGTCGTCGTCGCGATGTATGGACGGCTCCGAATGGTCGCGCCGGCGACGGTGGGTCGATGTGATCACTTCGTCTCCGTGGGTGGTGTGCCTGCGTACCGCGGCTGGACGAACGCCTGGCTGCACGAGCCGGCCGGACTGCCGGTCCCGGTGGCCGAGGACAGCGCGCTCGTAGATGATCCCGCGCTCGACGAAAAGGGCTACCGCATCGTCCGCACGGAACAGGCCGTGTTCGCGGCGCATCCGAACGCCGCGCACTTTCGCTATCCGTACCTCTACGGTCCGCACCAGCCGGCGCCGCGCGAGTGGACAATCGTCCGGCGCGTCCTGGACGGCAGGCAACGGATCGTCGTCGCCGACGACGGCTTGACGCTGCACCATCACTGCTACACCGTCAACTGCGCGGCCGCGGTCGTGGCGGCGGTGGAACATCGACAGCGCAGCGCGGGGACGATCTTCAACATCGGCGACGCGGAAGTGCTTACGGTGCGCCAGGTCGTCGAGCTGTGTGCGCGCGAACTCGGCGCGGAGATCGAGGTCGTGTCGATGCCCTACGAGCTCGCCGTCCCGGCGTGGCCGTTGCTCGCGCAGCCCTCGGTGACCCACCGGGTGCTCGACCTTTCGCGCGTGCATGACCACCTCGGGCATCGCGATGTCGTGCCGGCACGCGAGGCGGTCGGGCTCACCGCCCGTTGGCTCGCCGAGCACCCACCGGAACGCGGCGGCCTCGAGGAGATGGTGCTCACGGATCCGTTCGACTACGCGGCCGAGGACGCTCTCATGGACGCGTGGATCGCAGCCCGCGTGTCGGTCGCGCTCCCCGAGTTCGCGAACCCGCCCGGCTTCGGCCTCGCCTACAGCGGTCCCGACGGGCGGCCGCGCCTGCACGCGGAGTTCGGCGCGTGAGCGGGCCACTGGACGGCGTCCGGGTCTTGGACCTGTCGATCGCGCTCACCGGGCCGTACGCGGCCGCGCTGCTCGCCGACCAGGGCGCGTCGGTGATCAAGGTCGAACGGCCCGGTGTCGGTGACATCGCGCGGTGGGTCGGTGTCAGCGTCAACGGGATGAGCTCCCTGTATCTCGTGTGCAACCGGGGGAAACGCTCGATCGCGGTCGATCTGCAGACTCCGGCAGGGCTCGACATCGTGCGCCGACTCGCGGCCGACACCGACGTGCTCATTCAGAACTTCCGACCCGGCGTGATGGACAAGCTCGGGCTCGGCTACGACGACGTGCGCGCGATCAGCAGTGACGTCGTATACGTGTCGCTGTCCGGGTTCGGCACGACCGGCCCGTACCGCGACCGCAGCGCCTACGACACCGTGATCCAGGCCTACGCCGGACTCGCGGCGAACCAATCCGATCCGGACGACGGCATCCCGGTGTTCCTACGGCAAACGGCCGCCGACAAAGTGACCGCTTTGTACGCGGCGCAAGCAATCAGTGCCGCGCTGTACGCACGGGAACTCGGCCAAGGGGGCCAGCACATCGAGCTTTCGATGATGGACGCCGTCGTCTCATTCCTGTGGGCCGACTCCGCGGCAAACGAGGTGCTGCTCGAGGCGGACGGATCGCAACTGTCGAGCTTCGTCGCCGGCTTCCGGCCGCTGCGGTTCACCGACGGTTGGGGAATCGTGACACCGACCTCCGATCACGACTTCGCCGGGATGTGCCGCGCACTCGACGTCGACGGCTACGACGACCCTCGCGTCGCGACGATCGGCGAGCGCATGACGCACCGCGAGGTGACGGCCGAGATCATCGCGCGGTGCTACGCGCACGCCGAGTCGCGCAGCATGGCGGACGCGAGCGCACGCTTCGAGGCCGAGCGCGTCCCGTTCGCGATGATCCTCTCGCCCGCTGAGCTCCCCGACGACCCGCACGCGGTCGCGGTCGGACTGTTCGAGCTCCACGACCATCACATCGTCGGGAAGACGCGCTTGCCTCGCCATCCCGCGCAGTTCGGCGCGACGCCGGCGTCGTTGACCGCCAACTCCCCCGCGCTCGGTGAGCACACCGATGCGATCCTCACCGAGCTCGGCCTCGACGAGCAGATCAGCGAGCTACGCGACGCAGGTGTCGTCGCGTGATCAGGTAAACCGCGCGGGCCAGCCGTCCCGCTCGACCCGACATGAGAGGGCCGAGGCGAGTGCACCGACCCTGACCTGCGCTTGCATGGTGGCGGGAAAGGATGGCACCTCCGACCTTCGGGTTATGGGTCCGATAGCCCGGCCCTCTTGTATTCCTTGTTGCGGCCTCGCAGTACCGCTGACGAGGCAATCGGTGCGACGTTCATCGCGTCGAGTCCCGTCCACTCCTGTGCGCTGCGGAACCGCTCCGCAGAATTCACGGCACCACGATCGATGCACAGAGATGCGCCGCGCTGAGCGGTTGAGACGATCTCGCTGGGTCGCGCTCGACGCTCGCCGTCGTCAGCTCACTTGGAGGTAACGACGCAACGCGTCTCGGATGAGCTCCGAGTTCGTCCGTCCTTCGCGCTCGGCGCGCTCGTGCAGCGCGTCGCTGAGCTCCGGATCGAGACGCACAGACTCCACGGACGCCGCAGACGACCCCATCGGCGGACGCCCGCCGCGCCGGCGGAGAATCTCTTCCGGGTCGAACCCCGCTTCGCCCTTCGCCGCGAGCTTCTCGACGAGCTCCTCGGTGATCGGCTTACCAGTTGTTGTCCGTCCATAACTCTTCTTCGCCATCATCACTCCCCCGGCAGCAGTCGCCGGTACTTCTCTCGCATCGGCATGGCGTGGATCGCCAACTCCGAGCGTCCGCCACCGCGAACAATGACGATCACCTCGATCAGCGATCCCCTGCGACTCGGGCCCAGATACAGGCAGAGGTCGTCGTCCAAGCCGTCGCTCACCATCGCATTTCGGATGGAATGTTCGATGTCCTCGACGGACAATCCATGCTTGAGTGCCGACGGGTCAACGCCCACATGTAGCAATCGTACTACGAAACCCGACCGCGCGATGCGAGGCCGAGGCGCCGTACCGAGCTCGCATGCAATGTCGACCATGCCGTCGGGAAGAATTTCAGGAGAGAAGGTCGCCGATATCGGCCCCTCGCCCGGCCGATCCCAGCAGTCCGAGAGCCGATTGCGAAGCTCTTTTGCTCATGTCGACTCCGAACGCGGAAAACCCATCGCCGGCCGCTCGCAGCTCGTCGACTCGCGCCTCGAGCGTCCGTATCGCCTGCGGCGCGTGTTCCGGGGCGACGAATCCGTGCTTCGTGGAGTCGCTCGTGTCCATCTGCCCATGCTCGCATCTGGGTGCGACATCACCCATGAGTGCTGGAGACCGCCGGTCAGGTGTTGAAACGCAGCGGCGCGGCCTTCGCATGAACGACGCCGACATCAGCGGGGGGACCGGTGCAGGTGCCGAACGAGTTCGTCGGGGACTCGCAGGTCGTAGCCAGAGGAGTTGCGTGCGCGCCGCCGCGAAACTTCATGCCACAGCGACGGTTGAGATCCGTCGCCTGGATGAAGTAGTTCTCGGCTTCGTCGTCACGGCCGAGCACCAACGCCAACCCGCCGAGATAGCGCTGACCGGAGGGTTAGGGCTTCGATAGGTTCTGTCTTCCTGGCGGCACGTTGAATCGCGAGCGGAACGATGTACATCGGATCTCACCTCCCTCAATACGGGCGCGTTGCTGGACCCGACGCGATCACCCGAGCCGCGCATCACGCGGAGAGCCTCGGATTTTCCGACGTGTGGGTAAGTGACCACGTCGTGCACCCGGCGTCGCAGTCGTATCCGTCGCCGTACCTGTACGACCCGCTGCTAACGCTGACATGGGCGGCGGCCGCAACCTCCGGTATCGGCCTCGGAACGAGCGTGCTCGTCATCCCTCAGCACAACCCGCTTTGGCTCGCGAACGCGCTCGCGAGTCTCGACGCATTGAGTGGAGGGCGCCTGACCATCGCGGTCGGTGTCGGGTGGTCCGAAGCCGAGTTCGGCGCGCTCGGACAATCATTTCATGACCGCGGCAAGAGAACGGACGAGATTCTGAAGCTGCTCCGAACGTGCTGGCGCGACGATCCGGCAACGTTTCACGGCGAGTTCTACCGCTTCGACGACACGCGGATCCTTCCCAAACCGGCGCACACAATCCCGATTTGGATCGGCGGGTCGAGTGAGCGGGCGTATCGCCGCGGCGTCGAGTTCGGCGACGGCTTCCAGCTCATCGGCGTTACCCCCGCCGAAGCGCGTGGACCGATCGAGCAGCTCCGTTCGAAACGACCCGAGGACGAGTTCCGAATCTCATTGCGAACGGGATGGGATCCGCTCGGGATGGAGCAAGACATCATTCGTCGCGAGTACGACGAGTTCCGGGCAGCTGGCGTCCAACACGTCATCTCCGCGCCGTGGCGCACCGATCTCGATGAGTGGCTCATGTCGATGGAGATCCTCGCGGGCCTGACCGACCGCGGTTAGCGC
>JBKQIY010000055.1:0-3519 GCA_052148155.1 Acidimicrobiia bacterium | reverse complement strand
ACATCGTGATCGGCCAGCACTCGTCTCGCCCGAACAACGATCCGTTCACCGTCACCCGCTAACCCCGTCCCCGCACTTATGCGGGGACACGACCCGGACCGATACCGACCATCCCATGCGAACCGGCGGCTTCCGACCTCCCCCCGTCGGAATCCGCTTCGCGAGTCCCCGGTCCCGAACACAGCACCACTACGCCAGCCGACACACCAACCCATCGAACCGTCCGCCCCAACGCCAGGACCGCCGCCCGACAGACGGCCCGCAACACCAACAGAACGGCTCACCAACCACGCCACCCGCGTGCGGTCGCGCGCCTTCCGGCCGGTTCCGCCCGTATGGGTCGACCGTCACTAGGCGCGGCCCCATTCTTTGTGCCGTCGCACGTGATCGGCCAGCATGAAAGGGCGCGGTCTCGTGAGGCTTTGCTCGTCGCTGTTGCAGGACACCGACATCTTGAGCTCACCATCCGATCGGAGACCCGCTCGACGACGAACGATCGCATTGCCTTCCCGCGGGGCCCAAAGGTTTCGGCCCGGTGTGTGCCCAAGAGACACGCCCCCGCGCTTGCGACCGAGGAGCATCGGCCTTTCCTGGCGTTGCTCGTTCTTTCGATCACGGCCGCAGCTCGCGTCTCATGTCACCACGTCGCCCGCATCCGGCAGACGCGTTGTTCAGCGAAGGCGCGGAACTCCTTTGCGCGCAGTGCAGAATTCCGATCGTACGCAATGGCCAACCGATCTCACCTCGGCTCCAGCACGCTGCCCGCATGGGCAGCACCAGTGGTCGCGGGCCGAGCGAACTGCACGCTGGATGAAGCGATCGCACTGATGCACGAACGCGGCGTCCAGACTTACCGCGCCCTCGAAGAGATTGCGAACGCTGTTGTCGACCGGCGACTTCGATTCACCGAGAGAACGCTGCGCGAAACGCGTTCCCACCAGCTTGGGGGTGCTGGCGAGAACGGCGCATCAGCGGCCGGAGAGAGCCGCGTTGCCGGGTCGCTCGACCGCTTGCACTCGACGCTTCTGTAGCGTCTACCGAAAGAATAACTGTCCACGTACCAGTTTTTCGGGTCGGCCGACACCGATGTCTCACACGTCTTGTGTTGTCATCCGGCGTGGGTATTGATGTAGATGTGCATTGAGTCGCGCCCGCGCAGCCGGCGCGACCTGACGCTCCCAGCAGTCGACCGCAGCGACGGAACCGCAACCCTCTCGTGAGGGCAGGCGACTCGTTCGAGTTTTCGACATCGGGCCGATCATCTCGGCCCGACGTGAGGATCCCCACGGTGTCCCGTTTGAGCGTGGCCGGAGGCGCGAAGGTCCACCGGAGCGTCCCACGAGGGACTGCAAACGCGGCGACGGCAGAGACTGATCGATCGCCGGACAAGCTCGCGATCTGCGCACGGCGGATGCGGCGTCGCCCGATCGGAGCTCAAATCTCGTCGGGAGGGTCGCACGTCTGTCCGTCAGCTCTCGAACCATCCGGGTGTTTCCCGCGGGATCAACAAACCCGGGCGCGTTCCCACCAGCAGATGCTGGCGAGAACGGCGCGAGGGCCATGCGAGGCAGTGAATGCCTGCGACCGCTCACACTTGGCGCACCCCCCGGAGCGCCTCCGACGGAGCGTAACGACACGCCGCGTGTCCCTCCATAGGCAACCAGAGCCGCTCCGTTCGCGGGGGTGTGCGAAGCGCGTCCGGCACCGCCGAAGGTCAGCACCGATCCTTGTCGATTGCGCGGCCGTTCTTGAAGCGCATCTGACGTCAGCGGATTCGATTTAGGCGTTTGCCTACCCGTCATCTTCCACGATGGGTTTGTGACTTGGAGGCCCAGCAGGCCGTACACAACAGCACGCGTTGTGACTTGCCGTCTCTCTCGTCACGCTTCGCGAACGGTCGGCAGAGCGTGAGAGCGTACCTGGGTCCGGGGAAATCACCGTCGCCCGTCCAGGTACGTTGCACACGTGACACCGTCCCAAATGCATGTGATCGCTGCTGTGGGTGGCGCAACGTGCTGGGGGGGGGCCTTCGACCGACTCGATCGGATCACCCGATGCACCCGATCGGCGGCCTCAGCGACGAACGCGTCGAGATCGCGTACTGACAATGTCACCAGCGCGCGCTCGGGCCGTTCGATATCACGAACGAGGTACACCCACCCGGCGCTGGCGACACGTGCCCATCACCTCATCGCCGTGTACGACGACGTCCGGCGCTCGGCCGAAGACACGCTGATACCACGGCAACGACGTGCCGAGATTGCGTATCGCAACACCGGCGAAGAGGACGTCGACATCTACGATCATGTCACGGCACAGGAATGGCGCTGATGACCATGTGGCCGCTCGGACCGACGTTCGGATCCTTGTACGAGATGAAGACGTCGGTCGGTGAGCTGAGCTCCGGATGGCCTTCGACGGCGTGACAGAAGTCCCCCCTATTGGGCACACAGTTGGGGAGTACTCCGGACGCAAGGAGGCGCCAGCGAGCTCCGACGTTCGGCGCGGCGAAGATGCTGTAGTTGGCGCCGATCGAGGTGGTCTCGATCAAACGCAGCCCGTTGGAGTACTTCCCGACCGAGATGCTCATCGGCTCCCACGTCGTCGTTCCCGCGACCACCATCGGCCGAGGCTTGTACGACGTCGGGTCACTGAGTGTCGAGGTTGTGGCCGTCCACACGTAACCGCTCCCGCAGGACAGGTACTGGACGGTGCACTGTGACGAGAACAGTGTGGGTTGACCGTTCACGTACACAGGCCAGCCGAAGGCGTCCGACGGAGCGAGCGACGCGCCGTCGCTGCTTGGTTTAAACACGTCGATCGGACCGACCGCGATCCGATGTACCCGCCAGTTGTACAACAGATATCCCCAACCTTCTGTCTGCGCGGATGCGGTGCCACCGGGAGGTTCGGTGACGCAAACTTCGATGTAGGTGACGAGTATCTCTGACGTATTGTCCGGCCGTACGGCGGCGCCCGTCGGCCAGCGCGCCGAATACGCGGCCGTGGAAATGCCTTTGACGCACGGTCGCCCACTGCCATCGGGAAGGTAGACGTCGTTCGGTACAGGAATGAACCTGCTCGGAGACCCGCTCGGTAGCTCAGCGCCGCTGGGAACCTGACCGCGCACGTCTCTGCCTTCGAGGGCCGTGCTGCCGTCGATGAAGTCGGTGTAGATCCACGCGCCTGAGGGGTTTTGCGTGAAGATGCTGGTGTCGCCGAACAGCCACAGATCATGTCCGTCGGGCAAAGCGACGCTGACGCCGATGTCGCGGGAAAGTGCGCGGGTTGGCGTCTCGTAGCTGGACATGATCGGGGCCGCTCGTATGCTCGTCGGCGCGCTCCCGGCCTGCGCCGTCGCCGACGATGGGCCGGCGGTGTTGGCCGGGATCGTCGGCGGACGTTCTCGCGCGGCAACCGATCCGGCGACGCCGCTTGCGCGGGCTCCAACCGGGGACAGCACCGCCGCCAGCACCGAGCCGGCGGTGGCGACGCATATTCCGACCCGAGCCCAGCGCA
>JBKQIY010000054.1:0-3916 GCA_052148155.1 Acidimicrobiia bacterium | reverse complement strand
AGCTTCAGCGACGTAGCGTTCGAGGCAGTCATCGGCGTCGCCGGTATCGGTGAAGTCGTCGGCGCAGTCGATACCGCTGGTATGGGTGAGCAGGTGCCGAACAGTGACCAATGGTGTGACGTCGAGTGGTTCCAATTGGAGGTCGGGAAGGTGGTGGACGATCGGGTCGTCAAGTGTGAGGTCTTCGCGCTGGACGTGCTGTAGCGCCAAGGTTGCTGTCATGACCTTCGTGATCGAACCGATCTCGAACAGTGCGGACGGGTCGGCATGCGCCGCGGTCAACTCGACGTCGCTGTTGCCGCTCAGCGAAGCCAATACCGCCCCGGGCGCGCGGTGACCGCCGACCGCTCCCGCCAAGACCTCCTCCAGCATGGCCACGAAAAACAACGTACGACGAACAGACGACCGCGTCCCCGAATATCGGGCGGTTGACGTTCGATCGAGGATCATCACCGAACCTCACGACCCGACCCGGGGGAGTGGTATACGGACGCCACGGGTGCGGCGAGCTCACTACGGTTGCATCGTGATGCGAGCACCGTTCCAGGTACTGGTCTTGCTCTTCCGTCGTACCCGATCTGGCAGCTACGGGAGCTTGCATGCCGCTTGACGAACTTGTGAGGTCGGGGACAGCGTTTCCGATCATTCGTTGGGGGAACCCTGTCCTGCACCGCCGGTGCAGTCCTGTCACGGAGTTCGGTCCCGACCTGTGGAACTTGCTGTGCGACATGTTCGCAACGAACCGTGCGGCCGACGGGGCAGGGCTTGCTGCGCCGCAAATCGGTGTGGATCTCGCCGTGTTCGTCTTCGACTGCCTAGATGAGTTCACCAAGCGCAGGCAAGGGCTGGTGTGCAATCCGCAGCTTGGTCTTGTTCCAGCCCCTCAGATGAGCACGGACTTCGAAGGTTGCTTGTCGCTGCCGGGTGCGTCGCTGGCGGTCTCTCGGCCGGACGTGGCGATCGTCCGTGGCCAAGATCAGTTCGGAGAGCCAATCAGGGTTGCCGGCACAGGCACCCTGGCCCGCTGCCTGCAGCACGAAACCGATCACCTCAACGGCGTCGTGATGGAGGACCACCTCACCGCAGCTGAGCGCCGAGAGTTGCGCCGCCAACACGAGCGTGTCGCCGCCAATTTTCCTGACAAGTGGCCTGCGTGAGTCCAACCTGCTGATCCGAACCGCCCAGGTCAGTCACGCGCCGATACTGGGCAAACGTTGCCGGTCACGGCCTGCAGGCAGATTACGTCGTCGTTGTTGTGACAGTGGCAGTAGTTGTCGAGTGGTCCGATGGCGAACTGCAGGTGGGGACTGGGAGTTTCGGTCCTCCAGTGGTGTCCGGGAGCACGACTGTTCCCGCGCACCCGAAGTCGGAGTACGTGGTGTCGATGTTCACGGTCCCGCTGTCGGTGAAGTGCACGATGGTTTGCGCTTGGCGTACGAGGCCCGTGTCATCGATGCCGAGCTGCACAGTGGTCTGCTGATAGCCCTGCTGTTGGAGCACCGCGAGCGCGGCGGCTGCAGCAGATTGCTCGTCGGTGGTCATGTCGGGCCGGTGCACAAGCTGCGACTGGTCGATCGTCACCGCATAGTCGGTGACGGGCGTGCCGTTGACGGTGCTCGTCCCGATCTTCGACGCCGAGGTGACAGCCTGGCTTGCGAGGTTGAGATAGCCGGTTGGGCTCGCGAGGCTCATCATCGCAACTGCACCCTCACGTGGGCCGAGGGTCCCTTCGACGGAACCCGAAAAGCCTGACAGCGGTGCGCCCGCTCCGAGGTTGTTCTGGGAGGTGATCCCGTAGTTTCCGCCGCCGACTTCCCACACTGCGGTGCCATCGACCCACGAGGTGATCGCACCGAGGTTCCCGACGTTCGACGACGCGACCATCGCGAACGGGTTGTCGTTGATGGTCCCGTGCGCGGACAGCGTCAATCCGACTGGTGGGCCAACAAGTCGGACAACACCGGGCGTGGCCGAGCTGGTCGGGTTGGTCTCGCTCATCACGGAGCTGGTCTCGAAGCTGCCCGCGGCGATCGAGGCATCGACCGCGGACTGCACGACCACCTTGGCGCCGTTCGGCGCTGGCCGCGTCGTCGCCTGGTCAGGTGCCGGTCGTGTGGTCGTACGGTGCGGTGCCGACCGATCGTTGTGGGTGTCTGTCGCGCGCACGGCAACGGGCACTGCCACCGCGGCGATGCACAGCACGACGACCGCACCCAGCCCGAGACGCCGAGCGTCGGATCGACGTCGCCGCAACTCGGCGACGGTTGGCTCAACGACCGGAACGGGCCCGTCGAGCCGCCGGTCGGTCTGATGGTCGCGATCGGCCACTGTGCGACCTCACTTCGCTCGCCGACACAGCTCACGTGCCGCCAACAGGACGCTACTCCGAGCGACGTTGCTCTCGCTGCAACATCCGAGTGCTCGCCACGATCGCCTGAGGTTCGCTGCGATCGCGGTCCGGGCGGTTCCGATCAGACGCAGAACGGTCCGGCCGGTTCTTGACGGGTGGTGTTCGTACCGATCGGGGCGCCCGGAAAGGTCGTACCGGTATCGATGATCAGGCGGCCGTGCACGATCGACGCGTCCACGAGGCTCATCCCGGCCGGTGCGGGTCCTTGACGGTATTCGCCGATTCGGTCGAACCTGGCGGCGTGGCACGGACACTCGAACCATTGCGATGTCTCGCAGAACGGCACTCGACATCCCAGGTGCGGGCATTTCTGGCTGAGCACGACGAGTCCCGCGTCGAGTAGGGGGACCACTTCCGCAGGGTAAACCGGTCGCGCCCGCGCCGCCAGCTCGGAAGGGAATGCACCGACGTAGGCGCGTGCTTCGGGGATGTAGCGAGGCATGTGGATGTCCGCGATCGAGGAACGGATCGCGTCGACGGTGCCGACGTCCATACGAGCACCGAACAGGTCAGATGCCTGCGTGGTCGTCGGCACCGATTTCCGTGCGAGTGGTTTCGTGCGGCTGGGGCTGCAACCCACCGCGATAAACGCGACGACACCCGCGAGTCCGTCTCGAAGGAAACGCCGTCGCGACGACAGCCCGTCGAATCGGCCTTCCACGTCCGCCATATTGCGCCTTCGAGTTCGAGTTAGGAGGTCTGCTTCTTTGATCCGAGGACGCAGAACTCGTTGCCTTCAGGGTCGGCGAGCACCACCCACGCCTGCACGCCGTGGTCGACATCCGCGAGCGTCGCGCCGAGATCGAGCAGTCGCTTGACTTCTGCGTCGCGGTCGTCGGGCCGGAAGTCGAGATGCAGACGGTTCTTGCCCGACTTCGCTTCAGGAACCGGAAGAAACAGGAGGCCCGGAAGCCGGTCAGGGTGCGGCCGGATCTCGTACTCGTCCGGGTCGTCGTTCACGAGAGTCCAGCCCAGCGCGTGCTGCCACCAGCGGCCGAGTCCGACCGGGTCTCTCGCGTCGACGACAGTCTGTTCCCATTCAAGGCTCACAGCCGAAGCGTACGCGCTTCGGCGTCACGCCACTGTGGAGACCAAACGCGGTGACATGGTCAAAGATCGTCGGAGAACGCGCGGCGCATCAAGCGGCCGGGTCGGTCGTCGACTTCAGCCAGTTCTCGCGTAACAGTTCGTATTCGACCTCGCCGTGCTCGGTCCCGTCGATCGGGTCGTCCCAGACGAGATGAAACGTGCGGAGATATCGCAGGCCGCACCGCTCCATCACTCGGCGAGATCGGGTGTTCACAGCCATGGTTTGTGCCCAGACGCGGCGTGCCCCACGGTCGGTAAAGGTCGCATCGATGAGTGCCCGAGTGCCTTCCGTCGCCAGTCCTGCTCCCCACCATTCCCGTCGTAGTCGGTAGCCGGCCTCGTAGTCGCCGTCACCGCTGCCGACCATTCCGAACCAGCCGACAAACGTCGCGGTCGATCGGTCCAAGGCTGTCCAAC
>JBKQIY010000053.1:0-17362 GCA_052148155.1 Acidimicrobiia bacterium | reverse complement strand
CGACCGCAGCATCCAAGAGGTCCAACAGCGGGGCCTCGTCGACGTCGGCCAGCCGGACGAGCACGCTAACGTCGAACTCGCGGCCGATCACCGCCGCCAAACACAGGACGCGCAGGGCTTCGTCGCCCAGTCGTTCCACGCGCCGCCCCACAACGTCATGCACGCTGCGCGGCAACCCAAGGTCGTCGAGGTCCCCGGCGACGGTCCAGCGGCCGTCGTCGCCCAACACGATGCTGCCCGATTCGCCCAGGTGCCGCAGGACCTCACCGGTGAAGAAGGGGTTGCCGTCGGTCTCGCGGCGCAACGCGTGCGCGAGTCCGACCCCGGTGTCGTCGAGTTCGTGACCGGCCGCTGCCGCTAACAGCTCGACGATTTCGATGTCTTCGAGGCCCGCGAGCGCGATCCGGGTGACGTTCGCTTCCCGGTGGAGATCCGCGAGCAACTTGTTGAGCGGGTCGCCACGGCGGACGTCGGTCTCGCGATAGGTGCACGCAAGCACGACGTCCATCGCCGTGGTCGAGGCGACCATGTGCCGTAACAGCTGCACGCTCGCGGCGTCGACCCACTGCAGGTCGTCGAGCACCACCAACATCGGAGCCTGCCGTGACGCTGCCCCAAGCAACTCGGTGGTCGCTTCCAACAACAACATGCGTTCCATGTCCGGATCGGCCACCCGAGCATCGGCTCCGCCCACATCGGGGACCAGCCGCCCCAACGCGGCGCGCTGCGCCGAGGGCAACCCCGCGACCAATGCCGGATCGCAGTCGCGGACCAGCGTCTTGAACACCTCGATCCACGGCTGATACGCGACGCCGAAATCCTCATCGGCGTGGCCGAACAACACGAGCCCGCCCTCACTATGGGCAGCCCGCGCGACCTGCGCGACGAGCGCGGTCTTGCCGATGCCTGCCTCACCGGCGATAAAGATGCTCTGACAACGCCTAGTCGTGTGCGAACGCTTGCGGGCTTCATGCAACGCATCGAGTTCGGGCCCACGCCCGAAGAAACCGAACAGCGCATCCGACGCCGCCCCCACCAGCCGACCCGGCAATGGCACCGAACCTTCAACGTTGGCCGGCTCCCACAACACCTCCACCGCATCCATCGGCTCAGGAAGGCCCTTCAACGCCAACGGACCGACTGCAACGAACGACTGCGTCGCGTTGCGGCCCACCAGCGACCGCACGATCTCCGCAGCCAGGATCTGCCCACCATTCGAGGCCGCGCACAGCCGCGCGGCTTCGACAACCGGATCACCGAAGTAATCGCCGTCTTCTTCGACCGCTTCCCCGGCGCTGACACCGATGCGGACGCCGAGCGGCTCCACGTCGGAACGGTTGTGACGGTGGATCGCTTGTTGCATCGCGACCGCACCGGCTAACGCCCTACTTGGCGACGAGAACATCACCATGAGGCCGTCACCCAGGTTCTTGACCTCGGTCCCACCCGACGCTGCCACTGCACCGCGCAAGAGCCGAAAATGCGTCTGGCGCAGCGGCTCGGCCCCGTCCGGACCCAGCCGCGCTGCAGTCGCGGTCGAGTCCACCAGATCCGTGAACACGAACGTCGCGGTTACCGACGAGGACACCCACCTACCCCTGACCGATTCAATCCAAAGAGCGCCAGGCGGGATTCTGACAGCCCACCAGGCCGAACGACACTTCAACCAGCTCCGAGGCCTCGTAACACCGGACAGACGGGGCGCCTACTCCAGAACGCTCACGCGCCCCGCCCTCCCGCAAATCACGGCGCGCGCTGAGGGTCCCCACCTGTCCGAACGCGCGTCCCCGAATCCCGTGTCAGACCCATCCCATAGCGCCGGGTGTGCGCGAGGTGACGCTTATGTCTGCGCGGCGAGGATGAACCATTCGCCGGGGATGCCCTTGAGTTGGTGGGGGCCGCGGTCGGCGAAGATAATGCCGGATCCGGCGACGAGGTCACGGACGGTCGAGGTAGTGAGGACTTCGCCGCCGTCGGCCAGCGCGCACACGCGAGCCCCGGTATGGACGGCGATGCCGGTGTAGTCGCCGTCGCGCACCTCGCATTCCCCGACGTGGACACCGGATCGCACGTCGATGGCGAGGGAGCGGGCGGCTTCGATGATCGATTGCGCGCATCGAACGGCACGGGCAGGTCCATCGAACGTCGCGAAGAAGCCGTCGCCGGTTGTCTTGACCTCGCGGCCGCGGAACCGTTCAAGCTGGGCGCGCACCATGGCGTCGTGACGGTCGAGGCGGGCATGCCAAGCCTGATCGCCGAGTGCAGCGAGCTGCTCTGTCGAGCCGACAATGTCCGTGAACAGCACCGTCGCCAGGACACGATCGGAAACTGGAACGGCACGGGTGCCGGTCAAGAACTCCTCGGCTTGTTCTGCGGCGGCTTCGTAGCCCACGCCGGGATAGATGTCGGTACCCGGCGAGTAGGACAAGCGCGCGTTCGGGATGCGCCCCGCGAGAAACCGCGCGTGCTCGGAAATGCGCACTCCGCCGAGCCGGGCTACACAATCGGCTTCACACCAGACCAGGGTCGGGGCCTGTATCAACGGCAGCGCCGCGCTCACGTCACTATCCGACGCGGCCATCGTCTCCGCGATCGCAGCTCGGCTCCCACACACCTGCTGCACGCGGGCCAGGACTCGCGGAAACTCCGGGTCGACCAGGCGGCTTGGTGCCAACCACCGGAGCCCCCACGGGTGCTCGAGATCACCCCACTGCGATCCGATCTGCTGACCGCGCTTGACCCGCTCGAGCTCGACCTCCTCGTTCGAACCGATAATCCGTTCGGTCGATCGCGCCCACGCGCTGAACAACACGAGCGCCCGAACCCGGTCGGGATGCATCGCGGCGCACAGCATCGCCACCATGCCACCATCCGCTGTACCCGTCAGCGCCGGACTCTCCGAGCCAACCGCGTCCATGACCGCGAGCACATCAGCAATCTGTTGCTCCAACGGCGGTGCACCACCCGCGACCAACGGGTCCGACATCCCCAACCCACGTCGGTCGAGCTGAATGACCCGAGCGAACCCCGCCAACCTCGCCAACCAGCTCTCAACGAACGGATCGACAGTGCGACTCAGGACGCTCGCAAGGCTTCCCGGCACCACAACAAGATCGAGCGGGCCATTCCCCCGAACGCTGTACGCGATCGCAACACCCTCGGCATCGGCATAACGCACATCCGGGAACTCCCCAACGCGCCCAGGCCAATCGCTCGCCACAACCAAACCCTACGCAACCACACACGAACTCGCCGCGTCAGCCAGACGCGCAGCCACCGAGCTCCGTGAGATCGTCTCCTTCGGCGACGGGACATGGGCGACGGTCTCGGATCCCCGCGTCCCCGAACCATCGCGCCTCCGGTATCACCGAAGTGCTGTGTCCTCAAGTGATCAACGCAACGCGGGTCCTGATGCCCGCTCTGGCGTCATATTGCGAGAGCTCGGGCGCACCGAACGCGCGTTGGGGTGTCCCATATCGATATCGCGCGTCCCATATCAACGGTGCGGGCCTATCACGGAACGCCGGGTCGGTGAGACGTTGTTATGTGAGCAGATCGGCGCGGCTTCCGCACGGAGGTCGTGAGCGCGGAACGGCAGATCGGGCGCGCCTGCGCGAGACTGTTGTGGTGAGCGACGACGTGTTCGACCTGTCCCGAAATCCCGCGCATCTGGGGCTCGGTGCCCGCGTCGAACGACTCGCCGAGTTCGACGATTCGCCTGACTGGTACGTGCGTTACGGACAAACCCAGAGCGGCGATGGCCTCGAAGGGCGTCTTGTCTCGATGCACACCTTCGACGCGCCACGGACCACCTGGGAAATGCACCCGAACGGCGATGAACTGGTTCTGTGCGTCGAAGGCCGAATCACTCTGCACCAGGAAGTCGAAGGCGCGGGCCGAAAAGTGACCCTGCAAGCGGGAGAAGCCGCTATCAATCCCCCCGGCGCGTGGCACACCGCCGACGTCGAAGGACGAGCGACCGCTGTGTTCATCACTGCGGTAACCGGTACCCAGATTCGCGATCGCTAGGAGGCAGTTATGCGTCGGCGCTTTCAGCGTCCACCAGCGATCGGCGCATGACGACATCGCGGGGAACGCCCCATGTCGCGCCCTGGTCCAGCGCCGCTTGCAATGCGGGCGTCAACGCCGTCACGGCCTCGAAGCCGAGCTTCTCGTAGAACGGGCCGTTCCAAGGCACGTCGCGAAAGGTGATCAACGTGACCGACGGCAGCCCCCGAGCGGCGGACCAGGCGAGAACCTGGTCGACGAGCGCACGTCCGACGCCACGACGGCCGTGTGCCGGTGTCACCGCCAGTTCGTCGAGGTGGCCTTCGCCGTCGATTACGCACGCCACCGCAAATCCAATGACTGCGCCGAGGTCGTCGACGGCCACCCAGGCGCGCTGCTCGGTCGCCGCCCTCGTCAAGCCCTCCGCCCAGTACGGCAGATCGTCCGCGGCTCGCGCGATGCGCGCATCGTCGATCTCGCGGAACCGCTGGCGGGCCTCGACGTCGACCGCTTGCATCGACGCCACATCACCGGCCGTCGCTTTGCGCACCACGATCGGCGACTTCACGTGGTCCATCGACCCCATCCGCACAGATTGCTTCGCTCTGGCGTGATATTGCGAGAGCGCGGGCCTCACAGAAGCGCGTGAGCGAGTGTCCCCGATGACGCGTCCCCTAGTCCCGGCCCCAGGGTGTCACCTAACGCCGGCACAGCGGCGTTTCGCGATGAGCACGGCCGTCGTGATGCGGGCCCTTACAGGCGGCGTGTTGGGAGCGTCTTCGCCATCGCGAACCGTGCCTGCTCCCTACTTCGTGACATGCTCACGGACGATTCGCTCAACCGCTGCGGGGTCATCTGGGGTGAGCGTCGGCCGGATGCGATGGCCGACGTCGAGCACCAGAGCCACATTCTTGTGCGTACGGCCAAGATCGAGATTCCACCAGTGCACGAAGTCACCGCTCCCCCAGATCCGCCACCGGCGCACCTTGCTCCATCCGGTGGGCGGGAGGTTCTCGACGGCCTTCACGGAGGTATAGGGAATACGCTTGGCGCCCCACGGGTAGTACCAGCCGATGCGGATGCCAGCCTGGTCGCAGGAGATCCGACCGTCGTTGTAGAGCGCTCCGTTCGTCACAGCCCCTTGTCCCTCCGATCTCTCGGGTTTCTATCCCGGCAGAGCCGGCTGGTCGCCCCGCACCCGCCGAGGCCGTATTCGCCGGTACAGCAATAGCAGCAAGGGCCATTCCTGGGTCGTGAGAACCGCCCAAGTCAAGGCCTTGCGCAACGGCAACCCGCGGGCTCGGGCGTCGCGGAACACCCATCCTGCGGTGAACGACACCACCCCGACGGCCACCAACAGAACTGCAAGGCCCGGACCGTTCATCACTGCGCCGCCCTCGGCTTCGGCACAACGGACCGCGCCGGCCGATAGGTCCGCGTCTTACCCGGTGAATCGTTCCGACGGCCCATGTCGGCCAGTTCGGTGACGATGTCGGCCAGGACAGATGTGGTGAGCGAGTAGATGACCTGCTGGCCCTGCCGGCGGGCCTCGACCAAGCCTGCGGATGTCAACACACCAAGATGCCTAGACACCGACGGCCAAGACATGTCGAACTGCTCGGCGATTACCCCTGCCGGCAGGTCGTCGTCGCGTAGCAGCTTCAAGATCTTCCGCCTGGTCGGATCGGCCAGGGCCTTGTACGCGTCGACGCCAGCCACGATTAGAAGCTTAGCACATTTGCTAATCAACCGAAGGAGGCTGTATAGCAATCGTCCTTGGTCGGCCCCTCTCCTCTCACCCTTACGCGGCCTTCTACGCTCGGGCGGAATCAACACGAGGCTCTCATATCATCGCCTACCGGACCTCCACGCGGCTCGGAGTCCCACTTTGAAGCGATATCGCGAACGTTCGCGCCGAACTACCGACCATCGCCGCGGTCGTCACCTCGCCCGGAATCGCCGCTCACCTTTGGTTCAAAGACCCCAACGGCAACACCGTCGCAATCTTCCAGCCCGAAATAACGTCACGCCCACGTCACCGCAGTACCCCAGAACGCGCAGGCCAGAACCACGCGCCAAGGGTGTCTTCCGAACGCCGGCTTGGTGACCTTCGTTGGGTGACAGGCAGATCCCTGCTCGCGCTCAGCCGTCTGTGGTTCAGGCGAGCGCGGCTGCGAGCTCGGCCGCGGTGGTGCGGACTGCGACGATGTCGAGACCACCTTGGTCGCACAGCGTGTAGAGGTCGAACCACAGCGTCTCGCCGAGGATCTTCCCGTCTCGGAATTCGTAACGAGCCACGAACGGCAACGCGACGCTCCGATGGGTCGGCTCCTGGCCGAGAAAGGTGCCGTCGAGGGTCCCGCGCATCGTGGCCCAGTGCATGAGGCCGTTGTCGCCGACCACTTCTCCTTCGATGTCGAACGTCACGTCGGGCATCGCCGCGTAGTTCGACGCGTAGTTGAACTCAACCGCGCCGCGTCCTTCGAGACGAAGGCCCAGTGGCGTATGCACGTAGTAGCCATCATCCACGTAACAAGCTGCCGCCGACACTGCGTCGTGGGCCTTCTCGAACGCGAGGTGCTCCTGCACCACGTTGACCATTTCCGCAGGTCTCATGGGTCTCTCCCGTGACGGTGATAGGTTACATACCAATGGTCAACAACTTACATACCACTGGTATACAAGTCAAGCGTCACTCACGATTTGGCTGATGCCGACCCAGGGCGAACGCCGAGATCACACGACGGCGGCGATTCTCGCCTCGGCCCATCACCTCTTTGCCAAGAACGGGTTCGAGCGAACCTCGATCGCCGACGTCGCGACCGCGGCCGGCGTCACCAAGGGCTCCGTGTATCACTACTTCGACACGAAGGAGGCCCTGTTCCAACGCGTTTTCGAAGACCTCAACGCGGCGCTTGCTCCGCCCATCATCGAGGAGGCGCTCCGGGAGCCAACTCCGACGGCCGCGCTCAAGGTCGGCTGCCGGTTGTTCCTGGAGCACTGTCTCGATCCGGCGGTACGCCAGATGCTGCTGATCGACGGACCACAAGTGCTCGGATGGGAGCTCTGGCGCGAGATCGACGCTCGCTATTTTCTCTCGGCGATGCGCGCCGGGCTCGAGGGATCGTTAGCCGACGGTCGCGACGCTGCCGTTGTCGCACACTTACTCGTCGGCGCACTCGACGAGGCGGTGATGTTCGTCAGCCGCGCGCCGAACGCATCAACAGCAGTCGCGTCGTGCGCAAGCGAACTCGACCGCTTCATCGATGCCCTCCTCGCGTAACGGCTGAGTAGCACGCGCCGACAGTCCCGTGACGGGTCGATCGCGACCCGATTCGTCAACCCCGTGAATCTTGAGGTGCAGGTGTAATGAGCCGTCGGGAGCGTCGCCGGTGCTGCGACGGGTCGATTCCCGGCCCGACGGGTCGCAGACCGCCGCCAACGTCGGGCAGACGAGGCCCATCACAGGCCCGGCTCCACGAGTCGGCACGCCGTCATCTCCGCTATGGGTATTGAGCTGCCAGTCGAACTTGCATAACGCCCAGTTTGCGCGCCCCCGAACAACGCCTCCCGGATATCACAGATCGCCGGCAACGGGACGTTCGCGGGCTCTCGGGTCTTCGCAGCGGACGGTTACTAGCGTCGCTCTCATGAGCGATATCGATCACGCCTCTGTTTACCGATCTGTCCGAGTCCGCATCACGGCTCTCGTGTGTGAGCTCCCTGAGAAGACGCTCGAGCTTGTTGCGCCGGCGACACCCGAGTGGCGGGTTCGCGACGTTGTGGCCCACCTCGCGGGCGGCACTGCTGACATCGTCGCCGGAAACCTCGCCGATGTGGCAAGCGATGAGTGGACCGCTGCCCAGGTCGATGCGCGCAGGGACATCCCGATCGGCGAAGTGCTCGACGAGTGGGCACGTTGCAGTGCGATCGTCGAGCCGATGATCACGACGTTCGACCCGCTGACGCGGGCGATGCTGTTGACTGACGCCGTTACCCACGAGCATGACCTGCGCGGTGCGCTCGGCGTTCCCGGCGAGCGCGACTCCGACGCGATCGTGTACGCGTTCCGTGGTGTTTCCGGCGGCATCGGCGCGCAACGCGGCGATACCGTCGCGTTGCGGATCCTGCACGACGCTGGTGAAAGCGTCGTCGGTGCAGGCGAACCAACCGCGACCGTGCAGACGACGCGTTTCGAGATCGTACGGGCAGGCGTCGGTCGCCGCTCCTACGACCAGATCGCGGCGTGGGACTGGGAGGGCGACGCTCGACCGGAGAGCGTCGTGCTCGCACGCTTCGCTCCACCGCGCGTCACTCCGCTCAATGAGTAAATCGATCCTTGAATCGGGCGCCCTCTCATAACGTCCCACTTGGCGCATCCCATAATCGCGGCCGCCCCTGTCCCTGATCGCCGGCTCCGTGACGCGTTATTTGGCTACTCGGGGATGGCGCGCTTGCGATCGCGAACCCGTCCAGGTTGCCCGCGATGGACACTGAGGACCAGTCGATCGGGAGGCGCGGTATGGCGAAGGCCGCGACGCTAGCGTCGGTGGGGATGGGTAAGCGCGGCCGGCACCGGCGCTCGGGAAAGCGGCATTCGCCCCAGGCGAATCCGAGCGCAACCCCGCGGTCGCACCGGCAGGCCGAGCCGGATCTCTTGTACGAGACGCGTCGGGCGCTCGCGAGCCCAGAGCCGCTTGATCTCCTCGCGCTCGCGAGCATGTTGGTGTCGGTCGTCGATCCTCGCAGCCGACCTCCTTTCGAGCGACCGCGCCCGACCGAGCCGCAGCATGTCGAGCGCGATCAGCTCATCGCTTCGTTCCTGGACGTCGACTGCGTCGAGACATCGGCGCTCCTCACGGTCCTACGCGAGATGATCAACGATGAGATCCTCGCCGCTCGGATCCGTCGTGAACTGTCGACTCGCAGCTATCCGCTCCCGCCCTGGCTGACGATGCTGCCTGCGCTCGAGATCTACCGCACCGTCGAGATGACTCATGTGCTCCGAGACGGCGACAACATCATTATCGGAACGCGTCTGGCAACCGGCGAAGAGCTCTCGGCCGTTGTGTATATCGACCACAACCTCGGCACGGTCGCGAAGGATGCCTTCATCGTCCCCGAATCGATCGCCGACCTGATCGACTTCATGCGTGAGAAGTCCGACGATCCGGACACGAGTTGGAACGACATCGGTCGCGCAGACGCCCGAGTGCGACTCACAGACGCGATCGAGACGGGTGCCATCACGTTCCCGCCGTTCGAGACGGAGACGTGGCCCGCTGCACGTCCGCTGATCGAGTGGATCGCTCGCCGTTTACCCAAAGGCGGGCAGGGTTACGAACGCCCCGAATGGCCGGCCCCGGCGCGTCAAGATCTCATGGATGGATTCTTCGCCTCGCCACCTGGAGAACGCCTCGACGATCATGACCACCGGAGCCTGCTCGATTCATTGCTGTGGTTTGCCGCCGATTATGGCCCTGGTGATCCGTTGCGATGGAGCCCAACCGCGGTCGAGATCGTGCTCAGCGACTGGGTTCCGCGAAAAATCGTCGCAGAGCCCGTGTACCTGTCGAAGCTGCCCGAGTTGCTCCGCGCGTTCATTCTCTACTGCCATCACCAACGCGGTATCCGTGCTGCGCTCACCGCCGAAACGCTGCATGCCGTCGACGAGTACGAACCCGGATATCAGCGCACCATCCGCACGCCCCGACCCCAAGGCCCGGCGGCACTGCTCGCACGCATTGGCGCACTCGATCCTGATGCAGCGTGGGCGCTGCCCACGCTCGAAGTTGAGGAGCGCAGCTACCGGGAGATCATGTTCGACGCCCTCCGTCGAGCGGTCGGCGACGAGGAGCTCGACGCTCTGGACGATCGACCGCTTCCCGACGAGCCGTTCGACTGGACCGACGTTCCCGACGATATCCACGTCCGCGTCGGCGACGCTGCCGCTCTGACCGATCGATGCTGCGAAGAAGCCCTCGACGTCGAGTACCGCACCGCGTGTCGTCGTCTTCTCGCACGCATCGCGCGTTGTGATCCGAACGTGTTCCGTCGTAAGAGCCGAGACGATGTCTCAGCCGCCGCGGTGTGCTGGATCGTCGGAAAGGCAAACCATCTCTTCTCAGACAACGGCCGGATGCTCGTGAAAGACCTCATGTCGCACGTCGGGGTCCAACAAGGCGGCGTGTCACAACGCGCGAAGGTCATGCTGCGCGCCGCGGGCTTCAGCGATGAGTACTACGGCGACATCCACCTCGGATCGCCCGCGTTCCTGGTGTCATCCCGCCGGCGCACAATCATCGAACGCCGCGACACGTATCAAGCCATGGAAGATGAGTAGCGATCCTCACGCCCCAGAAACCGCGCTCCGAATAAGGCCCAATTCGCGCGTTCCCCGAACCCCGAGCCGGGGTATCTCAGATCGGCACTGAGGCGTTTGCGGGCGTGGTGCCAGGCGAGCTCGGAACGTTCACCGAGGCTGGAGGCCGCTGTACGGACCTAGTGGGGCGAGCGCGTTCACGACGGCGGTTCGCTCGTCGCGCAGCAGTGGCGCGTTGGTGCGTTCTGACGTACGGTCGGGATAGAACGTGTTCTAGGTGTCGAGCTTTCGGAGTGTGAGATGCGAACGCCGTTGTGTGAGGTGTTCGGCATTGAGTATCCGATCTTCGCGTTCACGCATTGTCGTGATGTCGTTGCCGCGGTGAGCAAGGCAGGCGGTCTGGGTGTGCTCGGCGCGGTGGGCTTCAGTCCCGAGCAGCTCGAGATCGAGCTCGACTGGATCGATGAGCATGTGAATGGGATGCCGTACGGTGTTGACACGGTGATGCCGCAGAAGGCGGTCGACGTGCACGGCGCCGACGCCGAGGAGATGTTGGCGCAGATCCGTTCGATGATCGACGCGAATCACTGGCGCTACGTCGACGAGCTCATGGAGCGGTTTGAGCTGCCGCCGTTGCCGGAGGGTCAGGAACCGCACGGTGTACTCGGTTGGACTGACGAGGTTGCGCATCAGCATGTCGAAATCGCGCTCGCGCACCCGATTAGTCTCATTGCGAACGCGTTGGGGTCACCGCCGAAGGATGTCATCGATCGCGCGCATGAGCAGGGAGTGAAGGTCGCCGCCCTGGCGGGCAAGGCAGTGCACGCGCTGCGGCATGTGAACAGCGGCGTCGACATCGTCGTAGCGCAGGGCTACGAGGCGGGCGGTCACACAGGCGAGATCTCTACAATGGTTCTCGTGCCGGAAGTAGTCGATGCGGTCGCACCCGCGCCCGTGCTCGCGGCGGGCGGCATCGGCAGCGGTCGTCAGATCGCGGCCGCGCTGGCGCTTGGTGCGCAGGGCGTGTGGCTTGGATCGCTGTGGCTCACCACCGCGGAAAGCGACGCCAGCCCGACAGTATCGCAGGCGTACCTCGAAGCGACGTCGGCCGATACCGTGCGATCGCGTTGTTACACAGGCAAGCCGGCGCGCATGCTGCGCAACGCATGGACCGAAGCGTGGGCTGATCCAAACGGTCCGGGTCCGCTCGGCATGCCGTTGCAGAACATCCTCACGTCAGAGGCGAACGCGCGGATCGCACGTTCGAACCGCAAAGACCTCGCGTTCGCGCCCGTTGGCCAGATCGTCGGGCGCATGAACGAGGTGCGCCCCGTACGCGACGTCATGTACGGGCTTGTCGAGGAGTACATCGAGACCGTCGAACGGCTCGAGCAAGGCGCTCGGTCCTGATGCGCACGTCACGTTCACGACGGACACCCACTCTGGACATCGAGACGTAGCGCAGGTGAAGATCGATCTCGTCGACCCCGGTCGGTGGATCTCGGGAAGCACGAACAAGTCGAGTGGCCGCGGCGCGAGGGCCGCGGGAGATCGTCGATGTCGACGGTGTCGATGTCGCGTTGGTATGGCTCAGCGTGCATGCCTGGTTCGAAGACGGATTGGCTGACCGGGCCCGTTCCGTCCGCTCCTTGAGTGACGATGAAAAGCGGAAGCCCGAAGGCCGCCGGTGAAGGTCACCTCGAGGACATTGCGCGTTGCGCCGGTCGTACGAACCGGCGGGTGGCTCGTTTCTACCGTGTTGTCCGCCTCGTTCTCGACCTCCTGGTTCTACGCGGCGCCCCGAGCGTTCCAAGGATGTCGAGATCCTCGTACTGCGCCACCAACTCGCGGTCTTGCAACGCCAAGTGTCGCGTCCGCGTTTCGCGTGACGGTTCTGTATGAAATCCTCCTGAGCTCGGTCCTATCTCTGTAGGATTTCATACATGGCAACGGAGAGGGCGCTCGAACGTCTACAGCGGCTCGGCCCGATCTTTCGCTCCACGCAGGCGACGAAAGCGGGGGTCTCGTGGCGTGATCTCTATGCGCTTCGCAATGAGGGTGCTGTTGTTGAGTTGTCGCGGGGCGTGTTCCAGTTGGCGGAGCGCACGGGGACGGGCGACCTCGATTTCGTTGTGGTCAGCGCGAGGGTCCCGCACGGGATGATCTGTTTGAACTCGGCACTCGCGTATTGGGCTCTCAGCGACGAGATTCCGCCTGAGGTGCACGTCGCGGTGGCGGAAGGTTCGCACCGGCCGACGATCGATTATCCGCCGACGTGTGTGCATGTGTTTAGAGCGGCCACGTTCGGACTGGGCCGCCTTCGCGTGAGGCTCGATCGTGGCGAACACTTCTGGATCAGTGACCGGGAACGCACGGTCGTGGACGCGTTTCGACTCCGGCATTTGATCGGCGAGGACCTGGCGCTCTCGGCGCTTCGGCGTTACCTGTCGTCGGTTCCGAAGCCGGCGCGCGTCGCGGAGGTGGCGCGAGTTCTGCGGGTTTGGACTCCGTTGTCGCACGCGATGCGGGTGTTGCAGGAATGAGCGACCGGCCGCAGCGTGACGCGGTCTCTGGCCGCGTCTACCTCGATCTGCAGAACCGGGCTCGGCGCGAGGGCCGACCGACCGATGAGCTCTTCGTCCTTTACGTTCTTGAGCGGTTCCTGTTTCGTCTGGGCGTCTCTCCGTATCGTGAGCGCATGGTCCTGAAGGGTGGGATGTTGCTCGCGGCGTTCGAGGAACGTCGCGCGACGCGCGATGTCGACCTGTTGGCTCGCGGTGTCTCCAACGACGTAGACGAAGTCGCTGCCCTCGTTCGTGAAGTCGTCGGGATCGAGGTCGAAGATGGAGTGGACTTCGAGTCCGACCGGCTCGTGGCGCGAGTGATACGCGACGAGGATGTCTATGCGGGCATACGCGTGGTGGTGCCGGCACGAATCGACCGCGCCCAGCTTTCGCTGCACGTCGACGTGAACGTCGGCGATCCCGTCACGCCGGCGCCGGTCGAGGTCGAGTATCCGGCGCTGTTGGCCGAGCCATTCACCGTGGTCGGCTATCCGATAGAGACCGTGCTCGCGGAGAAGATCGTCACGATGATCGAGCGAGGTGACGCGACGACGAGAGAACGTGATTTCGCCGACGTTGTATTGCTTACGAGCAGGCACGCCATCGACGGTGTCACGTTGTCGGCGGCGATACGTGCGACCGCCGCCCACCGTCAGACAGAGATGAGACCGCTCCGAGAGGTTCTTGTCACTCTCCCGTCGGCGCGCCAATTAGACTGGGAACGTTTCGTGAGTCGGACCGGCGTCGACGCGCCCGCGACATACACGGAGGCGATCGCGCGTGTCGCCGAATTCGCGGATCCGATTCTCGCCGGAGAGATCAGCGCCGGACGCTGGGACCCTGTCGAACGAACCTGGCGTTAATAGGTACTACCTAAGATTTTACCTAAGAAACGTAGTGAGACGACGGGAGACAACCGTCAGAAGGGCGTTCGCGAAAGCCCTGGTCACAGAATGTCGGTGAGACCGAATGAGACGTAGCGAAACGGTTGGGCCGTAACTGGGGGTCAAGAAGTCGCGGGTTCGAATCCCGCCAGCCCGACGTATACGGCCAGGTCACAAGGTATGTGGTGCCGTTGGGTCGGCGTTTTACCTAAGGAGTTACCTAAGGATCGGGAGCGCTGGGCGTTGCGGCGGGCAGCTGGCGTGACAGTCGGTGCATAGGTCGTTCGAGCACATAGATCTCCATACCTAGGAATAGCGCGGACGACCCCCTCGCGCGCGCAAAGAAATTCGGTCGACGCGAGAAATTCTTATGTCGTGGTCTCGTGTCGCTTGTTGGTGGCGGCGCGGAGGGCAGCTTTTCGGCGCTCGTACTCGGCGACGCTTTTTGATCCGGCCGGGTCCGGCGGCGTCCGCGTGTGGCGCGAGATGATGGCTTGGCGGAAGAGTCGGGAGATCGGGTTGGCACGCATCGGCGGGAACGGTACCGAACGGGCTTGAGGCTTCGACGTACCTGGGAGTAGGCGTTCCGATGTCCGCTCGCGGTCGCCGTGCGGGGCGGTAAGCGCGTTCGACACCAGTACATCGAACACGTCCGAGTCCACGGGCGCCTCTACGCGTTGATGTTCGGCTCGGTATACGTGGTCACTTTCGTGTCGCGTCGCCTGTGGCCGCGTCAGTTCAACAGAATTCGTTCGTTCCGTCGCGGCATCCTCGAGCGTCGATTGTGCTTCGTATGCGAGGACATCGTCCGCGCGCGGGTCGAGACCGCCGAGGCGAACGAGCGCGCACGGTGAACGGTCTGGCCAGAGTGACGGCTGATCACTTGCCCGCGCGGTGCTGGGCGTGCCGGCGGCGGGGAGCCGGTGTTGCGATAGCGCGGGCTGGATAAACTATTAACGATGTCCGGATAAATCATTGACGTCGTCCGTTCCGTGTTATCCTTGATGGTGTCAAGGGTACGGAGGTAGCATCCGATGAACAGAGAAGTCCGGGACATCGTGAGAAGGCTCGAGAGCCAGGGATGGCGCATCGAGTCCGGCTCGAAGCACTACCTCGCATACCCACCCGACCTAACCAAGGCGATCGTCACGATTCCGAGCACACCGAGCGGCGGCCGTTGGAAGCAGAACCTCATCGGCCAACTTCGAAAGTCGGGAGCAGATCTTTGAACCCGGACACCAGTACCCGCGACGACGCGGAGGACGACATGACGAACGGATGGACCATCACGATCGAGACAGCTGGCGACCCGGTCGCCGATTTGGGCGCGCTCAGCGCGCATGCTGAAGAGCTCGCGGAGCTCCTCGAGTCGATGAGCGCGTCGGTCGCGTATTCGCCCGCGGGTGACCGCTACTCGGTCACGCTCTCGATCGAGTCGGTCTCGCCTGAGGCTCACGAGAGCACTGCGCACGCCGCGCCGACGTGGGCGGAAAGCGCGGCCGCGACACTTGAAGCGCTCCTAGTTCTCGACAAGGTCCGCGACGTCGTCGGTCTGCCGGACTGGCCGATCGTGAATGTGCACACGCGCACTTTCGACGAGCACGATGCTGAGCTCGCTCAGCCGGCGTATCCCGAGCTCGTGGGTGTCGCCGAGATCGCGGAGCTCATCAGCGTTACTCGTCAGCGCGTCTCGGAGATGCGCGGCCGGCCGGGTTTTCCCGAGCCGATCGCCGAGTTGCGGTCGGGGCCGGTCTGGACGCGTGCGAGCGTCGATCGGTTCGTGGAGGAGTGGCCCCGTAAGCCGGGACGACCTCGCGTCACTGTTGCCAGTGCCGGTGTTGCCGCCGGTGCTGGCGAAGCGCTCGACGCCGCGGTCGAAACGTCGCGGGCCATGTTGAGGTTCCAGAATTCAGTCGACATTGACGCGTTCCTCGCGGCGACGCGCATCACTCGGGGAACGGCTGTGCTCATCGGGTCCTGCATGGAAGCCGCGATCTTGAACCCGATCCACAGCGACGCGATGGATATAGAACTCGTCAACCAGACGCTCTACAACACGTTCCACACGTTCGCTGAGGTCAACGTCAGCGGACAGAAGTCCTCACGCCACGAAGCTGCGCCCGCGTAACGATCGGCGAATGCGGCTCTATCACTGGACGACGACGGAGCGCGCTGTAGAGATCCGCAGCTACGGATTGCGCGGCAAGGTGTGGACGTGCGATGACCGGAACGTCTGGAAGCTGATCGACGGCGTCTGTTTCTTGATCGACGTGCCGAACGAGCAGTTGAATCGCGCGTGGGCGCCGTTGAGTCAGCATCCGACCGCGCAGGATTGGTGTCTGCCGCTCGACGTAGCGAATCGGTGGCTCGTGCGCTGATGACTCGTCTCGGGCTCTGTTCCCGTGTAGTGCGCGTCGATGACGTGAATCGCGACCTCGACGTCGGGTGTGGGAGACGCTCATGGCTGAGTTCGGCGCCCACTACCTCGAGGGGTTCGTGCTCGTGCCGGCGTGGCAGGTCGAGGCGCTCGCCTCGACCTTTCAGCCACAAGCGGACCGCGATGGCGACAAAGACCACTGGTCGCCCGCACGAACGCAGTTCTTCGACACGTGTGCCGCTTGCGCGCGCGCAAGTCGTCGCGGGGCCGCTGACCTTGCTGGGTGCCGAGTGTTCGTCTGGGCGTGTTGAGCAGGTGTTTTGTGTTGGCGTGAGCGGTCCTGGTCGGGACGCTGCGAGGATCGGTGCGTGGCCCGTTTCTATCGTCTTGTCCGCCTCGTCCTCGACCTCCTGGTGCTACGCGGTCGACGCGAGCGTTCCAAAGATGCCGAGATCCTCGTCCTACGCCTCCAACTCGCCGTCCTGCAACGCCCAGGTCGCGTCCGCGGTTCGAACCCGACGATCGTTCGATCTTGACCGCGTTCGCGGGTGTGCTCGGCCGTGATCGCTGGTCCAGCTTCTTGGTCAAGCCCGACACGGTCTTGGGTTGGCATTGACACTCGTCGCGAACCGCTGGACCTACCCACGCAGGTCCGGACGACCCTCCACCGCTGTTGAAACGCGCCGCCTGATCATCCTGTTCGCGCGCGAGAACCAGCCGTACGGACTTACCTACCCACGCTTTCCACTCGCGATACGCACCGAACGCCGACCTGGACCCATCCGGCACGTACACGCTCGGCATGACGAAGGTTCCAACCTCGGTGTCGGGCGTTGTCAGTGTCAGCCAGGCACTGGGTTCGCCGCTGGACGCGCGGGTTCGATCTCCGGTATCGCCTCCAACAGCGCAAACGTCGTCGGTTGTGGTCAACCGGGAGTGTCCGTCGGCGCGGAACAAGTTCTCGCTCATGGAACGCTCGACGCTCCGTCAAGCCGGTGCCGCAACCCCATTAGTTCGGCGTTGAGAGTTCGACGGGTCTCTTCGATCAAGGAACGCCCTTCGGCCGCCCGCCGTTCTTCTTCGAGGAGTAGCTGCCAGTAGTCGCTGGTCTCCAGCGCTGAGAACGCTCGCTCTAGGTCGTCGAGCCTTCGCCACGCGGTAGCGACTTCTTCGAGCAACTGGCCATCGGAACCTGGCTGCTCGCGCT
>JBKQIY010000052.1:0-7852 GCA_052148155.1 Acidimicrobiia bacterium | reverse complement strand
CCAGGCCCCGGCGAATAGCCAGCTCCGAACGCTGCTGTCGACGAGATGATTGCGGTCGCCGGCATCATGCGCCCGCTCGACGGGTTACGTGTTCGGCAGTGGTGTCCTTGCTACGGCTACGTCAAGTACGTCGAGGACACCACTACAGATAACGCGTCTTCGACGCAGCCGAAAGGCTCCGTCGACTACATCGATGACACCCAATTCCGGGCTGGAGATAAGTGCCATTAGGGGATACCCGGCGCGGGGACGGCGTCACGCGTTTGGCCATCTGCATTCGGTCGCAGCGTGCGGCTATCGAACGTCTCTCGTCCGCGAAATGCGCTGCCGATCTGCCAGCATTGGACGCCGACGATGATGTCGTCGGCGCGTCGAGACCCGTTGTCCCTGCGGTGGCAGTCGGTTGGAATGACTTCAGGTGGACGGCTGGGCCGCAGGTGGGCCGCCGAACGTTGCGAAGCGATGACAGCCAGCGAGCAATGTTGACAGTTGTCCCTTTGCCTTTCCCCTGGTCACAAGCTTGGTGGTGGCGAGTCAGCTTGTACGCCGGAGACAGCTGAGGGCCCAGGACTGGGGCCGGAACTATGACCGATCTGGCGGCTGACCAGCGGTTTCGCCTTTCACCGTTTGTCGTTGGTTGTCGTCCTTTCTCGGCCTTCCGCGGCCCATCCGCGGCCCACGGGTTGGCGTGGAGTGCGGCCAACTCGACCCTGTCGTCGAACCTCCGCGCGGTCCAAGTTGCCCCTCGCGATTGTCGTCTCGGGCCAGCGGTCCGTCGGCGAACTTGTCCCGAGGCTGGGTGTTCAAGATGGCGCGTGCCGCTCCCGGCATAGCTTCCGGAACCACTTCCGGAACCACTTCCGGAACCACTCCCGGAACCACTCCCGTGTGCGCTCCTGCCGTACGCGCTCCTCCCCGCGCCGCACGGACGCATCACGAGCGAGCGAGCCTAGATCGGACGCGATCAGACGACCGGAAGGGCAGCGATACTGGCTGGACGTGAACCGCGTCGGCGTCGGTCTCTCAGAACGCGACGAGGTCTCGTTTTGGTTTGCCGGATGCCGCGGGGGTCTCGAAGCCAAGCACGAGCCGGAGGTCGAGCGCGTGGGCGATTCGGGTGAGGGTGTCGAGGTTGGTTCGGTGGCGGCCGCTCTCGATGCGGGAGATCTGGGAGTTGCTCGTGCCGACCAGGTCCGCGAGTTCTTGTTGGGTGAGTCCTTTGTCCATACGGAACTTGATCAGCAGCCACGCGATCTCGCGACAACCTGACAGCGCGGCTTGCTGGGCGCGGCGGTACTCCGGACTCTGTTTCGCGCGTCGGGCGGCGGCTTGGTCAGCGGTCTGGCCGACGGGACTCACGGCCCGGGAGCGCGTCGAGCGCGCCGTTCGGGGAGTCGCCCGCTTCTTTCGTGTGGTGGTTGTGGTCGCCATGTGGTGAGTTTACCACTTCTGATAAGTCTGGCTAGGGGGCGTCGCGGCCTGCGGGGCGAGGCGGTCGCCTCGGCTTGGCGTTCATGCGGGCGCGGAAGTCCTCGAACCGAGCTTGGGCGGCCGTGATATCGGCCTGTGGGAGGGCTCCGGTCCGCTTTTCGAGCGAGTGAAGGAGGACGAACAAGCTTCCGGAGCGTTGGTACAAGATCCGGTAGAGGTCGCGGCCGTAGTGGCAGCGCAGTTCGCGGAGCTGGCCCTCTACTTGTGAGCTGTGGGGGAATGGCAAGGGCGGGTCGGTGCTCGTCAACCGGTTGAGCAGCCCGATCTTGAAGTCGAGTGCCTCCTGTTGCTCTGGCGGCAGCGCGTCGATGAAGTCATTGACGGGCTCGACGCCGTTGCGATCCCGGTAGTACACGGCTTGCATGGCTTCACAGTAGAAGTCGATGACTGGCGAGCGGTGCAGCCGCCCCGTCGGCGAGGCGTGACGGCGAATCCCGGGATCAGGTAGATCGGTGTCACACCCGTCTGGGAGAATCGTGGGGTGAGCGATTCCGTTGGCGATCTGCGCCTCGTTCAGGAGGCCTTCACGCGTCCGACGCTGCGGCTTCTGAACGGGAAGTGGGCGGCGGTGCAGGTCGCCGTGTTGCGGATTGTGTTCGATCAGGACCGACGCAGCATCCCGACCAATCAACTCCACGCTCAGGTCGATGCGTTGCTCGATACCTTGCGTGCGGAGGGGTTGGACGGACAACTCCCGCCCGGGACCGGTCGAGAGTTGTGCCGACGGTGGATGAACCGTAAGTGGCTCGTCCGCTTGAACGTCGACGACGGCGGCGAGGTGTACGAGCTGACCTCGTACGCGCTGGAGGCGCTGGAGCTCGTACAGACGCTGAGCAGTGACCGGCCACTGCTCAGCGAGTCGCGACTTGCGGCAATCCTCGACGCAGTGCGACGGCAGGCGATCGACGCGACCCCGGACGCGCAATCGCGGATTGATCGACTCAACCAGCAGGTCGCGGACCTGACTGCCGAACGGGACAGGCTCGCCGCTGGTGGCGAGCCTGAGCCGGCGTCGGTCGACCGCATGATGGAGGGCTACGACAACCTCGTCGATCTCATTGGACAGCTACCCAGCGACTTCAAGCGGGTCGAAGAGGGCATTCGTGGTCTTCGGGACACGATCCTCGCGGAGTTCCGGAACGATGCCCGTCCACTCGGCCAGCTCATCGACGAGTACCTAGCGCGATCAGATGACCTGTTGTCGACACCGGAAGGTCGGGCGTTCGACGGCGCGCTGCGTCTGCTCAGAGACGACGTCATGCTCACCCAGCTCAAGCGGGACCTCGAAGCGATCTTGGCGCACCCGTTCACAGCGGTGCTCACCGTTGACGAGATCAGGGCGTTTCGCGGGACGGTCACGATGGTCCGTCGCGGCCTCGATGACGTGCTCGCTCAACGGAGGCGCCTCAGCGGGACGCTCCGCGACCACATCGTCAACCACGACGCAGTTCAAGAACGAGAGCTCGCCGACACGCTCAAGGCACTTCACGGAGTGCTCACTGAATGGATCCACACGACTTCGACCCGGGCAAAGAGCGCCGTCGAGCTGTTGCCCGACGCGATTGGCGCGCTCCCGCATCTCCGCGAACGGTTCTACGACCCCGGTGACCACGTCGCTCCCGAACCGCTCGGCGACGTCGATGTCGATCTCGAGGAGAGCCTGAGCCTGGAACAGATCCGGCAGCAGGGTGGACCACTTCTCGCTCGCCTACGCGCTGGTCTCTCCGCGCGTACAGTCACGTTCGGGGAAATGACCGCGGGCAGCGCATTCAACGCGTTCCCCGATGACCTGCGCCGTCCAGTCGAGGCGCTCGGCATCCTTCACCTTCTTTCGCAAGTCGCCGCGCTCGACGGTGCCGAAGACCATGAGCCGATCGAGACGATTCGCGCTGACGGAACGCGGCGCGGCTTCACCGTACCCAGGGTTTCAGTTACGCGCGCCCGCGCGGCCGAACTCGCTGACCTGGAAATCGGATGACGACCGCCGACGCGATCGATTGCCAGGACGACTCGGACGCCTTTGGGGTTCCGTCCGCGGTCGCGTTGTTCGCGGGAGACGAAGGCGGCTTGTCCTACGATCAGCGTCGTTGCTTGGTAGGTCTGCTGAAGAACCGGTACGTGAGCCGCCATACGCACCCGGAGTTGTGGGAGATCTTGATTGAACACCGGGCGTTGTTACAGGCGCGCCTCAACGACTTGTTCCTGACGCTCCATGTCGATCTTCAAGGCGAGGTCGCGTATAAGCGTCAAGCGGTTCCTGATAGCCGAACCATCCGATTCCCGACCGTCCTCCACGACACGGCGTACACGCGTGAGGAAACCGTACTTCTCGTATACCTGCGAGAGCGGATACAGCGCGAGCGAGCAAGCGGTAGCGAATCCGTTGTTGTGGACCGCGAAGATCTTGTCGAACGAGTCGCCGAGTTTCGGCCTCCGGACGCAACGGATCTCTCCGGCGAACGCGGGCGCGCCGAGAAGGCCATCGAGTCGCTGCAGTCAATGGGAGTGCTGCACAACACCGCAGACCATGATCGTCTCATCGTGTCACCGGTTTTGGATTCGCTCATGCCCCTCGCCCGGCTCCAAGAGCTCCTCGAGTGGCTCCGCGGTGAAGTTGGCGAAGAGCCAGACACGACAGCAGAAGACACGGCGGCTGCGGTCGGCACCGATGAAGCGGGAAGCGCCGGGTGAACACGCCTGAACCGCTCCCGGGGGTCGGCTCCGGTCAGTCCCAATGGCGGGCCGAGAGGATGCAGCTGGTTCATTGGGGCGGATTCCAGGGAGTCACCTCCATCGAGTTCTCACCGACGACAACACTCATCTCGGGAGCGTCCGGCACCGGCAAGAGCACGATCCTCGACGCCTACCTGGCCTTGATGATGGACTCGAACACTGCGTTCAACGGAGCATCCAACGACGCCGCGGTCGGCCGGGCGCGAGGAGCGACACAACGAAATCTCGTTACCTACTTGCGCGGGAAAGTCGATGACACGCGCGAGAACGGCGAAGCCACCGAACATGTGCTGCGCGGAGCCGGGTCGTGGACGTGGGGCGCCATCGCGTTGACCTTCGTCGACGACGCGCAACAGCGTTACACCGCGTTGCGGCTGTACTACGTGCCCCGCGCCGCAACGCGGGACAGCGAGATCACCAAGAAGATGTGCACCATCGCTGCGGTCGTCGACCTGAAGGAGTTCGAGCCACTCGCGGACGACAAGTTCGAGAAGCGAGCGATCAAGTCCCGGTTCCCTTCCATGGACGTGCACGACACCTACGAGTCGTTTGCCATCAAGCTGTACGCGCGCCTCGGAATCGGCGCAGGCGGCAACGGCAACAGCGCACTCCGGCTACTGTCCCGCATCCAGGCGGGGCGACCCGTCACCACTGTCGATGACCTCTACAAGTCGATGGTCTTGGAACAGCCGCCGACCTTCGAAGCCGCCGATCGGGCAGTCAGCCACTTCGCCGACCTCGAAGCCGCGTACGAGGAGATGGTCACCGCCGCTGACAAGCAAGCAGCGCTGCGCGAGATCACCGACCTGTGGGACGACAACCGAGCCCACTTGGACCGCGTCGTCGCCATCGAGGCCTTGGGTCTCGACCGTGGCGCTGACTCGCCGTTCGCACACTGGGCAGCCGGGTTCGAGTCGACGCTCGTAACGAGTGTCGTTGACATAAATCGAACCGAGCGAGACAAGGAATTCGAACGGCAAAAGAAAGCCGCCGACGACGAGCAGACGTTCACCACGCAGCTCAATAGCCTCGACGCAGCAATCGACGACGCAGGAGGTGGCACACTCAAGTCTCTCGATACCCAAATCGAGACACTGACCGAGTCTTGCGACGACGCGGTCGCGGCCAGACGCACCTTCGACGACCAAACCGCGGTGCTCAGACTCAAGATCGCGACGAGCGATGAGTTCGCCGACGCTCAACGAAGATCACGAGTCTTTGTCGGTTCCGGCTACGAGGCGCAGCGCCGCGCTTTGCAAACGGAGCGGGAAGCAGTACAGGAACGCGGGTGGCCCCTCCGACACGAGCAGCGGACTCTGGACGCGGAGTTGGAATCGCTGCAGGGTCGTGAAGGCCGCGTCCCGAAGGACTGGCACGACGCTCGCGTCGATGCCGCACGCGGAGCTGGCCTTCGACCGGAGGATCTCCCTTTCGTTGCGGAATTGATCGACATCCTCCCCGAGCACACGGAATGGCGGCTCGCGGCCGAGCTCAGCCTCAACTCGGTCGCACGCGTGATGCTCGTCGACGAGAAGAACCTGGATCGTCTCTCTCGTGCGATCGATCCACTGCAGTGGAGGGTCCGCCTGAACTTCGAGGGCGTTGCGCTGCGCCCGTTCGAGACGCGCCCGCTGGACCCGTCAATGCTGTCCGGGAAACTCGCTTACAAGGACACGCCGTTCACCGCGTGGATCCAAGAGCGGCTGACCAACCCAAGCACCGACGCGCTCTGTGTTTCGAGTGCGGCCGACCTCGCTGGTGGCGGGAGGCGAGTCACCAAGTCCGGTCAGACCAGACACGGGCGGCGGGGCGCTCACGGCCGTACGAACACCCCGCCGATTATCGGCTTCGACAGCAAGACGCGACTTGCGGAGATCCGTGAGCGGCTCACCGAGATCGAGCAAGAACTCAAGCGTGCGGACGACGTGCTCAACGGCATCGCCGATCGCGAAGGCGAACTCACCGCACTGCGCGATGCGCATAAGTTCATAGTCGACACCACATGGGCGGTGATCGATCAGGAGACGATCGCGCGGCGGATCGCCGAGCTCACTGACCAACGCGCCCGAATCTTGGGATCGAACGACCGGCTGCGCGAGCTGCAAGGACAGCGAGAAACCGTCGATGGCCTACGGTCCGAAGCATCTCGCGACAATATTCTGGCAGAGGCAGCCGTCGGCCAGCTCGACGAAAGACTCCAGGCTCTGCAACAGCGGACCGCAGAACTCTCGGCTGAAGTCGCGCGGCTCGCCGCGCACGGTCAAGCGTCTGACCACGATCAAGAGGTCACGCTCGCGGCGCGGTTCGCCGATGTCGCGGACGCGTCCACCTACCAGCAGGCCACCTTCGGTGAGCAGCTCGCTCGTCTCGCAAATGCACTTCGATCCGACCGCACGGCCGCGCAGCTGGCAGCGGAGAAAGCTGCGAACTCTCTGAAGCGGGTGTTCGAGAGCTACCAGGGCCGCTGGCCTGATCCGAACCTCGGCGTCAGTGTTGAGTCGTACCCCGACTACCTCGCCATTCTCGAAGAGATCACGGCGACCGGTTTGCACGAACGAAGCCAAGAATGGGTCCGACGACTGACCGGCTGGACCGGTGAAGATCTCGTCCCGCTCAACGGGGCGTTCGAGGCTGCCATCGACGATATCCAAGACCGGCTCGCGCCGGTGAACGCGATACTTGCGTCACTCCCGTTCGGCGCACACCATGATCGCCTCCGGATCGATCTGCGACGCATCCATCGCGACGATCACACGCAGTTTCGCAGCCAGCTTCGAGAACTGTCATCGGGAGTGACCAGCGAGATCAGCGTCGAGCAGGCCGAGGCCAAGTTCAAGCAGCTGCGAACCTTCATCGACCGCATTCGCCCCGCCAGGTCCGGGGAACGAAATCAGCGTGACTACTACCTCGATGTCCGCAAGCATGTGGAACTGTCGGCGACTGTGGTCGCCACCGACGGCACCATCCGCGCCGAATACCGATCCCTCGGCGAGAAGTCGGGCGGTGAAACCCAAGAGTTGGTCGCGTTTATCGTCGGGGCGGCACTTCGATTCCAACTCGGCGACGAGACGCGCTCTCGGCCTCGATTCGCTCCGGTGTTTCTCGACGAAGGATTCGTCAAGGCCGACTCAGAGTTCGCAGGCCGCGGAGTCAACGCCTGGAAAGGCCTCGGGTTCCAGCTCGTCATCGCCGCGCCCTTCGACAAGGTAACCGCACTCGAACCGCACATCGATCAGGTGCTCGGTGTCACGAAGAACCCGACTACTGGTCATGCCCGCGTCACCGATATCACCGACACCTCGGCACAATGAAGTCCGCTCGCGACGTCCGCACGGTCATTGAACGACGGCTCGAACGGACTTGGCATCTCGACGCCGCCGGCGAGGAGGCCTCGTGGCCGTTCGAGATTCCACTCGGGAAGTCGCCGTCCATCAAACTCGCCCGCGAGTTCGCGCCAATGCAGCAACAGGTCCATGACCTCCGCGACTGGAGCACCTCCAACGGCCTCGGCGTTCGCGACGGCAACCGTCGGGTGTACGGGACTACTCAGCCCTTCCCGACACACGTGATCGTTCCGGATCTCCGTACGGCAGCTGCGGCCTGCGGGGCCGAATGGACCAAGAGGATC
>JBKQIY010000051.1:0-64905 GCA_052148155.1 Acidimicrobiia bacterium | reverse complement strand
GTAACGCTTCTTGTCGTCGAGCGTGATGGTGTCGAGCATCTGCTCCATGCGAGGCATGCCAAGGGTGACGACCGAAAGCACCTGCGTTTCGCCGCGTTGGAACAGTCCGTCACCGTGCGAGGTGGCGAGCACGCCGGTTTCGGCCGACAGCGGCCGGATGTCGGTGGGACCACGACCGTCGATCCGCACGCCCTCGTTGACGATGCGGCTGCGCACCACCTCTTTCTGCAGCGAGCGGAAGGCCCGCTTCACCGCAGTGCCCTCGCCCGCGAACTTGCCCGGAATCTCGTCGCTGCCGACGAGGCCGATCAGCAGGTCGGCCTGGATCTCGTCGAGCATCGCGTTGCGATCGTGCTTGTCGGCCGTCGCCATCGCCTCGGCCGTCTTGGCCTGCGCGTGTTCCGAGACTGTCGCGAACACTTCGGGTGAATAGTCGATCGCGGGGCTGTACGCGACCGGCTCGATCGGCCCGGACGCGAGCACGTAATCGGCATGCAACGCGATCTGGAGATCGATCGCGGCGCCGATCCACTGCTTGGACTCCTCCAAACCTTGTGCGATCAGCTCTTCGGTGACCTTCGGCGCGCCCTGCTCGTAGAGCTCCCACGTGCGCGCGGTGCCGCCGGCCTCGACCATCATGATCGCGACGTCGCCGTCGTCGAGACGACGGCCTGCGACGACGATCTCGAACGTCGAATCGTCACCTTCTTGGAACGTCGGGTGGGCGATCCAGCGGCCGTCGTGATGGCACAGCCGAACCGCGCCGATCGGACCGTTGAACGGAATCCCCGAGATCGTCAGCGCGGCCGACGCGCCGTTGATCGACGCGACGTCGTGGGGGTTCACGAGGTCGGCACCGAGGATCGTCGCGATGACCTGGACCTCGTTGCGGAAGTCGGACGGGAACGATGGGCGCAGCGGACGGTCGGTGAGCCGGCACGTCAGGATGGCCTGCTCGCCGGGACGGCCTTCACGCCGGAAGAACGAACCCGGGATCTTGCCCGCCGCGTACATGCGCTCTTCGACGTCGACGGTGAGCGGGAAGAAGTCGATGCCCTCGCGGGGCTTCGATGTGCAAACGGTGGACAACAGCGTGGTGCCGCCAACCTTGACCAGCACCGCACCGTCGGCGAGTGCAGCCAGCTTGCCCGTCTCGAGGGTCATTTCGAGTCCGGCGGCGTTGATGGGACCAGTGACGCGAACGACGTTGTCGCTCATGCGCGGATACCTCTCTTTGTTCGAAGCTCGATGCTCACGAGAGGTATCGGTTCCCAGTTGTCAGCGTCCGCAGCGCGGGCGCTCGCGACTGACAACCGACGGCGATCTCGCGGGCTTCGTATGTCAAACGCGTCGCAGATGGCTGCGACGGGCTGCCCTATCGGCGAATGCCCAACTTGGCGATGATCGCTCGGTACCGCTCGACGTCGTTGCGCCGGAGGTAGTCGAGCATCCGACGCCGCCGACCGACGAGCATCAGCAAGCCTCGCTGGCTGTGAAAGTCCTTCTTATGGACTTTCATATGCTCGGTCAGGTGGCGGATGCGCTCCGTCAGCAACGCGATCTGCACTTCAGCCGACCCTGTGTCGGAGTCGTGCAGCTTGTTATCGCTGATCGTGGCCGCTTTGTCGGGCATGCGCGCGTTTGAACCTTCACCGGGAACGGGACGAAAGGTGACGCTACCACAGCGCCGGCGCAGCACCGGACAGGGCAGCCCTCGCCCGGACCGCAGGAGCCGGACCACAGACGGCGTCACGATCGAGACCGCTGCCCACTTCAGGTGGGAATGTCCTCCCGTACGGCCTGCACGTCACGGGCCATCTGGGCGATCAGTTCGTCCGCCGTGTCGAAACGCTCCTGGCGTCGCAGGTGGCGCCGGAATCGCACGTGCGCGGTCTGGCCGTAGAGGTCGCCGTCGAAGTCGACCACGTAGGCCTCGAGCAACAGCAGCGCAGATTCCTCATAGAACGTCGGACGCCGACCGAGCGAGATCGCGGCGGGCCGCTCCACGCCGTCGGCTCCGACGTAACTGCCGGAGTACACACCGTCGGCCGGTAGGCAGATGCGTTCCGCCACCGCGACATTCGCGGTCGGGAATCCGAGCTCGTGTCCCCGTTGGTCGCCTCGCTGCACCTGGCCTCGCACCTCGTGCGGCCGTCCGAGGATCGCGGCGGCGCGTTCGACCTCCCCGCGCGCGAGCAACGCTCGTGCCTGCGTCGACGAGTAGGGCACACCGCCGTCGGGCGCGTGTTCCGACTCCGGCGACGCGACGAGTCCGTAGCCGAGCACCTCGAAGCCCAACTCGCCACCCATGCGCTGCAGCAGCGCGACGTCGCCGTGGCGACGGTAACCGAAGTGGAAGTCGGCGCCGACCACGACCAGTCGCGCGCCGAGAACGCCGGCGAGGAGCTCGCCGACGAAATCTTCGGCGGGTTCTTTGCTGCGCGCTTCGTCGAACGCGAGCACGAGGCACTCGTCGATCGCGCCGGTCGCTTCGAGCAGCTCCAGCTTCTGGTCGAGCGTCGTGAGCAGCTTCGGTGCCGATCCCGGCCGTACGACCTCGGCGGGATGCCGGTCGAAGGTGAGCACCGTCGGGCTCAAGTGACGGACGCGAGCGAGATCGTGCACCACGCGCAGGACCGCTTGGTGCCCGAGATGGACACCGTCGAAGGCTCCGATCGCGATCGCCCGACCGCCCAACCCGTCGGCGGGAGCGCTGACCTCACCTGGATCGCGCCAGATGATCACGGCGCCGCCTGCGGCGCGAGCACGACCGTGGGTTTCACCCCGGCGCCGCGGCGTTCGTAGACCGCGAGGAGTTCGCCATGCTCGTCGACGACCGCGAACGGGCCGGCGTCAGCGAGATCGCCGAGCAACGCCCGAGCCGCGAACGTCGCGCCGTGGGTGACCGCTCGTCGTAGCTCGCCGTCGACGACGACTTCGGTGAGATCGCGCAGCGCGGCGGCCGGTGTGAGGAGCACGCCTTCGAGGTTGCCGCCGATCGTTTCGAGCGAATGCGATTCGTCGATCCCGAACGAACCCACGCGCAGGCGCCGAAGTTCGCCGAGGTGGGCACACCCGCCGAGCGCGGTCCCAAGATCCGCCGCCAAGGCGCGGATGTAGGTCCCGCTCGAGCAGTCGACCCGAACCGTCGCCTCCGGGTAGATGCCGGCAACGAACTCTTCGACCACGAGCGCGTCGACACGAACGTGACGCGCGGCGCGGTCCACCGTCTGGCCCGCCCGGGCCAACTCGTACAGCTTGCGCCCATCGATCTTGATCGCCGACACCATCGGCGGGATCTGTTCGATGTCACCGACGAACGCACGTGTCGCGCCTTCGAGCTGGGCTTGGGTGAGCGGCATCTCGGCGCGTTCGAGGACGGCGCCCGACGCGTCGAGGGTGTCGGTCGCCACCCCGAACACGATACGCGCCCGATATGACTTCCCTGTGTCGGCCAGGTATCGCATGAGCCGGGTTGCGCGGCCCAGACCTACGAGCAGCACGCCGGTCGCGTCGGGATCGAGCGTGCCCGCGTGGCCGACACGGCGCTGTCCGTAGAGTTTGCGCACCCGCGCGACAACGTCGTGCGAGGTGTGCGCCGCCGGTTTGTCGACGACTACAAGTCCATCGTGCAAGGACCAGAAGTTAGTAGTGGGAGTTAGAAGGCCGCCATGATCCGGGCCACGACGACCTCGGCGGGATCGTCGGTCGTGAATCCGGCCGCGAACCGGTGACCGCCGCCGCCCTCCCGTTGCGCGATCTGGCACACGTCGACCGTGCCGAGCGACCGTAGGCTGACCCGCCACGCGCCGTCGGCCGATTCCTTCAACACGCACGAAACCTCGGCTTCGCGGGTTCGGCGGACGAGATCGATCAAGCCTTCGACTTCTTCGAAGGTCACGCCGCGCCGTTCGAGGTCAGCTTGGGTGACCGTCGCCCACACGAACTTTTTCTCCGGAACGAGCTCGGCGCGGCCGAGCACGTCAGACACGAGTTGAAGATATGCGAAGCGATGCTCTTCGAACAGCGTGCGAGACATCGCCGAGATGGGCAGATCGAAGGCTGCGAGCTCCTGCGCGAGCTCGAAGACCGAGCATGTGGTCGACTCGTATTGGAAGCGTCCCGTGTCGCACACCAACGCCGCGTAGAGGCAGATTGCCGCGTCGCGGTTGAGCGCAAGCCCGAGGGCGGCCACGAGGCGACGGACGACGACGCCACTCGCGGCGGCGTGCACGTCGATCAGGTTGATCGTTCCGTAGCGCGCGTTCGACGCGTGGTGGTCGACCACGATTAGCTCTTCGGACGCCTTGGCGTTCGTCTCCAAGTCGCCGAGTCGCGCGAGGTCGCCGCAGTCGAACGTGACCATGACCTCGGGTTCGTCGTCGACCGCGTCGGGTGGTGTCAAAAGGTCGAGGCCGGGCAGATCGCGGTAATGCGGTGCGACAACGAACGGCGAGGGGAACGAAGCGACGGAATCGACGCCGGCGTCGCGCAGCACATGATGCAGCGCGAGGGTGGACCCCAATGCGTCCCCGTCGGGGTTGACGTGACAGACGAGCGTGACACGAGCCGCGCGCCCGATCGCGTGTGCTGCTTGTTTCAGCGCAGCATCGATGTCTTGGTCGGCGTTTTCGTCCACTACTCCTCCTCGTCGGCTTCAGCCTCGTCCTGAGGCTCGGCATCATGGTGGATGCCGCGCAAGATCTCCTCGATGCGCTGGCCGGCGAGGATGCCGGGGTCGAGTTCGAACGTGAGACGAGGGACCTGCCGGATCCGCATTTGTCGGCCCACCAAACCTCGCAAATGTGGAGCGGCAGACCGCAGCGCGTCGCCGGCATGTTCCTCGAACGACGGGGAGGTCGCGGCGGCGGCGGTGGCGGCAAGCGTCGAGTAGTACACGGTTGCGTACGCGAGGTCACGGGTCACCTTCACGCCGGTCAGGGTGACGAGCTCGAGACGAGGGTCGGACAGACGTTCAAGCTCGTCGGCAAGCACCTCGAGCATGACCTCATTGACCCGGGCGGTGCGCGGATACTTGCGTTGCGGGCTCACGGCTGTTCGAGCCATTCGGTCTCGACGTCGAGCAACTCGACGTCGGGTGCAGCCACGACGAACCGCTCGACCGACGCGAGCACTTCGCGAATCTGCGTCACGCTGCTCCCCACCACTGCGACGCCGATCGCGGCGCGCTGCCACTGATTCTGGTGATCGACCTCGGCCACCGACACCGAGAACCGGTGACGCAGACCGTCGACGATCGGCCGGATCGCGGCGCGCTTGGTTTTGAGTGACCGACTCTCGGGGACGTGAAGGTCGAAACAGACGGCCGCGGCGTGCACGCTGGCATTATCGCAGGACCCACAACACCCCAACTCTGACCACCATGGCGGCACACCGACCGTCGCGCCGACTCGGGAGTACCGACCGGCCGTGACCCGTGCGGCCAGGTGCGGGCGCCGACGCCTGCCACAAAGCCCTGCGAGGACCCGGAGATCACAACGGCCCGCGTTCAGCCCGAAGGCCACCACACCCGCAGGACGTGCGAGACGTGGAGCTGTCAGGAGCCGGGCGGGCAGATTGGTTGAGCACCTCGCCGGCAAGCCGGCCAGTGCCGAAATGACGTCTGTCGCCGTCGGCGGCGCTGCTCGCGTGGAACCGCAGCCGCGCAACGGCTGAGAAGGCGAGGATCACCGGATCGACCTCGACGCGGCGGACCGCGCCGACGCGGAGCGGAGTGAGACACCCCACCGCGACGTCGAGGTGCAACGGCGCGACCACCTCGGCCGGCACCAGGACGACGCGCGCAGCATCTGCGGGCTGGACGCGGCCCGACTTGCGAGCCCGTCGAAGATCCCGACGTCGTCGAACATCACCCGAGCGGTACGGCCAGCGCCACGAACGCGAGCGGCGCGACACGCCGGAGCGGACTGCGAACTGCGGGCACACACATTCGCGGCCGGGGCGCGACGAACGCCGACGCCCCCCAACCGTGGCGTCTTGCGCGCCTCACACTCGGGCGATCTCGCGCTCCTCGAAGGTTTCGATGATGTCGCCGGATTTGAGGTCGGAGAAGTTCTCGAGCCCAACCCCGCACTCGAAGCCCTCACGGACTTCGCGCACGTCGTCCTTGAAGCGCCGCAGGGAGGCGAGCGCACCCTTCCAGATGACGGTTCCGTCGCGCAGGAAACGCACCTTGGAGCCACGTGTGATGACACCGTGGGTCACGAAGCACCCAGCGACCTTCCCGACGCGCGGGATGCCGAACACCTCTCGCACCTCGGCCTCGCCGGTGACGACTTCTTCGTATTCGGGCTTGAGCATCCCGACCAGCGCGTTGTTGACATCTTCGAGCACGTTGTAGATGACTTCGTAGAGACGCATCTCTACGTTTTCCTGTTCGGCGAGCTCGCGGGCTTTGCGGTCGGGACGAACGTTGAAGCCGATGATGGAGGCGTTTGACACAACGGCGAGACTCGCATCGGATTCTGTGATACCGCCGACGCCGCGGAGCACGAACGACAGCCGAACTTCGTCGTGTTCTTGGTCGAGTTTGCGCAACGCGTCGGTGATCGCTTCGAGCGAACCTTGCGAGTCGGCCTTCACGACGAGGTTGAGTGTTGCGACTTCGCCCCGTTGGACCGCCGCGAAGACGTCTTCGAGACGCGCGCCGCCCGAAAGCATGAGCGGGTTCCGCAACGCGGCCGCTTTGCGTCGGTGAGCCCGGGCTTCGGCAACGGTTCGGGCGATCTTGTCGTTGGGAGCGACACGTACTTCGTCGCCAGCCATGGGAACGACTGACAGGCCGAGCACCTCGACCGGCACGGACGGACCGGCTTCGGTCACCGCCTTGCCCGATTCGTCGAACATGGCCCGGATACGTCCCCACGAGCCGCCAGCCACGATCGTGTCCCCAACGCGCAACGTTCCCTCTTCGACGAGGGTCGAAACGACAGGACCTCGGCCCTGGTCGAGGTGGGCCTCCAACACCGACGCAACCGCGGGCTTTTTCGGGTTCGCGACGAGATCTTCGGCGAGGTACGTGTCAGCGACCGCGATCAAGGAGTCGAGCAGCGCGTCGACACCCTGGCCGGTCGGCGCGGCGACGTCGACGACGATCGTGTCGCCACCCCACTCTTCGGGAACAAGCTCGTTCTCGGTGAGCTGCTGGCGCACACGCGTCGGGTCGGCATTGTCACGGTCGACTTTGGTCACAGCCACGACAATCGGGACGTCGGCGGCACGAGCGTGGCTGATCGCCTCGATCGTCTGCGGCATGACGCCGTCGTCGGCGGCGACGACGAGCACTGCGATGTCGGTCACCTGCGCACCGCGCCGACGCATCGCAGTGAACGCTTCGTGGCCGGGTGTATCGATGAACGTGATGAACCGATCCCCGTCGTCGGCGTGGCGCAGGACGCGGTAGGCGCCGATGCTTTGCGTGATGCCGCCCGCTTCTCCCGCCACGACATTGGCGTTGCGAATGCGGTCGAGCAGCGTGGTCTTTCCGTGATCGACGTGTCCGAGCACCGTCACGACCGGCGCGCGCGGCTCGAGCAGCGCGTCGTCCTCTTCGTAGTCGTCGCTCAGCATCGCCAAGAACTCGACTTCTTGTTCGCTTCCGGGCTCGACCAACAGCACCTGCGCGCCGAGCGTCTCGGCGATGAGCTCGATCATCTCGTCGGCGAGCGACACGGTCGCGGTGACCATCTCGCCGGCCTCGAACAGGATGCGGACGAGGTCGGCCGGTGTCCGGTTCAGCTTGGGCGCGAACTCCTGCACGGTGACGCCGCGCGAAACGACGATCTCACCCTCGGGGACGGGCGCGTCGGCCGGTGTGAGCCGCTGCGACGCGGGTTCGAGCTCGCTGCGGTCGCGACGACGCTTCTTGCGGCGCCGCTGCTGCGGCCCACCGGGACGACCGCGACCGGCCGGACCCTGATAGCCGCCACCTGGGCCACCGCCCGGACCGCCGCCGGGCGCTCCCCGGCCCCGTCCGGGCGCGCCGGACCGAGGTCCAGTCGGACCGCCGGGTGCGCCGGCACCTCCGCCCGCGCCGGCAAAACCGCCGCCGCCGCCGCCACCGGGTCTCCCTGCGAACCCACCGCTGCGAGGTGGACCGCTCGGGCCACCCGAGCGGGGTGCGCCACTGCGGGGCGGGCCACCGATCGGGCCGCGCGGCGGAGCGGCCGGACGCTGGCCCGGCGGCGGCGGGATCGGGCGGCCGGTCTGGGAGACCGGTCGCGACGGCGTCGCGCCGGCGTCGGTGTCGGCCACGTCGGCTGAGGCCGCGACCGGTGAAGGTTTGTCGGTGATTGGACTGATCGGCCGCTCGATACTCGGGCGGGGACGCTCCGGCAGCGGCGTCGCGCGTTCGAACGTTTCGGGTCGCGGCGCAGCCAATGGCTGTGCGCTCGAGCGCACGACGCGCCGGGGCGGCTCGGGCATCGGCGGCGGCATCGGCACCGGCGCGGGCGTGGGCTCCTCGGCGACCGCGGGCGCCGGGTCGGAGACCACGAGTGGCTCAGGTGCCGGCGGCGGCTCCGGCACGGGCGCCGGCTCAGGTTCGGGCTCGACCACCTCGCGGCGCAGGCCCCGCGAGTCGGCGAGGCGACGCACGCGGTCGGCCGACGGCTCGTCGATGCTCGACGAGTGGCTTTTCACACCGATTTTGAGCTCGTTGGACAGCTCGACGACGACAGCGTTGTCGACGCCCAACTCCCGGGCCAGCTCGTAGACCCTGATCTTCTTGGTGGCCAAGACGCCGTCCGTTTCCTTGCTAGTTCAGTTACATAGTGTCGCGCGGAGCTCGCTGAGCTCGGTTGTCGTGAGCGGCCGGCGCAGTGCTCGGCTGAGAGCCCCGCGCCGAACCGCCTCTTCGAAGCATGCAGTCGAACAGCACCACGCTCCTCGACCTCTTGCAGTTCGTCCTATACGTACCGCCCCGTCGGGTCCGGCTGCGACGCGCAGCCAGCCGTTCGGGGAGCCCCGCCGCCGGCACCCGACGCAGGTGCGCTGCGGGCCCGCGGCGGTCAGTTCCGGTCCTCGTCGCGTCGCCAGACGCCCACCGGCGGGCGTCAGGTCTCCTCCACCACGTCGGCGGGGGCGGGCTCGATCGGCTGTTGTTTGGTTTGTTCGTTGGCTTTGTCGACTTCGACCAGATCTGCGGCGGGTACGGCGACTGGGGGCGGCTCGATCGGCGGGGCGTCGCCGCCAAGGGTCGCGTATCCGGCCTCCGCGGCGCTGATCGCTTCGCCGCCTTCGGCCGGCTGCCACATCAACGTGCCGTCCGGTCCCTCGACCCATTCGCCCTCGGCATAGCCGCCGCCGGACTCCTCCTCGGCGAGCTGCGTCTCGCTCTTGATGTCGACGCGCCAGCCGGTGAGTCGGGCCGCAAGGCGCGCGTTCTGACCTTCCTTGCCGATGGCAAGCGACAGTTGGAAGTCCGGAACGATCACTTCGGCGATACCGGTGTCTTCGTGCAGGCGGACCTCCCGCACTTTCGCCGGCGCAAGCGCGCGCATGACGAACTCAGGGCCGTCGGAGCTGAACGGAACGATGTCGACCTTCTCGCCTCGCAACTCGTTCACGACCTGCCGGACACGCATGCCACGAGCGCCGACGCACGCGCCGACGGGGTCAACGTTCTGATCGTTCGACGCGACCGCGAGCTTGGTGCGATGACCGGGTTCGCGGGCGACCGCGCGGATCTCGACGACGCCGTCGACGAGTTCTGGGACCTCGAGCTCGAACAGCCTTCGGACAAGACCAGGATGGGTGCGGGACACGACGATCTGCGGGCCTTTCGCGGTCTTGCGGACCTCGACGATGTAGGCCTTCATGCGGGCGCCGTGGTCGTAGCGGTCGCCGGGAACTTGTTCCGCCTGCGGCAGCAGCGCCTCCACTCGCCCCAGGTCGAGCAGTGTGTAGCGAGCGTCGGTCTGTTGGATGATGCCGGTGACGATGTCGCCCTCGCGGCCGGCGTACTCCTCGTATTTCATCTCACGCTCGGCCTCGCGGATGCGCTGCAGGATGACCTGCTTCGCCGTTTGCGCCGCGATCCGTCCAAAGTCGGCCGGGGTGTCATCCCACTCGCGGGTGACGTTGCCGTCTTCGTCGAGTTCCTGCGCGATCACGCGGATCTCGCCGGTTTCGACGTCGATCTCGACGAGTGCTTCTTCGGCCGCGTCAGGCATGCGCTTGTACGCGGTGACCAGCGCATTCGCCAAGGCCTCGAGCATGATCTCTTCTGAGATCCCCTTCTCGATGGCGAGTGCGGACAGCGCTTCGAGCATCTCGGGATTCTTCATGCGGTCACCCCTTTGCTCGTCGTGGCGCGGGCGCTTCGCCGCTGGCCGGGACGCGGCTGCGGACCCCACTCGAACACGGTGCGCGCTTGTGTGATGTCGGCGTAAGCCACCGGGACGCGGACGCCTTCGACGTCGACGTCGCAATGCTCGGACGCGGCGGCGACCAGCGTGCCCTGCACGCGCCGTGTGCCTGAGTCGCTGCGGACCTTGATGGAAACGGTCGTGCCGACCGCGCCTGCGTAGTGGGCGGGCGTGCGGAGCAGCCGCTCGACGCCCGGGCTGGACACCTCGAGGAGGAACGGGCCGGCCGGCGCGGTCGCGTCGTCGAGGATGGGCGACACGGCGTGGGTGACGGCCGTGATGGCCTCGAGATCGACGCCACCAGCCCGGTCGACGGTGACCCGTAGGGTGCGAGCCTTGCCCGCTCCGGTGAGCTCGACGTCGTAGAGCTCGAGGTCGAGGGCGGCGACGGCGGGCGCGAGCCGCTGGCGTAGCGTCTCGACCTGCGCGTCAACGTTCGCCACTGCCCACCAACCTCTCGGTCTTCGTCGGGGCACCTGCAAGAAAAAACGTGGGCCAAGGCCCACGTTTGCCCTGCCCCTCGGGATCGCCCTCGTGGGCGCGCCGTCAGGACTCCGAATAGAACCTGGCGATTGTAGCGCGCCGGCCCGCACAGGGCAGTCGACGTTCACGCAGGTTTTGCCCGGTTCGGGTGCGCCAACGCGACGGTGGCCGTCTTCCCAAAGGGCGTACGCGGCGGAGCGCTCATCCGTGAGCCACCCCGCCGGCCCCTCGAGGAGGGACCGGGCCACTGTGGCTCAGCCACGCAGAGTGAGCAATGAGTCATCTGACCCACTTTGGCACTCTTGGGTGCTTCACGGCGTTTGTACGGTCGGGGTGCGCGGTGGGTTAGCCGCGGGTTAGCCGTGGGTTAGCCGAACATCGCCAACAGTTCCGCCGGCGCGACGGCGTCGAGCTGCGCGTAGGTGCACTCGGCGACACGCTTGTCGTCGCGCCAGCACTTGAACCGTGCGTTGTGACGAAAGCGGCCACTCAACAGGCCCTCGTACTCGGCCTCGCACACTCGCTCGATGCGAAGCGGTTCCCACGAAAGGTCCTTGGTCGCGTTCCATCGGCTCGGACCGCCCGGCATCCGCTGTCCGCTCGCCGCGGCTTCGTGCATCGCGTCGGCCCAATCTCGCCACGGATGTCCATCCAGGGCGTCGTTGCGTAGCGGCTGCACCTCGTCGAGGAGTTGTCGACGCAACGGCGCAGCCATCCCGCTCGCGACGCCGACGTGGTGGAGCGCACCGTCGTCGTCGTAGAGCCCGAGCAACAATGAACCGACGCCGTTGCCGTCTTTGTGCACCCGATAGCCGGCGACCACGCACTCGCAGGTGTGCTCGTGTTTCACCTTCAACATCGCGCGTACGCCGGGCTGATAGGCGCTCGCGAGGTGCTTTGCGACGATGCCGTCAAAACCGGCGCCTTCAAACGCGTCGAACCATTGCAATGCTTGCTCGCGACTCAAGGTCGCCGGCGTGAGGAACAACGGCGGCCGCGCGTCGTGCAGGAGCCGCTCGAGCCCCGCGCGGCGGTCACGGAAAGGCTCCTCGAGCAGCGACTCGCCGCTCAACGCCAGGAGATCGAACGCGACGTACGACGCCGGTATCTCGACGGCCAGCTTTCGGATGCGCGACTCGGCCGGATGCTGACGAAGCTGGAGCGCGTCGAAGTCGAGCCCGCTCGGTGTCGCGATCACCAGCTCTCCGTCGAGCACGACCTGATCCGGCAGCTGTGCGAGCAGCGGTTCGCTCAGCTCCGGGAAGTAGCGCAGCAACGGCTTCTGATTCCGACTTTGAAGATCGAGCTTGTCGCCGTCGCGGAACACCACGCAGCGAAAGCCATCCCATTTCGGTTCGAACAACAGGTCGGGCAACGTCGGCATCTCGCGCGTGAGCTTGGCGAGCATCGGCTCGAACGGCGGATTCACGGATAACGCCACGTACGGGAAACTACGACACAACGCGCTGACGATGCCCCGTCGCACGTTCGACGACCTCACCTCGTACGCACATGGCGTGCATGACCTTCCCGAGGTTTGACTCCGCCCGGATCGACCGACCGCGCGTTGGGAGACGGGCGGACGACGGCGGGTGAACGCACCGGCGCCGGTCGGTGGCGGAACCGGTCGGCGCCGTCAATGATCGACCGTCGAAGGGTCCCAACCCGACCGGCGACCGCTCAGCCCAGCGGGCCAACGGGCCCGCGGTCCGACGCACCCTTCCGCGCCACCCACGGCCAGTGCGAGCCGACCCGCGATGCGGTGGCGAAACGACTACAGGAGACGGCGATCGGTAGCCCAGCGCGCGAGCTGATGGCGACTCGAGAGCTGCAGCTTGCGGAGCACGGACGAGACGTGCGTCTCGACCGTTTTCACCGAGATCCCAAGGTCGCGGGCGACTTCCTTGTAGGCGTAACCACGTGCGATCAGTCGCAGTACTTCACGCTCGCGTGGCGTGAGCTGTTCGAGTTCGGGGTCGGTCGCGGGAGGCGCTTCGCTCGAGAAGGCATCGAGCACGAACCCGGCGAGTCGCGGCGAGAACACCGCGTCGCCCGCCGCGACGGCTCCCACCGCGGCCACGAGCTCTTCAGGCGAGATCGTCTTTGTGACATACCCGCGCGCGCCGGCTCGGATGGTCGCGATCACATCTTCGGGGGCGTCGCTGACCGACAACGCCAAGAACCTGATGTCGGGATGGGTCGACAGCACCTCGGCGATCACTCGCGCGCCACCACCGCCGGGCATGTGCACGTCGACCAATACGACGTCGGGCGTGCGATCACGAATCATCTCGATCGCCGCGTCTACCTCCGAGGCGCTGCCGATCACTTCGACCGCGTCGCCCATTTCCGCGCGTACTCCGGACAAAAAGAGCTGATGGTCGTCGACGAGGAACACGCGGATCATGAGGTGGCACCTTCGGTCAGGCGCGGAAGTGACATCTCGACCTCGGTGCCTTCACCTGGGGTTGTGCGCACTTCGCCGGAACCCCCAGCTCGCGCGAGCCGGTCCACGATCGACCCCGAGATCCCGCGACGATCCTCAGCGACCGCGCCCGGGTCGAAACCGCGGCCCCGATCGCGCACGAAGATCGAGACGCGTTGACGTTCGACCTCCAGGTACACCGACACGGTCAGCGCGCCCGAGTGCCGAACCGCGTTCACGATCGCCTCGCGGGCGGCCAACAGGAGTGGTTGCATTCCTCCGGCCGGGCAGTCGCGGACGCGTACCACCTCGACCGGTACGCCGTGCTCGGCCTCGACCTCAGCCGCGAGATCGTCGAGCGCGGCACCCAACGATCCGTCGTTCACGTCGGCGTCTTCGCCACGGCCGAGCAGCCAACTGCGCAGCTCGCGTTCTTGCATACGTGCGAGTCGCACCACCTCACGCGGGTTGTCAGCGCGCCGTTGGACGAGCGCGAGGGTCTGGAGTACCGAGTCATGCAGGTGGGCCGCGACTTCGGCGCGCTCGTCGGAACGGATCCGTTCACGCCGCTCGCCGACGAGCTGATGCACGAGCTCCCATGCACCCGGGCCGATAATCAACGCGAAGCCGACCAGCACGACCGACGCGCCGACGACGCCGCCCCGCAGCGCCTGCCACGAGTCGGCGCTGAAGAAGAACGCACCGAGTCCCGCCGCGATGCACGCAATGCCCGCGACGATTCGAGCGAGGGCGCCCCTGCGGGTTCCGAAGAGCACCGCGACCGCGTCGGCCGCGTCGCCCGGAAGCCGATCGAGGAACGGCCAGTCTGGCGGTTCCGGCGCGTTGTCGCCGGCGCGGGTCGACAGCACTGACAGACCGACCATGGCCGCGCCGAGCGGCCACACGATCACGTCGCCCGGCCACGGTCCAACCGCGCGCACCAACAGCACGACGCCGAGCACAACCGCGGCGAACGCCACCGTCGAAATCGCGTCGGTGCCCCGCGGCGTCGACACGTCGCGCGCCGCGGCGGGCATCACCGCCCAGCCCAGGCCGTACAGGACCAGGCCGACTCCGCCGGCGAGCGCGAGGACGCACAGCGCGCAGCGCACGACGTTCGCGTCGACGCCGATCGAGTCTCCGAGGCCGGCCGCCACCCCCGCGATGATGCGCCCGTCGTGGCGGCGCACGAGCCGCTGCCGTTCGAAGCTCACCCCATGATGATCGCACTGCCGCACATGCGCCCGGATCGGGAGTAACCCGTATCCGTGGCCGCGCCGTCCGGGAGCGGCTCGGGGATGTCCCCGATACCGGGTCGAGCGGGGCGCGAGCACGATCGATCCATGAATACCACTCCCCCCGGAAACGGGCCCAGCGCAACCGCGACCCCACACCAGCCGCCGCGGGCGCCGTGGCGGTTCGTGCGGCGTGAGCACGGTCGAATGGTCGCCGGCGTCGCGACGGGCATGGCCGACGCCTTCCACATCGACGTCGTCGTCATGCGCGTGATCTGGGTGGTCGTGGCCCTCGCCTCGTTCGGAGTCGGCGTCGCGGCGTACGCAATCTGCTGGCTTGCATTCCCGAGCGACGAGCATCCCGCCCCGCTCGGCGAGCTCTGGCACGATCACAACGGCTTTCGGGTCCGGAACGCGGGCTACATCGTCGGACTCGGGCTCCTCGCACTGGGACTGATCATCGTGTTCGGCGAAGTGTTCCACCCCTTCCGCCAGGGCGCCCGCGTCGTGTGGGCAACGCTGCTGATCGTCGCCGGACTGTCGGTGCTCGTCTTGCACCACCCCAACACCGACCCCGAGGGTTCGACACCCGCCGCGCCACCCCCATGGGCTCCCGGCGGCGCGGCGGCTCCCGCACCACCCGCATCCGGCACGAATCCCGACGAGACGTCGACGTCGGCGGCGTCGTCGGGGGAAGCGCTGACGACACCGACCCTGCCGACGCCGCCGCTGCCTCCGATTCCGCCGAGCGCATGGACCCAGGCCGCACCCTGGCCGATCGCGCCGACGCCCCGGACGCGCAAACCGCGCCCGCGCGCCTTCCTCGCACCGCTCACCTGCAGCGTGTTGCTCATCGGCGGCGGCGTAGTGACACTGCTCGACAATGCTGGCACCACCCATCTCACGGCCGCCGAGATCCTCGCGGGAGCGCTGTGCGTCGTCGGGCTCGCGCTGATGCTGTCCGCATGGTTCGGACGAGCCCGCGGGCTCGTCCCGCTCGGCATCCTGGTCCTCCTCGCGACACTTCCGGCCGCGACAATCGACGTGCCGTTGACCGGCGGCACCGGCAACCGCGAATACATCCCGACCACCCGCTCGGAGCTGCGCTCGAACTACGAGATGGGCATCGGACGGCTCGACGTCGACCTGCGAGAGGTTCCCCTCGCTGGCCACACCACGGAGCTGCGCGCCCAACTCGGGATCGGCAACTTGGTGATCGACGTCCCCGCCACGGTCACGGTCGTCGTGAACGCACACGCCGGAGCCGGCGCGGTCCTGCTGTTCGGCGGGAACGACGGCGGCTGGCCCGCGCAGCAGACCCGCACCGTGCCGGGAACGCGCCGCGGCGAGCTCGACCTCGATCTGCGCGTCGGCGCCGGCGCCGTGCAAGTTCACCGCTTCGATCCGAACGGGGCGGAAACCATCTTCTCGGAGGCGAACTGATGTCGCGTCATCCCATCGACCTGCTCGCCCTGTTGTTCGGGCTCGCGTTCGCGATCTCAGGCGCGATCGTGATCGTGACGCAGGCAACCTCGGTCGACGTGAGCCCACAGTGGGGCGCCGCGGTCGGTCTGATCGTGTTGGGCGTCGTCGCGCTGGTCGCGACGCTTTTCCGAGCCGGCGACCGTGGACTCGGGCGTATCGGCCCGCACGACCCGGTCGCGCCGGGCGCGCCGGGCGCGCCGGTCAGCGCCGAGGATCGAGCCGATTGACGATCTCGCCGAGCGGCACGTCGTCACGGGTGCCGGTCGCCCGGTCCTTGCGTTCAACGATCCCTTTGGCCAGACCTTTCGCACCGACGACGATCTGGGTCGGCACGCCGATGAGATCCGCGTCGGCGAACTTCACTCCGGGGCTGGCGTCCCGATCGTCGTAGAGCACGTCGACACCGCGCGCGCTGAGCTCTGCGTAGATGCGCTCGGCCTGCGAGAACACCTCGGCTGCCTGTTCGCCACGGCCGGGTACGACCAGGAGGTGGACGTCGAACGGCGCGAGCGCGGCCGGCCACGCGATGCCGTGCTCGTCGTGGTGCTCCTCGACGATCGCGGCGACGACGCGCGACACGCCGATCCCGTAACAGCCCATGACCATGGGATGCTGGTCGCCGTGTTCGTCGGTGTAGTTCGCGTCGAACGCGACCGAGTACTTGGTGCCGATCTGGAAGACGTGCCCGACCTCGATGCCCCGATCGACGGAGAGCGGCTCCTGACAGCGCGGGCAGCGGTCGCCCGACACGATCGTCACGAGGTCGGCCCACACGTCGACGTGGAAGTCGCGGCCGAGCACCGCGTTGCGCACGTGATGGTCGGTCTCGTTGGCGCCGGTGACCCAGCCGATGGGCGCCGCGATCGCGGGATCGGCGACGACGACCACTGCCCCCGGGAAGTCGGGACCGATGTAGCCCTTCGCCAACTCGGGATGCGCCTCGAAATCGGCATCGGTGAACAGCCGGACGTGCTTGGGCGCGAGCGCGGCCGCGAGCGCGAACTCGTTGACCTCACGGTCTCCGGGCACGATCGCGAGGCCGAGTTCGCCGCCGACATCGAACGCGATGCATTTCAACATTTCGTTGGGCGCGACCTGGAGGAACTTTGAGACACCGGCGATCGCGCCGAGATCGGGGGTGTGCACCTTGTCGCGCGCTGCAAGGTCGGGTGGAGGGACGGCGGCATCCGGTTCGTTCGGTGGTTGGCGCCGCGCGGCCTCGACGTTGGCGGCGTAGTCGCACGCCTTGCACCACACGAAGTCGTCTTCGCCGACCGCGGCGACCGCCATGAACTCGTGGTTGACGTCGCCGCCCATTTCACCCGACTGGGCCTCCACCGGCCGGAAGGTGAGCCCGCACCGTTCGAAGATCCGGTGGTACGCGTCGTACATGCGCCGGTAGCTTTCGCGCTGGCCGGCGGCGTCGAGGTCGAAGGAGTAGGCGTCTTTCATCAGGAACTCGCGGCTGCGGAGCAACCCGAAACGGGGTCGGATCTCGTCCCGGTATTTCCAGTTGATCTGGTAGAGATTCACCGGCAGATCGCGGTACGAGCCGTACTCCTGTGCGACGAGGGTCGTCATGACCTCCTCCGCAGTGGGGGAAAGGCAGTACGCGCTGTCTTTGCGGTCGGTCAGACGGAACATCAACTCGCCGTAGAGCGCGTTGCGTCCGGTCCGATCCCACAACTCGAGCGGCTGCGCGATCGGCAGTGACACCTCCTGGGCGCCGGCCTCGTCCATCTCTTGGCGGACGATCTCCGAAACCTTGCGCATCACCCGCGCCCCGAGCGGCAGCCACGAGTACAAGCCGGTCGCCACCCGGCGGATGTAGCCGGCCCGCAGGAGCAGCCGATGGCTGTCGACGTCCGCGTCGGCCGGGTCTTCGCGCAACGTGCGCAGGAATAGCACCGACATGCGCATGGGTTGGGAGAATACCGATGGACACGCGCACTCCTCGCGACGATACGAGCACCAGAAGTCGACCAACTCAATGGACGAACTAGACCATGATGGTGGAAGAAATTCCTGACCCCGCCGCTGGCATTTGGATCGGAAATGGGCTACTGTGCAGGTCGTGATTCAGTTCCGCGGCGCTGCCAGCATCTCGATGGGTCGTACTTCGCACGAAACCCACGACGAGATGTCTTCTGTGCGCGTCCGCTGAGCGCCGGCGTCCTTCTTTCGCCCTGCGCACTGTCCTTTTCCCCACCCGGGAGCCGCCCTATGGCGATCGACGTCCGCGAACTGTCCAACCGAATCCTCGACCCGATGATCACCGAAGAGCTCGACCGTTACGAGCGCACAGTGACGGAGTACCTCGACGGACGGGTCGACGAGGACGTGTTCCGCGTCTTCCGTCTGAACCAGGGCGTGTACGGCCAACGTCAGGGCGGCCACAACCAGATGCTGCGCGTCAAGGTGCCGCACGGCCGGGTGAGCGCCGAACAGCTCGAGACGTTCGCGTACATCGCCGAGACCTACTCCCGCGGCTGGGGTCACCTGACGACACGCCAGAACGTGCAGTTCCACTTCGTCGAGCTCGAACGCACCCCTGAGATTCTGCGGTTGATGGCCTCGGTCGGACTGACCTCACGCGAGGCATGCGGCGACACGGTTCGCAACGTCATGGGCTGTCACCTCGCTGGCGCCTGCCCGCAGGAGAAGCTGGACATCACGCCGTGGGCGGAGGCGACCGCACGCTGGCTGCTCCGCCACCCCTACTCGCAGCGGCTGCCTCGCAAGTTCAAGATCAACTTTTCGGGTTGCGCCACCGACTGCGGCCAGGCGATGTTCAACGACGTCGGCGTGATCGCGACGACCCGGACGCTCCCCGACGGCACCGAGGAAGCAGGCTTCCAGGTGTTCGTCGCCGGCGGCCTCGGCGCCAACCCGCATCCCGCGCAGGCACTCGAGGAGTTCACCGCGCGCGAAGACCTCCTGCCGACAATCGAGGCGTGCCTGCGTACCTTCGACCACTACGGCAACCGGGACAACAAGATCCGGGCCCGCATGAAATGGCTCGTCGACACGATGGGGATCGACGAACTGCGCGAACGCATCGTCAAAGAACGCAAGTTCTTGCGGGCGGCACGCGGCTGGCCGGGCGGCATTCCCGAGCAGGTACGGATCATGGGCGACGCACCCGCGGGCGGCGAGATGATCGCGCCGACCGGCACGATCAAAGGCGTGCCGGTGAAGCTGCTCGCGACCGATCCGTACGACCGCTGGCAAGAAGCAAACGTCGTACGCGGGATCGCGAAGGGCACGACCAGCGTGATGGCCTACGCCCGCCTCGGCGACATCACCACGGCGCAGTTCCGTGCCCTGGCCGAGATCCAGCGCGACTTCGGCCTCGACGTGCGCGTCACCAACCGTCAGAACTTCGCACTGCGCGACGTCACCGAAGCCGACCTCCACGGCCTGCATGACCGTCTCGCCGACATCGGGATGGCCGAACCGGGCGCCGAGCTCGCCCGCGACGTGGTGGCCTGCCCGGGCGCGGATACCTGCAACCTCGCGGTCACCCAGTCTCGCGGCCTCGCGGCCGCGATCGGTGACGCCCTGGAGGGCGCCGGCCTCGCCGAGGTTCCGGGCGTGCGCGTGAACATTTCTGGCTGCACCAACAGTTGTGGTCAACACCACATCGCCGATATCGGCTTCTTCGGGCTCGAGCGCCGCGCGCACGGCCGAGCTGCACCCGGCTACCAGATGCTGCTCGGCGGTCATGTCGGCGACATGCAGATCGAGTTCGGCGACAAGGCCTCGAAGCTTCCGGCGAAGTCGGCACCCGAAGCGGTGGTGCGCATCGTCGGCCGCTTCAATGAGGAACGCAACGCCGGCGAGGAGTTCTCGCAGTGGCTCGCTCGTTCCGGCGGCGCCAAGGGCGTGGGCGAAACGGTGCACGACCTCGACCACTTCCCCACCCCCGACCTTGGGCCCGAGTTCTTCGTCGACTACGGCGAGACCGGCCCGTACGTTGCCGAGATTGGCGACGGGGAGTGCGCAACGTGAACCTCCTGGACGCCGCCGCAATATCGCGACCGCTGGTCGACGTCGATCTCGGCGAACTCGCCGTTGTCGCCAAAGAGCTCGAGCACAAGCCGGCTTCGGCCGCGGTGAAGTGGGCGTGGGAACGCTTCGGAGCCGGCGTCGTGCTGGCCGCGTCGTTCCAAGACTGCGTGCTCATCGATGTCGCGGTGCGCGCAGTCCCCGACATCGAAGTCGTGTTCCTCGACACGCAGTACCACTTCGCGCAGACCCACTGGTACGTCGAGCGCATACGCGAGCGATACGACCTCAACCTCACGGTCATGCAGCCGCTGGTCGCGCCCGACGACCTGTGGCAGACCGACCCGGACGAATGCTGCGCGATGCGCAAAGTTGAGCCGCTCGCCCGAGCCCTCGCCGGCAAGCAAGCCTGGATGACCGGTCTGCGTCGGGTCGAGACACCGGCGCGGTCGCGGTCGCCGATCGTGCATCTCGACGTCGGTCGAGGCATCGTGAAGGTCAACCCGATCGCGCCCTGGACCGACGACGACATCGAGTCGTACAAACACGACCACGAACTGATCGAACACCCCCTGGCGTCGCAGGGCTACCCGTCGATCGGCTGCTGGCCGTGCACCCGGCCGGTACACACGGGCGACAACCCCCGCGCCGGTCGATGGGCCGGACGCGGCAAAGACGAGTGCGGCCTGCACGGCTGGCCCGAAATCTAACCCGAACGACCCGACGGCCGAAACAATCGCATGCGGCGGATCGCTTCACACCTGTCGGCGCTCGAAGCCGAATCGATCCATCTCCTCCGAGAGGTCGCGGCCGAATTCGAGCGTCCGGTGCTGCTGTTCTCGGGCGGCAAGGACAGCGTCGTCATGGCGCACACCGCGGCGAAGGCGTTCTGGCCTGCGAAGTTGCCGTTCCCGGTCATGCACGTCGACACCGGGCACAACTTTCCCGAAGTGATCAGCTTCCGCGACTCCGCGGTCGAAAAGCTCGGAGCTCGCCTGATCGTCGCGTCGGTGCAGGACTCGATCGACCAAGGTCGGGTCGTCGAGGACACACGGCCCGGCGCGTCCCGCAACCGCCTGCAGACCACAACGCTGCTCGACGCGATTGAGGAACACGGGTTCGACGCAGTGATGGGCGGCGCCCGCCGCGACGAGGAGAAAGCGCGTGCCAAAGAGCGGTTCTTCTCGTTCCGAGACGAGTTCGGCCAATGGGACCCCAAGAACCAACGTCCGGAGCTGTGGAACCTGTACAACGGGCGGCACAATCGAGGCGAACACATTCGCGTGTTCCCGCTGTCGAACTGGACCGAACTCGATATCTGGCAGTACATCGAGGTCGAAGCGATCGAGCTGCCCTCGATCTACTTCTCTCATCGTCGACCAGTATTCCGGCGCGACGGCATGCTGATGGCGGTCACCGAATTCCTCGCCGCCGACGAAGGCGCCGAGGTGTTCGACGAGGCCGTGCGCTACCGCACCGTCGGCGACGCGACCTGCACCGCAGCAGTCGAGTCGGGCGCGACCACGATCGGCGAAGTGATCGACGAGGTCGCGACTGCGCGCATCACCGAGCGCGGCGCGACCCGAGCCGATGACCGCTTCTCCGAAGCCGCGATGGAGGACAGGAAACGGGAGGGCTACTTCTAACATGGAGCTCCTCCGCTTCGCGACGGCCGGCTCAGTCGACGACGGCAAGAGCACGCTCATCGGGCGACTGCTCTACGACTCGAAACAGATCTTCGAAGACACACTCGACGCGCTCGAGCACACGTCGCGATTGCGCGGCGAACAAGAAATGAACCTGGCGCTGCTCACCGACGGCTTGCGCGCCGAACGCGAGCAGGGCATCACCATCGACGTCGCCTACCGCTATTTCGCGACCCCCAAACGCAAATTCATCATCGCCGACACGCCCGGCCACATCCAGTACACGCGCAATATGATCACCGGTGCGTCGACCGCGAACCTCGCGCTGATCCTGATCGACGCTCGGAACGGCATCCTCGAACAGTCCCGGCGGCACGCGTTCCTCGCTTCCCTCCTCGGCGTCCCGCACCTCGTGCTGTGCGTGAACAAGATGGACCTCGTCGACTACGACCAGGCCGTCTTCGAGCGCATCAAGAACGAGTTCCGCGACTTCGCGACCAAACTCGACGTGCACGACCTCGCGTTCATTCCGATGTCGGCATTGCGCGGCGACAACGTCGTGGACCGCTCCGACAACACGCCCTGGTATGAGGGAACCAGTCTTTTGCATCACCTCGAAGAGGTGCACATCGGCTCTGACCGCAACCTGATCGACTGCCGCTTCGCAGTGCAGTACGTGATCCGACCCCGCGACGACGCGTTCCACGACTACCGCGGCTACGCGGGTCAGATCCAAAGCGGCACGTACAAGCCGGGAGACGAAGTCGTGGTACTCCCGTCGGGCTTCACGTCGACCATCGCCGCCATCGACACTGCCGACGGCCCGGTCGACGAAGCAGTGCCGCCCATGTCGGTGACGATCCGGCTTGCCGACGACCTCGACGTGAGCCGAGGCGACATGATCTGCCGCCTCAACAACCGTCCGCGGGTGAGCCAGGACGTCGACGCGATGATCTGCTGGTTCAGCGAACGCGCCACCTTGACCCCCGGCGCTAAGTACGCCGTGAAACACACGAGCCGATGGGCGCGGGCACTCGTCAAAGACCTCCAATACCGACTCGACGTGAACACGTTGCACCGCGACGAGACCGCGAACTCGCTCTCACTGAACGAGATCGGCCGGGTCACGTTGCGAACGACCCAGCCGCTGCTGTCCGACGAGTACCGCCGCAACCGCGAAACTGGCTCGTTCATCCTCGTGGACGAAGCAAGCAACGACACCGTCGCCGCCGGCATGATCGTCTAGTCACGGCTCGGCGACCCCGCCCGCGCCGGCCCGACCGACAACATTGGGGTGTTGGTACCAAGCCCCAACGACACCGATACCCGACCCTGGCCGCCATCCGCTTTGGTGACACCGCTGCGGTCGGCATGCGCGCTCGTCGCTGCGCACGCGAGAATGGGCCCATGGTGCACGAGGTCGCGGCTGTCGGGTTCTCCAATCCAGCCGACTACGAAGCGGCCCGGCCCTCGTATCCGCACGACGCCGTCGCGTGGCTCGTCGAGCATCTCCGCATCGGACCTGGACATCACGTCGTCGACCTCGCGGCCGGGACCGGCAAGCTCACCCGGCTCCTCACGTCCACCGGCGCGGACCTGGTCGCGGCCGAGCCCGTCGCCGGCATGCGTGCGACGTTCCGCACCTTCGTGCCCGACGTCCCGGTCGTCGCAACCACAGCCGAGCAACTCGCGTTCCGCGACGGATCGATCGACGCGGTGACCGTCGCGCAAGCCTTCCATTGGTTCGACCACGATCGTGCAATCGCAGAGCTGGCACGGACCGTGCGCGGCGGGGGTCGAGTCGGCCTGGTATGGAACGCCCGCGATCGCAGCGTCGCGTGGGTCGACGAGATATGGACGATCATGGATCGCGTCGAAAAGCGTGCGCCTTGGCGGAATCACGACGATTGGAGCGACCGCGCGTTCCGTGCGCTGCCCGGGTTCGGCGCCCTGCACTCGGCCCAGTTCCGCCACGTTCAGGCAACGACCCCCGAAGCCATGGTCCAGCGGGTCGCTTCGGTCAGCCACGTCGCGGTACTCCCCGGCGACGAACGGGCCGCCGTGCTCGACGAGGTCCGGGCGGTGCTGGCCGGCCACCCCGACGTCCAAGGACACACCGAACTGGCCGTGCCCTACCGGGTCGACTGTTTCTGGTTCGAGCGGAACTAACATCAAAGGGTTCCCGAACGCTGATATCTGTGTCAGCATCTTGAGAGCGATGCACGGATGCGTCGACTCCAGGAGGACCGACCGATGGGCCCGAGTCGCCCGCTCACCGTCGATGCTGCCGCGATTGGACGCGCGACGGCCGGCGGACCTGACCCGATCTTCGCGCCCGGTCGCCGCATCCAGCTGGCCCGTCGGGGTACGACGTTCATCCGCGAGGTTCCCGGCCCGAAAGGCGCGCCGACCGTGCTGCTCCTGCACGGCTGGGTCGCGACCGGCGGACTGAACTGGTTCCGGGCCTTCGACACCCTCGGCGACCGGTTCCGGGTCGTCGCGCCCGACCTGCGCGGCCACGGGCAAGGGATCCGCTCGCGGCGGGTGTTCCGGCTGGCCGACTGCGCCGACGACTGCGCAGCCACGCTCCTCGAACTCGGAACCGGACCGGTGATCGTCGTGGGATATTCGATGGGCGGACCGATCGCGCAGCTGCTGTGGAGACGTCACCGCGACCTCGTGTCGGGGCTCGTGTTGTGCGCGACGTCGGCCGGATTCATGCCGAACCGGCATTCTCGGATCTCCTACCAGTCCGCGATGCTGAGCGCAGTCACCGCAGCGCGCGTCGCAACATTGACGCTTGCGGTGCCGTCACTGCCGGCATGGGGGGTACGCCAGTCGCGACTCCCACAGTGGATCGCCGATGAGATGCGACGCCACGATTGGCGTTCAATCGTCGAGGCCGGCCATTCGATCGGCACCTACAACGCCAACCGCTGGATCGACCAGGTCGACGTCCCGACTTCGGTCGTGTGCACCACCCGCGACCGCGCGGTACGGCCCGAGCTACAACTCGCGCTTGTCGACGCCATCTCCGGCGCGACCGTGCACCGGATCGACGACGGACACCTCGCGTGCGCTCAGCCCGGGTTCGGACGTGTTCTGCGCGGCGCGTGCACCAACGTCGCGGACCGTGTCGGACGCGCCGCCGTCGTCTAAGCCGACCATCTCCGCATACCACCGGGGCCGGTGCAACTTTGCCCAACCGGGCTTGACCCAACCGTGCAACATGCCGTTGAGCGCGTCCGGATCGCGAAACGCAAGCGTGATGTGACCAATGATCGCGAACAGCAAGCCGATCGCGAACCAGTCGTGCACGAAGGTCGCACCTTGACGCCACGAGTCGGAGAACGGGCCGTACCACTTCAAGATCGATCCGCTCATCAACATCACGGCCATCGCGGCACCGATGAACGTCGCGTTGAGCTTCTGTCCGGGATTGAACTTTCCGAGCCGCACATTCGCACGCCGCCGTTTCGACCACCACCCGCGGTCATCGCGCGTCCAGCGGTTCAAACGACCGAGGTCCTCTCGCAGCTGTCCACCGGCCCGCAGCGAGATGGCGACGAGCACCGGAATCGGCAGCAGGAGCCCCGCGTAGAGGTGCACGGTGCGCACCAACAGGCGCCGGCCGACCAACTGCGACAGCGGTCCGGCGTACAAGCTGAACCCGGTGAACAGCAGGATCAACATAAGGGTCGCGGTACACCAGTGCGCATACCGCTCCACCCGATCGAACCGGGGAAGCTGCTGCGGCGCCGAGGCCGTCGGAACGGTGTGGACCTGACTCATGTCGGCGCGTCGTCCCGCCCGTTGCTGTGGCCGACCCAACCGTTGACGGCGTAACCGTTTTGCTCCCAGTAGCCCGGTTCGACTTCGGCGGTGAGCTCGATGCTCTGCAGCCACTTGCACGACTTGTATCCATACATCGGCGCGACGTACAGACGAGCGGGGCCGCCGTGGTCGGTGGAGAGCGGCTTGCCTTCAAGCTCGTAGGCGACCATCACGTCGGGCCGGCGTGCCTGGGAGAGCGTCAGACTCTCGGTGTATTCGCCGTCGAACGACACGAACCGCAACGCGGTCGCTTCTGGCTTGACGCCGGCGCGGTCCAACAGCCTCGACAGCACGACGCCGGTCCAGTGCTGATCGGGAACCCGCCAGCCCGTGACGCACTGAAAGTCGCGCTTCAACGTCACCGAAGGCATCGCGGTGAGTTCCGCGTACGAGATCGTGAACGGCTCGTTCACGAGTCCCCCCACCTGCAGCGTGTACTTGTCGCGGGCACGATGGGGGAAGTCACCCGTGATCGAATAGAAGCGGTAGTTCCCGAACGGGAGCAGCGACGTGATCCCGGTGAAGTCCTTGGCCTCGATCGGGGCCATCACCTGCTCGAGCCAGTCCTGCACCTTCGCGCCGACGACGACTCCCGCCGCGCCTAACCCGACCAGTCCGAGGAACACTCGCCGGCCGACAGGCGTCCCACGTTCCGGTTCGGTCACCCCTTCAGAGTACGGCGGTGAGGTGTGCCTTCATCGTCAGGTCATCTCACGGATGCGTGCTTCCCGATCGTGGGTGTTGTTCGCGTCGCGGCCCTGAATCTGGAGCAGTTCGTCACGAGTTGCCTCGGCCTCCGCGGCCGCTCCCACGTCAGCCGCCGCGATCCGAGCTTCGATGCCTTCGGCCATGATGCGCTCGGCTTCGTCGACGAGCGCGTCGACCATCTCCGCTTCCGGAACGACGCGTACCACGTGTCCCTTCACGAAAAGGTGTCCTTTGCCGCGACCGCCCGCGATCCCGAGGTCGGCCTCGCGCGCCTCGCCCGGCCCGTTCACAACGCAGCCCATCACCGCGACCTGCAGCGGAATCTTGCGTTCTTCGAGTGCGGCCTGCGCGGCCGCGGCAATTCCGATGACGTCAACCTCGGCGCGTCCGCACGACGGACACGCGATCAGGTCGAGGCCTTTTCGTTCGCGCAACCCCAACGATTCGAGCAGCACCTTGCCGGCTTTCGCCTCCTCGACCGGATCGGCGGTCAACGAGAAGCGGATCGTGTCGCCGATACCTTCGGCGAGCAACGTCGCGATACCCGCGACCGACTTGATCAAACCTTGAGGCATCGGCCCCGCTTCGGTCACACCGAGATGCAGGGGATGATCGGTCGTCTGGGAGAGCAGCCGGTAGGCGTCGATCATGAGCGGCACGTTCGATGCCTTCACCGCGATCTTCACGTCGTCGAAGTCAACTTCACGGAACAAGTCGAGTTCGTGCATCGCTGACGCGACGAGCGCTTCGGGTGTGATGCCGCCGTGACGTTCGGCCATTGCCGGATCGAGGGAACCTGCATTGACGCCGATCCGGATCGGCAGTCCGTGGTCCTTGGCTTCGCGGGCCACCAGCTTGATGTGTTCCGGCTTGCGGATATTGCCAGGATTGAGACGAAGGGCCTGCACCCCGGCTTCGATTGCGGCGAGCGCAAGCTTGTACTGGAAATGGATGTCGGCGACGATCGGGACCGGCGAGCGGGGGACGATCTGTGCGAGACCGAGCGCCGCGTCTTCTTCATTGCATGTGCAGCGCACAATGTCGGCTCCGGCGGCCGCGAGCGCGTAGATCTGCGCGAGCGTGCCGTCGACATCGGCGGTTTTGGTCGTGGTCATCGACTGCACCGACACGCGTGCGTCGCCGCCGACAGGCACCGTGCCCACCATCACCTGACGGGTCGCTCGCCGTTCGTACACGTCGCCAGGCTATGTCTTGGTGAGGAGCGACATGAGACTGTTCACCCGATCATCACCACATCTCCACGATCGGGTCGAGGCGCGCCGCCGCGCAGTCCCGGACGGCCGGCCTGTCTCACCGGTCACGGAATGCCTGCAGCTCGTCGCGGCCTCAACCCATCAGAACGGGTTGGCGACCGGGTGGGTGATATCGAGGAACAGCGACGACACGAGGATGAAGAGCAGCACGACCAGCACTGCACCCGCAATCGGCATCAATTTGGCCGCGTCGACCCGGACTTTACGGCGCATCACGATCGACGCGACCTGCTCCGCGGTCGCGATGGCGATGTAGCCACCGTCGAACGGCAACAGCGGCACGAGGTTGACCAGGCCGAGGAACACGTTGATGACGAGGAGGAGCCCGACCACCGCGACCCAGCCTGCGCTCACTGCTTGGGCGGCAACCTGCGCGAATCCGACCGGCGACAGGAACCGTTGCTCGTTGTCGACCTTGCTCTTATCGGTCCCGTCGAGGACATGGAAATACTTCGTCATACCCGACGGCGAGAAGATCTGTCCGAGCGCGTCGACAGCTTCGTGCACCACCGACACCACCTGACCGGGAGCCATGGTGAGCGACGCCACGAACGACGGCCGGGGCACTGCGACCGTCGCGGTGATTCCGGCGACGACCTCGCTCTGACCGTCGAACACGTGGCGGGCGAGGGTGACGTCCTTCGCCACGCGAGCCGAACCACGATCGACGACGATCGCGACGCGATCACCTGCGTGGTGACGTTGGATGAGACCGGCGACCTGATCCCATTGGTGCACCGGCGTCCCGTCGATGGAGACGAGTGTGTCACCCGCCTTCAGACCTGCCTGCTGCGCACCCAACGAGACAGCATCCAGTTTGGTGAGCGCCTGCTCGTGACGCAGATCGCCGGCGACGAACAACAACGAGAACATCAACACGAACGCGATCACGAAATGCACGGCCGGGCCGGCCGCGGCGACGACGACGCGGGCGAGATAGCCCTTCGACCGATACGCGCGCGTCTCGTCTTCGGGCGCAACGTCTTCAAGGTTGGTCATGCCGACAATGCGGCAGTATCCGCCGAGCACGACCGCCTTGATGCCGTATTCGGTCTCGCCGCGCCGGAACGACCAGATCCGCGGACCGAATCCGACGAAGAACTCGGTGACCTTCATGCCGGAGCGTTTCGCGGCGACGAAGTGGGCGGCCTCGTGCAGCATGATGATCAGCGGCAACGTCAGCACGACGCCGATGACGGCGACCTGGGTGGGGAACACGAGCGCGTACGCGAACAGCAACAGCGCACCCGCGAGCGTGAGCATGATCGCCTTGCGCCCTCGGACGGTGACCTGCTCGAACGGGTCCCTCACTCGACGCTCCTTCGTACGGCCAAGGCCCGCGCCCGTCCCCGTGCGACCTCGTCGGCGGCCAGCACGTCGGCGACCTCATCGGCGCTGCCGGTCCCGGCGTTCAGGACTTCCTCAACGATTTCGGCGATACCGGTCCACGGGATGCGCTCGGCGAGGAACGCTTCGACCGCGATCTCGTTCGCCGCGCTCAGCACCGCCGGCGCGGTCCCACCGACCCGCCCGGCCTCGTAGGCGAGCGCGAGACAACGGAATGTCGTCGGGTCGGGCGGCTCGAACGTGAGCGTCCCCAGCGTCGACCAGTCGATCGCGCCGAACGCCTCCGGCAGCCGATCCGGTGCCCCGAGAGCCAACCCGATCGGGAGCCGCATGTCCGGCGTCGAGAGCTGCGCGACCGTGGCCCCGTCGCGGAACTCGACCATTCCGTGCACGATCGATTGGGGATGCACGACCACGTCAATGTGGTCGAAGTCGACGCCGAACAGTTCATGGGCCTCGATGACCTCGAGCCCTTTGTTCATCAAGGTCGACGAGTCGATGGTGATCTTGGCCCCCATCTGCCACGTCGGATGACGCAAGGCGTCGGCGCGGGTGACCGTCGCGAGCTCGGCGGGGGAACGGCCGCGGAACGGGCCGCCGCTCGCGGTGAGGATGATGCGCGCGACCTCGCTGTGGCGCCCCGATCGCAGACACTGCCAGATCGCGGAGTGCTCCGAGTCGACGGGCACGATCTCGCCGCCGCCCGCCGCGCGTGCCTTGGCCACGATCGGACCCGCCGCGATCAAGCTCTCCTTGTTGGCGAGCGCGAGTCGCTTCCCCGCTTCGAGCGCCCCGATCGTCGCCGGCAAGCCCGCGAAGCCGACGACCGCGTTGAGGACGACGTCGGCGTCGGGGTGAGCGGCGAGGTCGGCCAGCGTTTGCGGCGCGTCGAGACACGATCGTGCGAGATCGCTGGACACCCCAAACTTGCGTGCTTGCTGGGCGAGCAGCTCGACGTTCTTGCCGGCCGCGAGGGCAACGACCCTGTACTCGTCGGGGTGCCGTGCTATGACATCAAGCGCCTGCGTTCCGACCGAACCGGTCGACCCGAGCACCACGACGCCGCGTTTCATGACGACAGCCTACGGGCTGGGACGCGGCCCTCAGCCCGCGGCGCCTGCCTGCGTCCAGCCGGTCTGTGACGCGGACTCAGACACGACGTCCGCCCCGGTTGGCGCGCCCTTGCGCGTTCAGAAAATCTTGAACTGGAGGGCGAGGTAGTACGCGATCGGCAGACAGAACAGCAACGAGTCGAACCGGTCGAGGACGCCGCCGTGTCCGGGCAGCAGCGATCCGAAATCTTTCAAGTCGAGGTCACGCTTGAGCATCGACTCGCACAGATCTCCCATGAACGCGCCGGCGGCGACGAGGACTCCGAGCGCCAGCCCCTTGCCCGGGGTCCACGGATGGAACTGTCCGACGATTGCCGCCCCGACGACGACCGCCGCGAGCATGCCGGCGACGCTGCCTTCTACGGTCTTGTTCGGCGAAATCTTCGGCGCGACGGCCGTGTGTCCGAACTGCGATCCGACGAAGAAGCCGACCACGTCGTAGGCGATGACGCACAACGCGACGCCGAGGAGGAGGCGTACGCCGTTGTGCGACGCCAGAATGAGGCCCGAGAAGCCACCGAGACCGCCGACGTACGCGAAGACCAGCACCGTGCTCGCCACTCCCGGCAGCGGCCGTCCCGGCGTGATCTCCCACAGGAACCACAACATCGAAACGATGACCACCATCCCGAAGAACACGGGATATGCGGACGGACCGTAGTGACGGGCGGCGACGGGCATCAACGTGGCTGCGACCAGCGCAACCAACGTCGCCGGACGCAGACCGCGCTTGCGAAGCGACATCGCGAGCTCGAGCGTGGCGACGCCCACGATGACGCAAGCCAACGCGACAGTCGTTGCATTGTGCGTGAAGCTCACGATCGCGACCACCGCGACCGCCAACCCCGTCATGATCGCGGTCGGAAGGTCACGAGGCGCCGGGGCCTCGTGACTCGGCCGGTCCGATTCGAGGCGGCTCGCGGCTGGGGCGCGGGTGCGGGGTGGACGACGCGGCGTCGTGCCACGTCCGACGCGGCCGGCGGGACCCTGGCGGCGCGCCGCCAGGTCACGCTCGAACGCCGCGTCCTCGTCGACCGGACCTTCGTTTGACAGCGCGCCGAGTTTGGCCTCCTCGCCGGAGAGATCTTCGGCGAAGTCGGACTCGTCCCAGTCGGAGCCAGCGCGGAATCGTGGCTGCGCGCCGGTGACGGTTGCCCACGTGTCGAGCTCGTCGGGTGTGTCGCTGTCATCCGCGAAGATCGCCGGTACCGCGCCGGTCGGCGGTTCGGTCCAGTGCGGCAGCGGAGGCACCTCGCCGGTCGGTGCGTCCTCCAGCCGTGCCTCGACGGCCCCGCCCGCTTCGGCTGCGGTGTCGAACACTTCGGCCTGTCCGGGACGAGCGTCGACCGCCCGGGTGTCGGCCGGGCTGCCAGACGTCACGGGCGGGCGGTCGCGCACCGGTTCCCGACCGGGCAGGATGTCGTCGTGGGCAGCCGACCAGGTCCTCCCGGCCCGGCCGGGGTTGACCGCGGTCGACTCGCTCTCCGCGCCGGTCCCGGACCGGCGGCTGGCCGAGCCCAACGGCCGGTCTGTCTCGCGTAGGTCGAGTTGCGCGTCGGCCTCTTCGAGATCGACCGGGTCGTCGTCGCCGGAGGGGATCTCACCGAGGCTCGCTCGGGCTTCCTCGGCGCCGAGGATACGTACTCCCTCAACCGGGGGGCGTTCGTCGTCGTATGGCTCGCTCACGTGTTCCTCACCCTCGCGTCCTCACCGGGGCAGGCTAGACGGGCGCGCCCCGCAGGCGCGGCACCGCCACATCCGGCTTGGGACGCCACAACTCACGGGACGGTCAGACTTCGAGCAGCTCCTTTTCCTTGTGGCTCGACATCGTGTCGATCTCGCCGATCACGTCATGGGTCAGCTTCTCGAGGTCCTTTTCGATGCGGTCGAGGTCGTCGCGAGAGATCTCGCCGTCCTTTTCGAGTTGCTCGAGTTCCTGGCGGACGTGGCGGCGCACGTTGCGGACCGCGACCCGGCCGTCTTCCGCGCGTGCTTTGACGACCTTGACCATCTGCTTGCGGCGTTCCGCAGTGAGCTCGGGGAATGTGAGGCGGATCACGGTACCGTCATTCGAGGGTGTGACCCCGACGTCGCTCGCCTGGATCGCCTTCTCGATCGCTTTGATCGCACTCTTGTCGTACGCGGCGATGACGAGCACCCTCGGCTCAGGGACCGAAAAGCTCGCGAGCTGCTGCAGCGGCAGCTCGGACCCGTAGTAGTCGACCCGCAGCTTCTCGACGATGGCAGGAGTGGCACGTCCGGTACGGATCCCGGAGAACTCTTCTTGCATGTGCAGAACCGCTTTGTGCATCTTTTCGTGCGCTTCGCCGACTTTGGCGTGCATCAAAGATCCTCTCCCATCGGCATGCCTGCGCTGACGAGCGTGCCGATGGTGTCACCGATCAGCGCCCGGAAGATGTTTCCCGGCTGGGTCACGTCGAACACGATGATCGGGAGTGAGTTGTCCATGCAGAACGTGATCGCGGTCGAATCCATCACTTGCAGACCGCGTTGCAAGACGTCGATGTAGGTGACGGCCTCGAGCTTCACCGCATCGGGATGGATGCGGGGATCTGCGCTGTAGACACCGTCGACCCCGGAATGGGTTCCCTTCAGCACCGCGTCGGCGCCGATCTCGGCGGCCCGGAGCGCAGCGGTCGTGTCGGTCGTGAAGTACGGGTTGCCGTTGCCGGCCGCGAAGATCACAAAACGCCCTTTTTCGAGGTGGCGGATCGCGCGCAACGGGATATAGGGCTCGGCGACCTGCGACATGGTGATCGCGGTCTGTACCCGCGTCGGCTGGCCGAGTTGCTCGAGCGCGTCTTGCAGCGCGAGCGCGTTGATCACCGTCGCCAACATGCCCATGTAGTCGGCCCGGGCGCGGTCCATACCGCCGGTCGCGCCGATCATGCCCCGGAAGATGTTGCCCCCACCGACGACGATGGCGATCTCGACGTGGAGGTCGGCTCGGGCCTTGGTCACCTCCGCCGCGATCCGCTGCACGACGTCGGAATCGATGCCGAAGCTGACCGACCGGTCGGCGAACGCCTCGCCCGAGAGCTTGAGCACCACTCGTCGGTACTTGCTCTCGGACATCAGCAGCTCCTTTCGTGCTCCGGTGGACGCGTCACTCCTCGCCGATTTTGACTCGCGCGAAGCGGCGCACCGCGGCACTCCCCCCAAGTCCGGCGATCAGCGCCCCGACCGTCGACTTCGGGTCCTTCACCCACGCCTGCTCGATCAGGGCTCCACCTGGGTTCGCCTTGTAGAAACCGTTGATCTTGCCCTCGATGATCTTCGGCCACGACTGCTCGGGTTTTCCCTCTTCGCGAGCCAAGCTCTCATAGATCTTGCGTTCACGCTCGATGTCGTCGGCTGGGACGTCATCACGGGTGACCCACCGTGGCGCGGCGCTCGCGATGTGCAACGCGACGTCGTGCGCGACCGTACGTACCCCTGCATCGGCCGGGTCGACACCGCCGAGCTCGACGAGCACCCCGACGACGCCCCGCTCGTTCTGCATGTGGTTGTAGCCGTCGATGAGGCCGTCGGCAGTCTCGAACCTGACGACACGTCCGAGTTCGATCTTCTCGGCGAGCGTCCCCGACAGCCCCTTCACGAAGTCTTCGACGCTCTCGCCGTTGATCTGCTGCACCCCAACGTCGTGTTCGCCGTGCTCGACGACGAGACGAGCGAGCGCGGCGACGGCCTGCTTGAACACGTCGCCCTTGGCGACGAAGTCGGTCTCGCAGTTGAGTTCGACGAGCGCACCGACGTTGCCGTCGATCAGTACCTCGATCGCGCCCTGGTCGGCGTCGCGACCGGCCCGTTTCGCCGCTCCCGCGATCCCCTTCTCGCGTAGCCAGTCCTTGGCGCGTTCGACGTCGCCGTCGGTTTCGGTGAGGGCCTTCTTGCAATCCATCATCCCGGCGCCGGTGAGCTTGCGGAGCGCGGCGACGTCCTGGGCGGCGATATCTGCCATCGTCACACTCCTTCGGACTCGACCGGCGCGTCCGCGCCGGCACCGGCGGTGGCGGCGACGGCGTCGGCAGGTTCGGGCGGGGGCGGGATCGCCTTGGCGGCCTGGGCGCGCACTTCGATCTGGCGTTGTTTTTCTGCGGCTGCGGCCTTCGCTGCGCGCTGACGTTCCTGGAACTCCCGTTCCTCCTCCGGCGTGCGCGTCGGGCGCGGCGGAGCAGCCACCGCGGCCGGTGCCGGCTCGTCGGAACGAGTGCCGGGTCGGGCGTTGCGACGGCGGCCCATTTCCCGGCCCTCCCTGACGGCGTCGCTGATGACGCGACACATGAGGTTCGCGGATCGGATCGCGTCGTCGTTGCCGGGAATGACATAGTCGATGACGTCGGGGTCGCAGTTCGTGTCGACCACCGCGACGACAGGGATGTGCAAACGGTTCGCTTCGGTGACTGCGATGTGCTCCTTCTTCGTGTCGATCACGAAAATGACGCTCGGGAGCTTCTCGAGGTTCTTGATACCGCCAAGGTTGCGCTCAAGCTTCGCGAGATCGCGCCGAACCTTGAGCCCTTCCTTCTTCGACATCAAATCGACCTCGCCGGAGTCGACCTGCCGCTGAAGTTCGCGCAGCTTCGCGACACGCGAGTGGACAGTCTGAAAGTTGGTGAGCATCCCGCCCAACCAGCGGAAGTTGACGTACGGCATGCCGCACGCCTCGGCTTGGCGTTCGACGGGCTCCTGCGCCTGCTTTTTCGTCCCGACGAACAGGACGCTGCCTCCTCGGGCGACGTCCTCGCGCACGAACCGATATGCCGTGTCGATGCGTTCCAGTGTCTGGTGCAGGTCGACGATATAGATCCCGTTGCGCTCTCCGAAGATGAAACGCCGCATCTTCGGGTTCCAGCGACGGGTCTGGTGACCGAAATGGACGCCAGCTTCCAACAACTGCTTCATGCTTACGACGGCCACAGCCGTGCCTCCCTAAAGGTTTCGGTCTTCCGTCCGCGAGAGCGCCGGCCGCAGCTGCAGTCGGACGCCACCTCGGGTTCGCGGGCGTGCTTGGTCCGGTTTCGAAGAGTGGGGACACGCGAAGTGTAGCGGTCAACCTCACGAGACGACCCTGCCCGATACGCCCGCCACCAGTCCGAATTGTCCGGTTGTGGACTGCGGTGGCTGCACGGGCCCGGCGGCCGATTCGGCTTCGGGATCCGGGGCGGCCGTCCCGCCGAGTCCCCAAACCAGCTCGGTGGCAAGTCCCACGACGCGACCCGGCACGCCGCTCTCGTGCGCGAGTTCACCTGCCGGCTTGGTGTCCGCACCACGAGTGGCCGCACCGGCGGGCAGTGTTCGGCGAGCCTGCGCGATCGCCGTGAGATCGACAGGCCACAGACGCCCCGGATCGGGATGCCTCTCCCCCACACCATCCGACGCGTCGACCGTCTCGACCTGACGTGTCGGCCCGCACCCATGGGCGACCAACCCAACGTGCGAACAGAGCCTCCCCCCTGTGCGCGTATGCGACCGCCGCGTCGCGACCAGACCTACGAATGAGCGAGGCGCGACCGCGTGCAGGTGTCTCCTTCGTCGCCGCGCGGTCGGCTCCGTCCTGTCCGGCACGCCCCACGGTCGACGGACCGTCGCACGACCATGTCGCCGACCCGGACCGCTCTCGAACCCGACGACCGCGGGAGCGACGGTCTGGGAAGTCGGCTCCCGGAGTGCCGGCGTCCCGCGCTGCGATGCGCGAAGCGCGCTTTAGGTGACGATGCCGCGTTCCGGCAGCGGCTCTGACAGCCGAGAGCGAAGCTGGAAGATCGCTTTGGTATGAATCTGACAGACGCGGCTCTCGGTCACGCCGAGCACGTTGCCGATCTCGGCGAGCGTGAGCCCTTCGTAGTAGTAGAGCGTGAGCACGAGCCGCTCGCGGTCGGGCATCCGGTTGATCGCGTCGGCGAGGACCTGGCGCATCTCTTCGGATTCGAACGCCTCAACCGGATCGTGGCCGCCACCGGCGATGGTGTCGCCGACGGTCGCACCGCTGCCGCGTTCGGAACCCGCGCTGAGCAACTCGTCGAGCGCGACAACTCCGACGAAGCTGATCTGGCCGAGCACCGTCGCGAGCTCCGACTCGGTCATCCCGAGTTCCTTGGCGACTTCGGCGTCCTCGGGGCTGCGTTTCAACTCGTTCTCGAGCTTCGAGTATGCGCGTTCGATCGAGCGTGCCTTCGCCCGGACCGAACGGGGAACCCAGTCGATCGAACGGAGCTCGTCGATGATCGCGCCTTTGATACGCGAGATCGCGTAGGTTTCAAACTTGTAGCCACGGGCGAGGTCGAACTTGTCGATCGCGTCGATGAGCCCGAAGATGCCGTAGCTGACCAAGTCGGACTGCTCGATGTTCTGCGGTAACCCGGCGGCGACGCGGCCTGCGACGAACTTCACGAGCGGCGAGTAATGCAGGATCAAGCGCTCGCGCGCGTCCGCCGTGTTGCGCTGTTTGTAATGTTCCCAGAGTTCGGCGATTTCCGCCGTTGACTCGTCCACGCTGTACTGCCCGCTTCCCTAGGCCCGAGGGTGCGTCCGCTCGTACACCGACCACAATCGGTCACGAGTTACATGAGTGTAGACCTGGGTGGTCCCCACGTCGGCGTGCCCGAGGAGCTCCTGAACCGCCCGGAGATCCGCTCCGCCCTCGAGCAGGTGCGTGGCGTACGCGTGACGCAGCGCGTGTGGATGCAGGGTCCGGCCGTCCGCCAACGGGTGGCGGGCAAGCACCCGCCGCGCGTCTCTGGGTGTCATTCGGTGACCCCGAGCATTGACGAACAGGGCCGGCGTCTCCTGGTGGGCCAGCGCGCCTCGCGCGTCAGCCAGATACCCGGCGACTGCGTCGCACGCCGGCCGGCCGAGCGGGAGGCGACGGACCTTGAGGCCCTTGCCGAGCACGGTGACGGTGCTCTGGCGAAGATCGACCGAGCCCACGTCGAGTCCGCAGCATTCGCTCACACGTAGACCCGCGCCGTACAGGAGTTCGAGGATCGCCACGTCCCGGGCGACACGAGGATCGTCGTCGATGAGGTCACCGGCCCGGTCGAGCAGCGCCATCGCATCCTGGCGACGCGGCACACGCGGCAGCTTCTTCGGCCCGCGGGCGGTGTGGAGGCGAGCGGCGACATCTCGCGTCACAACACCGTGGCGCCGCAGAAACCGCACGTAGGCGTGCACCGACGCCGCCTTGCGCGAGATTGTCGCCCGACCGAAAGACCGGGTCTGCAGATACGCGAAGTAGCCCCGCAACGAGCGATGGTCGAGATCGGCTGCGTTCGGACATCCACCCCGCTCGCACCACGACACGAACTCGTCAACGTCGTGGGTGTAGGCGCGACGCGTGTGCTCACTCACACCGGTGAGCGACGCCGCGAAACCGCCTGGGTCGTGCCCCGATCGATTGTGCTCGGCCATGAACACATGACGCTAGTTGGCCCCACAGACAGCGTCGCGCCTCCTTCGAGCGCCTCCCTTGAGCGCCCCCGTCGATCCCTCCTCGGGCGTCTCGCTCGAGCGACCCCTTGCCCAGAGATGGCAAACGGTGGGTCCGGTCGACAGCGCCGGACCCGTTCCCGGCGTTGGCCTGACCCGAGTTGCTCACCGATCACACGCGCATGCCTCAATCCGGATTTGGGGCGATCGTGCTCAGCCGAGCACGCGCTGGCCGCCGTGGCTGAGAGGCACTGCTGGACCGTCCGGCCCAGGATGCTGGGCCGTACACGCTCGGTACAACCCCCGACGGTCATGCGCTGGAGCACAGTTGCCGCTCAGGCCGGCCCGGCCCCGGGGCGCGTCGAGGCGCCGGGAACAGGCCGGACGGTTCACCCGACGAGGCTCCGGTGGGCGAACTGACCGAACTGACCGAATTGTGTGAACGAGTTTCTTCAGCTTCGGCGCAGATTGCCGAGATGTGAGTCGTGGAGCTGACCCAGTGCCCGTATGACGCGACACCGATCGAGGCCGAAACGCTCTCAGGCGGCTCCATGCTGCTCACCTGTGCCCGTTGCTCGGCTGCGTGGGAATGGCACGGAGCGTGGTTGCGCCGGGTACGCGAACCCGACCGAGACGCCATACGCGCAGCACGCGAAGAGCGCAGCAGCGAGACGACCCAGTAGCGGCGAGCGCGTCCGGGCACCCGAACAGGATCAGGAACCGTCCAAGCGCGGCTCTCGATGCTCAAAGAACGCGAGGATCGCCTCAGCCGTATCGTGGGTGGTCGACATGAGCGCCTGGGCCATGTTCTCGGCTTCGATGGCCTCCGCCATCGAGACCGCCAGCGACTGGTCGAGCAGCCGTTTCGACACAGCCAACGTCAACGGGGCCATGTTCGCGAGGCGGAGGGCGAGCGAACGTACCGTCTCGGCGAGCAGTTCGTGCGCGACGACGCGATTGACGAGCCCGATGCGTTCCGCTTCCACCGCGTCGATCACATCGGCGAGCAAGACGAGCTCTTTGGCGCGATGCATGCCGACGAGGCGGGGCAACAGCCACGATCCCCCGAAATCGACGACGAGACCTCGCTTGGCGAAGATTTCGCTGAACCGCGCCTGATCGGACGCGACGATCAGGTCGCAGCCGAGTGCGAGATTGCAGCCGGCACCCGCGGCGACACCGTTGACTGCGGCGATGGTGGGCTTGGCCAGCGCGTGCAGCGCGAGCGCGGCACGACCCACAATTCGCATGCCGGCGAGCGCGCTCCCGACTCCGGTCGCGGCGTCGGCGGAGCCGCTGTCGGCGAGGTCGGCTCCCGAACAGAAGCCGTCACCGGCACCCGTGATCACCAGCACACGATCGGCGCGATTGACCGCCACCTCCTCGAAGAGGTCGATCATGGCGAGCCACATCTGTTGGGTCACGGCGTTCTTCTTGTCGGGACGGTTCAGCGTGCAGGTCACCACGCCGTCCGCGCGCTCGACGAGCAGCGGGTCCATACGATTCCTCCCGAATCCGACGGTGCGTCGTCAAGCGCAGAGCGTACGCTCGGACGTTCGGACAGCTCAGCGTGCGATGCACGGCTCGGAACGAGTGCCCGAATCGTTAACGTAGGTGGGTGGGCTCCAATACTTTCCGTCCGAACGTGCGTCGGCGTGGCGACACCGCGCTTGGCACGACCGCGTGGGCGTGGTGACGATCCTGTCCTTTTGGTTGGTGCGGCGGAACCAATGACCGAGCACGACTGGACCGACGCGAACAACCCCGGCGACGACGCGCCGATCGATGTCCGGCACATGCAGCCGTACCAGGCCGACAAGACCTACCGGTGTCCGGGCTGCGACCACGAGATCCGCCCGGGCGAGGGCCACGAAGTCGTCATCCCGCTCGACGCTCCCCAGGAGCGACGCCATTGGCACACTGGCTGTTGGCGGGGCGAGCAGCGACGCCAAGAACGGGCGCAGCGGCGGCGCGGCCGCGGGAACTGACGCGGCGAACGGTCAGGCGCCGGAGCTACAACCGAGGTGGTCTTCCCGTCGGAACGCGTCCGGTCGATCGAGGAACGCGGCAGCGATCGTGGATTCGGCGACCGCGACGTGGCCGCTTCGCGGGTCGGGCGACACGTCGGGCGTCGCCCGACGTTAGAGATCCTTGCCGGGAAGTTCCTCGACGTTCACGTCCTTGAACGTCACCACCCGCACGTCGGCGACGAAGCGGGTGTTGCGGTACATGTCCCATACCCACGCGTCGCGAAGACGGAGCTCGAAGTAGGTGCGGCCTTCATCGCGGCGTACTTCGAGATCGACCTCGTTCGCGAGATAGAACCGACGCTCGGTCTCCACGACGTACTGGAACATCGGCAGGACGTCGCGGTACTCGCGGTACAGCTGCAGCTCGATGTCGGTTTCGTAGCGCTCGAGATCTTCGGTGCTCATGAAGCCGCAAGTCTACGCCGGGTTGCGGCCGATCCGATCATGGCTCGACGGTCCGGCGCGCGAACGCAGGCCTGGATCAGAAGCGCTTCTCTTTGATCTTCGCGGCCTTCCCGACGCGGTCGCGCAGGTAGTACAGCTTGGCTCGCCTCACGTCGCCACGGGTCACGACCTCAATTCGGGCGAGGATCGGCGAATGGACCGGGAACGTGCGTTCGACACCTACTCCGAAGCTGACCTTGCGCACCGTGAACGTCTCGCGGGCGCCGCTGCCCTGTCGGCGGATCACAGCGCCTTGAAAGAGCTGGACCCGCTCGCGGGTGCCCTCGACCACCCGGACGTGGACTTTGAGGGTGTCGCCGGGACCGAAGTCGGGAATGTCGTCGCGCAGATACGCGCGGTCGACGAGGTCAGTGCGGTTCATGGTGGAAGTACTCCAGGTCGCAGGCGCGAGCCCGCGATGCTAGCGGCCGTCATCGTCGGGCGGGAACTCGGCTCGGAGGCGCTCCTCTTCGGCGCTGAGGGGCCCGGAGACCAGATCCGGACGTCGCTCGCGGGTCCGGAGCAGCGACTGTGCGTGCCGCCACCGGGCGATCCGGGCGTGGTCACCCGAACGCAGGACTGCGGGAACCTCCCAGTCGCGAAAACGGGCCGGACGCGTATATTGCGGATACTCGAGGAGGGCCATGTCGGGAGCGACGTTGAATGACTCCTCGGTCGACGACGCGGCGTTTCCCATCACGCCGGGCACCAATCGGGTAACAGCTTCGATCACGACGAGCGCGGCTGCCTCCCCGCCGGCGAGCACATAGTCGCCGACCGAGAGCTCACCGTCGCAGCAGTAGTCGGCAACTCGCTGGTCGACGCCTTCGTACCGTCCGCACAGCAACGAGAAGCCGTCGCCGGCGGCGAGCTCGCGTGCGCGGACCTGATCGAACCGCGGCCCACTCGCCGACAGCATCAGCAGCGGCCGCGCTGGTTTCACCGCTTCGACCGCCGAGAACAGAGGTTCGGGCATCATGATCATGCCTGCCCCTCCGCCGAACGGTGCGTCGTCGACCGCGTGATGCACGTCAGTTGTGAACGCTCGCGGGTCGTGTATGCGCACGTCGAGCAGACCGGCGTCGCGGGCACGACCGACCAACGAGACCGACAGCGGGGCCGACAGGTACTCGGCAAAGATTGTGAATACGTCGATTCTCATCAGAGGTCGAGGAGACCGTCGGGCAGGTCGACCACCAACATTCCGGGCTGTTGATCGACGACGAAGACCATCGGCACGAGCGCTCCGTTGTCGAGCACGAGGAGATCGTGCGCCGGATTGGCCTGCACTGCTTCGACGCGGCCGATGCGGTTCCCGGCACGATCGCGAACTTCGGCGCCGATCACCTCGTGCACGAACACCGCTCCGTCGGGGGCAGCGTCGAGCGCGCTTGCTTTCACCGACCGGCCGCGCAGGAGCTCGGCCGCGTTGCGGTCGTTCACGTCGGCGAAATGCACGACCCATCCGTTCCCGGCCGTCCGGGCAGACTCGACGACGAGGGGAACATCACCGACGACCAGGCGCGACCCGGGAGCGAAACGTTCCGGAAGATTCGTCACCGCAACGACGTGAACCTCGCCGCGCAGTCCGTGCGCCCGACCGACGTGTCCAACCTCGAGGAGGACGGGTTCGTCCGTCATGTCGACAGGTTTCGGTGCTACTCCGCGACCTCGACCGTGACCCGAACACCTTCGGTCGCGCCGGCCGCCCGACCGACCTGACGTAACGCCTGGATCACACGACCTCGCTTGCCGATGATGCGGCCGAGGTCGCCGGGACTGGTGTGGATCAGGATCGCGACGTTGTCCGAACGCTCGGTTGTATCGACGAACACACCGTCGGGGTCGTCGACGAGTTGCCGCGCGACAAGCTCGATCACGGTCTTGGCGCGTGCGCCCTTCACTCGATTTCCTTCGGCGCCGATCTCGTCTTCCTCTTCGAAGTCGTCGTCTTCGAAGTCGTCTTCCTCTTCGAAGTCGTCGTCGACGAGATCGTCGTCGGTCACTCGGACACGTCCTCGGTGGCGGGTGTTTCAGCCGGCGCTTCGGCCGCGGTGGCGTCCAAGGCCGGCGTTACGGGAGGTGGCGACGGCGGAGCGGCCGCCTCGACCTTCTGCGCCTTCGGTGGTGTCTTCGCCTTGGGTTTGGCGACGGCGTCTTTGCCGACGGCGGCTTTGTACGCGGCCCACACGCCGGTGATCTCGAGCAGTTTGGCGACCTGCTCAGTTGGCTGCGCGCCGACCCGGAGCCAGTGCAGCGCACGATCAGCGTCGATCGAAACCACCGACGGCTCCGCGCGGGGTGCGTACTGGCCGAGCACCTCGATGAACCGGCCGTCGCGAGGGCTTCGCGCGTCGGACACCACCACTCGGTAGCTGGGCTGTTTCTTTTTGCCCACGCGCATCAAACGGATCTTGACGGCCAACGAAACTCCTGCTCGTAAGTGTGCTCGCTGAGAACGGCGAGTGAGTCTAGAACATGACGGCTATCGGCCCTGCAGGCCGGGAAGGTCCCCGAGCGACAGTCCGGAACGCTTGCCCTTTTTGCCCCGGCCACCGCCCATCGACCGCATCATTTGCTGCACCTGCTTGAACTGCTTGAGCAGGTTGTTGACGTCGGAGGAATTGACCCCGGCGCCTTTGGCGATGCGCCCGCGGCGCGAGCCGTTGATGAGGTCGGGCTTGCGGCGCTCGGCGGGCGTCATCGACTGGATGATCGCCTCGATCCGTGTGATCTCGCGGTCGTCGATCTCGGCCTTGCGGACCTCCTTGGGCATTCCTGGCAGCATCCCGATCACGTTCTGGATCGAACCCATCTTTTTGACCTGCTGCATCTGGTCGAGGAAGTCCTCGAGGGTGAACGTTCCCTCCCGAAGGATCTGCTCGGCCCGTTGTTTCTGTTCGGTGTCGAACGCAGCCTCGGCCTTTTCGATCAGGGTCATCACGTCGCCCATACCGAGGATGCGGTCGGCCATGCGATCGGGATGGAAGGCTTCGAACTCGTCGAGCTTTTCGCCGGTACCGGCGAAAAGGATGGGTTTGCCGACAACTTCTTTCACCGACAGCGCGGCGCCGCCGCGCGCGTCACCGTCGATCTTGGTGAGGATCACACCGTCGAGTCCGACGGTCTCGTGGAATGCCGCCGCAACGTTGACGGCTTCTTGTCCGGTCATCGCGTCGACCACGAGAAGCGTGTTGTTGGGTTGCACCGCGTCGCGGATATCGCGCAGCTCCTCCATCAACTCGACGTCGATCTGGAGTCGGCCCGCGGTGTCGACGATCACGACGTTGCGGCCAAGGCGCTGCGCTTCTTCGATGCCGGCGCGCGCCGACGCGACCGGATCGGACGGATCGGAGAAGAACGGAACGTCGACGCGTTCGGCGAGGACGCGCAGCTGCTCGACCGCGGCCGGACGCTGGAGGTCGGCACCGACGAGCAGCGGCTGCAGGCCCTGCGACTTGAGCAACCGCGCGAGCTTGCCGGCGGCGGTGGTCTTTCCCGAACCCTGGAGGCCGGCAAGCATCACGACGGTCGGCGGCTTCGGGCTCATCGTCAGCTTGCCGGTCTGGCCGCCGAGCGTCTGCACGAGCTCGTCGTGGACGATCTTGATGAACTGCTGCCCGGGCGAAAGGCTCTTCGAGAGGTCAGCGCCGATGGCGCGTTCTTTCACCCGATCGATGAACGCGCGCGCGACTCGTACGTTGACATCGGCTTCGAGCAGCGCCCGACGAATCTCGCGCGTTACTTCGTCGATGTCGTGTTCCGACAACCGTCCGCGGTTGCGGACGCGACTGAAGATGCCTTCGAGACGGTCGGACAGCGCGTCGAACAAGGTTTCGTACTTTACTGGGGTGCCGCGTCGAACAGGGCCGCGGCAAACTCTTGCGGATCGAACTCGACGAGATCTTCGACGCTTTCGCCCACCCCGACCGCCTTGACCGGCAACGCGAGCTCGGACTGAATGGCGAGCACGATGCCTCCTTTGGCGGTCCCGTCGAGCTTGGTGAGCACGATGCCGGTCACGTCGACCGCGTCAGCGAACTGCTTGGCCTGTACCAGTCCGTTTTGCCCGGTCGACGCGTCGATCACGAGGAGCACTTCCTTGCATGCACCGTCGGTGCGGTCGACGATCCGGCGGAGCTTCTTCAACTCCTCCATGAGGTTCGATTTGGTGTGCAGGCGTCCCGCGGTGTCGACGAGGACGAGATCGGCGCCTCGGCTCGTCGCCGCGGCCATCGCGTCGAACACGACCGACCCCGGGTCGGCGCCATCTTGCCCGCGTACGAGTTCGCCTCCGGTTCGTTCGGCCCACAGGCCGAGTTGGTCCGCGGCGGCGGCGCGGAAGGTGTCGGCCGCCGCGAGCACCACCCGCCGGCCTGCACGCACCTGCTGGGCGGCCAGCTTGCCGATGGTCGTGGTCTTGCCGACGCCGTTGACACCGACGAACATCCAAACGTTCGGCTCACCCGCAACCGCGTGTAAGACGCGGCTCGGGCTCGCGTCGAGAATCGCGACGACTTCGTCGCGGACCAGGCCGACGAGGCCGACGGCGTCGACGATGTCGTCGGCCTTTGCCCGCGCTCGTACCGCGTCGAGTATGCGTTGCGTTGTCGCGAGACCGACGTCGGCGAGCAGCATCGCTTCTTCCAGGTTGTCCCAGGTGTCGTCGTCGATCGTGTGGCCCCGCAGACCGGTGAAGACACCGGAGAACGCGGCACGCGTCCGTCCTAATCGGTCGCGCAGCCGAGGTCGGGGGCCGACCGGTTCTTCCAGTAGCTCCTCGAGCTCTTCGGTGGTGACGATCGGCGCGAGTTCGGGCCGTTCGAACTGCGGTGCCAGTTCCACTTCGAGATCGGCGATCGTGTCGTCGACGTCCGGTGTCGTCGCGACGGTGCCCGCCTCGGCTGGTTCTCCGGGCACGACCTGAGACGCGCGGTCGGCGCGGTGCACGTACCGCAACGCGAAGCCGCCGAGCGCGACGACGACCACGACGGCGATGACCACAAGAACCACAGTCACGCCGCGCACACTACCCATGCGTCTACGGTGGCGACGTCCGGTGCGCTCTCGCTGGCGCGTCGGTCGTCAATGACCGAGCGACGGATCTGTGCTGGTTACGCCTCTTCGAGCTGGAGGTCGCGGATGCGTTGGCTCACGACTCGACTCGAGCCTCCCGGCGGCATCGAGACGCCGTAGAGCACGTCGGCCGCTTCCATCGTACGTTTTTGGTGTGAGACGATGAGCAGCTGCGCTTCGTCTCGGAATTCGTGGACGAGATCGAGGAATCGGTGCAGGTTCACGTCGTCGAGCGCGGCCTCGACTTCGTCCATGAGGTAGAACGGCGAGGGCCGGGCACGGAACACGGCGAACAGGTACGCGAGCGCGGTGAGTGATCGTTCGCCACCGGACAACAACGAGAGGCGACGCACGGTCTTGCCCGAGGGTCGCGCTTCCATCTCGATACCGGTGTTCAGGAGGTCGTGGGGATCGGTGAGCACGACGCGCCCGGACCCGCCTGGGAACAGCATCGCGAACAACTCGGAGAAGTGGCGAGCGACGTCGGCGAATGCGGATTCGAACACATTGACGATCTCTTCGTCGACCGCCTTGATGACCCGCGCGAGTTCGCGACGGGTGTTGCGGACGTCGTCGAGCTGTTGCTGTAAGAACTCGTGCCGCTCGACGAGCGCGTCGAACTCCGACACGGCGAGCGGATTGATCGGTCCCATCAGTCTCAGGTCACGCTCAAGTTCGCGCGCGCGTGCCGACAATGTGGTGCCGTCGGCGACGTCCGGTATCGGTGCCGAAACCGCGACGTCGGGTTCGCAGTCGAATTCTCGCCGGACGTTCTCGACGGCTTGCTCCAAGCGCAGCCGGAGTTCGGCCTCTTCGATCTCCAGCCGGCCGACCCGCTCGCGTACCTCAGCGAGGAGCTGTTCCGCCGCGGAACGGTCGGTGCGGAGGCCGTCAAGTTTTGCGCCCGCGGCCCGGGCCGCTTCGGATTGTTCGCGACGCCGACGGCGCAGACGATCAGCGAGACGTTCGGCTTCGGTCGCCCGTTCCGAAAGCCGGGCCGCCAACGCGTCGATAGCGTCGCGCTTGTGCTCGAGCTGCGAGCGCCGGGCACGCGCCCGGGCCTCCTCGTCGGGACGTGCCGCAAGTCGCGCCTCGAACTCGGCGAGACGGGTCGTGAGTCCCGACCGCCGTTCGGCGACGGCCGCACCCTGGATTTCGAGTTGCTGACGGAGCTGCGCGGCGTGCACGTCGCCTTGTTCGACCTCGTCGCGGCTGGCGGCGAGCCGTTCGGCCGCGGCGGCCTCGGCGATGCGGGCGTCGTCGAGCGCCAACACTGCTGTGCGTATCCGTTGCGCCGATGCCTGGCGGGCGGCAGGATCTCGTGGCTGGTCGGCGAGCAGTTCCTCGACTCGGCGGCCGAGGAACGCGTGTCGCTCGTCGAGCGAGGCGGCGCGCACGTCGACCGCGCGGCGCATTTCGGCCGCGCGTTTGGTCAACTCTTCGAGCTGTTGGCTGCGCCGCCGATCGGCTTCGGTCTCGATGAGTTCAGCCCGGCGGGCGGCGGCAAGTCGTTGGCGCTCGGTCTCGACGCTCCTCGCGGCTGCTTCGCTGTCAGCTTCGGCGACGCGCGCGCGTTCGGTGGCGTCGTCGAGGGCGGCGGGAGTGACGGCCGATATCCCTGGGGGCCCGGCCCGCCATGGGCTTGGACCACCGAAGCGGTCGCCCTCTCGTGTGACGGCGATCAGATCGGGTGACGCGAGCCCGATGTCGAGCGCGGCGGTCCATCCCTGTTCGACGAGCACGAACGGCGCGAGCAGCCGAGTGAGGAGACGATCGAGCGGCGGATGGGTGGAGCGGACGCATGACGCGAGTCGCCGCGCGCCGGGCGGCACCGAGGCCAACACGGGAGTGCCGTCAATTGGGCGCAGCACCAGCATCAACGCTGACACGTCGGCCGACTTGAGGCGTGCGACGGCGGCCCGGGCTGCGGCGTCGCCTTCGATCACAATCGCGTGTAACGCTTCGCCGAGCGCGGCGGCCACTGCGACCTCGGCGTCGACGTCGACGTCGATGTGATCGGAAAGTCGGCCGATCATGCCGTCGAACGCGGGAGCGTCGACGGCCGACCCGGAGTCGGCGAGCGCGAGGGCGAGGGTCTCGGCGCGTGCCCGCCATCGGGATGCCTCGGCGGCGGCGTTGCGCCAATCCGCGTCGGCGCGTTGGACGGCTTCTTCTGCGCCGCGCAGCGCTCTGGACTCGTCGGTCAGGCCGGGCGTGATCGACGACCGTGCATCGACCTCGGCGCGCAGCGTCGCCGCCGCGCGCTCAGCTTCGTCGGCGTCGGCCCGATGCGGTTCGATCGTCGTCAGCTCGGCCGCGACCTGAGCGAGCTCATGTTGCAGCTGCGCCAGGTCGGCGGCGATCGCGTTGGCGTGCGCGTCGCGCTGGTCGACGTCGCGCTGGGCCTCGGCGAGCTCGGTCTCCGCCTCCCGGCGAAGACGGGTGGACGGCAGCTCACCGGCCGCGAACGCCCATTCGTTGGCGTCGTGGAGCTGCGCGGCGCGGCGTTCGGCCGCTTCGACGTCGGCGCGTAACGGCACCAACATGTCCGCGTCGATGTCGACTGCCAACAACTGCTCGCGGGCCCGGGCAGCTTCGGCGACGAGCGTCTCAACGACGCCTTCGTCGGCGACGGCAGCTAACTCGCGTTCGAGCCCCCGCCGACGTTCGGCGACAAGGTTGGTCAGTCCGCGACTCCGTTCACGTAACGCTTCCGTGCGCGCCAGCAGATCGGCGACATCGTCGCCGCCTGGCACTGCCAGGGCGCGTTCGGCACCGATCACGTCGTCGTCGAGTCTGGTCAGTCTGACTCGAAGGTCTTGTTCCTCGCGCGCCAGGTCGCGGCGTGCGTCGACGCGGCGTTGCTCGCGGCTTTGGAGGCGGTCGATTTCGCGTCCGGCAAGGTGCAACGTGATCGACCGCAGCTCGAGCACGATTCCGTCATGGCGGCGCGCCGCGTCGGCCTGCCGTTCGAGCGGACGCAGTTGGCGCCGCACTTCGCGCAGAAGGTCCGTGAGGCGCAGCAGGTTGCCCTCGGTGGCTTCGAGTCGCCGCTGAGCTTTTTCGCGGCGTTTGCGGAACTTCAAGATGCCGGCCGCTTCTTCGATGATCGCCCGGCGGTCCTCGGGACGGGCGTTCAGTACGGCGTCGAGTTGACCCTGCCCGACGATCACGTGCTGCTGGCGACCGATGCCGGTGTCGGAGAGCAGCTCTTGGATGTCGAGCAGCCGGCACGGAGCGCCGTTGATCATGTATTCCGACTCGCCGGTCCGGAACAACGTGCGGGTGAGCGTGACCTCGGAAAACTCGATCGGGAGCATCCCGGCCGTGTTGTCGATCGTGAGCGCCACTTCCGCGCGACCGAGCGCCGGCCGTTCGGCGGTACCGGCGAAGATGACGTCGTCCATCTTTCCGCCTCGCAGGGCACGGGCGCCTTGCGCGCCGAGCACCCACGCCACCGAGTCGACGATGTTCGACTTGCCCGACCCGTTGGGGCCGACCACGACACAGACGCCGGGCTCGAAATCGAGCGTGGTCTTGTCGGCGAAGGACTTGAAACCCTTCAGTGTGAGTGATCGCAGGAACACCAGGCCCCCTCCTCCTGATGCCGATCGTAGGGGCGTCCGCCGCACCCAGCGGGGACTCCCGACGCGCTGGCTCGCGGCCGGCCTCCGCCGTGCGCGGCGCGGTTCACCGGATCCGAAAGGAACGGTCGCCGACGGTTGCGATCCGCTCGACGTCGACGCCGTCGACCCTCGCCCGCGTTGGGCCGGTCCGACACCATGCAATCACGTGCTCGACGGCAGGCTCCGGACCTTCGAACTCGGCCTCCACCGCGGTGTCGGCCCGGTTGCGGACATATCCGTGCACCCCGGCGGCCTTGGCCACGTCCTGACAGGTATCCCGGAACCACACGCCCTGTACCCGTCCGGTGACGACCACGCGGACGCGGATCGTGGTTGTCACACTTGACACGCGTCGCAAAAGAACGTCGATCGGTTCGAGTAGCGGGCCCGGTGGATGGGCCGGCGGCATCGCACACAGGCTTGACCTTCGCGGCCGTACACCTGGTGGTGCTCCTGATATTCGCCGGGCTTTCCGAACAGGTCGACGTAGCCCTCGTCGGCCAGTGACGAGCCGCGGTACTTCACCGCGCCTTGGAGGGTTTCGCTGATCGCGCGGTACAGGCGCCGAACTTCTTGCTGGGAGAGCGAATCGCTCTGTCGGTCCCATTTGAGTCCGGCTTCGAAGAGGATCTCGTCGCTGTAGACGTTGCCGATCCCGGCGATGAACTTCTGGTCCATGAGGAGCGGTTTCAGCTTGGTCTTACGTTCGGCGAGCATCCGTCCGAACAGGTCCCACGAAAGCGCAGTCTCGAGCGGGTCGATGCCGAGGTGGGCGAGCTCTTCGACCTGCTGGTCGATCTCGTCGTAGGCGGTCACGAACATTTCGCCGAACGTGCGCGGATCGACGAATCGGAGCAGGCCGCCTTGCGTGAACGTGATCACGACGTGTGTGTGCTTCGGCGCCTTTTCGCGTGCGGTCTTCGCCCGTAACAGCTGACCTGACATTCCGAGATGGACAACGAGTGCGTCCGCGCCGTCGAGCTTCATGACGAGATATTTGCCGCGGCGTTGGACCGCGACGATCTTGCGGCCGCCGAGCACGTCGATGAATTCTTTTCGGTTCCGGTGACGCCGGACCGAGCGGGTCCCGGTCACCTCGACCGACTTGATCTTCTTGCCGACAACCTCGCGTTCGAGGTCGCGTCGCATCACTTCGACCTCAGGTAGTTCCGGCATCCCCGTCTCCCCGTTCGCCCGTGTTTTCGTGTCCCTGCGCGCCGGCGTCGGTTCCTGGTTCGGCGGCTTCTTGCAGACGCGACCACGCAAACCAAGCAGCCCCCTGCTCGGCGAGCTTTTTCGATCCGCCTTCGCCTTCACCGAAGCATTCGTCGCCGAAGTACACCGCGGCGAAGAAGTGTTTGGCGTGGTCGGGGCCCTCGTCTCGCACGACGTAACGGGGTCGCCCGATGGATTGCGCCGCGGCAAGCTCCTGCAGGCGTGTTTTGTAGTCGCGTCCGCCCGGTCCGGCGACGGCCTCGGTGATGCGATCACCGAGGCACCGCAACACGAGATCACGGGTGGTCGCGAGATCTGAATCGAGGTAGACCGCGGCTACGACTGCTTCGAACGCGTCGGCGAGGATCGACTGTTTCGCCCGCCCTCCGGCGGCGTCTTCGCCTTTGCCCAACAGCAGGTGAGCGCCAAGGTCGATCTCTTGCGCGACCTCGGCGAGCACCCGTGCGTTGACCAGACCTGCACGTACCTCCGACAGATGACCTTCGGGCAGATGGGGAAAGTGTTCGAACACGTAGTGCGTCACGACGAGCCCGAGTACGGAGTCGCCGAGAAATTCGAGGCGTTCGTTCGACGGTGACCGGTCATGCTCCGCGCACCACGATCGGTGCGCGAGCGATCCGAGCAGCAGTGAACGATCGTTGAAGCGGACTCCGAGCGCGGCTTCGAGCTGGTCCAGCCCGCCGGTCGGCTTGTCGGTCGGTGTCGGAGCTTCCGTCGAAGCGGTCATGGGGACGCCTCGGCGTTCACGCCGGCGGTGACGCAATCGATGGCGTCTCGTACGGTGCGCCACTCCGCGACGTCTTCGTCGTCGATCGCCAGACCGACCATCCGTTCGCCGAGCTCCGCCTCGACGGCCTCGACGAGCTCGAGGAGCGCGTAGTCGTCGGCGTCGAGATCGTCACGCAAACGTGCGTCGGGCGTGACCGCGTCGGGATCGACGTCGAGGATGTCGGCGAGCTGCTCCCGCACGATGCGTTCGAGCTCGGCATGGTCGATCGGCCCGCGGTGGCTGTGCGTCTCGGCCGGCATGGTTAGTCCCGACCTGCCCACTCACGGGCCGCTCCGGTGAGACGCTCGATCACGCGGGCCGTTACACAGTCGCGCGCGACCCGTACCGCGTTGACGATCGCGGTCGCCGACGACGCGCCGTGCGATATCACGCAGACGCCGTCGACGCCGAGCAGCAGCGCACCGCCGGTGTTGTCGGGCAGCAAGGGTGCGGCGGCTCCGAGCATGCGAAGCTTCAGCGCGTCGGCTACCGAAGCCCACTCAGGCTCGTCGAGCACCCCGAACACGAGCCCGGCGAGGCCGGCGAGCGCTCCTTCGACGGTCTTCAACGCGACGTTGCCGGTGAAGCCGTCGGTGACGATCACGTCGGCCGATGCCCGCAACAGATCGCGGCCTTCGATGTTGCCGACCCAACCTTTCACCTCGGAGAGCAACGGCCACGCGGCTTTGCGGAGCGCGTCGCCCTTGCCGGGTTCTTCGCCGTTCGAGAGCAACGCAACGGTAGGTTCGTCGACTCCGAGCCGCACCCGGGCGTATTCGCGGCCGAGAAGCGCCCATTCGACGAGCCACTCGGGTCGTGGATCGACGGTGGCGCCACCGTCGATGAGGAGCTGCGCGCGTGCAGCGTCGAACATCGGTAACGGCACCGCGATCGCCGGCCGGTGCACCCCGCGGATGCGCCCGAATCCCAACAGCGCCGCCGCCATGGTCGCACCGGTGTTGCCCGCTCCGACCAACGCTGCGGCGCGGCCGTCGCGCACGGCGCGGGCGCCGACCACGAGCGAGGAGTCCTTCTTGGTACGAACCGCTGACGCCGGCTCGTCATCCATCGCGATGACCTCCGAGGCGGCGAGCACCTCGACCCGGTCGGGCAGCACACCGTCCGGCAAATGCGCGGCGATGACGTCAGGGGCGCCGACGAGCAGGATCTCGACATCGAGTTCGGCCGCGGCACGTACACCGCCGGCCACGATCTGCGCGGGCGCGCGGTCGCCGCCCATCGCGTCGAGCGCGATCGCCGGCCTCATCGCGGCGTCCCGAACATCGCGGCCGCCGTTCGCGTCGACATCGTGTCGGTCAGTCGACGTCGAGAACCTGCCGACCTCGATAGAACCCACAATTGCCGCATACCGTGTGCGGAAGCTTCGAGGCTCCGCAATTCGGGCACAACGAGTGCGCGCTCGGCACGAGCCGCATGTTGGCGGACTTGCGCGAGCGGGTCGAGGAACGACTCATCTTGCGCTTCGGGACAGCCATCGCAGCACTCCTGTCAGATCACAGCTCGAGCGACCGTAAGGCCGCCCAGCGAGGGTCGATCTCGGTGGTGACGCATTCGCATGCCGTCAGATTGCGGTTCACGCCGCAGGTTGCGCACAGCCCCGCGCAATCGGGATCGCACAGTGGGGCGAGCGGCAGCTCGAGCAGCAACGCGTCTCGCACCATCGGCTCGAGGTCGATGACGTCCTCGTCGAGCTGGTACGTCTCGCCATCGAGGGGCACCAGCTCGAAGAGCTCGTCGACGTGCACTGAGATTTCGCCGCCGACCGGCTCGAGACATCGGCTGCACGCCGACACCCAGGCGGTCGAGAGGGTGCCGCGTACGACGATGCCCTCCGGCACGCGTTCGAGCTGCACGTCGATCGCGACCGGCGTCCCGGCCGAGATCTCCGCCGCGACGCCGGACAGACCGTCGAGCTCGACCGTCGACGCGACCTGTCGCGCGTTGCCGGGATGCCGGAGCGCGGCTGCGAGGGGGATGCGCAGCATGGTGGACGTGGACGGCATGGTCGCTCGCTTGGGTGCCGGTGGGCCGGCTCGGCCAGTGTTGGGGGCCTGCACGGGCTTGAACAGTCCCGTCGAGGCCCAGTCCGGGGCAACGGCGGCAAACTACCTCGCCCTACCCCGGCAGGTCCCGGATCGTAGCAGGTCAGGGCTCATTTCCGCTTCTGCCCGGACCGGGCGAATCGGACAAATCGTTAGCCGTCGTCTTGGTCGAAGAACGCCTGCTCGGCCTCGTCGGCGTCGGGGCCGAGGAGGTCCTCGTGGGTCGGTGCGTGCACCGACAGCCGTTCACGGCCCTTGGCGACCTGCTGCATGGTGCGGTCGAGGACCACCTCGAAGCTGGCGAGCTTGCGGTCCACGTAGTCCTCGGCTTCGAGGCGCATCTGCGCGGCGAGACGTCCGGCCTGGTCGATGGTGTCCTCGGCTGATCGTCGGGCCTCGCGGACGACTTCGGTGCGCTCGACCATTCGTTCCGCCCGCACGCGGGCGACGTCGATGATCCGTTCCGCTTCCCGTTGGGCTCGTTCGAGCACTTCGTCGCGTTCTTTGAGCAGCCAGCGGGCCTGTCGAAGCTCTTCGGGCAGACCGTCGATCGCGTCTTGGAGGATCTCACCGAACTCGTCGCGGTTCAGCATCACCGACGCCGAAAGGGGCATCGAACGGGCAGCGTCGAGCGCCTCGCGGAGCTGGGTCAACAGCGCGGCGGTGTCCGGGACCTTCTCGGGCTCATCCTCGAGCATCAGTGTTGCCTCTCCGTGGAGTTCTTCGACTTGCGTGGGAACATCTCGACGAGCCGGTCGGCGACGTGAGGCGGCACCATGCTCGAGACGTCTCCACCGAAGCGCGCGACCTCGCGTACGAGACTCGACGACAAGAACGAGTGCTGCGGGGTTGTCGAGATGAAGAACGTGTCGATGCCGGAGAGGCGCTGATTCATCTGCGCCATCTGCAGTTCGTAGTCGAAGTCGGAGATCGCCCGCAGGCCTTTCACGATCGCGTTCGCGTTGTGGTCGGCGGCAAAATCGACGAGCAGGCCTTGGAGTACCTCGATCTGGATGTTGGCGAGGTGGGCGGTGGCCTCCTTCAACATCTGTTGGCGTTCGTCGAGGCTGAACAGCGATTGCGCCTTTTGCGGATTTCGGGTGACCGCGACGATGACCACGTCGAAGTGGCGTGCGGTGCGCTCGATGATGTCGAGATGCCCCAAGGTCACTGGATCGAAAGACCCCGGGCAGAGGGCGGTCGCCACTGAGCTCCTGTCAGCCGGACGGGTCGAAGGCGTCGACGAAGACCACGAGCGTATCGCCGAACGTACGCTCCCAGCAGGCCTGGAACCCCTCCGGCGGTCGGGTTTGGGCCCGGGCCGGGCGTTCTACGGCGATCAGGGCGCCGGCCGCGAGCCAGCCGGGCGCCGTGAGCGAGCCGATCAGCGCGGCGACGGTGTCATCCGAGGTCTCATACGGCGGATCGGCGAACACCAGGCCGAACGGGGCTTCGTCGGGAGCTGGCGCCGCGAGGAAGTTCACGACGCTCGACCGTGCGACGCGTGCCTGCGGCTGGAGGTCCAACTGATCGAGATTGCGGCTGATCGCGTCGAGCGCGGACCGGTCGTGTTCGACCAACACGGCCCGGGCCGCGCCGCGTGACAGCGACTCGATCGCCAGCGCGCCCGACCCGGCGTACAGGTCGAGGACGACAGCGTCGGCGATCATGGCGCGGGAGTCGAGCGCCGAGAACATGGCTTCGCGGACGATGTCCTTGGTGGGGCGGACGCCGTCACCGGTCGGGACGACCAACCGCCGACCGCGTCGCGAGCCTGCGATCACCCGGACTCCGGTTCCGGCGGCGCGTGCCATCAGCTCTTGAAGAGAAACTCGACCGCGTCGCCGAGCAGATCCTCGACCTCCTCGCGAAGCTGCGCGTGGACGGCGAGGTCGGGGTCGTCGTCGAGGATCTGTTCGGCGGCGCGGCGAGCCTCGACAACGACCTGCTCGTCGCGTGGGATGCGACCGAGCTTGAGGTCGTTGATCCCCGACTGCTTGGCGCCGAACACCTCGCCGGCGCCGCGGATCTCGAGATCTTTCTCGGCGAGCAGGAACCCGTCGACCGACGCGGCGATCGCTTCCATGCGTGCCTCGCCGTCGGAAGTCGTCGGATCGGCGACGAGGAAACACCACGACCGGTCCGCGCCTCGGCCAACTCGGCCGCGCAGCTGGTGGAGCTGCGACAGGCCGAAACGGTCGGCGTCTTCGACGATCATCACCGTGGCGTTGGGGACGTCGACGCCGACTTCGATCACCGTCGTGGCCACCAGCACATCGAGCTGGCGGGCCCGGAATGCGGCCATTACGGCCTCTTTGTCTTTCGAGGGCAGCTGGCCGTGCAATAAACCGAGCCGGAGCTCGGCGAGCTCTTCGCGCTGGAGACGTTCGTACTCGACGGTCGCGGCCTTGGCCTCGATCTTGCCTTTTTCCTCCACCAGCGGGCACACGACGTACGCCTGGTGGCCGGCGCTCACTTCGTCGCGGAGACGCTTCCACATGGCGAGCTGATCGAGCGGCTCGGGGCCGACGACTTTCGTCGCGATCGGTGTCCGACCCGGCGGCATCGTTCGCAGCTCCGACTTGTCGAGGTCGCCGTACACGAGCATCGCCGCGGTGCGCGGGATCGGCGTCGCGGTCATCACGAGCACGTCGGGCACCACTTCGCCGGTCGCTTTCGCCTTCAGCAGCGCGCGCTGTTCGACGCCAAACCGGTGCTGTTCGTCGATCACAGCGAAACCGAGATTGGTGAACTCGGCGTCGCCGTACAGCAACGCGTGCGTTCCGACGAGGATGTCGACCTCGTTGTCGTTGAGCCCTTTGGCGATGCGGCGACGTTCGGCGGCGGTGGTGCGGTTCGTCAGCAGTTCGACCCGGACCGGACGGTCACCCAACAGCGAGTTCTCGGCTCCGACGGTCAGGCCCTCGAGCAATCGGACGGAGCCGAGAAAGTGCTGTTCGGCCAGCACCTCGGTCGGAGCCATGAACGCCCCTTGGTATCCGCCTTGCACCGCGACGAGCAGTGCTGCGAGCGCGACGACTGTCTTGCCGGATCCGACGTCGCCCTGTAGGAGTCGGTGCATCGGCGCGGCGCCGGCCATGTCGTGGGTGATTTCGTCGATCGCGCGGACCTGATCGGGAGTCAAGGCGAACGGCAACTCGGCGAGGAACGCGTCGACCAGCCGACCGTCGACAACGTGGCGGATCCCCGACTCTTCCGCCGCCAGCGCTCGCTTGCGGGCGACCATTCCGACCTGCATCCGCAAGAACTCGTCGAACACCAGCCTGCGGTACGCGGCGCGCTGCTCGACCATCGAATCGGGACGGTGGATGGCCCGCATCGCGACCGTGCGTCCGATGAGATCATGCCGGTCGAGCAGCGTTTCGTCGACGGGGTCGGCGAACCCGCGTGCCGCGCACTTGGTGAGCGCCTCACCGACGAGTGTTCGCAGCTGCCAGGTGAAGACTTCCGCTTTCCCCGACTGCGGATAGATCGGCAGGATCACGCCGGTCTTGTCGTCGGCGACGCCGGCGCGGCCGAGCACATCGACGACCGGCATTGCCATCTGTCGTTTGCCGCGGTACACGTCGAGCTTGCCGTACAGCGATACTTCGGTGCCGACCGCGAGCTGCTTCTGACGCCAGGCCTGGTTGAAGAAGGTGACGTTCAGCAGCGACGAGCCGTCGTGGATCACCACCTCGACGAGCGCCTTGCGATTGCGGGTGCGGCGAGCGTGCACCGACCGCACCTCGCCGATCACGGTGGCCGCTTCGCCCACTTCGAGCGCCGCGATCTCGACCCGCTTCGTACGGTCGACCCACCGGCGCGGATAGTGCTGGAGCAGGTCGAGCACCGTGAACAGGCCCATATCGGCGAGTCGCGCGTCGAGCGCGGGCCCGACGCCGGCGAGGCGGCCCAGCTCGATCTCGCGTAGGTCCCGCAACGTCAGGGGCGGGTCGCCGGGCGGCACCGGTTGCGTTCCCGTTACTCCACACCGACGAGATATCGGTACAGCGGCTGTCCGCCGTCATGGAACTCGACTTCGAGGTGCGGGAACGTGACCTCGATGTGCTCGCGTATCCGCTCTGTGTCCTTGGCTGCCGCGTCGGAGCCGACCAACACGGTGACGATCTCGCTCTCGTCGTCGACGAGCTTGGCGAGCAACTCGCAGACCGCGTCGCTGGGCGAGCGGGTCGTGGCGACGATGCCGTCGCGCGACAGCGCGATCCAATCGCCTTTGCGGATCGCGCCGACCTCGACGATCGTGTCTCGTACCGCCTGGGTCACTTCACCGGTCCGGACCCGTTCACGGGCTGACGACATCGTCGCCTCGTTTTCGCCGAGACCGGCGTTCGGGTCGTACTCGACGAGCGCGGCGAGAGCCTCGGGAACGCTGGTCGTAGCCACGACCGCGACGTGCTTGTCGGTCAGCGCGTCGACTTGGCTGGCGACCGCGACGATGTTCTTGTTGTTCGGGAGTACGACCACGTTCTCGGCCGCACACGCTTCGACCGCCTCGAGGATCTGCGCAGTCGAAGGGTTCATCGACTGACCTCCCGCGACGACACGCTGCACACCCAAGCTGGTCAGCAGCCGCCGGACGCCGTTCCCGACGCCGACGGCCACGACCGCGGTCATGACCGGTGCGGCGTCTGCGACGGCGGCGGTGAGGTCGGCGACGACCTCCGCTTCGCGCACCCAACGTTCCTCTTCGACCTGTTCCAACAGGTCGGTCACGCGGATCGCGTGAGGATGACCGGCGTCGATGCCGGCCTCGACCGCAGCCCCGATGTCGTTGGTGTGCACGTGGCAGTTCCAGATCCCGTCGCCGCCGACCACGACAATCGAGTCGCCGATCGCGGCCCACGCTTGGCGAAACGCCGCGATGGTGGCGTCCTGCGCGTCGAGGAGATACATGACCTCGTAACGCAGGCCCGACACGTCATTTTCCCCTGCGAGGTGCGCGGCGACCGCGGCGGGTGTGCCGACAACGTCGGGGGCGGGGATCGGCCGGCCGTCGACCACCTCGAGCAGCGCGTCGAGCAACAGCGCGAGCCCTTTGCCGCCGGCGTCGACAACGCCGGCCTCTCGTAACACGGGCAGGAGGTCGGGTGTACGCGCGACCGCGGCGCGTGCAGCATCGGAACCACGTTCCAACATGGTCACGAGGGTGGGCGCATCGAGCGCTTCGACCGATTCCGCGATCGCACGAACGACGGTCAAGATGGTCCCTTCGACGGGACGCATCACCGCTTCGTAGGCCGCGTCGGCTGCGTGGCGGAAGCCGCGCACGAGATCGGGGGTCGCGATCTCGTCCCGGTCGCGGCACTCGTCGGCCAAGCCGCGCAGGATCTGCGACAGGATCACACCTGAGTTGCCCCGCGCGCCCATCAACGAACCGCGGCTGATCGCGTGACAGACCTCGCTCATCGACTCGGATTGGGCCAACTCGGCGCCGACCGACTCCAGCGTGAGCGCCATGTTGGTGCCGGTATCGCCGTCTGGCACCGGGTATACGTTGAGTCGGTTGAGTTCGTCCTGATGCGAACGCACGGCGTCGCGGAAGCGCAGGAGGGCCTGGCGCAGATCCGCGGCCCCCAGGCTCGTCAGGGTCGGCATCCCCGTCAGACTAGAGCCAGGCGCACAACCGCACAGACTCTCGCCCGAAGGTTGCAACACCTGCGGTGCTAGCTTGACCCGGCTCCTTTCTCCGGTTCGTCCCCGTTCGTCAGAGGTGTAGCGCGATGTCGTCTGTTTGCGATGTGTGTGGCAAGAAGCCGATCTTCGGCATGAAGCTCAGCCACTCACACCGTCGTACGAAGCGCCGCTGGAATCCGAACATTCAGCGCGTCCGCTCGATCGTGAACGGCGCACCCAAACGGGTCAACGTGTGCACCTCTTGCCTGAAGGCGGGCAAGGTCGTGAAGCCGTAGCCCTCGATCGGCCGAGGCGCAGCCATGCAAGGCACGATCAAGATGTTCGATCCCGCGACCCACGAGGGCATTGTCGTGCGCGACACGGACCGCGAAGAGCTCGTGTTGGCGACCGACGCGCTGAACGGTTCGATCTTTCGGATGCTGCGTCAGGGCCAACGGGTGGTGTTCGACCTCGATACCGAAGGCCGAGCGACACGGCTGCGGGCCGGATCCGAGCCGGATCTTGGCCTCCCAACCGCGCAGATCTAGGCCCGTCTCGACCGCCCCGACTCGACTGCCCCGACTCGACCGCCCCGACTCGACCGCCCCGACTCGACTGCGCGGCCGCATGAGCGGACCCTGACCGTCAGTGGGGCTCGCCGACGACCCCGAACGTCGGATGCTGTGCCTCCGAATGCCGGCGCGGCGGACGGCGGCCCGTGGCGCGCTGAGACGCAGCGAAACGGTGAAGTTCGGCGTGCACGAACCGGGCGCGTGTTCTGGCAGGTCCGGGCATGCCGCGACCGTGGGCTAGCGGCGTCGGGCGTGACGGCCGCCGAAGATGCCGAAGATGGCCAACAGGACGACGGCGCCGACAAACGCGACGAACATCGACCGTAAGCCGAACTTTCCGATGCCGTGATCGCCGGCAAGGTTGAAGAGCATCCCGCCGAGCAGCCCTCCGAGCACGCCGACCACGGTCGTGCCGACGCAGCCGAGCCGCCAGCCGCCGCCGGTGACGGGCCGCGCCAACGCGCCCGCTACGAATCCGACGACGATCCATCCGATCGGTCCCATGTGGTCAGACGCTCCTGGCCTGGCGTCTATTTGTCGGCGAGACGTTTCGCCATGGCCTCGAGTTCGTCGCGCAGTGCCTGTGGGAGGCGATCACCGAACTGTTCGTAGTGCGTTTCGATGAGCGGCAGCTCGGCTCGCCATGCGTCGACGTCGACGGTGAGCAGTTCGTCGAGGGCGCCGGGCGCGAGGGTGAGACCGTCGGTCTTCAACGCGTCGGGTTCCGGGACGCGGCCGATCGCGCTCTCGCGGGCGGTGGCCGTGCCGTCACAGCGTTCGAACATCCAGGCCAGCACACGGCTGTTCTCGCCGTAGCCGGGCCACAGGAACTTGTCGTCGGTTCCTTTACGAAACCAGTTGACGTAGAAAAGTTTGGGCAGTTTGTCGGCGTCGGCGTGTTCGCCGATGGCGAGCCAGTGCGTGAAATAGTCGCCCATGTGATAGCCGCAGAACGGCAGCATCGCGAACGGATCGCGCCGCAGCGTGCCGACCGCGCCCTGCGCGGCGGCGGTGGTTTCTGATCCCATGATGGATCCGAGGAAGACGCCGTGGCGCCAGTTGAACGCTTCGGTCACGAGCGGCACCGTGTTGGCTCGCCGTCCACCGAACAAGATGGCCGAGATCGGTACCCCGGCCGGGTCTTCCCATTCGGGGGCAACCGACGGCACCTGCGCGAGCGGTGCGGTGAAGCGGCTGTTGGGATGCGCAGCCGGAGCCCGCGATGCCGGTGTCCAGTCCTGGCCGAGCCAGTCGACGAGATGCGCCGGCTTGTCTTTGGTGAGACCCTCCCACCAGACGTCACCGTCGGGCGTTCGGGCCACGTTCGTGAACACGGTGTTGTCGGTGAGCGCCGCGATCGCGTTCGGGTTCGTGTCCGGACCGGTGCCGGGCGCGACGCCGAACATGCCGAACTCGGGGTTGATGGCGTAGAGGCGGCCGTCGGGATGAAATTTCATCCAGCAGATGTCGTCGCCGATCGTCTCGGCTTTCCAGCCCGGCAACGTCGGGACGAGCATCGCGAGGTTCGTCTTGCCGCAGGCGCTCGGGAAGGCGCCGGCAACGTAGCGGACCGCTCCCGCCGGACTTGTGAGCTTGAGGATCAACATGTGTTCGGCGAGCCAGCCCTGATCGCGGGCCATAACCGATGCGATCCGCAGCGCGAAGCACTTCTTGCCGAGCAGCGCATTGCCGCCGTAGCCCGAACCGTACGACTGGATCTCGCGTGTCTCAGGGAAGTGCACGATGAACTTGTCGACGTTGTTGCATGGCCACGGCACATCGGCCTCGCCGGGAGCGAGCGGCATCCCGACCGAGTGCACGCACGGAACAAACTCGCCGTCGGAGCCGAGGACGTCGAGCGCACCCTTGCCCATTCGGGTCATGATCCGCATGCTCGCCGCGACGTACGCCGAGTCGGTGAGCTCCACGCCGATGTGCGCGATCGGCGATCCGAGCGGCCCCATCGAGAACGGCACGACGTACAACGTCCGACCTCGCATCGAACCCGAATAGAGACGTCGCATCTCGGCCCGCATCTCGTCCGGCGCGCGCCAGTGGTTGGTGGGGCCGGCATCTTGTTCTCGTTCGCTGCAGATAAAGGTGCAATCCTCAACTCGCGCGACGTCTCCGGGGTCGCTGCGGGCGTAGAAGCTGTTGGGCCGGAACTTCGCATCGATCGGATCGAACGTGCCCGACGCGACGAGGCTGACGGTCAGCGCCTCGTACTCGTCGTCGGAGCCGTCGCACCAGTGCACGCCTGCCGGTTCGAGGACGGCGGTCCACGATTCGACCCATTCGATCAGTTTGCGGTGCGTGGTGGGCGGGACGGTCGCGGGTTTGGTTGTGCTGGTCACAGCGATGCGAGTCCTTCGGGGTCGCTCGGGTGGCCGATCGCCGTCACCGAGACGCAATGAACCGGGTATGGAATCGTAGGCGGAGCCTGACATGCGTGCCGAAATCGGTGGATCTCGCCCGGTCCGGCGCAACCGGCGGGGCTACGCTGCGCCCGTTTCCGGCTCGAGGAGCGACGCGATGGCAGTCAGCTCGTACATCCTCATCCAGACCGAGGTCGGGAAAGCGTCCGGCGTGGTCGCGGCGGTGCGGTCGATCCCGGGTGTGGTGCAAGCCGACGACGTGACCGGTCCCTACGACGTGATCCTCCGGGCCGAAGCCTCGTCGATCGACGAGCTGGGCCGCATGGTCGTCTCCCAGATCCAGCTCGTGGACGGCATCACCCGGACGTTGACCTGCCCGGTCGTGCACCTGTAGCCGCGGGACGCGCGTTCAGCGTTGGCGGCCGGCGCGGCGGGCGCGGCGTTCGTGACGCGCGATTGCCATGTCGATGAGGCGGTCGAGGAGCGTCGAGTAGCTCACGCCGGACGCTTCCCACAACTTGGGGTACATCGAGATCGGCGTGAAGCCAGGGATCGTGTTGAGCTCGTTCACGACGAATGCGCCGTCGGCGCGTAAGAAGCAGTCGACACGCGCCATCGCTTCACATCGACAGGCTTCGAACGCCCGCGTTGCCAATGTTCGTACCTCGAGGGTCTCGGCATCGGTGAGCGGCGCGGGTACCAGCAACTGCGCCTCGCCGCGTTCGTATTTGTCTGCGTAGTCGTAGAAGTCGGCGGCCGGGACCACCTCGCCGGGCAGCGACGCCTCCGGCGGATCGTCGCCGAGTACCGCCACTTCGATTTCGCGGCCGACGATCGCCTCCTCCGCCACGATCCACTCGTCGTAGGCGAAGGCGAGCGCAATCGCGGCTACGAGCTCGCGTCGTGTGTGCGCCTTCGACACTCCGATCGACGAGCCCATGTTCGACGGTTTGACAAAGCACGGGAGCCCAAGGTCGGTTTCGACCCGAGCGGCGAACTTGTCGGCGTCGTGGGTGTCGCGCATGGACAGGTACCGCGCGAACGGCAGCCCGGCGGCCGCGAACGCCCGCTTCATCATGATCTTGTCCATACCGACCGCGGAGCCCAACACGCCGGCGCCGACGTACGGCAATCCGGCCAACTCGAGCAGTCCCTGCACGGTTCCGTCCTCGCCGTATGGCCCGTGCAGTAACGGCATGACCACATCGACCGCGACCGGCGCGCCGGACTCCAGCCGAACCAGCTCGGCGCGTCCGGGATCGCTCGGCAACTCGACCGGGGGGCCCGAGACCGCGAACGCGCCCGGCAGCGCGTCGCGCGCACCTTGGAGCTGCACGATGGCCTCTTCGGCCAGTAACCAGCGCCCGTCGGTGGTGATCGCGACGGGTACGACCTCATAGACGGCGGGATCGAGCGCGCACGCGACCGCGACCGCCGTCGCACGCGAGACGTCGTGTTCGGCCGACCGTCCTCCGAACAGCAACAGCACCCGTCGGCGCTTCATTTTCCGACCACCTGCAGCACCGCGCGGATTCCGAGGCCCATGATGAACAGGCCGCCCAATCCGTAGGCGAGCTCCATCCATCCTTTCGCACGCCAGACATACCGGTACGAGTACAGCAACCCGATCGAGATGAACGAGACGAAGCCGTAGAACATGTGAAAGCGCGGAGGCTTGTAGTGCTGTGCGCTCACGAGCAACACGCCGAGGAACACCTGGATCAGCATCATCGCCTCGGCGATGATCGTCGGCCACCACAGCCAGCGCGTTCGCAGGCGCGGCCACTTCCACGCGCTCAGCGTGTAGGCACCGGCGAGGAAGTTCGCGACAATCGCGGAGTATCCCCACGCGCGGTGGACGTCGAAGAGCACGTCGGCGGCCGTCCTCGCGGCGCGCTACAGCGCCTGATCGTCGTCGACCGCGGTCGCGAACGCCGAATCGCCGCCGCGCAGCACGTTCTTTAACACCTTGCCGGCAGGGTTGCGCGGCAGCGGTTCGTCGCGGATCTCGACGTATTCGGGGACCTTGAAGTCGGCGAGATGCGCTCGGCAGAACGCTCGAATGTCGGCTTCGGTCGCGTTGGAGCCCGGCTTGAGCTGCACGACCGCTTTGACCTCTTCGCCGAGCGTTTTGTGCGCCACACCGACGACCGCGGCGTCGACCACGTCGGGATGGTCGAAGAGCACGTTCTCCACCTCGACGCAGTACACGTTCTCTCCCGCCCGGATGATCATGTCTTTCGCTCGGTCGACGAGGTAGAGGAAGCCGTCTTCGTCGAGGTAGCCGACGTCGCCGGTATGGAACCACCCGTCGGTGAATGCTGCCTCGTTGGCGTCGGGTCGCCGCCAGTATCCGCGGTTCATGACGGTCGGGCCTTTGATCCACACTTCGCCCCGTCCATTGGGAGGCGCGTCGTGTCCAATAGTCGGCGACGTGCGTGTGGACGTGCTGAGGCACGAGCGCAACCGCGGCGTGGGCGCCGCCATTGCGACCGGCTACAAGCGCGCGCTCGCGGGCGGCGGAAGCGCGCGCGACGCTTACGTGGTGATGGCGGGGGACGGCCAAATGAGTCCCGCGGATTTGCCCGACCTCGTGTCTCCCATCGCGCGTGGGGAGGCCGACTACGTGAAGGGCACTCGCTTCCGGGCGCCCGACGTGCGTGCCGTGATGCCGGCCGCGCGCAGATGGGCGGGAATCGCCTTCTCTTGGGCGACGTCGAGGGCGATTGGAATGGCGGTCTCCGATAGCCAATGCGGATACACCGCTCTCTCTCGAGCGGCGTGCGAGGGGCTCGATCTCGACGGCTTGTGGCCGGGCTACGGCTACCCGAACGATCTATTGTCGCAGCTCGCGCTCCGCGGCTTTCGCGTGGCGGAGAGGCCCGTCCGTCCGGTGTACGCGGTCGAAGTGAGTCGGCTGAAAGCCCGGCACGTGCCGATGGTCGCCGCCCTGGTCGCGCGCGCTTGGGTCAGGCGACTCCGGAAAGAAGCCACTTGACGCGCATCAGATCGGCGCCAGCGCTCGTTCGAGGATGGTCGGCACGTGGGCCAGGGCGTGCTCGAGATCGAAGAGAGCGTCGAGCTTCTTCTCGCTGAGCCTCGACCCGACTTCCGAGTCGCGGGAGAGAAGATCCCGGAAGCGGCCCTCGCCGTGCCAGGCCCGCATCGCGTTGCGCTGCACGACGACGTAGGCCTCTTGCCGACCGAGGCCCGCCTCGACGAGCGCGAGGAGCACCGCTTCACTGAAGTAAAGCTCGGCCGCCCGGTCGAGGTTCTGTCGCATGCGCTCGGGGTAGACGACGAGCCCATCGACGAGTGAGGCTGCGCGATCGAGCATGAAGGCCAGCGTCGCGGTGGCATCCGGCGCCAGCATCCGTTCGACGGACGAGTGGGAGATGTCGCGCTCGTGCCAGAGAGCGACGTCCTCCAGGGCAGCCTGCGCGTTGCCCCGCAGGACGCGCGCGAGCCCGCTGATACGCTCGCTGACGATCGGGTTGCGCTTGTGCGGCATCGACGAGCTGCCCTTCTGGTGACCGCCGCGGAAGGGCTCTGAGTCCTCGAGGACCTCCGTGCGCTGCAGGTGGCGGATCTCGGTCGCGAACCGCTCGAGGCCCGCGCCGGCGAGCGCGATCGCGCTGAGCAGCTCGGCGTGGCGGTCGCGCGCGACGACCTGCGTGGAGACC
>JBKQIY010000050.1:0-61494 GCA_052148155.1 Acidimicrobiia bacterium | reverse complement strand
GAGCCGCGCCGCGACCGCGGTGACGCCGCCTTCGGCTTCCAACAGGTACAGCAATCCACGCTGTTTGGTGGTGAGCGCCGCGAGCCGTCTTCGGGCGTCGGCGATCGGTTCGGGTTCGGCGGCACGGACGGGACTGTGCTCCAAACGGGTGAGGTGCACGGGCCGGGGCCGCACGTCGTCGTCGTCGGATGCCGCGCCGCGCGCTTCGATGCGGGCCAGCACGGCGAGCGCACGTTGACGAGCGAGCCGGGACTGTTCGGGCTGCGACAGCGTGGAGCCGAGGACCGCATCGAGCGTGGCGGTCAGCTCGGTGGTGTCGACCGGTTCGGCCAGGCATCGCACCGCACCCTCGATCGCGGCGCGCAGACCGTCTTCGAGGGCTCCGTGGTCGACAACCGCGACGACCGGCACGACCGACAAGGCCGAGGGGTCCTGGCGCAACGCCTCGAGCACCTTCCATGCCCGAGCCTCGGTTCCGGGTGCGCCCAACACGATCGCGTCGGGAACCGCGGCCGGCATGCGCAGGGTCGCGGTGTCGTCGGGGGGTGAAACCACGATGCGGTATCCGGCGGTCTCCAGTCCGGCCCGCCACTCTTCGACACGCTCGCGCGGCTCGCCGATCATCAACAGGCTCGGCACGAGCGTGGGTCAGCGTCCGGCGGCGTGCAGCTTCTGGACGCGCGTCAACCACGCGCTGGGATCGTCGAGTTCGGCGAGCAACGGAAGGTTTTCCGGCCCGACCCATGCATGATCGATGGCGCGCGGTCCACCGATGTCGAGGACGCCTCGCACGAACTTCTCCCCGACCTCGTATTGGCGCATCTTCTGTTCGAGGCCGAGCAGTTTCTGTATCTGGGAGGCGATACCGCCGCTTTGGCGCCGCTGGTGCAGCACCCGCGCCATGCGTTCCTCGCCCGCGACGTGCCGACGGCCGAGATCGGTCATCACGACGTTGCCGTGTCCTTCGAGCAGCGACATGAGTGCCTGCACCTGGCCGAGGACGCCGCGCTGCTCTTCGGTGGCGATAAGGGAGACGAGACCGCCCTCGTCGAGCGGGTTCTCGCCACGGCGGATCGCTTCCACCGCGTTGGACAGGGCGCGGGCGAGGGTGCGGGGATCGGGGTCGACGAGCTCGAACACTTGCTGAACGAGTGAAAGGAAGTATTGGCGCATCCACGGAACCCCGACGAACTGGGCGCGGTGGGTCACTTCGTGGATCGCGATCCACAGCCTGAAGTCGCGGGGCCGGAACGCGTAGCGTTTCTCCAAGCCGAGCACGTTGGCGCCGACGTAGTAGACCGCCTCGCCGCGATCGTCGGGGACGAGCAGGTCGTATTGGCCGAGGACACGTTGCGCGACATATCCGAGCAATGCGCCCATCTCGGTTGCGGCGATTCGCCGACCGATAGGTGCCAACGGGTTGTGTGCCATCTTCTCGCCGAAACGTTGCATCAGCGGGTCGAGGAGGTTGCGCATCGACGCGAGATTGGAGTCGACCCATTCCCGTCGGTCGAGCACGACCGCGCGTACGTGTCCAGGCGGGTGAAGGCCGGTGTGCGCGGCGACGAGCTCTTCAGCGACGACGGTGAGCGCGCCGAAGTCGGCATCCAACGACGCCCCGAGATAGGACGAGACGAGCGGGTCGCGTCCCGCGACGATGCGCGCGACGGTTCGGGCGGTGCCCCAGTCGACCGGGTCCGGTCCCCGGGCCGGTGCTGTGGCGTCAGTCACTGCGCGGGCGACCCTTGGTCTCGAGTCGTCCGACCTTCATCCAGTACCCGACGGACAACCAGATCAGGATGGCACCGAGCCCGATCGTGAGCAGCGGAGCGATCCAGTAGAACCAGAAGTAGCCGCCGGTGTGGTCGATGTACACGGCGAAGCCCATCACGAGTCCGGCCAGCGCAACGACGAAACCGATCGAGAGCATCATGATCTCGGACGGTCGCACGGTTCCTCCTCATTGTCGCGGCGGACAACATCGTAGAAGGTGCGGCGACCGGGTCGGGATACGGGCCCTGGCCGGCGTCCGGGTCCGGCCCGACCTGCGATGCTGGAACGTCGGGGACCCGACCCGACGGTCTGGAGGTTCGGCGATCGGAGCCCGATTAGTCGTCGGTGACGATCCCGAGGGCTTCGGCGATCCGTACGCGCAGGGTCGAAGGGACCTCCTCGCGGCATTTCGACACGACGATCCGGCGTAGCTCCACCTCGAACGTGAAACCGTTCGCGCACGGCGGGCACTCGTCGAGATGCCGGGTGATGGCCCGGCGTCTCCAGACGGTCAGCTCCCCGTCGAGGTACTCGTAGACGCGGAAAAGGGCGTCGTCACAGTCCATTGGGCTCATGTCCATTGGGCGAACAGTCCATGTGGTTGCGCTATCCCCCCGTGGCGGTCTCGACCCGCGGACGCAGGTTGTGCTCCGTGGCGTAGTCCCACAACAGCTTCTGGAGCTGCCTTCTTCCGCGATGGATACGACTCATCACAGTTCCGATCGGGACATCCAGAATTTCGGCGATCTCCTTGTACGAGAAACCCTCGATGTCAGCAAGGATCACAGCCATCCGGAATTGCTCAGGAATCGATTCGAGCGCTTGTTTCACTTCGGCGTCGGGCATCGATTCGAGCGCCGCGGTTTCTGCGGTGCGTTCGGCGTCGGCGGCCTCAATTCCGCCGAGGCGGCGAAAGATGTAAAAGTCTTCGACGTCGTCGAGTTCGACTTGGTCGGGTCGCCGCTTCTTCGCCCGGTACTGGTTGATGAACGTGTTCGTGAGAATCCGGTAGAGCCAGGCCTTGAGGTTCGTGCCCTCCCGGAACCCACCGAAGCCGCGATAGGCGCGCAGGTAGGTTTCTTGTACGAGATCTTCCGCGTCGGACGGGTTTCGGGTCATGCGGAGCGCGGCGGCGTACAGCGCCGACATGTACGGCGACGCCAGCTCTTCGAAAGTCGACTGATCCGCCACAGCCGCCAGGGTACCCGCACGGTGCGCCAAGAAAAGTCTCAGGCGTCGAAGACGAGGATCTCGCCGCTGTAGCACGCCACCCACACCCTGCGGGTCGACGGCTCGAACGTGATTCCGATCGGATGTGAGGGCGCGGCGATGGTCTGCACGATGCTCATGTCTGATGCCCGCACCTTCGAGACGGTGTTCGACAGGTAGTTGACGACGTAGAGCGCGGTCCCGTCGGGCGAGATCGTCATGCTGCGAGGCTGGTCGCCGGTCGCGACGGTCGCGACCACCGCGCCGGTAGCGGTGTCGATTTTCACGACGCGACTGTCGCCGTTCAAGGTGGCGTACAGGTAGCGGCCGGTCGGATCGAGCACGACCTGACGCGGCGACAGTCCCACTCCGTCGAACCATGACACCGCAAAGGTGCGGAGGTTGAGACGCGCGATGTCGGTCGAACCCATGACCGCGACGTACGCCACGGTGGACGCCTTGTTCACCGCGATCCCGCGGGGATCGGTCCCGAGGTAGATGCGCCGAACCTGCTTGAACGTCGACCGGTCGATGACGCTCATGTCGAACGAGCACCAGTTGGTGACGAGGATGTACCGATTGTCGGGCGTGACGGTGATGAACTTCGGGACCATCCCGACCTGCGTGACACCGTCGATCGCGAGGGTCTTCAGGTCGACGCGGTACACGAAGCTCGGTGACAGGCCAGCCGGACCGCGGCAGTTGTCGCTGCCTTCGGGCCCGAAGTTGGTGCCGTACATCGAATAGTTGGTGACGTAGAAGAAACGGTGATCGGGGCTGACCGCACCTTCGACCGGCGCGCCGCGCGACAGTCCGGCGTGGCCGGGGTATCCGAAGCTCGCCAGGTCGACACTGTCGGGGATCGTCTTCACGAGCGTCCCGGCGTCGTTGTAGACGGTCATCGTGTGGCGGTACATCATGTTCTGCGCGAACACGAGGCCGGTGCCGGTCGCGTCGACCGACTTCGGCGAGATGGCACCGGTGATCGTGTCGACGAGCCGCATCGGTCGGTCGACTGCGGGTGGCGGCGGAACGGTCGTGGTGGTCGCAGACGCCCGTTTCGGCCCGGTTTTCGGGCTCGCAGGCGAGCGGGGCGCCGACACGGCCGGTTGGGTTGTCGCAACTGCGGCGGGCGGCCGCCGGCTGGAGCCGCGGCCGGACACGACGACGATGGTCGCGAGCGCGACCGCCATCGCCAGGGCGACCGCGCTCAAACGTCGTTGTGCACGCAGGCCCACGAACTCGATTGTCGCGGACCGGTAGGTGTCAGGGTGTGACCGGCGCCGGCGCCGTGGAGACACGATGTTTTCGACGCAGGAAAGGTTGTTCGACCACAAACCACGAAAAGAGTGTCGCGGCGGCGGTGATTCCGACGGCGGTCGCGATACGGGCCGAGGAAGACGACGCCGCCATCTTCTCAGCCACGATCGTGAACACGAAGAAGTGCCACAGATACAGGCCGTACGAGACTCGACCGACGGCCCGCAGCGGCCGAAATGTCAAAAAGCGCTTCGACAGCCAGCCGAACTCGACGATCGCATACACCATGATCGCGACTGCGATCGCGACCGCGGTGAAACCTCCGTCGAAGAAGAATCGAGCGGTGCTTTCGAAATGCATGACGCACGCGGCGACGAAAGCGAGCGAAACCCACGCAGCCGGGATGAGCAAGCGTCGGGGCGCCACGAATCCTCGCGTCCACAGGTACGCCGTCAGCGCTCCGACGAGTAACGCGTCCGCCCGCACGTCGGTACGGAAGTAGAGCAACGTCAGGTTGCCTCGTTCGGCGAGCAGGAATCGCCACACCGCAACTGCCGCGACCGCCGCGACCATCGCGGTGACGACGGTCGAAGAACGTCGCCGAGCTGCGACGAAGACCGCTACGACCAGCGGCCACACGATGTAGAACTGTTCCTCGACCGACAACGACCACAGATGCGCGAGTCCTTTCGGGACCGCCGGGTAGCTGTAGAAGAGTCTCCAGTTCCAGAAATAGAAGATGATCGAGATGAGCGCCTCGCGCTCTTCTTTCCACTGTCCGTGCGTGATGATCGAGTAGGTCAGCTGCGCGGCGACGAAGAGGAACAACGCCGGCAGCAGTCGCAATGCCCGCCGGCGGTAAAACCCGCGGAAGCTGATGCGATGTTCCGTCGCGTGCTCACGAAGGAGCAGCGCGGTGATGAGAAATCCACTCAACACGAAAAAGATGTCGACGCCGAGGGATCCCCCTTTCGGGAACAGGGATCCGAAGAAGGGTTTCGGATGAACCCGCAGCACGAGGACGAGATGCGTGACTTTCCGAGTGGCTCCGCTGGCGAGCCGGCTGAACGACGTTCGACGCACATAACGGGTTGTCCACGGGTCGAGCAGATGGCGGAAGTGATACGTCACGACGAGGAGAACGGCGACGCCTCGCAGGCCGTCGAATCCTGGCACGAGCCCGAGGCGGCGTACGGTGCGCGACGTCCCGGTCTCGGTCGTATCTGCCGCCCCCATGCCACCGGCATTGTCGCACGACCAAGATTGCCGCACGCACACACGCAGAGGTTCGCCGCAAACCGAAGCCGTTCGGTGGCGATCAGTTCTTGGACGACGGGGCGCCGTCGATCAGTTCTGGAGTGTCACAACCGCAGCCGAGGGTGCCGACTCGGCCCCGAAACCCTTGCGGTTCTTCGCGGCGACCGTGCACGTGTAGGTCTTCGCCGACGTCAGGCCACCGACCCGGATCGATGAGCGGCCCCGCCGATTCGAGCGAGCGACACCGCCGTCGCTCGACGTACACGTCGCCTTGTACTCGAAGATCGGCGCGCCATCGCTGGCGGCCGGAGCCGAAAACGCGACGGTCACGTCGTGGTTGCCGGCGACCGCCGAAGTGATCGTCGGTGCTCCCGGGACCGTCACCACGGGCGGGGCGAGGGTCACGAACGGTGCTAACAATGCCGACGGCGCTCCGAAACCGACGCGGTTCTTTGCTTTCACGTCGCACGTATAGGTCTTCGACGCGGTCAGCGCGACCCGGATCGGAGAGGTCCGTCTCGTCCTCGAACGGTTCACGCCGCCGTCGCTCGACGTGCACGCAACCCGATACTCGAGGATCTTCGCACCACCATCACTGGCCGGCGCCGCGAACCCGACCGACACGCTGCGCACCCCTGGGGTGGCCGAACTGATCGTCGGTGCACCCGGAACCGTCGGTGACGGCGGAGCCGCGAACGTCACGACCGGAGCCGACTCCGCCGACGCAGGCCCATAGCCGGCGCGGTTGCGTGCTTCGACGTCGCACGTATACGTCTTGGCGGCACTGAGGCCGGTCACCCGGATCGGTGAAACGTGTCCGGTGCGCGACCGGCTCACGCCGGCGTCGCTTGACGTGCACGCAACCCGATAGTCGGTGATTGGCTTGCCGCCGTCATTGGACGGCGCAGAATATGTGACGGTCACGCTGTGCCGACCGGCCGTCGCGGAGGTGATGGTCGGCGCGCCCGGAACCGTCGTCGCGCCGCCCGCGGGTGCGGCGCCCAACGCCAGGGCGGCTAACGCGACGGCGCACAACGACGCGTACCAGCCTTGGGGTCCCGGCCGTGACGTCGATGTCCGCATGGATCATCCCCCTGCCGTCGCCGGTTGGCTGTCCGGGGTGATGAAAGCACCACCGACGCGATCTCAGATATTCCAAGACGCGACTCGCCCACAAACGCCCCTTTCTCAAGTAGTCGTCCAACCGCCGAAAAGGAAACCCGACCGGGACCGGTGGCACGGTCGGTGCGCTCGAACGCCTCACGAACATCGACGGACACGCCGCGGTTGGCCGGCCGACGTCGACCGCGGTTGCCTGCCAGTCGAGCCTGTCGAGCCGCGCGGTCGTGTCGCCGACGTCGCGCGGTGACGTCCGGCCGGTCGTGCGCGGGTGGAACGCGACGGCCGGCGTCCACCCGGCCGGTCACCGTTCCGGCGCGGCACGAAGCGCGTTCGTGTCGTTGGAGCATTCCTGGCGCGGCGCGTGGTGCACCGGCCAGCACCGATCAGCCTCGACGCGACCCGGTTTCCGACCGCCGCGCACGAAACGGCCGGGACGTCGTCAACCTCGAAAACGGCGCGGTCTTCCCGTACGTGACGACGAATCAGCCGCACCGCTCGACACGGACGTCATGCTGCGCGGGCAAGGCTCGCCGGCGCGGCGGTCACCGCTCACCCAGCGTTCGACGACCAGCTCGTCGCCGTCACGTGCCGAAGCCGCACACCGTCGCGTGTTCGGCGGGTCATGTGCCGACCGGCGCGGCGAGATGAAAGTGCTGGACGGAACCTTTCTCATCGGTGTTTTCGCGGAACGGGACCGGGATCGCGACACGCCAGAACGCGGTGGCTGGCGCGTTGGCCGCGAGTTGGCGCACCTGCCAGTCGCCCGGGAAGTTCGCAAACAAGGATCGGGCCGCCTGCACGCCAACGCCGCGACCGCGGTATTTGCGCAGGACGAAGAACTCTGCCATGTCGTGCGGTCGGCCCGACCGAACGAACGCGAAGCCCGCGATGCGCCCGTTGACGCGAATCATGAACGGATGCCGGTCGGGCTCTGTCCAGTAATGATCCAGGTACCGGTATCCGAACAATCCGTGTTCATCGACGTCCCAGTCGGTGAAGTCGGAGAAGTCGTATACGTACAGTTCGAGCAGGTGGCGGATCGCGATCTTGTCGCCCACGGTTGCCGCCGCGATCTCAACTTCGAGTGACACGTACGCATCATGCCCGATCGGCCGGCCCACCTCGTCGCGTCCGCAGCCGACCCCTCGCCTGTCGCACGGTTCGGGAGTACACACCCGTATCTCGTCGCGAGGTCCCGCCCGAACACGTCGGACGGCGTCGGTCCGGATGCCGCTTCGCGTGTCAGGCGACGAAGATCGACACGACCTTGTTCGACGCGTTGAGCCGCTACGCGCGGCGCTTCTTCATCAGCGCACCAGTCGCGAAGACCAACGCGAGGGCGCCCAGCACAATGCCGATGATCGCAAGCGCCCGTGCACTGTTGTCGCGTGTCGACGCCGCAACGACAGCCGTTGCGGCCGGCGCGGTGGTAGCCGGGGTCGCCGAACCGGACGGGCTGGTGAGCTGCAGGATCGGTGTCGGGTGCTCGGCTTCGGGACCGCCCGGTGTCACCGGGTCGATCCAGCGGACGACGGTACCGTCCGAATAGGTTTGGATCGCCTTGAACACGACTTGGGTTTCGTTGGTGGGGAGCCCGTCGGCGTCGATGGTGAACTCGCCAAACTGATTCGCGCCGATGCCGTCAGCGGTGCTCTTCGCCTTCCAGTCGATCTCGCTGACGATGTTGTCGATGGTGCCATCGTCGGTGGTGATGGGCTTGGCGAGGTTCTCGGTCGTGACCTTGATACTCCAACCGGCGATCGGCTCGACGGTCACGGTCGGGATCGGCGACTCCGGCGGCGTCGGGAACGCGACCTGGAGCTCGGTCATTTTGGCCGTCGGGTCCTCGTTCGGCGCCAGGAAGGAGAGCTTGACCGTCGAGCCCTGAGGTGCCGACAACGGATCGACGGTCACGTGCGCGGACGCGGGTGCCGCGACGGCGAACAGGATTGCGACGGTCAGTGTCGAAAGGACGGCGATCCGCTTGCGCATTCGATGCTCCTCGGGCATGTGAAGGTCGCGGGTTGTCTAGCGCGCGATCACATCGTTCGCACTATCGCGGCCGTTGCTACCTGATGTCGACCGATTTCTGTACCGCCACCTCGTCGAACTCGTCGCGTAACGCCCGAATCACGATGAGCCACCTTCCCGAGAACGGGATCGAGAACTTGTTCGTACAGGTCGCGGTGCCCGTGGATTCCGAGGCCGGCGACAGGCACGCAAGGAAGTGATTCGGGCCGGCGCGCACCAGTGGGACGGTGAGTGGTGCGATGCCCTTCGACGGCAGGCTGATCTCGGCCGTGACACTTGGCGTGAACAGGTTCCCGCCCGCCGGCGACAACGTGTAGATGTGGATGTCGACGCGTCCGGCCTTCGCGGGCGAGATGATCAGATCGATGAGCATCGTCGGGCTGCGGAACTCGGTCGAGTACGGAAGTGTGAGGGCGCTGCGTGCCGGCTGCGCGTTCACGAGCAGAGATGTGATGACGAGAATCGCGATGCCGAACACGAGCTCGGCACCGACCGACCAGCGCAGGCCCCGCACATCGGGATCGACGGGCATCGTCCCGGGTTGGCGGGTCGCAGTCGCGGGGGGTGCGATCGCGGCGCTCAACGTCGCGGGTCGGCGCCTTCTCACGATGGCCCGACTCCACGCTGCCAGTGCGATCAGACCGATGAACACCGCGACCTTCACCAGCAGGAGGCGGCCGTATGTCGTGTCCCGGAACGCGTCGACTGACCATCCAACCTGTCGCCACGCGGCGAACACGCCGGACACGACGATGAGCACGACGCTGCACAACGCGACCGGCGAGAAGCGTTCCGAGGCCCTGCGGGCGTCGGGATCACGATCGAGGACGACGAACGCGAGCGCGGCGAGGCCGCCCAGCCAGACGCTCATCGCCGCGACGTGCAATGTGTCGAGCGGAACCGCGAGCTCGGTAAATGTTCCCGTCGCGGCGTGGCCGGCCAGACCCGGCGTCGCGGCGATCGCGACTCCGACGGGTACGGCGAGCGTCCACCACCACCAGCCGGGTCGCCAGAACTTTCGAGCCGCGAACAGGAGCGGCAACGCGGCGATCAGCAGCACAAGCCGAATTTCGATGAGGTGCCCGTAACGCGTCTGGAGAACCGCCCGCACGACCGCGCTATGGAACGTCGCTGTGATCGGGAACCCACCCGCGTACGGACCTTGGAGCAAAAGGCCTGCGACGGTCGCCACGAACAGCAGGATCCAACCGGCCCACACGAGCGAATCGGCACGAGACCGTCGCCGACCGCGCGGACGAATCGCTGCCGCGAACACAACCGCGCCGAGGAGCAGCGCGATACCAGCGAACTCAGCTGCGCGTACGATCCCGAAGACGACGCCGACAGTCCGGTTCCCGCCACCTTCGGCTTCGAGCTTCGCGGCGAGACCTTGAGCATTCACAGAGGAGCTTCCGACCGTAAACGTGTACGCGCCGTGCACCGGATGCGAGTCGGCCGAGATGACCCGCCACGTCAGGACGTAGGCGCCGTCCGCGAGGTGCGGCACGCTGGCTTCGATCGAATGGTCCGACTTCGCGGAGTGATGGGGGGCGCCGATATCGACCCGGTCGCCTTTCTGGTTGTACAGCGCGATCGAGCCGAAAGAGATCTCCACATTCTCGTCGTAGGTGAGCTCGACCTGAGTCGGCGACGTCGCGACCGTCGAGTACTGCGCAGGGCTCTCACTCAGGAGCGTCGCGTGCGCCGAAGCCGGCGCGGCGACAAGCACGACGATGCCGATCGCGAGCCCGAACGCGCCGGCCAGCCTGAATAGAGGGCGACGTCGGCGGGGAATACTCACGCGGCTAGAGGCTACGACGTGATCGGGTATGTGTGCTCTTCGGCCGTCACCGCCCGCCCCCCTACGCCCAGACGACTCGTGAAGGCTCGCGCCAACCGGGTGTCGGACCCGGAACACCGCATGTCGGCGTTCGTCCGGCCCCGGTCGCACGGCTCGGTGGTGACACTGTCGTGATCGTCGCCGCGTGCGTGGTTGGCGGTTGCTCGTGATGCACAACAGATCTGCGCAGATAACCCACAGCGACGACAATCAGGCGTTGCTGGTGTCCGCTCGCACCCGTCTTCGACGAGCAGCGCGGGACGAGAACAGACCAGCGGCTGGCACCTCGAGAGATCTCGGGTGAAGACCCCTCTTCTTCGTTTTGCAACCACGATCGCCTCCCCAGGCGGCGGCGCGCGGTTCGGCGAAGGCCCCGGGTCGAGAGCCCCACGGCGCGATTCCGGGCGTTCGTCGCCGTATCGCAGCTGACGGGACCTCGTCGTGTCAGACGACGTGTCGGAAACTCCGCGCTCGCGACGGGCGTAGCCTGGATTTATGCAGCTCGATCGAATACGCCTCGTCGTCTGTGTCCTGGCGGGATCGGTCGCACTGGCGGCGTGCGGAGCTTCGAACGCCGCCGGACCGTCGGCAGCCGGTCATCTGGAAGCGGCCGGAGCGCCGACCGTGACCACAACCACGGTCGCGGATCCCAAGCCCGCTACTTCGGGCAAAGGCATCGACGGCATCGACCTCGGCGGAACGCCGGGGCTGACTCCCGCCGAACAGGTACGGGCGGAGAAACTCGTCGCGGAAACCATCGTCGACCTCCGCCGTTTCGGGACCCCGGCCGAGGCGTATGCCGCCGGGTACCGTTCGATCGGTGACGGCGAAAGCGGCGACGAGCACTATGTGAATTGGTCGTATGTGAACGACGGTCACATTCTCGACCCGTTGCGACCCGAGTCGGTCGTCTACGAGTACCGCAACGGCGCGCAGCGTGCGGTCGCCGCGATGTACATGCTGCCGTTCGGCAGCACGTTCGCCGACGTGCCCGATGTCGGCGGTCCGCTCACGCAATGGCACGTCCACCGTGATCTGTGCCTGACCGACAATCCACAACAGCGGGTCCTGTCATCACTCACTACGGTCAACGGCACATGTCCGCCGGGGACAACCAAGGCCGGCGACACACCGATGCTGCATGTGTGGGTCGTCCCGAATCCCTGCGGTCCGTTCGCCGCGCTCGAAGGGATCGCCGCCGGGCAGGTACCCGCAGGTCAGACCCGACTGTGCGATACGCAATACGCATCGGTACCGTGATCTGACCGGCCGACGATCGACGCTCCCGACCAGCGACTCATCATCGAGGCGGCGAGGTTCTCGACGGCCCTAGTGCCGCTCCCATCAACGTTTTCGTCGTTCGCAACGGGTGTCTCGGACGCGGCGTTATACGGGCAGTGCGCGTGGCGCGATCCTTTCGCGTCGCTACTGAACGCGGTAGCGGAGGTAAACGACTCCGCTGTTGAATCGGTGCTCGTCTATGAGCTCTAGATCGGCGCGCGTGTCGGTCGGCAGTGCGGGGTTGCGCCCACCGAGGACGACTGGCCAGACGAATAGGGCCAGCTCGTCGACCAACCCGGCGACGAGAGCCTGTGCTGCGAGGTTTGGGCCACCGACCAACAGATCCTTCGCGGCCGCAGCTCTCAGCTTGTGTACCGCGCTGGGGTCGAAGTGGCGTTCGAGCCGAGTGTTCGCGGTGGGCGGCGCGGTCAGGGTCGAGGAGTAGACGACCTTGTCGGCCGCCTGCCATGCGCTGGCGTAGTTGGCAGTGAGGTCCGACCGCGTGGCCAGGGTGGAGTCGGTCTCCCACACGGCCAGCGTCTCGTACATGCGTCGCCCGTAGAGGTACGTACCTGCGGACCGCATGAGCTTGGTGATGAACGCGAAAACGTCGTCGTCCGGCGGAGCCCAATCGAAGGCCCCGCGTTCGTCCTCGGTCCAGCCGTCGAGGGACATGTTCGATGCGTAGATCAGCTTCGCCATGACCGCTCCTGCATCACCGTCGATCGCTTTCGAGATCCTCGCCATCCAACCAGAGGTGGGGCAGAGCCATTCAATGATCGTCGCCGAAGTGGATTCGGTCGGGGACATCGCAACGTTGCCTGGCGTCGGCACTAGGCCAGGCGGTCACCACGCGGTCACTCGTGAATCTTCCTTCCTTCGCTCAACATCGCGACGTACGTCTCGATGCGTCGCGCTCGCGTCTCGGGCTTCTTCGCATCTTGAATGCGATAGAGGATCGCATACCGATTGCGGCCGTCGAGCGATTCGAAGAACGCTCGAGCCTTGCGGTTCTTGTCGAGTGCTCGCCGCAGGTCATCAGGAACGGACGCGGCGCCTTGCGGTTCGTAGGCGGCGTCCCATCGGCCGTCGGCCTTCGCCATCTTGATCTGGGTCAGGCCGGCGCTCTTCATCCTCCCCTGCTTGGTGAGCCTGACCGCCTTTTCCACATTGATTCTCGACCACTTGCTCCTCGGTTTGCGAGGCGTGAAGCGTTGCAGCCAGTAGTCGCCGTCGAGGGAGCCCTTTTGGCCGTCGATCCAGCCGAAGCAAAGGGCCGCATCGAGCGCCTCCTCGTACGAAGGGCCTTTCATCTTCGAGTTCTTCTTGACGATCTTGAGCCACACTCCACTCGAGGTCGCGTGATGCTTCGTCAGCCACGACTCCCACGCTCTCGGCGAGACCAGCGCGAGCACTGCACGATCTCTGTTCTCGCTCACCGCCCTCCTAACCACCACTCGCTGCCGGCCGACCTCGGAGGCCCCCTTCGTTCGCCAAGCGCGACGCGCTCGACACGCGTCGCGGTCCGTCGACGCGCCTTGAACAACTCCCGTGTGTCGTCCGCATCACGTCTCGCGATGCGGTTGACCTGCACGTACACGAGAGCCGGAGAGGAGACTCGAACTCCTGGCCTGCTCATTACGAGCGCCACCCTGCGCACATGAGCGAACGCGCGCGAACGCGAAAACGCACGTCAACGATGGCGCGTGTGCGGCGCGAACAACTGCGAATGACGGCGTTTTTATACGGGCGCGCCATAGACGCGCCATAGAACGCGATCGTCACGCGCTTGCGAACGGAAGTCGCCTTACTCGAATCGTGCCGCGCGCGAACGACACGACGGCGCCGGCTTCGAGATCTTCGGCGAGCGCGTCGAGATTCGCGCGAAGCAACGCCGCGTGTTGCTCGGGGGTCATCTCGTTGACGTGCCGAAAGGAGCACGAACGACGGCTTCGCGCAGTCGAGCCGGGCGAGGATCGCCGCAAAGTCAGAGTCGGCTGAGATGATCACGTAGTCGCGCTCGAGCGCGTACTCGACGATGCTCTCGTCGCTCGCTCGTGCCATACCGACGTCGAATACGTGCAACGCCTCATGCCCGGCGTCTCGCAATCGCTCCGAGACCACCGGCGAGAGGTTGGCGTCGACCAGCAGCCTCACGCGGGCTTCGTCAGCGGAAGCTCCCGCTCACGCACCGCCGCCGCGCCGTACTCCAGCGCGGCGAAGATGTCGTCACGTTCGAGATACGGGTAATCCTCGAGCACCTGGTCGACCGTCCGTCCGGCGGCGAGCTGGCCGAGTACGGCACTCGCTGTCACGCGCAGATCACGAATGCACGGAAGCCCCCCCATCTTGTTCGGATCAACCGTGATTCGCTCGAACGCCACGACTCCAGAATATGTCCAACGCCTTCGCTCGGCGCCTCACAGTCTCCCGAGCAGCTCGAGATTCAGTAATGCTCGGGCCCCTCGATCGGTACCGGCTCGGCATTGCTAGACGCGACCGAACCGACGACCCTGTCGAGGAAACGATCGGCCCGAGCAACCACATCCTCCGGAAACGCCCCTGGCGGACGATGCCGATACTGCGCACAGAATCTCAACAGGTCATCCGTGATGATCAGGCGCTCACACGTCCAGGTTGGGTCTTCAAGACGACACCACGCGGTGTTCTTATCAAGCAGATCAACCTCTGTGCTCCAACCGTTGAAGTCGAAAGCCCTCCAGCCATCGGAGACGTACACATGATGCCCAGGCCGACCGCCGACCGGTCGGATGTAAACGACCTCCAAGTCCGCGTCCGCCCACCGTTCACGCATGCGGAACGCGAGGATGTGGCACGCACCTGCGGCGAAGAACGCACGATCAGGGCGTTGCCATGACAGCGTGGCGTCTGCGCGCTCTTCCGGCGTTCGTCGGTACGCGATCGCGGCGTTTGGAACGACCAGAACAGCCTCAGACATCGTCACAGCTTGCCCGCTCGGGGAAAGCGGCTCAGTGACACCCGACGGTCCGCTATGGGCTCCTAACAGCGGTAAGCATCCGCGGCGGTTCTTCTCAATGCCAACCCGCGATGACGGAACGCGGTTCTCAAGATCCGAGACTGCACACGTTCCTGGTCACCCATCGATCGCCCCGAACGCTCCTGACACCCTGTCCACGAGACGATAATCGCACTCGGGCTATAACAACTTCACGCACGCCAGTCCGTTACTGGCGTTTGAGGATGCGAGTTGCCGGGCGAGCCCAGAACGGCAGTTCGGAGTGCGGCCGTCGAGGCCGATGTCGCGGCTGTCGCCGATCGGTTCAGTACTCGCCCTTGATCACGAAGAACGACCCGCGGATCGTTCCCGCCAGTTTTGACTTCTGTCTCGCGAACTTGAACGAGCCAAGCTCGACGGGGACGTCCATGCCGTCGGAGAGCTTGAACCCGACCGCTCGCTTGCCGCCGTCGATGCCGTACATCACATTGATCGACAGACCACTCTTGTAGAACACGTACGCCATGCGGATACCTTCGACCTCGAACGAAGTGGCTTCGAGCGGCGGCGACTCGATGCTGATGTCGCGTTCCTTGAGGATACGGTGCACCCAGTTGATGGTCGTCTTGGCCTTGGCGGCCGGTTCGACGGTGAAGACGTGGTCGTACTTGTTCTTGAAGTAGCGGGCCTCGTTCGCCCGAAGGCCGGCGAGAGCGTCCGCTACGGGCGACGACTCCAGACCTGTGGTCGAGACGTCGCCGAAGTCCACGGCGGAGCTCATGACGCCTCGACGTGCTCAGGGAGGTTTGCGAAGTCGTTCTTCGCCTGCTTGTACCAGCCCATGCCCTTGACCGGGTGCTTCCAACGGCCCTTCATGTCCTTCAAGGCCGGCGCGTGAATGGTGTCGCCCGCCGCGACGACTTCCTTCAGGTGTTGGTCTTGCGCTTTGATCACGTCGTTAGGAGACTCGCCGTGATGGGCGAGATCGCACGGACCTCCCAACTGTCGGCATGTCATTTTCTTCATGGGTCGCACTTCCTTTCAGCTCGATTTGATCATTGATGTTCTATGACTCGTCTTGGTCAGGATCGGCCCGAGTGCGCACGATTTCCATCGTTGCGAGTACGTCAGGGTCGGCGATCAACTCCACTTCGCGCACAAGATTCGACTCGACGTGAAACACGAAGGCGACCTTCACGACGCCGGCATGTATCCACGCGGCACCGAGATCACCGTCGATCGTGGCCGCAACGGCGCCGCGCGTGCCTTCGAACCGTGCCGCGATGGCAGGCGCGCCGTCGTAGACGGCGTTCGTTCCCATTTGCTGACCGACGAGATCGGCCCGCATAATCGCATCAGGAGCCAGCACCGAGAGCAGCCCGCCCAGGTCTCCGCCCCGAGCAGCGCGAAGGAAGGCGGTGACGACGCGTTCACTTTCATTGCGGTCGGTTCGCGGGAGGAACGGCGCCGGCGCTACCTGCACTTTTGCCCGTGCTCGACTCGCGAGCTTGCGGACCGCAGTGTCGGAACGACCCATGATGACGCTGATCTCGTCGAAGCGATATCCGAAGACGTCATGCAACACGAACGCCGCCCTCTCAGCAGGCGCGAGAGCGTCGACCACGATCTCCATGGCGGCACTTGCCTTCTCGGCGAGCAAGACATCGGCCTCGGGATCAACCGGAACCGGGGCATCGGGTACGACGGTCTCGGCTGCTGATCTGGTCCGCCCACGCCGCAGGTGGTCGAGACACAACCGAGTGACGACCGTCGTCAACCACGCCGCCAGATCGTCCGGCTCGTCGGCACGAACGAAACGAAGCCAGGCTTCCTGAACCACGTCGTCCGCATCAGCAGCCGAGCTCAGGATTCGAGTCGCGAGAGCAACCAGCCGGGGGCGCTCAGCCTCGAAATCCGGCGCGTTTATCACCATCACAGCATCTTGACGCACGCCGCTCGCGAAATGTGACCGGACCCACGAACCGCCCATCGCTCTGGAGCGCTCTCGCCACACACCCGTGTGCGCTCTCTCCCGAGACCACCCATGGGGCCGTTGCGACCCGGTACAGAGGTTCGGAAGAGACCTTCGGTCGAGCTCAGCGAACCGCGTGACGGTCGAGGACGAGGCGCCGACTCGTTGCGGGAACAGGGCGTATCGGGTGGCGCCTCGAGCGCCTCGAGCGCGTCGGGTGCGTCGCAGCGTCACGGCCAGCCAGGAGTGTGGGCGCTCACGGCTCGTCCAGTCCGCCTGGCCAGGACGCGGCGCGGCCGATTCCACAACGTTGCCCAAACGAACGCCTGCGCCGGCGCGGTCTGACCGCTCGAAATGCCGACTCGTGGGTCTTCGCCGCACCCGCGGGCGGTCCGTTGCTCTACTCGCACTTCCGTCGGCCCGTCTGGCTGCCCGCGGTCCGCTCGGCCGAGCTCGAGGAGCTCACCTTCCACAGTCTGCGCCATGCCGCCGCTACGGCGTGGGTTGCCGCCGGGATCGATCTGCGCACGGCACAGCACCGCCTCGGCCATGCGACGCCCCGGCTCATCCTGGAGCTGTACGCGCACGCCACGAGCGAAGCCGATCGTGTGCCGCCGCCGACCTCATGGGCGCCCGTTTGTTCGGCAGTCGCGACGTGCTCGACGCGCGTCGCGCGCCATAGACGCGCCATGGAATCTCCCGGCGGAAGCCCGCATCACGTCGTGCGATGCGGTTGACCTGCACGTACACGAGAGCCGGAGAGGAGACTCGAACTCCTGGCCTGCTCATTACGAGTGAGCTGCTCTACCGTCTGAGCTACTCCGGCGACGGAGGGGACAGCATACAGAGCAATCAGATCGGCCTCGCCGATGGCAGCGACAGCAGCAGGTGCGTGAGGCGCACCAGTCCCTTCTCGTTGATCAAGAACGCCTCGCGTGCTTGACGGCACTCGTCGAGGGCGCCCGCGGCCGCGCGCGCGGCCACGACAAGTTGCGGTCGGTCCGCGTTGAGCGGAGGGGCCGGGGCGGCGAGCACGTCGCGGTAGACCGATTCGAGCGCGGTTACTCCTTCGAGGAGCAGATCGATGCGTGTGCGTCGCGACTCGCGGCGTTGGCGTTCCTCGATTCGCCGACGTAGGCGCTGGGCGTCGCGTTCTGCGTATCCGAGACGCTCCAGCTCTTGCTCGAAGTCGTGCAGTTCGGCGTCGTGTCGGCTGGTGACGACGTCGGCCGCCTGATCGACCGCGGCGGCGAGCAGTTCGGCCACCGCGAACGCGGTCGCGCCGGTTCCGTCGACGCGGGTAGGAGCATTCGCGAACGCGGCCCGCATCGGCGCGAGTGGCCCGGCCAGGGCGCGGGCACGGGCGAGCTGACCGCCGGAGAGCGCCGCCGCGGTCGCGGCGATCGTCGGGTCGACACCGTCGCGTTCAAGCGCGATCCGCAGGGTGTCGTCGGCGACGGGATCGAAGTCGATGCGCTGGCAACGGGAACGGATCGTGGGCAGGAGATCTTCCGCGGCGGCGGTGACGAGGAGCACGACCGTGCGAGGCGGCGGCTCCTCGATCGTTTTCAGCATCGCGTTGGCCGACTCGTTCTGGTTGCCGCGCAGTCGTTCTGCCTCGAACAGGATTAGCACTCGGCGTTGGGCTTCGATCGGGGCTCGGGCCGCTTCGGGAAGGATCGTGTCGCGCACGTCTTCTTTGACTCGGTACGACGCGCCGCCGGGCGCGAACTCGATGACGTCAGGATGCACACCGCGCTTGACGAGCCGTACGCTCCGTTCGTCGTCGCTGACACCGATGAGCAACGCCGCGAAGTCGCGTGCAGCCTCCTCCACTCCCGAGCCGCGGGGCCCGACGAGGAGGTAGGCGTGCGAGGGCCGCTCGCTGGCCCGTCGGAGCGTCTCGACGGCGCGTTCCTGACCGACGAGATCGACGAACACAGCCGTGAGCTTAGAGATGTGGCTCGACGACCGCCCAGACTCGGGCGCTGACCTCTTCCGGCGATCCGTCGGCGTCGACGATTACCCAGCCTCGATCGGCGGCGAGCTCGCGGTATGCGTTCCGTACTATTGCGTGGAACTCGGCGCCTTCTCGTTCGAAACGATCGCGGATCCCGCCGACGCGAGCTTCGGCGACATCGTCGGGCAGGTCGAGCACGACCACGATGTCGGGGACGACGTTGCCGGTGACTTCCAGGCATCGACGTTCGACGTATTGGACACCTAGGTGGCGTCCGACGCCTTGATACGTGATCGTCGATGGCGTGAACCGGTCGCACACGACGACGACGCCCTTGGCGAGCTCCGGTTCGATCCTCTGTTTGAGGTGAAGACGTCGGTCTTCGAGCATCCATGCGAGCTCTTGGTCGTGGTTGGGCGCTGGGCCGTGCAGCAGTTGCTGGCGGAGCTCCAAACCTTCGGGTGTGCCGCCGGGCTCGCGCGTCTGGTCGACCACCAACCCGCGCGCGCGCAGTGTGTTCGCCAAGAGTGCGGCCTGCGTGCTCTTGCCGACGCCTTCTCCACCTTCGAGCACGATGAACGTCATGCCGAGGACGCGATCTCTACCGCCGGCGTGCGTTGCATGCGGCGCTGCGCCGCGAGGCCGGACAGCACGGTGACGCCGCCTCCGAGCCACAGGGCCAGCCGTACGCCGGGAAGCGAGAGATGCAGATCTGCGATGTGGGCGTGTCCATGAACTGTGTGTTGCGAAATTGCGTTGAGCGCACCTGCGACGAACGGTGCGATCGTCAGGGACAGCAGCAGGCACAGGCGCACGATGGTGTAGAGCGTCGCGAAGGTTCGACCGCGCATGTCGTCGGACACGCTTTCTTGCAGCATCGTGAATCCGGTGACGTACGCGCAGCCGGCGCTCGCGCCCAAGAGGGCCACGAGGCCGAATGCAGGTAACAGCGACGACATCGACGCGACCGCGACGATCGATGCTCCGGTCGTGACCACCGCGGTTTTGAATACGGCGGCACGCGGGAGCCGGCGCTGGAACAACAACAAGGTGACGACTCCGATCGCGGCGCCGAGGCCGAGGGCGGTCATCAACAGCCCGAACGCGGCGTTCCCGCCGTGCAGGACGTCCTTGGCGACCTTCGGGCCGAGCGGCACGATCGCGCCGCCGCCGATCAGGCCGCCGGCAAGTCCGATCATGACGCCGCGCACTAGCGGGTTGGCGCGGATGAACCCGAGACCTTCTTTGATGTCGCGCCAGGTCTGGGCGGCCGGAACGCGCTGGCGAGTTCCCCGTTCTGACTCGTCAAGCCGCAAGCGGGAGATCAACAACGCGGACAGCAAGAAGGTGCCGCCGTCAACCCAGATCGCGAGCGACTCCTGTTTGACGCCGCCGAACCCGCTGAGCAGATGGGCGATCGCCGCGAGCGCGGCGAACATGACCGCACCGAGCGGGAAGGTGCCGAACGCAGCGATGAGGCCGAGCGAGTTGGCCGAAGCCAGCTGTTCGGGATCCTTGACGATGTTGGGGACGGACGCGTCCTTCGCTGGTCCCCACAACAGCGTGAGCATCTCAATCGCGAAGGACAGGATCACGAGGCCCCAGATGTTCTCCCAGAACGGCAACAACACTAGGAGTCCGGCCCGGCCGATGTCGCACGACACCATCACGACCTTGCGATTCCAGCGGTCGATGAGCGCGCCGCCAAGCGGCGCGAACACGAACCCGGGAAGCATGCGAGCCACCATGACGAACCCGACCGCGGTCGCCGAGTTCGACACTCTGCTCGCGATCGCGAGGATTGCGATCAGCCCGGTCCAGTCGCCCAGACTCGACACGAACTGCGCGCCGAACAGGGCGATGAAACCCGGCACTCGGAACACGCGCCACGGCGCGGGGGGTATCGCGTCGCGATCCGGTGCCGGCGGTATGAACGGCGCCTGCTCGCTCACTGGCTGCGGAGCCTACGGGCGTGCAATCAGACCGATGGTTGCTCGACCGGCGCCACGGTTTTGGTCGCCGGGGTCTTTTTGGTGGCCTTCTTCACTGTTTTCTTGGTGGCTTTCTTCACGGTCTTCTTCACCGTTTTCTTGGTGGCCTTCTTGGCGGCCTTCTTCACCTTCGTCGGTGCCATCGCCGCGCGTGCTCGTAACAGTGCGACCGCTTCGGGCAACGTCAACTCTGTGGGATCGGTCCCGCGCGGGACGGTCGCGTTCACTGCGCCGTCGGTCACGTAGGGCCCGAAACGGCCGTCGAGTACCCGGACCGCGGCCCCCGAGTCGGGATGTTCGCCCAGTTCCGCAATCGGCGGTTTCTGCTGACGGCCGCGTCGCACCTTTGGTTGCGCGAACAAGCCTTCGGCCTCGGGCATCGTCGCGCTCAACAGCTGATCCTCCGACGCGAGACTGCGGGTGTCGCCGTCGGCGCGCTTGAGGTAGGGCCCGAACCGGCCGGGCGACGCGACGATCTCGCGCCCTTCGGCGTCGGTTCCCAACGAGCGCGGAAGCGACAGCAACTGCAGCGCCTCTTCGAGGGTGACCGTCTCGGGGGTCTGGTTCGCGAACAGTGACGAGCGCTTGGGCTTGCGTTTCGTGCCCTCTTCCTGCTCGCCGAGCTGCACGTATGGCCCGAATCTTCCCGTGAGGGCGTAGACCTCGAGGCCGCTGTCGGGGTCGGTGCCGAGCGATTTCGGACCGGCGGCCTGTTTGGCGATCAGTTCGAGCGCGAGCTCGACGGTGAGTTCATCGGGGGCGATGTCGGGGGCGAGTGAGGCCGTCTCCGAATCCTCCCGCTGGACGTAGGGCCCGTAACGCCCGACCCGCACGACGAGTTCGTGGCCGGTGTCGTCGGTTCCGATGGGGATTGTGCTCACGCCACGCGGGTCGACGCTGGCGAGCTGTTCCGGTGAGACAAGTTCCCGCAATCCTGGCTGGCCGTTCCCGAAGTAGAACGAGTGCAGCCATTTTTCGGCTTCGCCTTCGCCGCGCGCGATGACGTCGAGGGCCTCTTCCATCGTCGCGGTGAAGCCGTAGTCGACGAGATGGCCGAAGTGCTGTTCGAGCAGGTTGGTGACCGCGAACGCGGTCCACGCCGGCACGAGGGCGGTTCCTTTGCGCCAGGCGTAGTTACGCGCCTGAATCGTCTCGATCACGGCCGCGTACGTCGATGGACGGCCGATGCCGCGTTGTTCGAGTTCCTTGACGAGGCTCGCTTCGGTGTACCGCGCCGGCGGCTTCGTCTCGTGCGCGACCGCTGCGAGGTCGGTACACGTCACCGACTCGCCTTCCACGACGGCGGGGAGACGCGCTTCGTTCTCGAGCTCTTCGCCTTCGTCGACATCTTCGACGTAGACGCGCCGCCAACCGAGGAAGTCGTAGGTCTTTCCGGCCGCGCGGAACGTCGCGCGTTCGCCTGCGGTGGAATTCGCCACGACTCGCAGCGTTGTCTTGCTTCCCCGCGCGTCCGACATCTGGCATGCGACGGTGCGGATCCACACGAGCTCGTACAGTCGCTGCTCGTCGGCGTCGAGTTCGGCACGGACCGCTTCGGGCGACCGAATGCGGTCACCGGCAGGCCGGATCGCCTCGTGGGCTTCTTGTGCGTTCTTCACCTTGCTGCGATACGCGCGTGGTTCGGCGGGCAGATACTCCTCGCCGTACTGTTCGCGGATCGCGCTCCGGGCTGCGGTAATGGCCTGCTCCGACAAGTTCGTACTGTCGGTTCGCATATAGGTGATGAACCCGCGTTCGTAGAGCCGCTGTGCGATCGACATCGTCCGGGCGGCACCGAAGCGGAGCTTGCGGCCCGACTCCTGTTGCAGCGTCGACGTCGTGAACGGCGCCCGCGGCCGCTCCGTGAACGGTTCGGCCTCGACCGACGCAACCGAGAACGAGGCGTCGCGTAAACGGTCGGCGAGCGCGGCCGCGGCGGTGTCGTCAAGAACGACGACGTCTTTTTCGGCGGCGATCTTGCCGGTTGCGGCGTCGAAGTCGCGACCTTCGGCAACGCGGCGGCCGTCGACGTCGACGAGGGACGCTCGGAACGCCTGATCGTGCGCGAACAGTTCGGCCTCGAGGTCGCTCCATTGTCCGGCGCGGAACGCCATGCGGGCGCGTTCGCGCTGCACAACGAGACGTACTGCGACACTTTGCACGCGGCCCGCGGACGCGGCCTGGCCGCGACCGAACACCCGCCACAACACCGGAGAGGTTTCCCAGCCGACCAGACGGTCGAGGATGCGTCGCCCCTCTTGGGCTTCGACCAGCTTCATGTCGAGATCACGCGGGTGGTCGAGTGCTTCGCGGATCGCGTGGGGGGTGATCTCGTGGAAGACCATCCTGCGAACAGGGACCTTGGGCTGGAGCACTTCGAGCACATGCCAGCCGATCGCCTCACCCTCGCGATCTTCGTCGGTCGCGAGGATCAACTCGTCGGCGCCTTTCAGCGCCGCCTTCAGCTCCGCGACGACTTTGCGCTTCGACGCGTGCACCACGTAGACCGCGTCGAAGTGGTCGTCGGGGTCGATGCCCGCTAGTCGGCCGTGGGTTTCCTTTTTGTCGTCGGGCACCTCTACTTTGGTGCCGGGAAGGTCACGGATGTGCCCGACGCTCGCTTTCTCGGTGAAGTCGTTGCCGAGATAGCCCGCGATGGTGCGCGCCTTCGCGGGCGACTCCACGATGACAAGGGGTTTGGCCACGTGTGCTCCGGGCTCCGGGAAGACGTGCGGGAATCGCGACTTTGTCGGCAGTAGGGCATCGGACCGTAGCCCGCTCCCTTTTTCCGTACTGCCATCCCCGCCGGGGCCCTGTCAAACTGTGGTCACACTGTCACTGTCCGCGAACGTCTATGGTTTCCCCGGATGCTCGCCGTCAACTGGCTCAGCCCCCGGGACCTGATCGACACGTTCGGTACCGCCGGCCTGCTCATCGTCGTCTTCGTCGAGTCGGGCCTCATCCCGTTTCCCCTCCCGGGGGACTCGATCTTGTTCCTCGCGGGCGCCTTTAGTGCCACGACCGCCCACTCGAGCGACCCGCACCTCAACCTGGCGGTCGTGGTGGTCGGTTCGTTCGTCGCGGCGGTTGCCGGCGCCGAAATCGGATACTGGCTGGGCCACCGTTACGGCACGCGCCTGTTCAAACCCGACGCCCGCCTGTTCAAGACGGCATATCTCGAACAGGCCCAAGAATTTTTCGACGAGCGCGGGCCGCGCTCGGTCGTGCTGGCACGCTTCATCCCGTTCGTGCGGACCATCATTCCGATCCTGGCCGGCACTGGACGCATGTCGGCGCGGAAGTTCGCGTTCGCCAACGTCGTCGGAGCCGCGATCTGGGCGGTCGGAATCAGCCTGTTGGGTTTCTGGCTCGGCAAGTCGATCGACATCGACAAGTACATCTATCCGATCGTGGCGGTGATCATCATCCTTTCGTTGATTCCGCCGTTCCTCGAATATCGCAAGCATCGACGCACGACATCAAGCCGAGGCTGAAACATCCGGCGTCGACGAGCTCTCCAACGTCGCGCCCGACCGCTTCGAGAACAAGATCGCTCCGAGCAGCACGACCAGAGCCACACCCGCGATGCTGAAACGCGCTCCGGAGTTGTTCCGCAGCGTGATGACCGCAGGCAGGATCAACAACGAGATCAGGTTCATCACCTTGATCAACGGGTTGAGCGCGGGCCCGGCGGTGTCCTTGAAGGGGTCGCCGATCGTGTCGCCGATCACCGCGGCGCGGTAGGCGTCACTGCCCTTGCCGCCGTAATGGCCGTCTTCGATGTACTTCTTGGCGTTGTCCCACGCGCCGCCGGCGTTCGACAAGAAGTTGGCCATGAGCTGACCGGTGAGGATCACCGCCGCGAGAAATGCTCCGAGCGCCAGATAGTTGATCCCGAAGCCGATGATCACCGGCGTAAGCACCGCGAGCAGTGCAGGGGTCGCGAGTTCTCGGAGTGACGCGGCGGTGCAGATGTCGATGACCGGGCCGTAATCGGGCCGCTTCTCGCCTTTCATGATCAGGCCGTCGGCGAACTGGCGCCGCACTTCTTGCACCACCACGTTGGCCGTGCGACCGACCGCTCGGATCGCCAGCGCGGAGAACAGAAACGCGACTGAGCCGCCGATCAGCAATCCGATGAACGTCTTCGGGTTGGCGACGTTGATCGAGGTCAGCGGGTTCGAGAACAGCGCGTCGCCTTTGATGTTCAAGCCCAGCTGGTTTTTGATGGTCTCGATGTACGAGGAGAACAGCGCGACCGCCGCGATGACCGCCGAGCCAATCGCGAAACCTTTCGTGACCGCCTTGGTCGTGTTGCCGACTGCGTCGAGACTGACCATGATGCGCGCCGGTTCGCCTTCGAACTCGCCTGACATCTCGGCGATACCGGCCGCGTTGTCGGCGACCGGTCCGAAGGTGTCTTCCGAGACGACCACACCGGTGGTGGCGAGCATGCCCATGCCGGTGAGCGCCACGAGGTAGAGCGAGAACTGGATGTCGTGGCCGCCGAGCGCGATGGCGACGGCGATCGCACCGGCGATCGCGATGATCGCCCACACCGACGACTCGAGCCCGCTGCTCATGCCCGCGAGGACGGCGGTGGCGGGACCACCGGTCGCGGCCGACTCGGCGATCTCTCGTACCGGCTTGGTCTCGGTTGACGTGAAGTACTCGGTGATGCGCGACGCGATCTGCGCGAGCACCAGGCCCGCGACCACCGCGCCGAACATGCGCAAGCCGACGCCCGAGATCGAGCCGCCCTTGGGGTTGCCGACGTAGACCAGCGCGAGGATGAGCGTGCCGATGATCGTCAGGATCCCGGCGGTCAAAAAGCCACGGTTGATGGGCGCCATCGCCGACTTGTCTTTTTCGGTGGCACGAACCGCGAACACACCCGCGATGGAGGCGAGGACGCCGAGCGAACGTGCCGCGAGTGGGAACAGCGCGCCGATGACCCACAACTGCGGGCTGTGCGGAAAGATCGCCTGGAAGGCGGGAACGCCGAGGATGATCGACGCGACCAGCGTCACCTCGTATGACTCGAACAGGTCGGCCGCCATGCCGGCACAGTCACCGACGTTGTCGCCGACATTGTCGGCGATGGTCGCCGGGTTGCGGGGATCGTCCTCGGGGATGCCGGCTTCGACCTTGCCGACGAGGTCGGCGCCCACGTCGGCTGCCTTCGTGAAGATGCCGCCACCGACCCGCAAGAACAGTGCGAGCAGCGAGCCGCCGAATCCGAAGCCGACGAGGATGGCCGAGCTCGTGTTCTGGAACGCGATCATGATGAGCGACGCACCGAGCAGACCGAGCCCGACGGTGAACATGCCCGCGACGCCACCGGTACGGAACGCCACTTGCAGCGCGGCCGGCATCGAACCTCGCTTCGCGGCCGCCGCGGTACGCACGTTGCCACGCACCGCCAAGCTCATGCCGATGAAGCCGGTGAGGCCCGACATGAAACAGCCGAGGATGAACGCTCCTGTACGGAACAGGCCTGACTGCGCGTACGACAGCGCGAGATGGCTGGGAACGTTGTTCAGACCGTCGGTCTTCACCTTCGTCGAGGTGAGGAACACGATCACCGCGAGGGGCACGAGGATCACGAGGATCGTCTTGAACTGGCGGCGCAGGTACGCCATCGCGCCTTCTTGGATCGCTTTGGCGATCTCCTTCATCTTGTCGGTGCCCTCGTCTTGGGCGAGCACGCCCCGCATCAAAAAGAACCCGACCAGGAGGGCCAACAGCGCGGTGGCGACGGAGCCGAGCAGGATCGCCCATTCGCCCCCGTGGAGATAGAAGGTCTGGTAGCCACCTTCAGCGGCTTGGATGTGCGTCATGACTTGGGCGTACCTCTCATCGGAATGACCGGTCAGGCTGACTTCTGCACGAACACCTGGTTGGCAACCGTCGCACCGAGGGTGCGGTCCTTGCCGTCGACGCGAAGCACCAGCGGTCCGTCGAAGGGATGCTTCTCTTTGACCTCGACCCGAACGCCGGGCCGAAGTCCGAGCGTGTCGAGAAATTCGACGATCTCGGGATCGGTGGAGCCTGGCACGGCAACGACGGCCGTGTCGCCTGGCTCCAGCGCGTACAGCGGCGGCATGTCGGGCATCTCAGCGGTTTCTTTGGCCGGGATCGGGAAGCCGTGCGGGCAGGTCGCGGGCCGGTCGAGCGCGACGAAGAGCCGGTCCTCAACCTCTTGGGGCAGCTCATGCTCGAAGTTGGCCGCGAGCCGGTCGGCCTCGTTCCAGGCGTATCCGAGCATGTCGGCGAGGAACCGCTCGACGATCCGGTGCCGGCGGATGGCGGCAATCGCCAGACGGCTCCCCGCGGTCGTGAGTTCCACCCCGTGATACGGCTCGTGGTCGACCAAACCGCGATCGGCGAGACGCTTGACGGTCGCGGTCACCGTGCCCGGCGCCAGGCCGAGCTTCTCAGCCAGGATCCCGGTGTGGGCACCACCGTCTTTGGCCAACCGGTAGATGGCCTTCAAGGCCTCACGGTCGCTTTTCGAGAGACTTGCGAGCTCGTTTTCGATGGGCGGCAAGTTAGGTTTCGTCGGCTCAAAAAGTCAAGGGAACTCGAGCGATGCCACCACGTTCCCGTGGCCGGGACCGACGTCACGACCGGTCCCCCGCGAACGCTGGCCGGGATCGGACGACCCGGTGTCGACGACCCAGCGTCCACGACCGCGCTTCTGCGCACCCCGCCTGCCACAATTTTGCCATCAATCCACACATTTCGTCGCATATAGGTAAGGTTTCAGTTATCTGACGTGTCTCGTGCGTGTCGGTGCGGGATCGGGCCGTAGCATCGCGTGCTTCGTCGCAGGAGCAGGAGGCCGAGGTGCACGTCGTCGTCATCGGCTGCGGACGGGTGGGCAGCGAGTTGGCCGGCGCCCTCGAGCAGACCAACCACAGCGTGGCGGTCGTCGACAAGAACGAGCGGGCGTTCCGGCGCCTGCCGAAGGACTTTGCCGGCACGACGGTCGTCGGCTTCGGCTTCGACCGCGATCACCTCGAGGTGGCCGGCATCTCCAAGGCCGAGGCGTTCGCGTCGGTGACGAGCGGCGACAACTCCAACATCTTGTGTGCCCGGATCGCACGCGAGACCTACGGCATCGAACATGTCGTCGCGCGTATCTACGACCCGAGGCGGGCGTTGATCTATCAGCGGCTCGGCATCCCAACTGTCGCGACCGTGGCGTGGACGACCGATCAGGTCCTGCGACGGCTGCTGCCGGCCGAGTCTCGCAGCGACTGGACCGATCCCACCGGCCAGGTCGGGATCATCGAACGCGAGATCCCGACCCTTGCCGTCGGGAAGAAGCTTTCGCTGCTCAACCGGCCGGGCAGCTTCTGCCTCGCGGCCGTGAGACGGTTCGGGAAGGCGCAGATCGTGACCGCCGACATGGTCGGACAGGACGGCGACGTGCTCGTGTTCGTCTGTGAGGTCGAAGACGTCGACCAGCTGCAAGCCCACATCGAATCCGCGGGAGCGCACTGATGCGGGTCGCGATCGCCGGCGCCGGCAACGTCGGGCTCTTCATCGCCAATGATCTGTCGGGCGCCGGCCATCAAGTGCAGCTCATCGAACAGAACCCGGCCGTCGTAGACCGGTCCCACACCGCCGACGGTGTGGAATGGCTCGTCGCCGACGCGTGCGAGGTGGCGTCGTTGCGAGTTGCCGGACTCGAACGGTGCGACGTCGTCGTCGCGGCGACCGGAGACGACGAAGACAACCTCGTGATTTCGCTGCTGGCCAAACAGGAGTTCGGAGTGCCGCGGGTCGTCGCCCGAGTGAATCATCCGAAGAACGAGTGGCTGTTCAACGAAAACTGGGGCGTCGACTTGTCGGTGTCGACACCGCACCTGATTACCGCGCTGGTTGAGGAAGCGGTCTCGGTCGGACGGCTCGTGCGGATACTCCAGTTCGAAGGCGGCAACGTCGGGTTGGTCGAAGTGACGCTCGCCGACGACGCACCGGTCGTCGGTCACGCGATCAAAGACCTCGACATTCCGCGTGACGCGACCATCGTCGCGGTGGTTCGCAGCGAACACGTCGTGATGCCACGCGGTGACACGATCTTCGAAGCCGGCGACGAAGTGCTCGCCATGGTCACCCACGACGCCGAAGATGACGTGCGGCAAATCCTGACCGGCGGCTGATTCAGTGCGCGACCTCGCGCTTTCGACCTTCGCCCATCCGTGACGCAGGATCTGGACGGGCGGCGCCCCACCAGCGAGGCGGGCGGACCGTTCGGCGACTTCCGCGGCGATGTCGTGCTCGAAACCGATGGGCGCGACCGGCCAACCAGACCGACGTTGTCGTATGGGGTCGATACCCTCGGCGGCATGGACGCGTGCGATGCGCTCACCACGCTCGCGGCCGACCCCGAACTTGCCGGCCGGCTCGTACATCGCGAGGTCTTGGCGGCCCGTCCGGCCCAGTACGCGGATCTGACCTCGCCGTTGACGCCCGAAGTCGCACAGCGGATCTCGGCGCGGGGAATCGAGCGGCTGTACACCCACCAGGCCGACGCGATCGACCGGCTGCGCGGGGGGACAAGTGTTGTCATCGCGACCGGAACCGCGTCCGGAAAATCGTTGTGCTACCAGGTTCCCATCGTCGAATCGGTCGTCGCGCAGCGCCACGACACCGCGTTGTTAATCTTCCCGACGAAGGCGCTCGCGCACGATCAGCTTCGCGCGCTGCGGTCGTGGCTTGTCCCCGGCTTGCGGGCCGTCACGTTCGACGGTGATACCAGCACCGACGACCGCGGCTGGGCGCGCAAAAACGCCAACGTCGTGCTCACCAACCCTGACATGCTGCACGTCGGGATCCTGCCCTCGCATCAGCGTTGGGCCACATTTTTGATGCGCTTGCGTTACGTCGTCGTCGACGAGTTGCACACCCAACGCGGGATCTTCGGCAGCCACGTCGCGCATGTCCTGCACCGTTTGCGACGCGTCTGCGAGCACTACGGCGCGAACCCGACGTTCTGCTTCGCGAGCGCGACCATCGGCAATCCTGGAGCGCTCGCGACCGAGCTGTGCGGCCTTCCCGTCGACCAGATCGACCGAGACGGATCCCCCCGTTCCGAACGTGTGCTGGCATGTTGGCAGCGCCCCCTGCTCGACGAGCACTCCGGCGCACGGGCGTCAGCCAATGTCGAAACGGCCGAGCTTCTCGCCCGCTTCGTTCGTGCCGGCTACCCGACGCTCGCGTTCACGCGCAGCCGCCGCGGCGCGGAAGTTGTCGCCCAGCACGCCCGGGCGCGCCTCGAACGGTTCGAACCTGGGCTCGGTGCCCGCGTCGCGGCCTATCGGGCGGGCTACCTCGCGGCGGAACGTCGGGCGCTGGAAGTCGAACTCACAAGCGGCCGTCTCCTCGGTGTCGCGGCGACGAATGCACTCGAGCTCGGCATCGACGTCGGCGGCCTCGACGCGGTCGTCCTCAACGGCTTCCCGGGCACGTTGGCATCGATGTGGCAGCAGGCCGGTCGGGCGGGCCGAACCGATCGGCGCGCCGTCGCGGTGCTGGTCGCCGGTGACGACCAGCTCGACCAGTGGTACATCGCGCATCCAGACGAGTTGACAGGTCGGGGACCGGAACGTGCGGTCGTCAACCCCCAGAACCCGTTCGTGCTGCGCGCGCAGGTCGCGTGCGCCGCGCATGAGTTGCCGATCGACCAAGACGACGTCCGCTGGTTCGGCGACGGTCTCGACGAAGCGGTGCGTGAACTCGTGCACGCCGACCTGCTCACGCCGCGCGGCGGTCGGATGTACTGGTCGGGTCCACGCGCTCCGGCCGCGGCGGTCGGGCTGCGGACCGGATCGTCGATCGAGTATCGGCTCGTCGACGCCGAAACGGAACGCACGATCGGGACCGTCGACGACGCGCGTGTGTTCGCGGTCGCGCATCCCGGCGCGATCTATTTGCACCAGGGTCAGCAGTTCCGCGTCGATCGGCTCGACATGCAAGAACATCTCGCGGTGCTCGAACCGTACGACGACGACGAGTACACGATGCCGCGTACCGAGACCGAGATCGCGATCGTCGCCGATGAGCGTCAGGCGGCCGTCGGTGACGCGATCGTGCATCTCGGTGCCGTTGAGGTGCGCAGCCACGTGATCGCCTACCAGCGGAAGCAGCTTTCGACCAACCGGGTGATCGAAGTTTGCGACCTCGACCTTCCCGAACGTGCGCTGGTGACACGGGCGTGCTGGTACACGGTGGCGGCCGAGTCGATCGAGCAGGCAGGCATCGCGCCGGGCCGGACGATGGGCACCGTGCACGCGGCTGAACATGGGCTGATCGGAATGCTTCCACTGTTCACGATCTGCGACCGTTGGGACGTCGGCGGAGTGTCGATGGCCGCGCACCCCCAGACGGGCGAACCGACGATTTTCGTCTACGACGGATATCCGGGCGGTGCCGGTATCGCGGAGCTTGCGTTCGAGGCTGCGCCACGGCACGTCCGTGCGACACTCGATCTCGTTGGGGCGTGCCCCTGCGACCGCGGCTGCCCGTCGTGTGTCCAGTCACCCAAGTGCGGAAACTGGAACGAGTACCTCGACAAGGCCGGCGCGATCACGCTCCTTCGGCTCATGGCCCGCGCACCAGTTCGCGGCTGAGTCGTCAGGAGACGAACGGGCGCACGTTCTGCCCGGTTCGGCGTATCTGGCGCGAACACAGGCCGTGATGGCGGGGCGTTCCGGGCCCCGATCGGATCTTCGGTGGCAGGGCTGGGCGTCGGCCTCGCTCGCTTCGCTAGTGGCGCGTCAACCACGGTTTGCGATGTTGCCGCAGCGGGCCCGGAACCACTGCACCCGCGCCTGCAGGGCGCGATATGTGCGCACGTCTGTTCCGGACTACGGATCCACGACGTGCGCGAGATCGCAGCGATGGCGCCGCACGCTAGAGAAGTGGGTCAGCTACGGGTGGATTCGAAGCATTCGGAACCGCGTCCACTCGCCGCAGCGCGATCACGCTGCTCACCAGGACGAAGACAAGGAGCAGCACGAAGCCGACGCCGTCGAAGACAAGCCCGAACGGCGCGACGACGCCGCCGAGACCGAAGCCCTGGAGGAATAGGAAGATTGCGGCGACGATCGCGACCCACGCGAGCCACCGCGGCAACAGACCACTGCGAATCACGAGCAGCCCGGCAGCGAACAGGAAGAGGCTGCCGAAGACATCGCCGACGCTGTCGATCGCGAACGTCGTGAGGTACAGCGTGTAGGAGATTCCTGGGTCGTGGTGAGCGCTGTAGGACGCGACCTTCGCTCCCAGCATCGCGTAAATCCCGACGTCGCTCGTGGCGTGGAAGGCGATAAAGAGTGCGCCACCAACGAGGACCAAGACCGCGAGCGTGCGCGACCGGCCGTTGTCTGCGTGCAGCAGGTCGTAGAGCTTCCAAAGGAAGATCGGGAACGCAGCCGCGTACACGACGCAAAGGCACACGACGATGAGAAGCTGCGTGGTGTGCGCGTTGAGTTCGTTCGCGATCTTCGCCGCCGAATCGTTCTGGCTGATCGGAACTGTTACCGAGATCGCTGTCTCAGCGACGAGTGCGGCGACGTAGACGATACCGGCCGCCCATCCGTACCGCTCCCAACGAGCCGACGAACGCGCTGGTGTCACAAGCCGATCCCCGAGGTGCCGTCGTACGACCAAGTCACGCAAAGACGTCCACAGCGAGACGAGGTCATCAGCAACACTGCGCTCTCCCCTCCTCGAACGCGTGCGGCGCGCAGGTGGAGACGCACGTGCATAGTGCCATTGCCGGGATGCTTATGCCAGGGGAGCAGATCCGCACAGATCGACGGGACGTGCGCCGAATCGCCCCGACCGCGCCCGGCATCGAAACCGGGCGAACGTTGGCTGACACGGCGCTAGTCATCTCCGGCGAGGCGTTGTAGGTCCTGGTCTTCGATGGCGAGGTTGCCGTACGTGGGCGTTCCGGCAATCTCATAGGCGAGATGCAGCGTGCCGGTGGGGTAGGTCATCGATTCGGTCAGACGCAGCGATGTGGGCACGGTCCCGTCGGCGAACAACCGCTTTCCGCTCCCGAGCACCAGCGGGAACAGCCACAGGTTCAGCCGATCGACGAGGCCGAAGCGCAGCAGAGACTGCACGAGGTTGAGGCTGCCGATGACGTGGACCTCGTTATGGCGCTCCTTGATAGAGGTGATGCCGTCGGCGACGGCTTCGGCGACAAGGGTCGAGCCCTGCCAGGCCAGAGGGCCGGCGAGCGTACGGCTCGCGACGTACTTGGGGACACCGTTGAGCAGGCCGGCGAACGGGATCTCCGCTGGAGCTGCCGGCCAGTAATTGGCGAAGATTTCGTACGTCTTGCGGCCGAGGACCAGTGCGTCCATGCTGCTCGCTTGCTCGAAGACAATCGTGGCGGACGCCTGGTCGACTAGCGGCGCCTGCCATCCGCCGTGCGTGAAGCCACCGTCGCGGTCCTCGTCGGGCCCTCCGGGCGCCTGCGCAACCCCGTTGATCGTGACGAACTCGGTCACGATCAGCTTGCCCATGATGTCTTCCTCTTCTTGGAGGCTGCGTGTCGCTCTTCAGACCCCGGTCACATGCAGGATTCATCGCCGTGCCTGCATCGCTGGTGGGTACAGATTGGCCTGATGGTTCAGTGCGCGCACAACACCACCAGCCGGAGCCGCACACGACGCCGTCGACCCGCTCACCAGCCAACGCCGTCCGTAGCCCGCGACCCCGCTCTGAGATCCGAAGCGGTTCCATTGGCGACGTCGATGTCGGCGCGGACGTCGCCACCGCTCCGCTCGTTGTCGACCGAAGTCGGTGTTCTCATGCCGCGTCAAGCAACGTTTGCCCTGTGAAGAGACAGCCCCCTGCTGCCCGAGTGGTTCGGGCGCGGCGGTGACTCCGAGGTCAACGGTGTATCGGCATCTCGGGAATGCCCGCGCGGTCGTCTGTTGGAGACGGTGGTGTCAATTATGAGGGAGCGATGACAGGGCACGAAGCGACAGGGCGGTAAGCCTTCCGAACCCGGATGCGATCGAGATGCGCTGGAAGAGCCCTCCTTTGCCAGCAAAGCGTGGCACGCCGCCGAAAGCCATACCCATCAGCATGAAACTGCCGACCATCGCGACGCTCGATGCCGCCGAGTACGACGCCCAGCGGTAGTCCCCTCTTCGTGCGGCAACGACCGCGCTCGCCAGCTCGGCCAGGGGTATTCCCGCGAAAATCGGGATCGCGCAAACGTTGTGCAGCTTGCCTTCACGGGTTGGCGCAGGTTCGGCGAGCGAATCGTCGTCGGGTCCGTCTGCCATAGGGGTCACAGGCGGGAAGTCGCCCATCGGATCGGTGACAAAGACGCCGGAACCGATCAGACCAACGCCGGCCGCTGCGATCAGCGCCGGAACAACACGGGGACCCACGCTCCGGCGGGGGCACCGACAGAGGCCTTGCGCGGCATAAGAGTAGAGCACACCGGCAACAATGAAATTGGCCTGCTGCAACCACCCCCGATAACCGACCGCAAGCGAACTCACCGTGTGGCGCCGCGAGTCGTACGCCGGCCGCCTCGCCCCGATCGCCGTGAACGCGGCAACGAACAGCGGTCCCGCTAGGGCTCCGCACTCAAGCCGCGCCGAAAGCTCGGACGGTCCACGCTCAGCCATGACGGACAGGCTATTGGGAGTCTCCACGGAATGAGACTGCGCGGCCGTGACGAATCAACTCCGAGCGCACTCGAAGACGTTCCGACGAACATGAGGGTCGACGGCTCCATCCGCGGGCTCGCACGTGCCCAGTTGACTGTCCGCGGCCGCACGGAATATCAAGTTCAGGCCACTCGCCGACGGGCACGTCGTCGGCGTTACGTGCTCATCGACGCGAGTGCACACGAGGCAAACGTTGCCGCAGGCACTAGCCGAAGAAGGTGATGACCGCCGCGTGCCATCGCTGGCGAGACGACAGCATGCCGCCGACTGTGAACGCACCGTCGGACGAGACGATCTTGAACTCGGGGTTGATCGTCATCTGTGTGTTCGCCGACCGGTATCGCACGCCGCCCAGGTGCGTGTAGCCGGCGTCGGCGGCGAAGGTCGCGGCGCCGTCGTGCATCACGACGCCGAACACGAGCTCAGCCGGGCGTGTCGTTCGAGGTGTGCGACCCGAGTCGATCGCCGCGCTGTTCGCGCTGGCGACGCTGACCTTGTCGTCCCGCGCCGAGGATCCCAGACCGGAGAAGTCGTTGGCGGTCGACACCGTCGTCCCGTCGAAGGACGGATATCGGATCGTGATCGTGGCGCCCGGACGGAGCCCGACGTCGGCGGGCGCGGCACAGACGATGAGCCGCTGGCCTTCGAGGCTGTTCACGTCGGCGCGGTACACGTCGCCGCGGCTGTCGCGGCACGAAACCGGCCCCGCGACACTGCTCGCCGACGTCGAGACGATCACGGTGCGACCGGCGGCGACCGCGCGGCCGGACGGAACGGTCAGGGTGATGTTCGAGTTCGCCGACGCCGTCTTCGACGCAGTCGTGATGTTCTGTCCGGCGATCGCGCCAGAAACTGTCTGCGTCGCGTCCGGTGCCGCGCACGGGCCGACGCAGACCTGTATCGACGCAGTCGGGCCGCGGTCGGTCAAGGTCTTGATGGTGACGTCGTGGGCCGTGTCGGTGAACGTCTCGCCGGCCAACAACGCCCCGGGTGTGAGCAGTTCCGTGTCGTCGGTCTGCACGTCTGCGACCTCGCGAATCCACACTCCTGACAGGCCGACGTCGTAGCCGACCGACGCTCGGCGGTCGATCGCGAACAGCGTGCCGTCCGCGGCGCGGACGTGGATCAGCTCGGTCGATCCCGCCACCAGCGGATCTTCTGCGGCGGTCAACGCGATCGTCGCGTTCCCGGTCGTGACAATCCGAACTTCGGTGCTCGGAATCCAGCCCAACATGTATTTGTGCTCGGCGTTGTATCCGTGGTCGAGCGACGGGTCACCCATCACGTCGGTGGGGTCGCCGTAGTCGATGAGACAGCCCGCCGAGACCGGCGCCGCGCCGCACGCCGACGCCCCCGCGTGCATTAGGCCGAGGTTGTGGCCGAGCTCGTGTTCGATGACACCCGGGAGCACGGTGCCGTTGAGGAATACGCCGCTCACCCCAATCCAGGCCATCCCTGAGAAGTTGCATGCCTGATCGGGTGTGTACACGACAAGGTTGGTGTAGTTCGACGCGACGTATCCGTCCTTCGCGGCGGCCGCGGCGCCGACACTGAGTTCGGTGGCGAGGTCACAGCTGCGGACACCGTCGTAATACCCGTAGACCGTGCCGGTGACTGCGACCTGCCCGCCGGACGTTTGCGAATACCAGTCCGCGACCGACTTCGTCGCACCGAATACCGAGGACTGTACCGCCGCTTTGGTGACCGGTTCGGCGGTCGTTCCGGGAAGGCGGAGCAGCACCACCGCGACACGCATCGATCGCGCCACCGGCGTAGACGCGGCACGCGCCACCATCGGCGAGACCGCCGAAACCACAACCGATGCGGCTAGACGCGCGCCGCGCATCTGTACCTGCTGTCCCGCCAGCGAAACGATCTGCGCGTGCTCCGATCGCGGCACCGTCAACGGCACCACCGCGGACGCGGTACGCAACTCGGTCTGCATGATCATCGCGCCGGTCGCGAAGTTGTCGCCGTGCGCGACCATCAACGTGCCTTCGAGGCCCGGGCCGACGGTCGCGGGACGCGGGGCGAGACGTTCGGCGTACGCGGTCGACCAGCCCGACGCACCGATGAGCGCGGTCGCGGCGACCACCACCGCGAGCGTTGTGGATCGACGAGTAAGCGATCGCATCGCGGGCCGTCCGTCCGTGGGCCGGGGGCCCGGGTCTGGAAACGGCGTGCGAGGACCGACATGTTCTGCGGTCCGGGATTCCGGGCCACTGCAGATGCCCACTATGGGCCGATACGCGCAGGTCGTCCAGGTCCATACGGCTCATATATGCGGTCCGATGCGCGGAGGTCGGTTGCGGGGCCGGCGAAAGACGGCACACTGAAAGCGACGAGCCGGACCACAGCGAGGAGCGATCAGCGTGGAGGCCGCCTTCTTCGATCTCGACAAGACGGTGATCGCCACCAGTTCAGTGATGGCGCTCGGTGGCCGCTTCTACAAAGAAGGTTTGATCTCGAAACGCACCATCGTTCGTGGCATCTACGCGCAGGTCGTGTACCTGCTCCTCGGAGCCGACGACGAGAAGATGGAACGCATGCGCGAAGCGATGCTGGCGCTCACGAAAGGTTGGGATCAGCAGCGCGTCAGCGACATCGTGCGAGAGACACTCGACGACGTCCTCACCCCGATCATCTACGCCGAGGCGCTCGAACTGATCGAAGAGCACAAAAAGGCCGGCCGAAAGACGGTGATCGTCTCGTCGTCGCCGATCGAAACGGTTGAGCCGCTCGGAGAGCATCTCGGTGTCGACGACGTCATCGCGACGCGCGCCAAGCTCGACGCGCAAGGTCGCTACACCGGCCAGCTCGAGTTCTACGCCTACGGTCCCCACAAGGCCGACGCGATCCGCGAGATGGCAGTGAAGGAGGGCATCGATCTCGCCAACTCGTACGGCTATTCGGACTCGATCACCGACCTACCGATGCTCGAGCTGGTCGGCAATCCGGTGGCGGTGAATCCGGACCGCGAACTCACCCGCGTCGCACGCGATCGCGAGTGGGAGATGCGGTGGTTCCAGCATCCGGTGCGACTACGAGATCGCGTCCCCGTCCCGCCGAAAGGACCGACCTTGGCGGCCGGCAGTGCGGCCGCCGCGGTCGGGACAGGTATTGCGTTGTACGTGTGGCTACGCCGGCGCACGCTCGGAGCGGGCTGACGGTCGCCGGCACAACGAACTCAGGCGGCGCGGACCTTCTTTGCGATGACCGCGCCGAGCGCGACCACGACGAGCAACAACATGAGCTTCTTCACGGGGGATCCTCCTGGGCTGACGGGGCGAACGCAGCGTACCAACCGGTCTCGCGGTTCGCCCGGCTGGGTCGGGATCGACACACTTGGGAGTACCGATGACCCACACGCACCGAGGCGACGACACGTCCGACGAGATCTCCGTCAACCCGCTGTTTTCCAGGCTGGGCGGCGACTCGATCCCCCGTTGGCGCATCCCCGACGACGAGATGATGCCCGACACGGCGTATCAGATCATCCACGACGAGCTGTTCCTCGACGGCAACGCCCGCCAGAACCTCGCGACGTTCGTGACGACCTGGATGGAGCCGCAAGCAACCCAGCTCTACTTGGAATCGTTCGACAAGAACATGATCGACAAGGACGAATACCCGCAGACCGCGGCGATCGAAGAGCGCTGCTTGCACATCCTTGCCGACTTGTGGAACGCGCCCGACTCCCACACCGCGATCGGCACGTCGGCGATCGGATCTTCCGAAGCGTGCATGCTCGGCGGGCTCGCGTTCAAACGACGTTGGCAGCACGCACGACGCGCCGCGGGCAAGTCGACCGATGCACCCAACCTCGTGTTCAGTTCCGCGGTCCAGGTGGTGTGGGAAAAGTTCGCGAACTACTGGGAGGTCGAGCCGCGTTACGTGCCCATCACCAAGGACAAGCCGTACCTCACAGCCGACGGGATGCTCGAAGCCGTCGACGAGAACACGATCGGCGTCGTTCCGATCCTCGGCGTCACCTACAACGGTGTGTACGAACCGGTGCAAGAGCTCGCCGACGCGCTCGACGATCTTCAGGCCCGAACTGGTCTCGACGTTCCCATCCACGTCGATGCGGCATCGGGAGGATTCATCGCGCCGTTTCTCGACCCAGACCTCGTCTGGGACTTCCGCATCCCACGGGTGCATTCGATCAGCGCTTCCGGGCACAAGTTTGGTCTGGTATATCCGGGCCTCGGATGGGTCCTGTGGCGCGAACGTGCCTACGTTCCCGAGGAGCTGATCTTCAACGTCACCTATCTCGGCGGCAACATGCCGACGCTGGCGTTGAACTTCTCCCGGCCGGGCGCGCAGGTGCTCTTGCAGTACTACAACTTCTTGCGCCTCGGACGTGAGGGGTACCGCCGCGTCATGCAAGCTTCGAAAGACGCGGCGACGTATCTCGCGGCGACGTTGGCGCAGATGGACGAGTTCGAGGTCCTCACCGACGGTACCGACATGCCGCTCGTCACGTGGACGACGACCGGCGATCGGAAGTGGACCCTGTACGACCTGTCGGCCAAGCTGCGCGAACGCGGCTGGCAGGTGCCCGCATATCCGATGCCGGCCGACATCCAAGACATCGTCGTGATGCGTGTCGTGTTCCGCAACGGCGTGTCGTTGGATCTCACCCGCATGCTCATCGACGACCTCACCGCCGCGCTGACGTTCCTCGAAGCGCTCCCCGTTCCAGTCCCGCAAGCGCAGAGCACGACGACCGCGTTCCATCACTGACCGCTCGTCGCTGGTTGGTGGTGTCGGCCGCCGTCAGCGCACGAGGCGTCTCGAACCGTGCCCGGCGGCGCCATGGTCAACGGCGCCGACCGCGGTCAGCGCGAGATGGTCGCCGGGCACGCCAGCGGTGCGGCGTGCGAGACGATGCCGGGCGGAACTCCGCCACCGGCACCGTCTCGGACGGCCCGTGTTCGTTTAGACCGCGAGCAGGTCGCGGGCGCCGGTGTCGGCGCTCGGGTGACGCAGCTTCGACATGGCACGCGCCTCGATCTGGCGGATCCGCTCGCGGGTCAGGTTGAAGTACTCGCCGACCTCTTCGAGGGTGCGGGGCTCTCCGCGGTCCAGACCGAATCGCAGGGCGAGGATCTGCCGTTCGCGCTCGTCGAGCGGAGCGAGCAGCTTCTCGATCTCTGCCGGCAGCAACGCGGTGGCGGCAACCTCGAACGGCGACTCGGCCGAGCGGTCCTCGACAATGTCGCCGAGCTCGGCGTCGCCGTCTTCGCGCAACGGTTCCGACAGCGACAGCGGTTCGGCCGCGAAGCGCAGCGCCTCGGTGACCTTGTCTTCTGGCATCTCGACCTCGGCCGCGAGCTCGCACAGCGTCGCCGGCCGGCCGAGCTTGAGCTCCAAGCGCGAACGTGCCTTTTGCAGGCGGGCGAGGGTGTCGCCCGCGTGCACCGGCAATCGGATCGTCCGCCCGGTGTTGGCGATGCCCCGCGTGATCGCTTGGCGTATCCACCAGGTGGCGTACGTGGAGAACTTGAAGCCCTTACGCCAGTCGAACTTCTCGACCGCGTGCATCAAGCCGAGGTTGCCCTCTTGGATGAGGTCCAGGAGAGGTAGTCCCGACGCCTGATACTTCTTGGCGATCGAAACCACCAGCCGCAGGTTCGATTGCACGAACGTGCGTTGCGCCTCGTCGCCGTGCCGGGCGCAGCGGCGCAGCTCGCGCTTTTTGGCCGGGGTCAGCGACTTTGCTCGCAACATCTGCTCGCGCGCAGCGTTGCCACCCTCGATCTGCTGCGCGAGGCGAACCTCGTCGTCCTTCGTGAGCAGTGGGTACTGCCCGATGTCGGTCAGGTAGAGCCGGACGAGGTCCTCCTCGTCACGCTCAACACGCTCTTTCGCCAAGGCCCAATCCTTCGTCCGTGCAGGCGGTGTGCTCGCTCGCTCACGTCGGATTCGAGCCGAGCCGCCCGTGAAGCTCGGCACCTCCCATCCGCGTATTAGTACGATACAGACCTAGTCAAGCGGCTCTTTTTGGCCCGCGAACGCCCCACAACGATTCTGTCGACCTATTGCTTTGCGGGCCGCGCCGCGCGTGTCGGAAGGACCCGGACCATGACTGCAGACGTCGAGGTTGCGGTGTTGACCGCCGCGTTCACGGCGCGACCGGAACGGGAGGCCGACCTGGCCGCGGTACTCGCCCGCTACGTCGTCCTGGCCCGCGGCGAGCCCGGATGTCGCAACATCGACCTCCTGACATTTGCCACGGAGAGTGGTAGATTTTTGGTGATCGAGAAATGGGAAACCGCCGAAGACGTCCGCAAGCATCTCGACACTGAACTCATGACCGGGATGGCCGCGGCGGCGGTGCCGCTGTTGGCCGAAAAGCCCACCATCGACCTGCTCGACACCATCTCCGCCCACGACCTGCGCTGACCGGTGCCGGCTGGCCTCGGGTGGTGGTCGTCGCTCGAACTACTTGTTCCGCAGGAGGTCGACCGGGACTTTTGAGGGGCCGCGAGCCGTGGCACCGGTCTCTTTGCAGATCTCGGCGATGCCGGCCCAGGTCATCCGTTCGGCGTCCCAGCAACGGTCGAACGCGGCGTCGGCGACGTCGGTGAAGCCGTGCTGGAGCCGGAAGTCGTACAGCTCACGAGGCCGTCGGACCGTCAAACCCAGCCGCTGGCTCCGACCGATCGCGTAGATATCCCAGGCGATCCGTTGGCCGCGAGTGAGTTCGCGGTCGACTGGCGCGTCGGCGAAGTCCTCCGAGAGCCGATCGTTGGCCCGGAGCAGCATTTCGACGAGATCGGTGCGGGCCTGGGTCGGCTCGAAGTGGCGGGGCCGGCGGGTGTCTTCGAAGTTGGCGCCCGAGATCCACAGCTGGGCGCGCCCGTCGATGACGTCGACCATGTGCCCGGTCAACGGCGAGAACAGCTCCTCGTCGACTTCGAGCGAGATCTCCACGCCGGGCGGAAAGCCGACCAGCGCGGCCGCGTCCTCGACGATCGCCTGAATCGTGGCCACGTCGTAATCGATCAGCGTGAACGGATCGGGCTTGACCGTGACGCGGCTCGACATCGAACGCGTGGCTTACGCGCTCTGAGCGTCGAGCGCGGCGGACGCCATCTCCGCCATCTGGCGGGCCTCTTCGGTCGACTGGCGGGCGAGAGCGGCGAGCGAGTCGTTCTCCTCGTCGGTGAAGCCTGCCAGCTCACGGAAGCGACGAGCGAGCTGGATCGGGTTCTCTTCGTCCTCGCCGCGGAAACCGCCCAGGTTGAAGATGCTGTCGACCGTCCGTTGGAACTCGAGGGCACGTTCGCGGCGCTCCGGGTCCTTGTCGGTGAGCCGGCGCAGCCAGTCGGAACCCATCTTCACGTGGGTGACCTCGTCGGCGAGCATCCAGTCTTCGCAGAACTCGAGGACCGGGTCGCCTGACTCGTTGCCGAACTCTTTCATGGTGGAGAACACGTCGATGGCGAGGCCCTCGAGCGCCCGGTTCACGCCGCAGAGGCGCAAGACCGGGTCGGGGTTGCACGCAGCCGAGTACAAGAACGTGCTTTCGGTGTATTCGCCGATCTCGGTTCCCATGTGGTCGCCGAGCTTCAGGGAGATCTCGCAGTGCCGCGACTCGTCCCAGCATTGACGTGCCATGTCGAGCTTGAGCTGGAACGGCGCTTCGGTGTCGTCGAAGTCGAAACAGGTCCGGCCGGCGCCTTCGAGGGCCTGCACCTCACCGACGAAGATGCCGTGCATCAGCGATCGGGACCGTTCGGCCGCGGCCGGACGGTCGGTGGCCATTTTCGCCGGGCCGGTGTTGCGCTGCGCGAGTTTCGGGCCGCGCGGATCGAAGATGCGGTCTTCGATCTTAGAGCGCACAAAACGAGAGTCTCGGGCGAGCTCTGATTCGGGAAGCATCTTTTTCATACGGCTGCGACCTCCTGCACCGGTTCTCCCAGGCTACCGGGCCCGGCAATCCCGCCTGACGCCAGGCACAACAGCTCGAGCGCTTCTTGGCGGCGGGTTGCCCGCTGGACCTTGTCGGGAGTGTCGAGGAGCGACTGAATCAACATCTCGCCGTCCCGCCAGTCTTCGAACTCGTCGCCGAGCGCGAACTGGAGGGAACGGATCGTCGGCGCGTCGGTGATACGGCTCGTCGCGTTGAGATGGAACGTGTACGCGGCGATGAAACGCGGGATCAGCACGCGGTAGACGCCGACCAGCTTCTCGATCGTGTGTTCGGGAGCTTCGGGTTCGCGCACCGCGTCCATGAACGTGACGAACGCGTCGTTCGCCGGCAACGTGAGCCGGTCGGGGTTCATCTCCCGCAGTTCGGGCAAGCGTTTGTGCCACAGCTCGCTGTGCCAGGCGTGGTGATAGGTGTGCCGGCCGAGCACGATCTTCACGTCGAGTTCAGGCACGGTCGCCACCCACCCGCCGAGCACCTCGAACAGGCGCATCTCTGCCCACTTGTAGTTGCCGACGCGGCGTGCGGTTTCCTCGACCGAGAACAGGCCGGGCAGGTCGCGCCGGTCCCAGGGCGCGAACGGGGCGCGAGGCTTCGAAGAGCTGGTCACCCCCGCATTCTCACGGCTACTTGACCGCTCGGTCAAGTAGCCGTGGTGCGCGCGGCGGCTGCCCCACCCGTCCCGCACCGGCCGAGACGTTCAGACCGTCGGGCGTCGGGCGCGCTCAGCCCAACGCTTCGCGCCCGGGCGGGCGCACCGACGTCGACCGGGTCCGCCAAGATCTCGACTCGGCCAACACGATGGCGGCGAAGATGACGACCGCACCGACGTAGCCCTTCACGCCGAGACGTTCGCCGACGAGATATCCGACGAAGCCGGCAACGACCGGCTCGAACAGCAACGTCACCGCCGCTCGGCTCGGTTCCACGTACCGCTGTCCCCACAGCTGCAACGAGAACGCGGCTGCGCTGCACACGACGCCGGTGACGACGGCGGCGAGCACGACCTCACCGGTCACGTGTCCGAGGCCGCCGACGAGCACGACCGGCACCGCGCACACCGCCAACACTCCCATCTGGGCGGCGGTCAGTGCGATCGGGTCGAAACGGTGCGCGAACGAACCGCCGAGGAAGATCCAGGCGCCGAACATGACCGCGCCGCCGAGCGTCAACGCGTTTCCGGCGCCGATCTCGAGCGACGCGCCGGTCAGCAAGAACAACCCGAAGCCTGACACCACGACCGCGACCACGACGCGGGGATCGGGCATCCGGCGCGTGACGAAGACTTCGATCATCGGTGTGAACACCACGAACAAACCGGTAATGAACGCGGAGTCCGAGGTCGTCGTGCGCTGCAAGCCCGCGTTCTGGAACCAGTAGCCGACGAATCCGGTGAGACCGAACGCGAGCGCGGCGAGGACGAACTCGCCGAACGTCGCTTCGACGCCGGGCCGGCGAAAGCCTCGACGCAACGCGATCGGCGCGAGCGCAACGGTGCCGATCGTAAATCGCAACAAGATGAACCCGACGGGCGTCACGTGTTCGAGGGCGTGCTGGACGATCACGAACGTGCTGCCGTAGGCGACGGTCGCCGCAATCAACGCGAGTTCCGGTATGAAGGGCCGACGCGTGTCCAGATTGATGGGCATGGTCGGGTCAGCCGGGCCAACGATTGGTGATCGGCGGACGACGGTCCTTGCCGAATGCCTTGCGCGAGACGCGCACGCCGGGCGGTGCCTGACGCCGTTTGTATTCGTTGGCATCGACCATCCGGGCCACTCGGCGAGCGAGGGCTTCGTCGAAGCCTCGGGCGGCGAGCTCGGCCACGGTTTCGTCACCTTCGACGTAGCCTTCGATGATCGGGTCGAGCTCTTCGTATTCCGGCAGCGAGTCAGTGTCGAACTGGTCGGGTCGCAGCTCGGCCGAGGGTGCTTTGTCGAGCACCGCTTGGGGGATCACTTCGCGGCCCGCACGCGCGTTGAGATCCCGGCACAACGCATAGACGAGCGTCTTGGGCACGTCTTTGATCACCGCGAACCCGCCGGCCATGTCGCCGTACAGCGTCGCGTAGCCGGTGGCCATCTCGCTCTTGTTGCCGCAGGAAAGCACCATCCAGTTGAACTTGTTGGAGATGGTCATCACCGCGTTGCCGCGGATGCGAGCTTGGAGGTTCTCTTCGGCGACGTCGGGAGGCCGACCTTCGAACACGGGTGCCAACATCTTCTCGAACGCGGCCTGCGCGGGCTCGATCGGCACGGTATATGTCCGCACGCCCAACTGTTCGGTGAGCGTGATCGCGTCGGCGACGCTTCCCTCACTCGAGTAACGAGACGGCAACATCACGCCGTGCACATGCTCGGCGCCGAGCGCGTCGACCGCGATCGCCGCGACGAGCGACGAGTCGATCCCGCCCGACAGACTGATCAACACGTCGGTGAACCCGTTCTTGGCCACGTAGTCGCGGGTGCCGAGCACCAGGGCTTCGTAGACCTCGGCGACCGGTTCGAGCACCGGTTCGATCCGGCCGTCGATCGTCGACCCGTCGTCGACGTTGACGTCGACGACGAGGAGGTCCTCGTCGAACTGTTTCGCCCGAGCCGCGAGGCGACCCCGGCCATCGAATGCGAGCGAGGCACCGTCGAAGACGAGTTCGTCTTGGCCGCCGACAAGATTGACGTAGACGATCGGAACCGAAACCTGCGCGGCACGTCCGGCGAGCATCGTCTCACGTTCCGGCAAACGGCCGGCGAAATACGGCGATGCGTTGATGTTGACGACGATGTCGGCTCCGCCCGCTGCCATCGCGACGACCGGGCCCGGCTCCCAGATGTCCTCGCAGATCGACACCGCGACCTTGACGCCGCCAACGTCGAACAACGGACCGGTCTCGGTCGACGCCTGGAAGTATCGCTGTTCGTCGAAGACGGAATAGTTGGGGAGGAGCTGTTTGCGATAGACGCCGAGAATCTGGCCTCGCGCGCAGACCGCGGCCGCGTTGTAGAGATGGTCCGCTCGTTCGGGAAACCCGATCACGGCCACGGCCTCGCCGGTCCGGGCCGCGAACTTCGCGACGGTCGTCGCCGCCGCCGCGACGAACGCCGGCTTGAGCAGCAGGTCCTCGGGCGGGTAGCCGGTGACCATCAGCTCGGGGAACACGACCAGGTCACAGCCCTGCGCCCGTGCGGCTTGGTAGACGGCGAACGCACGTTGGGCGTTGCCGTCGAGGTCGCCGACCACCGCGTTGATCTGCGCGGCGCCGACACGCAAGCGGGACATGGACCCAGGATAACGACGCGTCTCGTCGGGACGGCCCGACGATGAGCGCGACACTCGGTTGGTGACCGTCGTCGACAGCGCGCCCATCCGCCGCGCCCTCGACCGTTCGGCCGACCCGGTGACCGGCCGGGCGGCATTGCGGCGTGTCCTCGACGCGCATCCGCGTCTTTCCGACGACCTCAGCGCCGATTCGGAGTTGCTCGACGCGATCGTGGCCGTGACCGTCGCGTCGCATTCGCTGCTCACAGTGCTCGAACGCGACGACGTCGCGCTCGACATGTTGCGAGCGCCGGCGCTGCACACACCAACGACGGTTGACGGGCTCGTCGCGCAAGCCAACGTGCTGCTCGCCGACGAAGACCCGAGCGCCGCGCTGCGGCGTTGGAAACACCGTCAAGTGGTCCGCATCGCCGGACGCGACCTGCTCGGTCTGGCAGATCTTCGTACCGTCGGCGCCGAGCTGGCGGCCGTCGCGCAGGCATGTTTGGGTGTCGCGCTGAAGATCGCGGCGCCGGCGGTGCCGTTGGCCGTGATCGGTATGGGCAAGCTCGGTGCCGACGAACTGAACTATTCGAGCGACGTCGATATCGTGTTCGTCCACGACGGCGACGCCGCCGAAGCCGAACGGGCGGCACGGGCGTTGCTGCGAACGATGACGGAGCCGACGCGCGACGGCATCGTGTTCCGCACCGACCCGGACCTTCGACCCGAAGGTCGCTCCGGCGCGCTGAGCCGCACCCTCGTCGGGTACACGGCGTATTGGGAACGTTGGGCGCAGACGTGGGAACTGCAGGCGCTCATCAAGGCCCGACCCGTCGCCGGCGATCTCGCCCTCGGGGCGGCGTTCGTCGCCGAAGCGTCGCCGTTCGTGTGGCCCGACGTCCTCGATCCTTCCGCCGTGCACGAGATCCGCGCCATGAAGGCACGCACCGAGCAGATGCTGACCCGCCAGGGACTGCAGACGCGAGAGCTCAAACGCGGCTACGGCGGCATCCGCGACATCGAGTTCGCAGTCCAGCTGCTCCAGCTCGTGCACGGTCGTCACGACCACTCAATCCGGGCCCGGGGGACGCTCGACGCGCTCGAACAGCTTGCCGGCGGTGGGTACGTGACAATCGCCGACGCCCGCCAACTCGATGACGCCTACGTCTGGCTGCGGACCGTCGAACACCGACTTCAGCTCGTCGAGGAACACCAGACGCACACCCTTCCCGCCGACGTCGGTCCGCGCACCCATCTCGCGCGGGTGCTCGGTCTGCGGGATCTTCTCGGCCAATCGGCGCTCGAACAATTCGATGCCGAACACCTGCATCATCAGGCCGTCGTGCGCGCGATTCACGAGAAGCTGTTCTTCGCGCCGATGCTCGACACCCTCGCCGGGGTGGGCGCGCTGTCGATGCAAGCCGCGCAGGAACGGTTGCTCGCGTTCGGCTTCCGCGACGTCGAACGAACCCGAGCGGCGCTCGAAGAGCTGACCGCTGGCCTCACCCGACGGTCGCGGGTCATGCAACAACTTTTGCCTGCGGTGCTCGGCTGGCTTTCGGCCGCACCCGACCCGGACCTCGGACTGCTCGCGTTGCGCCGTCTGACCGAGGGCTACCAGCGGAGCTCGACCCTCGCGCGCCGGTTCCGAGAGTCGCCGATCGCGGCTGAGCGCACCTGTCGTCTCCTCGGCTCGTCGCGCATCCTGGGGAGCGCGTTGTACCGACAGCCCTCGTTCGTCGACGCGCTCGCCGACGATTCGAGCGGCACGAGCCCGGCCCTTTCCACCGAAGCGACCCGCGGCGAACTCATCAACGAAGCGCTCGATTCGCTCGACTGGCGCGGAGACGACGCCGGCCGGCGTTCGGGGCTGCGCCGTTTCAAACGTCGGCATCTCCTGCGGATCGGGGCACGCGACCTGCTCGGCTTCGCGGCGCTCGACACCGCCGGCCGCGAGCTGTCGTGCCTGGCCGACGCGTGCGTCGAAGGCGCACTCCGTTCGCTGGAGCCGACACTGCCGTTCGCGGTGATCGGCCTCGGTCGCCTCGGTGGCGCCGAACTCTCGTACGCATCCGATATCGACGTGATCTTCGTGTACGACGGCGTGACCGCACACGACTTCGCGATCGCGGAACGCACCGCGACCCAACTCGTCGGCGCGATCGGCGACAGCACCGCCGAAGGACGCACGTTCCGGGTCGACACACGACTGCGGCCCGAAGGCGCGCAAGGCCCGCTCGCACGTTCGCTCGGCGGGTACGAGACCTACTTCGAGGGCTGGGCCCAGACATGGGAATTTCAGGCGCTGACCAAAGCCCGGTTCGTGGCCGGCGACCACACGCTCGGCGAACGGTTCGTCGACCTCGCGCACCAGTTCGTGTACCGCGATCCGTTTCCCAACGAATGGCGACGCGACATTCGGCGCATGAAGGCCCGCATCGAACGCGAGCGCATCCCACCCGGCGAAGACCCGCAGTTCCATCTCAAACTCGGGCGGGGCTCGTTATCCGACATCGAGTTCACCGTGCAGCTCGAACAACTCGCGCACGGCGGCGTACACACCGAGGTCCGGGAGCCGTCGACGTTGCGAGCACTTGCCGCGCTCGTCGAGATCGGCGCGATCGCCGAACAAGACGCCCAGGCGTTGCGGGAGTCGTTCGTGCTGTGCGAACAGGCACGCAACTACCGATATCTGTTGACCGGCTCGCCGAGCGACGCGCTCCCGGTCGACGGCGATGAAGCCGAAAAACTTGCCCGGATGCTCGGCTACACCCACCGTCCCCAGCAGTCCTTACGCGACGACTACCGGCGAGTCACCCGCCGGGCCCGCACCATCGTCGAACGGATTTTCTACGCCCGAACCGACTGACGCCCCGTTTGGGTGTTGTCCCAACGCCAATACGTCGCCTCCGGCGTTAAGAACGCGTAGAGAACTGTCCCGTTAGTGAAATCCTTCTGGTATCAACGGATTGTGCTCGCGACCACGACCTCCGATGTCATCGCTGGAACCGGCGCTACGAAGGATGTCGTGATCCTGCACTGGCCCGAGCAGGCGGATCGGATCGAGGACCTTGAACGCCTCGGTATCCCTCGCCTGTTGCTGGTCGAGCCCGATTCGGCGCCGCCGGTCAGCACGAGCTGCATCGAGGACTGGCTGCGGCTTCCTGTCGACGACGCCAGCCTTCGGGCCCGGCTTGTCGCGTTGGCCGCGCATGCCCGTCGTCACCCGATGGTGCCGTCGCTCGACGAACACGGCCAACTTTCGCATCGCGGCGAGACGGTGTTCTTGTCGATCACCGACCAGCGAATCGCCGAGGTGCTGGTCGAGAACTTCGGCCAGGTCGTCAGCGAGGAGACTCTCCTCGAGCGGGCCCGTCCTGCGAACCGCAACGACCAGACGTTACGCGTGAACGTCTCGAGGCTGCGGCGTCGCGTGGCACCGCTCGGTCTGGCGATCACCTGCGTCCGGGGTCACGGCTATTTGATGCAACAAGAAATCGGGCAGGCGTTTTCGGCCTGATCACGCGATGATCTCCCAGTGAGCTGGGACGGCGACGCGTATCAAGCACGATTCGACGCGCTGGCCGAACGCGGCGTCGACGTGCACGGCGAGGCCGCGTTCGTCTGCTCGCTCGAGCCCGCGCCTACGTCGGTGCTCGACGCCGGCTGCGGCACCGGTCGGGTCGCGTGCGAGTTGGCGCGACGCGGCGTTGCGGTGGTGGGCGTCGACGTGGATGCGTCGATGCTTGCGGTCGCCCGCCGGTCCGGTCCGAATGTCGAATGGATCGAGCACGACCTCGTCACACTGGCGCTCGGTCGCACGTTCGACGTCGTGCTGCTGGCCGGCAACGTCCCACTGTTCACCGCTCCCGGAACCCAGGCCGCTCTCGTCGCCGGCGCCGCCAGTCACGTGCGCGCCGACGGTGAGCTCGTCGCCGGCTTTCAACTCGGGCGCGGGTTCGGTCTCGACGACTACGACGCGTCCTGCGGCGCGGCCGGCCTGGCACTGGCCGGGCGTTATGCGAGCTGGGACCGCGAGCCGTTCGTGGCCGGCGGTGACTACGCCGTGTCCGTCCACCGGCGCAGCTGACCGGCCGCCCCCTCCGGAATGAAGTTGCATCACGAGCAGTTGCGATATATCGTGATGTGTCAAGAGTGTTCGAGAAAGGAACCGAAAGATGGAAGACCACAGACATCGGGGCGGCCGAAGCCGTCACGGAGAACGAGAAGGACGATGGGGCGGTCCCCGGATGCGTCGAGGCGACATCCGGACCGCCGTGTTGGCGGTGCTGACCGAAGCCCCCGGCCACGGGTACGACGTCATGCAGAACCTCGAAGACAAAACGGGCGGCGCCTGGCGTCCGAGCCCCGGCTCGGTCTATCCGACGCTCCAGCTCCTCGAAGACGAAGGGCTCGTGCGTTCAACCGAACGCGACGGCAAGCGCGTGTTCGAGATCACCGACGCCGGACGCGCCGAGTCGCAGACCCGCATCGAGCAGGCCGGCGGTACCCCCTGGGAGCTCGCCGGGAAAGGTCAGCGCCGCGGACGCGAGGTACGAGAGGCGATCGGCCAGTTGCACATGGCGTTCAAGCAGATCGCGATGGTCGGCAGTGCCGAACAGGTCGACCGCGCCGTCGCGATCGTCACCGACGCGCGTAAGCAGCTCTACCAAATCCTCGCGTCGGAGTAACCGCCCGCTCGTGTGGGTGAGCGCGTCCCCGTGAGGCCGATCCAGCCGAGCGGGAAGCCTCCCGCAGGCCGTGACGTACGCCAACAAGAACATGCCGGCGACCCGCGACAGATTGAAAGCATGTTGCGCAGGTCGGCCGGCATGTTCGCGCACGACTGCTGACCCAGAACAGAATCCGTCGCAACCCCAGCACGCTGAAGTGCCAGCACGCGGACCGCGGGCTCGGAACGAAATGGTGTCTGCCTGATCGAACGGCCCTCGCAGCTCCTCAGTCTGTTCGTCGTTCTCGTCGCGGCGGACCGGATGAGGACCGACGGTTCGCACCGGCCGGCCGGGCGCGCAGCTCGTCACCACAAGCTCGCGATGAGTTGCCGGACGCGGCGGTCGATCGCGCCGCGGAATTGCTGGGACGGGTTCGCGGTCTTGTCTTGCGGGATCGTCGAGCTTCCAGTGGAAGCATCACACACGAAGGTCCTCGCCGAAGCTGACCTCATCACCGCCGACCGGCGCGGGCGCTGGGTCTGGTACCGCGTCGACCGCGAGCGACTCGCGAGCCTTCACCGACCAACCGGGATCGTCGGCGTTTAGACGGTGCGGAGAGCCTCGGTTGGCGACAGGCGGGCGGCCCGCGTCGCGGGATACAGACCTGCGACGGCTCCGATGACGAGCGCGGCACCGACGCCGCCGTAGAGCGCGAACGGCGGCATGACGATCGACCAGTGTTGGGTGAGCGCGTAGATGGCGGTCGCCGCTGCGCCGATGACGGTGCCTGCGAGTCCGCCGATGGCGGAGAGCAGGAGCGCTTCGGCGAGGAACTGTTCGGCCACGTGACGGCGGCTGGCTCCCAGCGCGCGGCGCAGGCCGATCTCGGAGCGGCGTTCCAGGACGGAGATGACCATCACGTTGGCGATACCGACCCCGCCGACGAGGAGAGCGACGGCGCCGAGGCCGAGGAGCAGGCCGTTGTATGCACCTTTGGCCGCGACTTCGGCTTTGAGGACGTCCGACGGTTGACTCACTTGCACGGTGGTGGGATTGGGCGGGTTGACCGTTGCGGGTACGACCGCAGCGACCGCGTTCACCTGGCTGGGTGTGCTGCGCAAGTAGAGCTCGGAGGGGTGGCCGTCAAAGGCGAAGTATTGCTCGGCGATCGGGAAGCCGATCAGAGCTGAACTGTCGATCTGGGAGACGAGCTCAACTGGTTTGAGGACGCCGATGACGGTGAACCAATGGTTGCCGAGCCACACCTGGGTCGGTTTGTCGAGGTTGGAGACGCCGAGCAGGCGGGCAGCTTCGGCGCCGAGCACCACCGTCGGGTACCGCTCGGTGGCCGGGTTGAGGAACGTGCCGTTGGCCAGGGAGACGTCCAGCGTGGCGGGCAGCGCAGCGTCGGTGGCGGTCACCGAGATGCCGCCGGTGTCGATGACGGGGACGTAGGAGCTGCGGTACACGTAGACGTTGGGGAGCGAACCGATCTCGGTGACCTGAGTGACCGGGCCGATGCGCGAGACCATGCCCTCAGCGGTAGACGGCAGTTCAGTGTTCTGCCCGAACACGGTCTGGCCGGCTTGGACGCTGAGCAGGTTCCCGAGGCGGCCGAGCTCGTCGAGCAGACCTGACTTGGACGACTGAGAGATACCGAGCACGCCGACGATCGCGGCGATGCCGATGCTGATCCCCAGCGCCGACAGCAGCGCGCGCGTTCTGCGGCTGCGCAAGCCGATGCTGCCGACCCGCAAAAGGTCGCGCCGCGACAGTCGGGAAACGTCCGGGGCGTCATGCCGGACGATCATTGAGCACCTTCCCGTCGCGGATCTCGATCTGTCGGTCCATCGCTCCGGCCACCTCGTGGTCATGGGTGATCACGACGATCGTGGTCCCATCGCGGTTGAGTTCGCGCAGCAGTTCGAGGATTGCCGCACCGGTCGCCGAGTCAAGGTTGCCGGTCGGCTCGTCGGCCATGAGCAGGGCGGGTCGACCGACGAGAGCGCGGGCGATGGCGGTGCGTTGTTGTTCGCCGCCGGAGAGTTGGTTGGGCCGGTGGCTCGTGCGGTGGCCGAGGCCGACCCGGTCGATGACCTCAGACGCGTGCCGGCGTCGATCGGCGACGCGGCCACCTCGGTAGAGCATCCCGTCGGCGACGTTGTCGAGCACGGAGAGTCCATCGAGCAGGAAAAACTGTTGGAACACGAACCCGAGTCGTCTGGCCCGCAGTCCTGAGAGTTGTTTGTCGGACATGGCCGAGGTGTCGTCGCCGGTGAGACGGACGACGCCTCGGGTCGGTCTTTCGAGGGTGCCCATGATGTGAAGCAGGGTGCTTTTTCCCGAACCTGACGGACCGACGATGGCGACCAGTTCGCCGTTGTTGACGTGGAGGTTGATGCCGGCGAGCGCAACGACGGGCGGATCGGCGGCGTATTGCTTGGTCACCTCGACAAGCTCCAGGATCGGAGTCGCGCTCGTGCCGGTCTCGACCGGCGCCGAGTCGGTCACCGTCACGATGCAGGAACCTCGACCTGCTCGCCGGCGGTGATTCCGGAACCGCTGATCTGCACCATGGTGTCGCTGTAGAGCCCGGCCGTGATACCGACGAGCTGGTGCGTGGCGCCGGAGACGACGTCTACGCCGTAGCCTCCGCCTTGCAGCGCGAGGAGCGCGTTGACTGGCACCGCGAGCACGTTGTCGGCCCGCTGCGTCGTCACGTTGACGTCGACTGGGGCTTGGTCGAGCGTCGCGCCGGGCGGCGTACTGTCCAACGTGATCGTGACTGCCACGGTCGGGGTCGAGGAATCGCCGCTTCCGGCTGCGGAGCACGGCGAGGTGTCGGCCGATCCTGCTCCGGCGTTGGAGTTGCCGTTGCCGGCCCCGTTGCCGTTGCCGTTGGGGCACGTCGCGACGTCGCCGACGGTCGCGATCCGGCCGCCGACCTCTGTCGTGCCGTCGGGCAGGACGACGGTCACGAGGTCGTCCGGTTTGACCAGGTACTCCTGGGTCACGTCGAGATCGACGGTGACGACAGGTGTGATGTTCGTCGCGTCGAGCACGTTGCCAGGCGTGACGGCTTGGCCGACCGTCGGCGACACGCTCGTGACCCGGATCGGTCCCGGCTCGAACACGACCTGGCCGACAAGCACCGTGCCCGTCGCGGGAAGGCCGAGCGCGGCCTGCCACCGTTCGACGGCAGCCGCGGTGGCCGTCGAGTATGCGTCGCTCGGCGTGAGGCCGGCGCCGTAGCCGAGCGTGATCAGGTCGTGCGTGAGTTCGTCGACGTCGGCGCCGTCGGTCATGCCGACCGCGAAGGCGCGGTAGTCGGGAACTGTGCCGTACAAGAGCGGGACCGCCTGGCCGTTCACGCTGTAGACCGGCTGATCCTGTGTGATGATCTGCCCGGTCTGGGGCAGCGCCGTGTACGTGGTGCCGGGATTGACGGCGGTGGCGCCAACGGCGGCCAAGTTGGTGTCGGCGTCGTGCACTTGCAGGGTGTCCGCTGCGATCTTGGCCTGGTTCTGATCGCGGTCGCGGACCGCGCCGTACTGCTGGGTGGTCAGCGCCTGCTCGGCCTGACTGTCCTGCGACTTGTCCTGACTCACCCGCTGGCTGTCCTGACTGCAGGCGGGTGTTGAGGCTCCCCGCCCGGCGCAGTCGCGAGCTTCTTGCGCGGTGTCGGCGCGAAGCGTTGCCGCGTCTGCGTCGACGGTCGTTCGGGCGGCTGCGGTTGTTTGGGCATCCGCGGCGGCGGTGTCGGCCGCGGCGGTCTGATCCGCCGACAGCGCTTGGCCGGCCTGGCTGACGGCCTGCTCGGCCTGGGTGACCTGCAGGGCGGTCGCGCCGGTCGGCGCGGTGATCGCATACGAATGCTGGTAGCCGATCGATCCCCCGACCTGGATGGTCGACACCAGGTCGGTGCGCACCACCGGGGCCGTCGTGACCGCGCCGGTCGCGTTCCCTGGAGACGGGTGCTGGTTGCCGTGCGCGGCTTCGGCGATCCCGCCCGCTGCCGCCGCACCGCCCACGGCGCACACGACCACACCGATCAGCGCGGTCCGCTTCACGCCCATCGGGCTACTTCCCGGCACTCGACGTCTGGGAGCCTGCCGGTGCAGCGCCCAGGACGACTCCGGCGCCTGCGCCGCCATTTCCGCCGGGCCCACCGATCGGACCGCCGCTCGTGATCTGGATGGCGCCCCGCGGGGCGGCGCCGCCCGCCAACATGGGGACGCCGGCCTTTTTGGCGCACAGCTTCGACGCCGACTGGAAGGTCGGGTTGTTGGGGTTGAGGTCACTTCCGGGGCCGCCGCTGAGATGTATTCCGTCGCCCGACGGGTCGGGGAAATCAGGGATGCCGCCGGCGCGCATGCACTCCGAGAACTTCAACAGCTTGGCCGGATCGGGTTTCTGCAGTGGCGTCCCGCCGCGCAGCGCCGACGTTGCCGCATTCAGGTAGGCGCCGCACGGTCCGCCGCCGGGACCGCCCGCGTTCCCGCCAGCACCGACCGAGAGGCTCTGTCCTTGCCCGCCGGCCTGGGCGGGCATCACGATGTGGATGACGCCGTTGGCGTCGATGGTCGGGTCGGCGACGTTGGGTGTCCCGTTGCCGCGCATGCAGCTTGCCCATTCGTCGAGCAGCTGGGTTGGATTGCCTTTCGGCAACGTGGTCGTCGAGCTGGGATCCGTCGTGTTCGAGTGTCCCAAGCTCGCGACCTGCGGGGAACTGGAACTCCCGCATCCTGCGAGCCCGAACGTGACCGTCGCAGCGACCGCGAACACACAGAATCCTCGGTACAGGTTGGCCATTTCGAATCTCCCTCACACGGGTTCAACGTGGGGCTTCAACGTGAGGCGTTGTACGCCCAGGGAGATAAAGCCGGCGTAAGGACGGCCTTTTATCGGAGATTTATGCTCCGGGCGCGACCATGGCCCGATGAGATTGCTTGTCGTGGAGGACCGCCGCGTCATGGCCGACTCGATCGCCCGCAGCCTGCGCCGAGAGGGCATCGCCGTCGACGTGGCCTACGACGGCAAGACCGCCCTTCGACTCGCGGCCGAGACCAACTACGAGGTCGTCGTCCTCGACCGCGACCTCCCCGCCGTCCACGGCGACGAAGTGTGCCGTCAACTTGCCGGTGGCGAGACGCGGATCTTGATGCTGACCGCATCGGGCACCGTCGATGAACGAGTCGATGGGCTCGCCATCGGAGCTGACGACTACCTCACCAAGCCGTTCGCGCTGGCCGAACTCGTCGCCCGCATCCGGGCACTGGGTCGACGCGCATCCCTGGCGCTGCCGCCGGTGCTCACCGTCTGTTCCGTCACCCTCGACGCGGGCCGCCGCTACGCCGAGCGGGACGGCCGCTCGCTCGCGCTTACCAATAAAGAGTTCGGCGTCCTCGAGGTGCTCATGGCCGCGTCCGGCCGGGTCGTCAGTGCCGAGGAGCTGCTCGAACGTATCTGGGACGCGCACGCCGACCCGTTCACCAACACGGTGCGGGTGACGGTGGCCAACCTCCGCCGCAAGCTCGGCGACCCGCCCATGATCGAGACCGTCATCGGTGTCGGCTACCGCTTGGCGGCCGTGTGAGAGCGATCCGGTGGCCGCATCCCGGCATCCGCTTGCGCCTGACGCTCACCTATACCGCCCTGTTTCTCATCAGCGGTGCCGCGCTGCTGAGTGTCAGTTACGTCCTCGTCAAGCGCCGAGAGCAGGGACCGGCAACCGCAGTCTCGATCATTTGCACCAAGACCCACATCCCCTTGCAACAAACGATCGGATCCGCGCGTGCGTCAGGCCCGGGCCCGATCCTGAGCGTCAACGCCTGCCAACACGCGGTCGAGGCATCGGGCGCGGGCTTCGTGTACCGCGTCGGCGGCTCGACCGTCGGCCCGGGCGGTCAGGCGGGCAGCGTCGGGGGGATCGCCGGACCGCCGCCCGCCCAGGTCCGCCAGCTCACAGCAACCGTCGCGGCCAGCGAGGCCCACGTCCTGCACAGCTTCGCGCTCGAATCCGGACTGGCGTTAGCCGTCATGGCCATCGTGTCGCTCGCGTTGTCGTGGTGGATCGCCGGCCGGGTGCTGCAACCCGTCCACCGCATCACCGATGCCGCCCGGAAGCTGTCCGAACGGACCTTGGACGCCCGGATCAACATGCGTGGCCCCAACGACGAAATCAAACAGCTCGCCGACACCTTCGACGCCATGCTCGCCCGTCTGGACCGCGCGTTCGCCAGCCAGCACCGATTTGTCGCGAACGCATCCCACGAACTGCGCACACCGCTCGCGACCGAACGCGTCCTCATCGACGAAGCGTTGGCCAACCAGTCGGCCAGCCCGAACGAGCTGCGCGCCATCCTCGAGCAGCTCCGAACGAACAGCGAAGACACCGAAGTGCTCATCGACGCGCTCCTCACCTTGGCGCGCTCCGAACGCGGCATCGAACGGTGGGGTGCGATCGACCTCGCGGCGACCGCTGCCAACGTCGTGGAGCAGGCCTCGACCGAGGCGGCACACCACGGTGTCTCGGTGGAGTCCGATCTACGACCGGGCTGGGTACACGGCGACTCGGCCCTCGTCGAGCGCCTCATCGCCAACCTCGTCGAGAACGCCATCCGTCACAACATCCCGGACGGGACCGTCCGGGTCAGCACCCAACCCGACGGCGACATGAGCCAGCTCGACGTCACCAACACAGGCCCGAACATCGACCCCGAAACGGTCTCCGCTTTGCTCGAGCCGTTCCGAAAAGCTCAGCCCGACCGCAGCTCCAACGACGCAGGACTCGGCCTGGGCCTTTCGATTGTCGACGCCATCGTCACCTCGCACCACGGAACGCTCGCGCTCAGCCCGCAACCCGGCGGCGGCCTCAACGTCCGCGTACGACTCCCGTCGCACCAGCCCACAAACAAGCCCTCCATGCAGCAACCCGACCCGCACTCCGCCACAACACCATCGGCACAACACACCAGCGCCCCGACGATCAACTTGTCGTGACGGCTGGCTTGCGCAACGCCCCGAGTAGAGGTGCGCGCCATGAAGCACCGAGACCCGTGACAGGCTTGAGCGAGTTGCGCGTGTCGATACGCTGCTACAGCGCGTGAATCGTGACGCTTCGCTCGACGTTCGAAAGCGCGCTCAAGTCGGCGGCGTCGCCCGTGAGGATCTCCGCACCGCGGGTCTCGATCACTTCGGCAACGACGATGCCATGGACCGTTTCGGAACGACCGGCAAGCCAGAGCAGCGCCCCGGCGCGCCGTCCGACCGCTTCGCCGATCGGTACCGTGTCCGCGACCGCGTTGAGCACGCGATGCACAGAAGCGTCGCGTTGGGTGCCGCGTAGCGTTTCGGCGACGACAACGACGGGCACGCGCACTTCGGCTTCGAGCGCGACCGCGCGTCGGACGAACGCTCAGACGCGCGGATCGTTGCGCGCCAACGCGATGACTGAGCCGGCGTCGAGGATCAGGCGCGGCGACGACGGCGAGGTGACGCGGCGGCGGGCCATTCGCGTCGAACCTCTTCCATCACAGACTCGTCGACCGGACCCGCGTACTCGTCGGCCTCGTCCAAGAAAGTGATGAGCCGATCGCGCTGCAGCCGGCGACGTAGTGCTTGGTTCACGTATCCCGACAGCCCGCGCTGGCCAGCATGTCGGCGTGCTTGTTCGACGAACGCGTCGTCCACGGGACATCACGACGACCCGTGGGTTTCTCCGTCCTCAGCGAGAAGGCGAGCCTGTCGAACGCACGCTGTTCGAACTGCTGATCGCAATTCCGGATCTAGCAGGCGGGTTTGGAGACTCGGGTCGCCATGCCGGATGAAATCTTCAAACAGCGCGGTCGCTTCCGCCGTGCTGTATCCGGCGTCGGTGAGAGTGTCACTCCAATCCTCAAGGAGGTCGGCTTCGATCATCGTGTGCGCGAAGGCTTGGTGGAATTGAAACGTTGGAATCGCCGCGCGGGTCAGATGAAAGGTCAGACGCTGCTGGAGCATGTTGATACCCATCTCCGAAAGGCACGCGACGCGGACCGACGCAGTGAGGTCGGCGGTTGCAGCTGATCCGAGCTGATCCAACAGCGCGACGCAGAAGCCATGCTCGTCGAGGTCAGGAAGCGGCATCCGGTCGTAGAAGCCATTCGGCCAACTGGTGCGGCTCACTTTGTCATGTGAGTGCACGACGGACACGAGGCTCCTCTCGAGCAGGCGCCCTTGTGCCCCGCGGAGACTGCACGGATGCGCCACGACGATCACGAGCCCGCCGTCCTGCACTCCCGGGACCGCGACATCGAGGAAGACGTCGCCGGTGAACAGTGGCCGATTCGGTTTCACTTCATCGCCGCGAGTCAGGTACAACTCGCCAGAATCGTCGTAACTCGCGAGAGTCACCTGTCGACGGACGACCGAGCGCGAATCGCGGGCTGTCCGTCGCCGGCACGGAATACCTCGTAGTCGGACTGATAGCGGTCCCGCCAGCCTGGTTCTGCCTCATCGAGCGCTCGATCGGGCGTGATGTTGTCGCTCGCGAGGTCGAAGATCGTGAGCAGGTTCTGGCCGGCGTAAAGGTCCAGAGGTGTGACTGGATACTCCTTCGTAACAGGCATCTCCATCCATGACGCGACGTCACCGACCAGATGATCCTGAGCGAGGATCCCGAGAAAGGCGACAAGTTCCGCGATCCGGCGTCGGTGTTCGCCAGTCGGGGACTCGCCTTGTCGCCACCGACGCAGCGCTGGCACCGAGACGCCGACCATGCGCGCAACGTCGCGCCATCCGAAGCCCATGTCGTTGAGGTCCTGCAGAAGCTCGGTCGGCGCGCGTTTTCCGATCTTCGCTGTGTTGGTCTCAAGCTGCACCTTGAATGCACGATGATGAACGTCGCCGACATCGCTTGCGAGCACCGCGGTGACGTTGCGGAGATGGCCGGCTTGGTCCGCAAGTTCGTGAGCTTCCTGTGCCAGCTCATCGATGGTTCGGGTTCTGGATACATTCAGTTCCGGCGGCGCGGCGACGGTGTCACCGCCCGTCGGCGCTTGTTGCAGCGTGTCTGTCATCGTTAGCTCTCCTTCCGAAAAACTTCGTTGACCAGCTTCTCGGTCACCAGAAGGTCAAACAGCGAGCGAGTGGGAGCGCGAAGTGTGTCGCACACGCTCAACAGAGCGTCCACGTCGAAGAGAGGTATCGAGGCTGGCTCCCAAAAACTGTCGAAGTCGAGTAGGAACAGCGGGCCCGGTGCCGGCGGGTTCAGTCTGCGCAGCGGCCCGATCGGACTGACTGCATAGCCGTTCTGCGGGCCATAGCGAAGAACGAGCTGCTTTGCATCGCCAAGGCCGAACTGAGCGACACCTGTCCAGGTAACGGGAGAACACCCAGCCTTGCTCATTGCCGTCATCGCCGGCGCGAGAATCTCTGACGAGAGCCAGGGCGCCCACTGGTCGACGTTCTCGCCTACCTCTGGCACGCGTATTTCGTCCACGAATCGCATGCCGACCCGCGCGACTCCGTCGGGCTCCGCGAGATCGCGCGTTGCGTGCAGGACACGTTCGAGCACGGTTCGGAAGTCCGGCCAGCCGGGGTACCGGGTCGTCTGAATCGTCACGCTGTTCGATGTCAAGACGACCGCGCTCGTGCGGTCCCTTACCGTGAAGCGCGGAATGTTCACGGCACGCACTGACTGAGCCGGAGGGCCGCCCAGGTTGATCCCGAACGTGACCTCCTGTTGGGTCAGTTGCTCGATCACCCACTCGTCGCCGAGGACCTCCCGGAACGCCCGCTGGACCACGCCCGCTACTCCCTGGCTTGTTTCACCTGGAAAGCGGACTTCTACCGTCACGAAGGCCAGCGGCGCGTTTGGGTACACCTCATGGCTATCGGCCAACATGGGACCCTTTCGTAGAACCATTTCAGAAAGTAGAAGTGTAACCTAGACGGCTACCAGTTGGCCCGGCGGCTGCCAACTCGCCGTACGCAGTTCCTCGGCGCTTTTCGTCGTTTCTCCTTGCGCTGAGGACTGATTGAGGACCGACAGAGGCATCCGCGGCGCGCCTTGCGACCGGTCGGCACGTCATCGCTCACACCCTCGCCGCCGCGCGCCCGAGTGCCCCGAGGATTTCGTGAGCCTCCGACTCTGGCTCCCGCGGCCGACCGCGCTGTCTTGACAGCCACACCGCAGTCTGTACTCTTTACCTATGACCATAGATAAAGAGCTCAGCGGTGGCGCGGGTGCCTCGCCGCCCGGTTCTGGCGGAGGCGGGGGTACGCCGGACAGGCAGGGCGTGTCGCCGATCGAGTTCCGGCTCGACACTGCCTCGGGTGTGCCGACCTACCTGCAGCTGGTGCACCAGGTCGAGCATGCGCTGCGGCTCGGCTACCTCACACCCGGCGATCAGTTGCCCAAGGTCCGGGACGTGGTCGCCTCGTTGGCCATCAACCCGAACACGGTGCTGAAGGCCTACCGCGAGCTGGAGACGAAGGGCCTCACCGTCGGGCGGCCCGGCCAGGGCACGTTCATCGAGGCGACACTGACTCAGGTCGCGCTGCCCGAGCTCACCGATCTGCGCCGCTCGCTTGTCGGCTGGGTCGTGAGCGCGGACGCGGCGGGACTGGACGAGGACGGGATCACGGCGCTTGTCGCCAGCGTGCTGCGGGATTTCCGTGAGCGTCGTGGTGGAAGTCGCGACCACCACGGCGCGGCGAGCGACGAAACCGAGGGCGTCGCGTGAACGTCATCGAGGCACGCGGTCTGGGCAAGCGATACGGCAGCACCTGGGCACTGCGCGAATGCTCGCTCGCGATCCCCGCCGGTCACGTGACCGCGCTGATCGGCCCGAACGGCGCGGGCAAGAGCACGCTGTTGAACCTTGCGGTCGGCGTGGCGGCGCCGTCCGCGGGCGCCATCACCGTCCTCGGCGGACGGCCGGCCGGGTCGACCGCGGCGCTGGACGGCATCGCGTTCGTCGCCCAGGACACACCGCTGTACAAGAACTTGTCGGCGGCGGACATGCTGCACCTGACTCGCAACCTGAACCGGCGCTTCGACCAGGCATCTGCCGAGGCCCGGCTTGCCGAGCTGGGCATCCCGCTGAAGCAGAAGGCAGGCAAGATGTCGGGCGGCCAGCAGGCACAGCTCGCGCTGACCCTGGCGCTGGCCAGGCGGCCGCGGCTGCTCATGCTGGACGAGCCGGTGGCGATGCTCGACCCGATTGCCCGGCACGACTTCATGGCCACGGTGCTG
>JBKQIY010000049.1:0-3286 GCA_052148155.1 Acidimicrobiia bacterium | reverse complement strand
CGGTTCTACGACCCCACGTCCGGTGTCGTGCTGGTCGACGACGTCGCGATCAACCGTTACGACCAGGTCGGTTTCCATCAACAACTCGGTGTCGTTCCGCAAGAAGCGTTCCTGTTTTCGGGCACGATTCGCGACAACATCGCTTACGGCCACCAGCACGCCAGCGACGCCGAGGTCGAAGCCGCGGCCCGTGAGGTCGGAGCTCACGACTTCATCGCGTCGCTTCCCGGCGGATATCTCCAGTGGGTGAGCGAACGGGGACGTTCGCTTTCGTCGGGTCAACGGCAGCTCATCGCGCTGGCCCGTGCCCACCTGGTCAACCCGGCGATCCTGCTGCTCGACGAAGCGACCTCCAACCTCGACCTCCAGACCGAAGCGAAAGTGCAGGCCGCGATGGGTGTCGCCGCGCACGGGCGTACGACGATCCTGATCGCCCACCGGCTGCAGACCGCCCGTCTCGCGGACCGCATCGTCGTGATCGACGACGGCCGCGTCGTCGAGAACGGCAGCCACGACGAGCTTCTCGCCCACGATTCGCATTACGCGCGCATGTGGTCCGCTGCCGAAGGTGTGACGCCCACCACGAGCTAGTGCCGTGACCGGCAAGGTTTGCCCGGTTTGGCCAAGGCTCGACGACGCCTCACCTTGTGGCAATCTGTAGTCGTGGAACAGCGCGAACGGTCGCCTGACCAAGAGGCGGAGTTCCGTCGTCTGCAGGCGAAGGCGCGGGCGATGGCTGCTGCCAAGCAGTTCGAGATCGAAAAGCAAGCACGTTCCGCACGTCACGGCCGCGGCGACGACGACGATGGACCGGGCGGCGTTCGCGAACCTCGTCGGCCGATCGCTCCGACACCCCACGACTCGGACGCGAGAGCCGTCGACTAACTGAACCGGACCAACGTTGCCGGTCCGGGCACTAGCTTCGGCGCATGCCTGAGATGCCTGCCGATTCCCCGGACCGCACCTGGTGGCGAGACGGTGTGCTGTACCAGATCTATCCGCGGTCCTACATGGACACCAACGCCGACGGTGTCGGCGACCTGCGTGGGATCACCGCCCGCCTCGACCATCTGGCCTGGTTGGGCGTCGAGGGCATCTGGCTCGATCCGATCATGCTTTCACCCAACCGGGACTGGGGCTACGACGTCGCCGACTACTGCGACGTCGATCCGGCGCTCGGCACGCTCGCCGACGCCGAAGAACTGGTCGGCGAAGCCGCCGAGCGCGGCATCCGGGTGATGCTCGACCTCGTCCCGAACCATTCGAGCGACCAGCACCGCTGGTTCCAAGACTCGATCTCGTCGCCGACGTCGAAACATCGCGACTGGTACGTGTGGGCCGATCCCAAACCGGACGGCTCCCCGCCGAACAACTGGGTGATGGCCTTCGATCCGCGTGTCCCGGCCTGGACTTTCGACGACAGAAGCGGCCAGTACTACCTCAACCAGTTCCTGTCGTCGCAGCCGGATCTCAACTGGTGGAACCCTGACGTACGCGACGCGTTCGACGACATCCTGCGGTTCTGGTTCGACCGCGGCGTCGCCGGTTTCCGCATCGACGTGTGCCACTCGATCATCAAAGATGCCGAACTGCGAGACAATCCGCTCGCCACCAAAGACGACCCGTGGTGGGTGCAGATGAGCGGCCAACGAGATGTGTACAGCTCGTGCCGTCCGGAGGTGCACGACGTGCTGCGCCGCTGGCGCCAGCTTGCCGACAGCTACGACCCGCACCGTGTGCTGATCGGCGAGACGTACGTGCTCGACCCGTCCCAGCTCGGTTCGTTCTACGGCAACAACGACGAACTGAACCTCGCGTTCAACTTCACGTTGTTGCACTCGAAGTTACGTGCCGCCGATCTGCGCACCTCGATCGAGCAGGCCGAACAGCACCTGCCGGCGGACGCCTGGCCGGTGTGGACCGTCGGCAATCACGACAACCACCGTTTCCCGTCCCGTTGGGCCGGCGACGATCCGGCCAAGACCCGCGCCGCGATGATGATGTTGATGGGTCTACGCGGCACACCGTTTTTGTACTACGGCGACGAGATCGGCATGCCCGACACCGAAATCCCCGAAGATCGGGTCCTCGACCCGGTCGGCGTCTTTCACGGCGCCCGCGTCGGACGCGATCCCGAACGGACACCGATGCCGTGGACCGGCGACCGGGGTGCGGGCTACACGACAGCCGGGGTCGAGCCGTGGTTGCCGTTCGGTGACGTTGCGGCCTGCAACGTTGCCGATCAACGCGATGATCCCGACTCGCTGCTTTCGCTCACCCGCGACCTCATCGGCTTACGCGACGCGTTACCGGAACTGCGTCGCGGTTCGTACACGACGTTGGCGAGCTCCGACGACCGGTACTGGGCATGGCAGCGCGGCGACCGCACCGTCGTCGCCATGAACTGCAGCGACGACGCCGTCGACGTTTCCGACGCCGGGACCGGCACGATCCGCATGTCGACGATCCGAGCCCGAGACGGCGAACGGGTGAACGGATCGCTGCACCTTGAAGGCTGGGAAGCGGCGATCGTCTGGCGTGATGCCTAACCCGTCGACGTCTGCGGACACGGTGCGCGCCGACCGGCGAGACCGCAGCACCGTCCGAGAGGGGTCGGTTCCGCGCCGTAACGGTCGCCGACCGTCCTGACGCGGCGACGACAAGAGGTGGGTCGGTAGTCCATGTGGGTACGAAGACACCGTCAGCCCCGCCCGACGGTTGGCGACGGAGCCTTCTCCGACCAGGCGCCGACCGCCGCGGCGCCCGGGAGTACGGCCAAGGCTCCCCCTCGTCGGTACATCTCCTGGACCGTGTTGGCGATGATGACGGTCGGATCCGTCGGCTATCTCGGGTCCGCACCAGCCACGTCGGTGTTCGGTCTCGCTTCGGTGTTCTTGTACGTCCTGCCTGCATTCGTGTTCCTGATACCCGTGTCCCTCGTCGCCGCGGAGTTGGCGTCCGGCTGGCAGGGTGGCGTCTACAACTGGGTGCAAGAAGGCGTGTCCGCCCCGATGGGGCTCCTGGCCGTCTGGTGCGAGTTTGCCCAGACGATCTTCTACTACCCGGCCCTGCTCGCCTACGTCATCGATCCGAACCTGGCCGCCAACGGCGTCTACAACGCGGTCGTCATCATCGTGTTGTTCTGGGCTGGCGTGTTCATCTCCTCGCGGGGAGTTGGACTGGTCGCAAAGCTCTCCTCGAGCGGGACGCTGATCGGGACTCTGATCCCGGGAGCAATCCTCGTCGGTCTCGGCATCGCCTACCTGGCGCAAGGACATCACTCCGC